>JBGQLP010000012.1:0-68263 GCA_041500125.1 Gemmatimonadota bacterium
CGGGACCGTCACCCGCGTACTTGGGCTCGATCAAACAGAGTTGCCGGCCGGTGCCCATAGCGCGCATGTGGCCCATGATTTCCCGGGCCAGCAGATCTCGGATGTCGGTGACGGTCTCGAAGCGGAGCCCGGGGTCCTGGCTCTCCAATGGCGGCACTACCACCTCGGCCACCAGCCCTTCGCCGGTGGGCACCATGTGCAGCCCGCCGATTCCGGTCAGGTTGGGCTCCACGAAGCGGAACGATTCCTTCCACATGGGGCTGGTGAAATCGACGAGGGCATCCAGCCGGCCAAACATCGGGTTGTGCTTTCGTTGGCTGTCGCCCCAGCACTCGTAGAGCCAGGATTCCTCCGCTTCAGGCAGGCGGAGGATCTCCCTGACCGCTTCGTCACCTTGGTATAAATCAGGGAGCCGCTTGAGGGCGCCCTGTATCGCCAGGGTCACGTGTTTTACGTAGGCGAGCTGATCGGGCAGAATAGTGATGGGGCAGGGTAGCACCCGGATGGCTTCCATGGCGCCGTCATGGAGGTAGATCATGTGACGATCCTTGGCGCCTTCGTGCAGCTGATGGATCAGTCGCGCAATCTGAGCCTCACCCAGACCGTAAAGCGCGTGGTAGACCCGGCTGGCCAGGGCCAGCCCGCTCAGACCGTGCTCTTCGGCGGGCGTCAACATTTCGGGCCTCGGCTCGGAATGTGATAGGGTGAAAGTGTATGTTATCCCTGGGACCAGCCGGCGCAACGCCGCCCGGCCCGAAACCCCGAATACCGGAGACCATGCGAGCCGACCAAGCCTATGAGGAGCTGCTCCGCCGGGTGCGGGAGGAAGCTCTCCTCAGCTCGTGCGAGGCGCTCCTCGAGTGGGACGAGGAGACTTACATGCCGGCGGGCGGAGTAGAGAACCGCAGCGAGCAGTTGGCGCTTCTGGCAGGGCTGCTCCACGAGCGGGGGACGGACCCGCGGATCGGCGAGCTCCTGAGCGAGCTCGAGGGATCGGAGCTGCTGGCTGACCGCCGCTCGCCGGAGGCAGTAAACGTCCGAGAGATCAGGCGCGAATACGACCGCTACGTCCGGCTTCCCCGGCGCCTGGTAGAAGATGTGGCGCGTACCACCGCGCTGGCCCAGAAGGCTTGGGCCAAGGCTCGGACCGAGGCCAACTATTCCGCCTTTCGACCCTGGCTGAAGAAGATCGTCGAGCTGAAGCGGGCGGAGGCGGAGTGCGTGGGTTACGCCCGGGAGCCCTACGACGCGCTCATCGAGGACTATGAGCCGGGTATGACCAGCCAGATCGTTGGCCGGCTGTTCGCCGCATTAGGCAAGGAGCTGGTCCCGCTGGCGGCCGAGATCGCCGAGGCACGGCGCCGGCCGCGCGTCCATGCGGGAGCCACGTTCCCGGTCGAGCGGCAGCGCCGCTTCAGCGAGACGGTGGCGGCCGCGGTCGGGTTTGACGTCACCCGAGGCCGCTTCGACCTCGGCGTCCATCCCTGTTGCACCGGGATCGGGCCGGGAGACTGCCGGATCGTGCTGCGGTTCGGGCCCCGGGACTTTGCCGGAGGCGTGCTCACGGTACTTCACGAGGCGGGGCATGCCCTCTATGAGCAGGGACTCGATGCCCGGCATTACGGCACGCCCATGGGCGAGCCACCCTCGGTCGGAATGGATGAGGCGCAAGCCCGACTGTGGGAGAACCGGGTGGGGCGTAGCAGGGGGTTCTGGCAGCACTTCTACCCCCAGGCTCGCGAGCTCTTTGCTTCCGGCCTTGGGAGGGTTGGCCTGGATGAGTTTCACCTCGCGCTCAATCAGGTCAAACCCTCGCTCGTCCGGGTCAACGCGGACGAAGTGACCTACAATCTCCATGCGCTGGTGCGCTTCGAGCTCGAACGCTCGCTCATCGGCGGGGACTTGAAGGCCGAAGATCTCCCCGAGGCATGGAATGCGGCCTATCGTCAGTATCTCGGGGTGGTGCCGATGAATGACCGGGAAGGATGTCTACAGGATGGCCACTGGGCCGATGGGCTCATCGGATACTTCCCTACGTACACCCTGGGTGATGTCTTTGCGGCCCAGCTCTTTTCCCGGGCGGCATCCGAGCTGGGCGACTTGGAGCCGCAGTTTGCCGCCGGGGAGTTTGGCGAGCTGGTGCGTTGGCTCGGGCAGCGGGTCTATCTGGAGGGAGGGCGACTGCCTTCGGCCAAGCTGATCGAATCGGTGACCGGGTCGCCACCCAGTCATCGGCCACTGGTTCGGGCGCTACGCGCAAAATATTCCGAGCTCTACGGCTTCTGAAAATTGTTGGGGACAGACCATAATGCTTGCCACACGAAAGCTGGGGCGACAGGGGCTCGAGGTCTCGGAGCTGGGACTCGGCTGCATGGGGATGAGTCAGTCGTACGGGGTCCCGGACGACGCCGAGTCCATTGCCACGATTCACCGCGCACTGGAGCTGGGCCTCAACTTCTTCGATACCGCCGAGGTCTACGGCCCGTTCACCAACGAGGAGCTACTGGCCCAGGCACTCCGGGGCCGGCGCAACCAGGCGATCATCGCCACCAAGTTCGGCTGGCGCATCGGAAATGGCCGGACGGGACTCGACAGCCGGCCGGTCCACATTCGCCAGGCGGTTGAAGGATCGCTTCGCCGGCTGGGCACCGACTATATCGATCTCCTGTACCAGCATCGGGTCGACCCCGAGGTGCCCATTGAAGACGTGGCCGGCACCATGGCCGACCTCGTTCGCGAGGGGAAGGTGCGCTTTCTCGGTCTCTCAGAAGCAGGGGAGGAAAACATCCGCCGGGCCCATGCGGTGCACCCGATCACCGCACTTCAGAGCGAATATTCGCTGTGGGAGCGCAATCTCGAGGACCGGATCATATCGGTGCTCCGCGAGCTCGGTATCGGCCTGGTGCCGTTTAGTCCCCTCGGCCGTGGCTTTCTGACCGGCACCGCCAAGCGCGCCAGCGAGTACCCGGAAGGCGACTATCGGCGGGGAGATCCGCGGTTCCAGGATGAGAACTACGACGCCAACATGCGGGCGGCGAGCGTCGTGAAGGAGGTGGCAGAGCGGCTCAGCGCCACGCCGGCCCAGGTGGCTCTGGCCTGGGTTCTCCGGAAGGGCGAGGACCTGGTCCCGATCCCCGGCACCAAGCGCCGCCGCTACCTGGAGGAGAACCTCGGGGCGGCAGACTTGGAGCTCGGTGCGGCGGAGATGCAGCGGCTCGATGCCGCGCTCCCGCCGGAAGCCATCGCGGGAGCGCGCTACGGCGAGTCGATGATGGCGTTTGTGGATCGCTAGGAAGTCCGCCGTGCCCTTCGTTCGGATCGGCGTCGCGCCGTCGGTCAATTCGCTTCGGCATCGCTCCTATCGGACTCCCTCGAGCATCCAGATGTCACCACTGCGCGGCGCAGCCCGGTCGAAGAGCACCCACTTTCCATCCGGCGACCACACCGGGTAATCGATCCGTACGTCCGGATCGGGAAATTCGAAGACCTGATATGCGGGCCGGCCGTCCAGCGGATGCACCCAGAGCGATTTATGGCCGCGCACGTCCATGATCGACGACCCATCCGGAGAGAACGACATGTGAGCTCCGCTCGCGATCGCCGGCAGCTGGGTCGGCGCGCCGCCGGCGAGCGGAGACGCCATGACCTGGGTCTGCACCCCGCTCTCCGCCCGAAAGACCACCGCCGTCCCATCCCTGGTCCAGCGGAGAAAGTGGCCGCCGGCCGCGCCATCATACAATCTGCGCTGATTCGACCCGTCGGCATTCATCACCCACACCTCTGAGCGTCCTCCCCGCTCGGATAGGTAGGCGATGTGCCGGCCGTCGGGCGAGTAGAACGGGTTGGTGTCGGTGCTGGGATCATCGGTGAGCCGGGAGAGCACGCCGTCACTCAGCCGCACCGCCCAGATGTCGGCATTTCCTGAACGGGCCGAGAAGAAAACAATGGTTCGAGCATCGGGCGACCAGTTGGGCTGGTAGTCGCCTCCTGCTCCATGAGTGAGTTGTCGCTCGGACCCGTCGGCCATCGACCGAATCCAGAGGTTCATGTCGCCCCGGCGGTCGCTGTTGAATGCAATGGCCCTGCCGTCCGGCGACCAGGCCCCCCGGCTCTCCACTCGCGTGGTTCCCACCACCGGCTCGGGAGCACCCGCGACTCGTCCGGTCTGCGGCGAGACCGGTAACCGCCAGATATCGGAATTGATGCCCAGCACCGCGAAGGCAATCCGGCTCCCGTCGGGAGACGGGGCGGGTTGCACATCATCCCCGGCGCCAGTGGTGAGCTGCTCGGCCGGGCCGGCAGGGGTGCCACCGGCTGCCACCGGCACCCGCCAGAGATTGAGCCCTCCACCTCGCGCCGAGGCGAAGTAGACGCTCCGGCCGTTGGGGGCCCAGGCCGGGTCCATGTCGGCCACGATGTCATCGGTCAGTCGAGTGGCCGACGATGAGTGGAGGTCGGCGACGGCGATGTCCGCCTTGGTCTTTTCGATTCTGCGGAAGACCAGCCGCGTCCCATCCGGCGACCAACGCGCTCCCGCGTGCACCACGGCGTCGTTGGAGTCGGCGGTGATCTGCCGGGGGTTCCGTCCCCTGGCGTCGGCTACCCAGATACGACGAGGCCCGCCCCAGCGCGCGTCGAATGCGAGCAAGGATCCATCCGGCGACCAGGCCGGTCCGAAGGCATCGTTCACCAGCTTCGTCTCTTTACCGGATGAGAGATCGAGATTCCAGATGTCGCCGCCCTCGAAGTACCATCCGTTGATGTCGCTCGGCTCGAGCTTGCCGCCGGCGGTGTTGGCTCGGACGAACGCCAAACGCTGACCGTCAGGTGACCACGCCGGCTGGATGTCGTCATGCCTGCTGTGGGTCAGCCGGCGCTCGTCCCCGGTGGCGAGGGTGCGGACAAAGAGCTGGCGGAATCCACCGGCCTCACCGGCGTACACCAGGCGGGTTCCATCAGGTGACCACGTTGGCCACTGCTCCACTCCGCCGGCAACCGTGAGCTGAGAGAGCTTCCGCTCCCGCCCAGGGACGACCGAGCCGGCGCTGCCTCCGGGACTCTGGCCCAGTTGCCGTCCGGCGACGACCGCACCGGCGACGATGGCCAGGGCGCCGAGCGCGATGAGCGCGACTCTGAGGGGAGAACGTCGCTCGACCGCCCCGCTGCCCTCTTCGAGCGCGTTCACGAAGTCCGCGGCGGTGGGGAATCGCTCAGCCGGAGACTTGGCCAGGGCCCGGGCGATAGCGCGCGAGATGGCGGGCGGAACGCCGCCTGGAGTGACCACTGGAGGTGCCGATTGGCTGAAATGCTTGGCGATGATCGCGTGGGCCGTCGTCCCGGTAAATGGGGGCGACCCCGCCAGCATCTCGTACAGCACACAGCCGAGGGAGTAGACATCGCTGCGGCCGTCGACCTCATGCTCGCCCGAGGCCTGCTCCGGGCTCATATAGCTCGGCGTGCCCACCACAATGCCGGTCGCGGTCAGGTGGGATGTCGCCGCACTGTCCAGATGCCGCGCGATGCCGAAGTCGGCGACCAGGGTGTTGCCGTCTTTGGTGAGCAGGATGTTCTCGGGCTTGATGTCGCGGTGCACCACCCCGTGCTCGTGGGCGTACTGCAGCGCCTCGCCCGCCTCCCGGGCGATCCGGAGCGCGTCGTGTAGCTGGAGCGGGCCCGCTCGCTCGAGTCGGGAGCGAAGGCTCTCGCCCTCGACGTAGGGCATGGTGAACCAGAGATGGCCGCCGCTCTCGCCCGAATCGAAGACGGTGAGCACGTGGGGGTGCTGCAGCCGGGCCGCTAGCCGGATCTCCTGGTGAAAGCGTTCCGGCCCGAGGGTAGCGGCCAGGTGCGGGTGCAGCACCTTGAGGGCGACCGGCCGGTCATGTTTGAGGTCGCGCGCGAGGTAGACGGTGGCCATGCCGCCGTGGCCCAGCTCGCGGTCGAGCACATATCGTTGGACTAGGGCATCGGCGAGCTGCGCCGGAATGGAGGTCATCCCTTGAATCTGTCATATGGTGCGGGGCCGTCGCCAGCAACGGCCCCGCTGCGGTGGTAGTGGGGACAGTCCTGGGCCAACGCATCCCGGGCCGTCTCAGCCAAACTGTGTTCCGGCGGGTGGTGGCGGTACTGCTTCTGGGCCAGGGAGTCTATATGCTGCTTGGCGGAAGCTCCCGGTGACCCGCGCCCGGTGGCAGGAGTGGGCTGTGGCATCCATATTCAGTGGGTATGAACGATCCCCTGACGATGGTCACTGAGCCATCTCCCAAGCCCATCCAGCTGATTACCATCTCCCGGGAGTACGGCGCGGGCGGCAGCGAGCTCGGCGTTCTGCTGGGCAAGCGACTCGGCTGGCCGGTGCTGGACCACGAGCTGGTCCGCCAGCTGGCAGCGCGGCTGAGCTGTGAGGAAGGCGAGGTCGTGGCGATGGACGAGCATGCGCCCAGCTTTCTGGAGCGGCTAGCCGCCATGGCAGTGGTGACCGCCCCGGAATCACGGGTGCATTCGAGACCCTGGGCCACCGACCCCGACTGTGTGGCCGCCGCGGCGCGCGAGGTGCTTCTGGAGGCGGCTCAGAGCCCTCCGCTTATCGTGGTAGGTCACGGGGGCAACTGCCTGTTCCGGGGCCGGCCCGACGTCCTTCGGATTCGGGTGGCCGCTCCCTTCGACGTGCGAGTCAAGCGGGTGGCCCGGCGCACCGGGGCAGCCGCCCAGCAGGCCGCCGCTGAGGTCCGGCGCAAGGATGGCGACCGGCAGCAGTACCTGCAGCGGTACTATCAGCGTGACGTCAACGATGCCTGCGAGTACGACCTCCAGATCAACACCGGTACGATTTCCCTCGAAGCCGCGGCCCATCTCGTCCTCAGCCTGCTGCGGACGGAGCCCGCGCCGCACTAACCGACCGGCATTTCGGATTTTCCTGTGACGGCATCCACCACGACCGCAGCCGGCGCGCCTGCTGCCCGGGCGCAGGCCGCCGCGGCGGAAGCGGCCGCCTTCGTCAGCCGCTACCGCTGGATCATCCTGCTGGGCCTCATCACCGCGGCGATCATGGAGGTGCTCGACACCACCATCATCAACGTGGCGCTGCCTCAGATGGCGGGAAACCTGGGAGCCACTCAGCAGGAGATCAGCTGGGTCAGCACCGGGTACATCCTGTCGAACGTCGTGGTCTTGCCGATGACCGCGTTCTTCACCGAGCGGATCGGCCGGCGGCGCTATCTCGTCGCCTCGATCATCATCTTCATTCTGGCCTCCGTCTTCTCCGGCACCTCGAGCTCGCTGACCGAGCTGGTGGTGTGGCGCATCATCCAGGGTGCCGGCGGCGCCGCGCTGCTTTCCACCGCCCAGGCCACCCTGCGGCAGATCTTTCCCCGGGAGCAACAGGGGATGGTGCAGGCCATCTTCCTGCTCGGCATCATCGTGGCTCCGACGCTGGGACCCACGCTGGGCGGATGGATCACCGACAACTACTCCTGGAGCTGGTGTTTCTTCATCAATGTGCCCATCGGAATCATCGCTGCCTTTCTGGTGAGCACGTTTCTGAAGGATCCGCCGGACCAGACGCGCAAGCGGGGTGAGGTGGACTGGCTGGGGATCACGCTGCTCACCGTCGGGATCGGCTCGCTTCAGTGGGTGCTGGAGGAGGGCAATTCGAAGGACTGGTTCTCTGACCAGTGGATCCTGCGGTTCGCGATTCTGTCGGGTGTCTGTCTGGTGGTCATGGTCTGGTGGGAGCTCTCGTCCCGCAACAAACATCCGGTGGTCAACTTCCGGGTGCTCAAGAACCGGGAGCTGGCGGCTTCCATATTCCTCTTTGTAGCGCTGGGGTTCGGACTGTACGGCGGCGTCTTCATCTTTCCGCTTTTCACCCAGAGCCTGCTCCATTTCACCCCGACCGAAACCGGCCTGGCGCTGATGCCTGGGGGCATTGCCACCGCCTTCACCGCCGTCATCTGCGGCCTGCTGCTCAACGGACCCCGACCGAAGGTCGATCCGCGGGTGCTCATCGCCCTCGGGGTGGCGCTCTTCGTCGTGTCCATGTGGGATCTGGGCCACCTGACCACCGATGCCGGGGAGGCTGACGTGCGGCTGGCCCTCATCATTCGGGGCGCGGGTTTGGGATTTCTTTTCACTCCGATCAACAACGTCGCCTACGCCAGCCTCAGGCCCAGCGAAGCTCAGCAGGCGTCGGGTCTGATCAATCTGTCTCGCCAGCTGGGTGGGTCGTTCGGGATCGCCATCCTGGCGACGTATGTCACGGTGCACACCCAGATCCACCGGGTGGACCTCCTGGCCAACGTCTATCCCGGCAATCCGCTGGTGGACCAGCGGCTCAAGATGCTGGCGGCGAACCTGGTGACTCACGGGTATGGCCCCGACGCCGCGCAGCGGGGGGCCCTGGCCATCCTGGATCAGGAGACCATGCGGCAGGCATCTATGCTGAGCTATAACGATGCCTGGATGCTTCTGCTGCTGACGTTTGTCTGCGTGGCCCCGGCAATTTTCCTGCTCCGAAAATCGCGCGGCCGCGGCGCCGCGCCGGCAGAGGCACACTGAGCCCTCGCCGCAACCTGCGGGACACCTTCCGCGACCGCTACTACGAGGTTCTGGCCTCGGTCTATCTCGATAGCGAACATGGTTAGCCAATAGCCAATAGCCAATAGCCAATAGCCAATAGCCTCCTTACATTCCGATCATGACTGTCTCGGCCAAACCCGCTGCCAACTCCTCGGCATCCACAGTCGGCACCCCGACCATCTGGCTCGACGGCAAGTGGTGCGACCGGAGCACCGCGATGATCTCGGTGTACGACCACGGGTTGCTCTACGGAGATGGCGTCTTCGAAGGTATCCGGGTGTACGGCGGCAAGATCTTCCGGCTGGCCGAGCACCTGGAACGGCTGTACGACTCGGCCAAGGCCATCTGGCTCACCGTCCCGATGCCGAAGGAGGAGCTCGCCTCGGTCACGGAAGAGGCGGTGCGCCGCTCCGGTATCACCGAGGCCTATATCCGGCACGTCGTAACCCGTGGGGTGGGAGACCTCGGACTGGATCCTCGCAAGTGTCCCAGGCCTTCGGTGCTGATCATCGTGGACACGATCAAGCTCTGGCCGGAGCAGGTGTACGAGGCCGGGCTGAGCGTGGTCACGGCCGGGACGCCCATACCGCAGCGCGAATCGCTCTCACCCCGGGTCAAGTCGCTCAATTACCTCGCCCACATTTTGGCCAAGATCGAGGGGATTCACGCCGGCGCCGATGAAGTGCTCATGCTGGACAGCGCGGGTGCGGTAGCCGAAGGCTCTGGTCAAAACCTGTTCGTGGTGAAGCACGGGCGGCTCAGAACGCCTCCGCCGTACGCCGGCATCCTGAAAGGGGTCACCCGCGACGTCGTCATCGAGCTTGCCGGTAAGGCCGGATATGAGGTCCAGGAATCCATACTCAACCGCTACGACGTCTACACCGCCGACGAGGCGTTCTTTACTGGTACCGCAAGCGAGCTAATAGCAATCCGGCAGGTGGATGGGCGGGTGATCGGCACCGGCAAGGCGGGCCCGGTGACTCGAGACCTCCGCGCGCGGTTCCAGGCGTTTGTCCGGAGCTGAGTACGCTCCCTCCTTCCCCATAACGCAGGAAAATCTCATCGCCGACGGCGACCCGGGGTACTGCCGATGACTCCCCCGCTTGCCGTATTTCTCGAGGCCCCGCGCCTCGGCATGGTCAAACCCAGACTCGCCGAGGAAATCGGTGAACGCCACGCGCTCAGGCTCTACCGGGTGATGGCGGCGCGCACGCTGACAGCCGTGCGCGCCGCCGGTCTCCAGGCCATCGTCTGGTTTGCGCCTTCCGACGCGCGTCCGGAAATGGAGTACTGGCTGGGCGCTTCCTGGGAGCTCCGGCCCCAGGTCGAGGGTGACCATGGCACCCGGCTCGCGGCTGCGGCCGGCGCCGTGCCTCGGGGCCATCCCTGGATCGCGATCGGTGGCGACTGTCCCGCGCTCACCGGCGCCGTCTTGCGCGACGCGTGCACCGGATTGGAGCGAGCCGGCCTGGTGATCGGGCCCTCCCACGGCGGAGCTTTCTATCTGATCGGCGGGCGCACGCCGTTGCCCGATGTATTCACCGCCATGCCTTGGGGCAGCAATCGGGTGCTGACCGAGACCCGCACCCGGCTCGCTCGAATCAGCGCCGCGTGGCACGAGCTTCCAACTCTGCGTGAGGTTGAGACCGCGGATGACGCGCGGGCCGAAGGACTGCTGAACTGATGGCCTGGCGAGTGCTCGAACACGCCGGCCAGCGGTGGAACGTGTCGATTGCGGCGGAGCGCCGGCCGGACTCACCGGGATGGAACCTGGTGTTCTCCTTTCGTGGAGTCGATCCAGGTCAGCGCTCGATCTGGGCAGCGTATCCCCTCTCTTCCTCTTCCAAGGCCGCGCTGTTCGCGCGCGCCGAACGAATTTCCGATCACGATCTCGTAGCCCTTCTCGCAGAGCAACTCGGCTGACTGGCATGGGCTTTGCCCTGCCACTTCGTGTGTCTTTCCCTGAAATCGGGCCTGCCCCAAGGACGGCCATGTCATCGTCGACCCCGCTTCCCGAGCGGCTTCGCTTTGCGGAGTTCACGCTCGACCGGCTGCCCAACGGGCGTTGCCGGGCGCGGGTCGGACTGACGTGGCGGGACTCCGAACAATTCACCGGTGAGGGCGAGGGACTGGCCTCACAATCAGGTGAGCTGCGTTGCTCCGCGCAGGCTTGCGTGGTCGCGCTGGGCCAGGCGGTGCAGGGCGGACTGACCTTTGAGCTGCTGGGGGTCAAAGCGGTGCGCGCGTTCGACGCCACCGTGGTAATCGTGTCCCTCGCGGTGGCGGGTGATGCAGGCGGCAGTCGGGTGGTCGGCTCCTATCTGACCGACAACGATACTCCTCGGGCGGCCGCGCTCGCCGTCTTGAACGCGACGAACCGGATCCTCGGAAACCGCCTGTTCATGCGTTAACCACAAGGCGGTCTTCACTGCCACCCTGCGCAACGGGATGCACCTTGTCCACCGTTCGGGGGCTTGCCTCAGTTCGCCTTTGGTCCTGCGGTTTGCACGTGACATCAGGGCGGCCGTTGCCGCGCCGCCCGAACGTTTTCCGAAGGTGCGCCAGCCCGGCTTGGAGGGTCCGCATCAAGGAGTTCTGCATGCGCCAATGCGTCGCCACACTCGCTCTTGCCGTTCTCTTCGCCTGCAGCGGACGGTCATCGACTGCGCCCGTCTCGCCATTGACGCCGAGCTCTCCATTGACCGGGAATGCGCCAACCAGCGTCTCGGGTCTTCCGCCTGCTCCCGTCATCGACTCCGCGCTGCTCGCCGCCGATGTCGATGCGGAGCGCCGGCAGGCGGCGGACTCGGCCGCTGACGAAGCGGTGCTGGAGGAGTTGGCCGACGCGCATCCGGCGGGTGACGAGGCCGATGACGCGAGCGCGGACGAGCAGCCAGAGTCGGTCCCCGGCGGCGCCAAGGCGCTGACCGACGCAGTCACCTGGGACATCGACGTCGCGACCTACAACAGTCACAACCGGGTGCAGTACTACCTCGACTTTTTCCAGGACCGAGGCCGCGATCGGATGGCGATCTGGCTCAGCCGGATGCCCCGGTACGAAGCCATGATCCGCGAACGGCTCCAGCGGGCGAACTTGCCGGGGGACATGGTCTACCTGGCACTGATCGAGAGCGGCTTCTCCAACGCGGCTACCAGCCGAGCCAAAGCGGTAGGGATGTGGCAGTTCATGAAGGGGACTGCCAAGCTGTACGGCCTTCGGGTGGACTCCTGGGTTGATGAGCGGCGCGATCCGTACAAGGCCACCGATGCTGCGGTGCATCACCTCGGCGACCTCAACCGGAGATTCGGCTCCCTCTATCTGGCGGCTGCGGCGTACAACGCCGGCTCGGGGAAGGTGTCGCGCGGGCTGATCCGGCTGCCCGATGAAGAGAGCGATCCCACTCGCTCCGACGCCACCTTCTTCCGCCTGTACGACACCAAGCTCCTCCGCCGGGAGACCAAGGACTACGTGCCCAAGCTCATCGCCGCGGCGCTCATCGCCAAACAGCCGAGGCGCTACGGCTTCCGGGTTGGACCGGCGGAGCCCGCTGCCTACGACTCCATCGTGGTGCCGGACATGACCGGGCTCGACGTCATCGCCCGGTTGGCCGACACCACCGTCACCGCCATCCGGGAGCTGAACCCGCAGTATCTGCGGCTCGCGACGCCGCCGGGATCCCGCTCCTTAATCCGCTTGCCGCTCGGCCGGGGAGCGGCGACCGTGGCAGCCTATGCCGAGCTGCCGGCGCGCCGGAGAGTGACCTTCATCGAACACTTCGTGTCCCGGGGCGAGACGCTGAGCGGAATTGCACAACGCTATCGGGTGAGTCAGACGATGCTCATGGCGGCAAACCCGAAGCTCAAGACCCGCCTGATGAAGATCGGGCAGCGGGTGGTGGTACCGACGGGGGGAGTGCCGTCCACCAAGGTTGCTCGGCGCATGTCCGAACCGGTGGTAGCCGCAGGGACGAGCACCGGCGCCTTCCATCGGGTGAAGCGGGGCGAGACCATCTCGGAGATCGCCGACGAATTCGGGGTAACCCAGCGTGAGCTGCAGAGCTGGAATGGACTGGACAGCCGAGGGAGGATACGCATCGGACAACGGCTCAGGGTCGTGTCACCCGACGCCCCGCCGGCGCCGAGTGCCCTGCCGGATAGCTCGGGTGCAAGGACCCATGTGGTGCAGCGGGGAGAAACGCTGAAGGGCCTGGCGAAACGTTATGGCGTTTCGGTCCAGGCCCTCAGGAAAGCAAATGGCTTGGGCGAGCGCACGACCCTGAAGGCAGGCCTCGCGCTCAGGATAGCCCGCTAGCGCACTTCGGTCGCGCCGAGCGGCCGGTAGCCCTTCAACACCGCGTCGGAATAGCCGTTGGCCGGATTGCCACCCTGCGCCAGAATCTCATCCACTCGCGCTGGCCCGCGGTTGTAGGCCAGCAGCGCCAGGTGCACATCGTAGTTGAACCGTGCCAGCAGCTCGTTGAGGAAACGGAAGCCCAACCGCAGGCTGGTATCCCGGTCGTAGAGATCCTTTTCCTTGATGCCGGGCTGATAGAACTTGGCCGTCGCCAGCTGAAGCTGGGTATAGCCGAACGCCTTCATGGGACTCTTGGCCTTGCGATTGAACTGGCTCTCGATCTTGACCAGCTGGTAGCCAAGCGACGGATCGATCCCCTCACTCAACGCAATGTCATAGATCGCCGCCGACAGATCGGCCGGGATCTGGTAACGAGTCGAGTTTTCCATGACCGCGTTGGCCCGCTCGAGCTGAAGCTTGACCACAACAGCCTCGCCCCGAGCCGCTTCCAGCTGCTCGTTCAAGCTTCCCAGCCGGCGCGCGACGATGCTCTCGTCGGCAACTGTGGCGTGATCGGTGTCCGCACGAACGCGCTTGTTCCAGCCACCTAGCGCGCCGATGGAGACGGCGGCAAGCAGCAAGGCACCGCCCCGAAGCAGAATGCGCTCGGCAGTCCACGGTGTCCGTTCGCCATAATCGATTGGTCTCGCCACAGGCCAACCCCTTTCTCTCATGAAGAAGGCCGTTCCGCTACTTCTCGGACCGGCGCCAATCTCCCCGGGTTCCCCCGGTCTTGCTCAGCAGACGAACTTCCTCGATAACCATCCCCCGATCCACCGCCTTGACCATGTCATACACCGTGAGACATGCGACCGCAACCGCGGTCAGCGCTTCCATCTCCACCCCGGTTCGTCCAGTGGCCTTCGCCGTCGCGGTGACCCGCACGCCGGGAAGCTCCGGCTCCAACCGTGCCTCTACCTGGACGAGATCGAGACCGACCGGGTGACAAAGTGGGATCAGCTCCCCGGTGCGCTTGGCCCCCATCGTCCCGGCCACCTCGGCCACGGCGAGGACATCGCCCTTGGCCACGGCCTGTGCGGCGACCACCTCGAAGGCTTCCGGTGACATCCGTACCGCACCCTCTGCCACCGCGGTGCGCTCCGACTCCGGCTTGGCGCCAACGTCGACCATCCGGGGACGACCTCGGTCGTCCAGATGACTCAGCTTCACAGAACCTCCGCCAGCTCCTGGCCCAGCACCGCCAGCAGAAGCTGCGGGTTCACGTTTCCCCAGGCCGCCTCCCGTGCGTCGGCCACGTGCTTCATGGCCTCCAGCAACGGACCCGGGCTGCGGTGCCGCAGCAGACCCTTGGGCACCGGCCATCGCGGCTCGTGTCCCGTGGCTCCCCTCGCGGCCTCGCTCAACGTCTCGGCCAGCGCATCGAGCATGGCGGTGAACTCACCCCGCGCCGACCACGGGGGTTGCCGCAGGGCCTGCTCCAGCGAAGGGCCGGAACCGGCCAGGACCGCCTCGAGCAACTGCCGAGCTGCCTGCTGGGCCCGTCCCGCCTCCTCGCCGCTGGCGAGGGCCCTTCCGATTGACCCTTCAGCCGAGGCGACGCGTTGCCGGAGCTCCTCCGCCGACGGAACTGGGCGGAGATGAGTTTCCAGAAAACTCCGCACCTCGTCATCGCTCAGCCGGCCAAGCCGCACGGGCACCGACCGGGACCGCACCGTGGGCAACATCAGGCCGGGGTCGACCGTCGTCAGGATGAAAAGGCTTCCGGCCGGCGGCTCCTCCAGCAGCTTGAGCAGGGCATTGGCCGCCTCGGGACTCGATTCCTGCGGCACCAGCCTGTCGGCCTCGCCTACGATAAAGATCCGCCGGCCGCCTTCGACCGGGGTCAGCGCCGCGCGACGCTGAAGCAGTCGCACCGTTGCTATCCCGTGGATCGCCATCCCGTCGGTTGCCAGGTAAAGCGGCTGACTTCGCCGGTCCTCCATTACCTGAGCGATCGACTGGGACGCTTCTTCTATCTGCTTGTCCGGATCCGATGCCTTGGATCTGGGAATGGGGACAAACCAGTGGAGGTCCGGGTGCGATAAGCCGTCTACTAACCGACAGGCCCGGCAGCTCCCGCAGGGCTCCAGCCCGGGGCGCTCACAGACGGCCAGTTGGGCCAGCCACAGGGCCAGACGCTGTTTCCCCACGCCCGCTGGCCCCGTTAGGAGGAGAACCTGGGGCAACTTCGCGCTTCGGGACGCCTGAGCCAACTGGCGCCGAACAGTTTGGTGCCCGATCAGCGGGGGCAATGTCATTGAAAAGAAGCTAAGTAGGCTGGCAAAAAGTTGTAGTATCGGTCATGTAACATTTTTTCTGACAATGACTTATGATGCAGCTTCCGGATGGGACATGTCAACAAACCGAGCGGCGACCGTTCCGATTTGCGAGAGTGAACACTCACACCTGCAATCCGGCATGCGAGCATGTGCTCACCTGAGAAGTAAGTCGTTGAGGCTCCGCTATGCATTGGGGACGTTACCCCAGGAACGTAGATCGCTGACGCGGCCCGGGCTGTGGCATGGCTCACCGGAGCACGCAACTTATCGCATCGGGGAAACTACATTTGAACACCCCTCCAGCCGGAGTCCTCGATGGCACGAACCACTGTTCTGGCTTCTATGGCCCTGCTCCTCGTCTGCGCTGCCTGCGGCCCAGGAAAGGACCAACCCCAACGTCCCACGACGGAGCGAGAGCGGGACAGTGTGCTCGGTGCCTCCCGGCTCCCCGGAGCCACGGGCGTCCGGGGAGCGTTGCGGGTCCAGGACACGGCCGCGGCCCAGAACTCACGGCTCGACTCGGTGGCCAACCAACCGTAGCGTCGCTCGGCGTATCCAAGGTGGGGTGAGCGTCTTCGTTCGAAATTTCCTGCTGGTACTGCCTGCCGTTCTTGGCTGTGCTGCCGAGCCACATTCGAGCATGCGGCTGGAGCGGCGGGGTGCGTCAGCCCTCGCCGTGCGCGGACCGGATGCGATGGCTCTGCCGGTTTCCGATCGCTTTCGCTACGGAGTGGTGCTGGGGTCGGTCATGACTGCCGCGGGGGAGCGAGGCTGCACCGGAGACGCCTGGCTCCAGCCGCTGAACGCGCCGGTGATGGATGTCCGGCCGATTGCCCCGGCCAGGCTGATGAACATGTTTCGCTTCCCCCAGCTGCTGCCGGGACCCTACGTGCTGGGCGTCCGCTGCATGGGATTCGAGCCGGTTCGCCGGAATGTGGAAGTGCGGGTGGGCCATGTCGTGCGGGCGGTGGTGACGATGCGCCCGCAGCCACTCCGAAGCCTGCCGTAGCGCGCCTTCGCTCGTTGCTTAACCGGGTGCCCGCCGCTAATTTTTGCCCTGCCGACGGGCGTACCGCGCCGGCCTCAACGTCGCGATACGCTCCAATGATCCCGAGTAGCTCAGTTGGTAGAGCAGGTGACTGTTAATCACCGGGTCGGGGGTTCGAGTCCCTCCTCGGGAGCTGTCCCCAGCAAGAATAATCGAGCATGACCCAAGGGCCTCGGATGTACTGAGGCCTTTGTGCTACTATCGACTTTTCAGCCTCATAGCTGCGAGCGCTTGATTGGGGTAGGGTATGAGCGACCTGCTTAGTGAACTGGTGGAGAAGGATCGCATCGTCGACACCATCAACCAGCTGTTCATCAGCACTGATAGACGGGATTGGGCCGGAGTCCGCGCTGCTCTGGCGGACACGGTGTTGTTCGACATGACCTCACTGACCGGCGGGCAGCCCAGTCGGATGAACGCAGAACAGATCGCGGCGGGCTGGGAGGAGGGCCTCCGTCCCATTGAGGCGGTCCACCACCAGGCGGGTAATTACCGGGTGACCGTTCAGGGCGACCAGGCCACCGCCGTCTGCTATGGCATCGCCTCGCACTATCGGAAGACCAGATCAGGCAGGAACACCCGGGTGTTCGTGGGGAGCTACGACTTCCACCTGGCGCAGGTCGGCGGCCGTTGGCGGATCGACAGCTTCCGGTTCAATCTCAAATATCTGGATGGGAACGCCGAGCTGGAGCAGGACGGCTGAGCGATCAGGGCGACTTTCCCGATCCCCGCCGCCGGCGAGGACGGCCTCCGCGGAACTCGAAGTGGTTCTCATTGACTACATTGGCCATGGAATCGGCGCGCCCGTCACATCGGACCCGGGCGAACTGGCGGGCGGAGAGCCAGGCAGCATTGTACCAGAGCCCGGGCTTGAGCCCGGGGTAGAGGCTGGCAAACTCCCGCTTGAGGCGGGCCTCGCGGCTGCTGGGCATACGGCTGCGCTGTAGGGGATGTTATGAAAGCTAGGGACCCGTTTCGGTGGCGCAACTCGACGGCAGTGCCATCTATTGCGTATACTTGGCGGGGCTGAATCACGAGACAGTGGCATACAACAACTTATGCCCGGCACCCCATCCCAACCCATGAGGACGGAATGGCCACAAAACTCGACAAGACGATCAAGCGAGAGCTGGAGCTCGACGGCAAGCTGTACACGGTCGCCATCTCGCCGGAAGGGGTGAAGGTCACGCCCAAAGGCGCGCGCAAGGGTCAGGAGATCTCCTGGAGCACCATTGTGAGTGGTGACGCAGGGCTGCGGCGGGATCTCAACGCTTCGATCGACGCCTATCCAGAATGAGCCGGGCGGCGGTGGCCACCCTGGGCTGACGCACGTAGCTGGGACGAGGGAGGTTCCATGGCCGAGCCGAGCTTTGCGGAGCAGATTGCCACTCTCAATTCGACGCTGCGCGCCATCGAGGTTCGCCTGGCGCTGGGGCGTGCGCCAGTTGAAGGGCTGGAGGACTTCAAGGGCGCGCTGGACGACATGCGGCTCCGACTCTGGGGCCTGCTCGGCTCGGCTGGCGGAGAGGACTCCCGAGGCTTTCAGGAGCGCTTCCGGATCCGGCGGGCCATAGAGATGTGCCGCTCCCTAGCTGCCGACTTGCGGTCCGGATCGGTCAGTGGACGGCACGCCGAGCTGGGGAGCTTGAAGGAGGCTTCAGAGGAGTTGGGGCAGAGTATTCGGCGAGCCCAAGAGCACGCCTTCTAGACTCCTCGTGAGCGCCACGCCCACCCTGCGGACGGCGCGACTGCTCCTGGGGACGTTCACCCCGGAGGACGCCACGGAGTTGCAGCGGCTCGCGGGCGCGCGCGAAATCGCCGACACCACCGTATCCATACCTCATCCCTACGATCTCGATCATGCATTAGCCTGGATCGGGCAGCAGCGCAGAGAAGCGGTGCGCGGCCGGGCCACCAACTTCGCGATCCGGCTGCTGGCGGACGGCCCCCTCATCGGCTCGGCCGGACTTCGCGACATCGACCCCGAGCACCTGCAGGCGGAGCTGGGCTTCTGGATCGGGCGGGAATGGTGGGGTCAGGGATACGCGCGAGAGGCCGCCGCCGCGGTGATCCGGTTCGGTTTCGAGTCCCTGGGACTGAACCGTATCTCCGCCCATCACATGGCCCGGAATCCAGCCGCGGGAAAGGTTTTGATGGCTTTGGGAATGCAGCGGGAAGGTCTGTTGCGGCAGCGGGTACGAAAGTGGGGCGTTTTCGAAGACGTCGTGGTGTACGCCATCGTTCGAGATGACAGGAGCTAAGAGATCAACGTGAGCCCTTCAGGATCGCGCTCGACCAGCCTGCTCATCGTGGCGATCGTCGCCGCCGGCGCGGCTCTCTATATCGCCCAGGAAATCTTCGTGCCGATCGCTCTTGCTTTGCTCTTCGCCGCACTCTTCCGACCTCTCGTGCGAGTGTTCGAGGCAATCAGGATTCCGGCTCCGGCGAGTGCGACACTCATTGTCCTGGGTTGTTTGGCGCTGCTGGGGGCCGGGGGGTTCTTCCTGGCTCAGCCGGTCCGCGCGTGGATGCGCAATGCTCCCAAGACGGTCGCCGCCGCGCGCACCAAGCTGGAGAAACTGCGCCGCCCCATCAAGCAGGTCTCGCAGGCGGTGCAGAAGGCCCAACAGGAAGTGACCGGTGAAGCGCCGAAGCCGGCCCAGGCTGAAGCGCCGGCTGCTCCGCCCAGTGCTCCCATACCCCCGTTCGTGGGCCGCGTCTTCACCACCACCGCGGGGGTGCTCGGAACATTCCTTCAGACCATAGTGCTTCTCTTCCTGCTTCTCGCCACCGGCGACCTCTTCACCCGTAAGCTCGCCGCCGTGATGCCGAAGCCCGCGAAGGGCACCCCGGAACAGACCGTCGAGGAAGCGGAAGCGGTGGTGAGACGCTACCTGGTGGTGACTGCCCTGATCAATTTGGGGCAGGGTGTGGTGGTGGCCCTTACCCTGTGGCTGATCGGCATGCCGACACCGCCGCTTTGGGGAGCGCTGACATTTGTGTTCGAGTTCCTGCCGTATATCGGGGCGGTGTTCATGGTGGTCTCGCTGACGATCACCGGCCTGGCGACATTCGAGGGTATCGGCCAGGTGCTCCTGGCACCGGTTGCGTATCTCATCATCTCCACCATCCAAAACAACGCGGTAAGCCCATTCGCCTACGGCAGTGGGCTCCGCCTCAACCCGCTCGCGGTTCTTGTCAGCGTCTTGATCGGGTGGTTTCTGTGGGGAGTTGCCGGCGCGTTCGTGGCGGTGCCGCTGCTCGCCGCGGTCAAGATTTTCGTCGATCGCTTGAATCGCGATTCACGCTTGGCAGCGGTTCTCGAGGAGTGAAGCGATGGCTACGGACGAAGGCCCTTTTGCCGCCGAGGCGCCCGCGCCGGCGGTGGAGACCGCGCCTGGACTTCCCAGCGGGGAGCGGCCCGGCCGAGTCCACTGGGTAGTCGTGGTGACGAGGCAGGTTCAGGCGAGCGACAAGGTGCCGCCAGGTACGCTCTTGCTGACTCGCTTCTGGCACCCGCGGGACCACCGCTGGAGCGAAAACGCCTTCGAATCCCTCGATCACGCGTTGCGCCTATTCGTGGATGAGAGCGGCTGGGCGCTGCGACAGCAACAGGCGCTCGACCGTCCCCACGCTCACGAGCTGGTGTTCGAGGCCAGGCGGGAAGACTTCAGCCGCCCCAGTACCGAGCAGATCCTCCGGGAAGTGGGGCTCACGCCCCAGGACGTGGCTCATCTCCTCAAGCGGGTGGATCCGGGCAGCGAAGCCTCCTGATACGACCTACCGCTCCAGCGCGCGATAGAGATACCAGGTCGCCACGCTCCGGTAGGGCCGCCAGGCCTCGCCCCGGCGGAGCATGGTGGCGGGCTCAGGGAGCTTGCCTTTCCGGAACACCCGGGCAAAACCCTTTCGCACGCCCAGATCGTCCAGCGGCAGGACGTCGGGCCGGCCCAGCCGGAAGATCAGCAGCATCTCGACCGTCCACCGCCCAATTCCCCGCACCAACGTGAGTCGTTGGATGACCTCCTCGTCTTCCATGCGGCGGATGCTCGCGAGCGGGGGCACGGTCCCATCCAATGTGCGAGCCGCCAGGTCGCGAACTGCCGCAGTTTTGGCCGCGGACAGGCCGGCTTCGCGTAGGCGCTCGGGTGGAAGCTGGAGCAGATCGCGCGGCGTTGGGAACCGCCGCGGCGCGGTCAGACGAACCACTCGGCCGAGGATAGTCGCCGCCGCCTTGCCGCTGAGCTGCTGATAGACAATCGAACGGAGGAGGGACGCGAACAGGCTGTGAGTGATTCGCGGCCGCATGGCGAACGGCCCGACCCTGGCGATCAGGTCGCCCAGTCGAGGATCGGCCTGGGTCAGATAGCGGCAGGCGACATCGGGCTCGTATTCCAGTCCATCGGAGCGCCGGTGCCGGGGCAAGACGAGAGTCGAAGCCATGATTCAAAACTTATAATGATCAGTCGCCCACGCGGACTCGGGAGGGCGCTGGCTCGCCACCCAGGGTCAGCAGGACGCTGGCGGCAATGACCAGCAGCGATCCCGCCACTTGCCACCCCGTCGGCTGGTCGCCGAAGACCGGAATGGCCAGGAGATAGGTGAGCACAATGCCCAGGCCGGAAAGCGCGGTCACCGGAGCGGCGCGGTGCAGGGCATAGGCCCGGGTCATGGCGATCTGGGCGCCGCCGCCACCCAGGCCGGCTCCGAGAAGAAACCAGCCACTCCCCCCACCGGGCCAGCGCCACTCCGGAAACCCGATCAAGATTAGACTGACGAGGGCGACGAGCGAGAAATGAAGCACGACCGCCTCATGGCTCTCTCCCGGCCCGATCTTCCGGAGCCAGATCATTGCGAGCGCGTAGAAGGCCGCTCCCGCGGTGGCGATGGCCGCTACCGGGATCTCACTGCCGAGGGTTGGGCGTACCACAGCCACGATGCCCGCAAACCCGAGCCCGATGGCCAGTGCCAGCCGGCTGCCGACCCGCTCACCCAGTAGCGGACCGGAGAGCAGGGCCACGAAAATGGGGGCGGTGGCACTCAGGGTTGCGGCGTCTCCCAGCGCTATCCGGCTCGACGCCAAGGCGTAGAAGGTGCACATGGCGGCGATGGTGCCGTAGACGCTCCGGCGCCAGGTACTGGGGCGGTCGGTGATGCGCAGCGAGCTGCCCCGATACCATGCGATGGCCAGCGCGATCAGAGCCCCGATGAGGAAGCGTGCCGCCGCGATCTCCGACCAGGGCAGATCGCGCGCCCCCAGCCGGGTGCACACGTTCATCCCGGCAAAAAACACCTGCGCGAGGACCATCCAGCCCAGGCCCTTGTGGCCCATGTTTGACCTTTCGCAGTCGGGAAGGATGGGAATGTCGGGAAAGACGGGAACATAGCATCTTCCGTTGATGCAGCCCGACGAATTCCGCCGCCACGCGCACCAGCTGGTCGACTGGATGGCTGACTATTTCCGGGATGTGGGTCAGCTTCCGGTCACCCCGGAAGTGCAGCCGGGGGATGTTCGCCGCCAGCTTCCCACGTCTCCACCGGAACAGGGGGAGCCCTTTCAGCAGCTGTTCGAGGATTTCACCCGGATTGTCATGCCCGGCATGGCGCATTGGAACCATCCGGGCTGGTTTGCCTATTTCCCCGCCAACAACAGCCCGCCCTCCGTGCTCGCGGAGATGCTCACCGCGACCCTCGGCGCTCAATGCATGTCGTGGGCGACCTCGCCCGCGGCCACCGAGATGGAGCAGGTGATGATGGAATGGCTCCGCCACATGCTCTGCCTGCCGGACGGCTTCACCGGAGTCATTCAGGACACCGCGTCCACCGCCACGCTGGTGGCCCTGCTCTGCGCCCGGGAACGCGCCTCTGCCGGCGCTCGGCGTACGGTCTACACCTCGACCGAAGCGCACTCCTCGGTCGACAAGGGGGTGAAGCTGGCGGGCTACGGGCTGGATCATCTTCGCCGCATTCCGGTCGATTCGCGCTATGCCATGCGGCCGGACGCTCTCGACCGGGCCATCTCAGCGGATCGTGCGGCTGGGCTGACTCCCGCATGCGTAGTGGCGACCGTGGGGACGACTTCCTCCACGGCAATCGATCCGCTGCCGGCCGTAGCCGAGATCTGCCGGCGGCACGGCGTCTGGCTTCATGTGGATGCGGCCTATGCGGGAGCGGCTGCCATCGTGCCGGAGCTGCGATCGCTCTTCGAGGGAGTGGAACACGCGGACAGCTTCGTGTTCAACCCTCACAAGTGGATGCTGGTCAACTTCGACTGCAGCGCGTACTTCGTGCGCGACAGGGACGCGCTGCTGCGAACCTTCCAGACCACCCCCGAATATCTGCGGACCGCCCAGGACGCCGAGGTGGTCAACTTCCGCGATTGGGGGATCCAGCTTGGCCGGCGATTCCGGGCCCTCAAGCTCTGGTTCGTGATCCGGAGCTATGGGGTCGAAGGGTTGCGCGCCATGGTGAGAAAGCATGTCGCGCTCGCGCGGGAGCTGGCCGAGGAGATCGAGAAGGCGCCGGCATTCGAGCTGATGGCGCCGGTGCCATTCGGGCTGGTGTGCTTCCGCTACCGGCCGTCCAAGCTGGATCCTCACACCCGCGCGGTCGATGATCTGAACCGGGAGCTGCTTCGCCGGGTAAATGCAACTCGGCGGGTCCACCTCACCCACACGGAGCTGGGCGGCCGGTATGTGATTCGGATGGCCATCGGGCAGCGGCAGACGGAGCGAGTGCATGTCGCAGAGGCATGGCGATTGATAACGCAGGCTGCAAGCGACTTGTCATCCTGAGCGCAGCGAAGGATCCACTCCACTGATCACGAAGCCGGCGCCACCCATCTCACAGGATCATCCGACCAGGATGGCCTGGGCGGGGCGAGAAGCGGCTGGAGATATCTGCCGGTATGCGAGGCCGGAAGCTCGGCGATTTCTTCCGGAGTCCCCTGGCCGACGACCCACCCGCCTGCAGCACCTGCCTCGGGTCCCATGTCGATGACCCAGTCGGCTCGCTTGATCAGGTCGAGATGATGTTCGATCACGACGACGGTATGTCCGGCGTCGACCAGTCGGTCCAGGACGTGAATGAGGACTCGCACGTCATCCAGGTGCAGCCCGGTGGTCGGCTCGTCCAGGATGTACAGCTTGCGCCCCTCCCGCTTCCCCGCCTGGGTCAGCTCCCGAGCGATCTTGAGTCGCTGGGCTTCGCCGCCGGATAGGGTGGTCGCCGGCTGGCCCAATCGAAGGTAGCCGAGACCCACCTGCTGAAGCTGCCAGAGCGCGCTGCCGAGCTTGGGCTGGTGGCGGAATCGGGTGACCGCCTCGTCCACGGTCCACTGGAGCACGTCGTAAATGGACTTGCCCTGAATCCGCACATCGAGCACCTCAGGCTTGTAGCGGGTGCCGCCGCAGGCTTCGCAGGGCACGAAGACATCTGCCAGAAAGACCATCTGTACCTGCACGTGCCCCGCTCCTTCGCAGGACTCGCAGCGGCCGCCCGGCAGATTGAACGAAAAGGTGGCCGAGGTGTACTTGCGCTGGCGGGCGAGCGGCTGTCCGGCAAACAGCTCCCGGATCTCAGCGAAGGCCCGGATGTAGGTCACCGGGTTGGAGCGAGGCGACCGCCCGATGGGGGACTGGTCCACCAGCAACACGTCGCGCAGAAATTCCCATCCGGTCATGGAGGCGATCTCACCCACCGGCTCGCCGAGATGGGACTTGGCCGAATGCTCACCCCTGAGCTTGGCCTCCAGCTGACGATAGATCACATCGTGAAGGAGGGTGCTCTTGCCCGATCCAGACACGCCGGTCACCGCGGTGAGCGCGCCCAGCGGAATGTCCACATCCACACCGTGCAGGTTGTGCAGGTTGGCTCCTCTCACCCGCAGCCATTGAGGACCGGTCGGACGGCGGATGCTGGGAACCGCGATGCGCTTCTGCCCGGTGAGGTACTGGCCGGTCAGCGAAGCCCTCGCTTCGTGCACTGGACCGGCGTGCACCACTCTCCCGCCGCGCTCCCCGGATCCAGGCCCGAGCTCGAGCATGAAATCGGCCTGCTGAATGGCGGCAAGGTCGTGCTCGACCACGAGCACGGTGTTCCCCGAATCACGCAGGCGCCGCAGCAGACTGAGCAGGCGGTCGGTATCCCGGGGGTGCAGCCCAACCGAGGGCTCGTCGAGGACGTACAGGGTGTCCACCAGGTGGGAGCCGAGCGCGTTGGAAAGGGAGATTCGCTGGGCCTCACCGCCGCTCAAGGTCCGGGTCTGCCGATCCAAGGTCAGATAGCCCAAACCGACGTCGCGGAGGAAGCCGAGCCGGGCATCGAGCTGGTCGATGATGAGCTGCGCCACGTGCCGGTCCGTCTCGGTCAGCGAAACCTGACGCAGCCACTCGTGGATGGCATCGAGGGAGCGCGCGGCTACAGCGCCGATGGTTTCGCCGGCCACGCGAAAGGAGAGTGCGTCGGGATTGAGCCGGCTTCCCCCACAGTCCTCACAGGTCTTCGCGAGTTGATACTGGCGCAGGAAAACCCGGATGTACTGCTTGTAGCGCTTCTCCTCCAGTCCCTTCAAGAACGGAAAGATTCCGACGAAGCGCCCTTTGCGCCCGTAGAGCAGCTCTCGCCGGTGACTCGCTTTGAGCTGGGACCAGGGCCTGCCCGGATCCGCGCCGATCGAACGGGCAAAGTCCTGCAGGATGCGGCGGCGCGACTCGTAGCGCGGCTTGGTCCAAGGGTCGATGGCGCCCTGGGAGAGACTCTTCTCGGGGTCGCCGATGATGAGCGACTCGTCGTATTCCAGCACCGCGCCGAATCCGTTACAGTTGGAGCAGGCGCCTCGCGGGGAATTGAAGGAGAAGAGTGCTGGCGTGACCGTGACGGCCGGAGTGTCGCAGTTGCTGCAGGCGGGAAACTCGGTGAAGCGCAACCGGCCCTCCTCCAGCAGCACGACTGCGATCCCTTCGCCCTCTGCGAAGGCGGTAGCTACCGACTCGGCAAGACGTCCGGCCGACTCAGGTTCGGCCACCAGCCGGTCCACCAGGATCAACAGCTCGGCGGTCCGGGTGAGGTCGAGCTTGGGTGGGAGCTCGTCCAAGTGAAACGGAGCTCCATCGGCCACCACTCGGGTGAAGCCGAGCGCCCGCAGGTTCTCGACCACCGCGGCGTGGGTCAGGCGGGCGACGGGAGGAAGCGGAAAGGAAAGCTGTACCCGGCCGCTGGCCTGGGCCAGGACGTCATCCGCCGCGGACTGCGGCGTATCCCGGCGCACCAGTCCGCCGCACTTGCGGCAATAACATTTACCCACCCGGGCCCAGAGCAGCCGGAGGTAATCGTAGACCTCGGTAGCGGTTCCGACCGTAGACCGGCTGGAGATGACCGGGTTCCGCTGCTCGATGGCCACCGCGGGCGCGAGACCCTCGAGCCGGTCCACCATGGGCTTCGGCATGCGATCGAGGATTTGCTTGGCGTAGGTTGAAAGCGACTCGATGTACCGCCGCTGGCCCTCGGCGTACAGCGTGTCGAAGGCAAGGGTGCTCTTGCCCGAGCCGGATGGGCCGGTGATCACGATCAGTGCGCGATGGGGCAGGTCTACGGTGACGCCCCGCAGGTTATTCTGCCGGGCGTTCACGATGCGGATGACGGAGTTGGACATCGGTTAGAAAATAGTCGGGAAGGCGGGAAAGACAGGAAGCAGATCTTCCCCCGCTTCCCGCTGTCCCGCTAACTTTCCGCCATCCATGCCCCGCCTCCTGACCCCCAAGCTCCTACTGCGCGGCTTCGAATTTTTCCTCGTCGCCTCGCTGGCGGGCTTCGGGATTACGCTGCTGTACGGCAACAATCTCCCCGCATTTCTCTCCGCCCTCGGGCGGCTTCACTGGATCTGGATTCTGGCAGGGCTGGGGCTGGCCTCGCTCGATTGGATCGGAGGTGGGCTCCGGCTCTGGGTAGTGGCCCGGCACGTCTACCCCCGGCCCTCGCTCAAGGGATCGATCCTGGCGGGTGGGATGGGGGCGTGGGCCGGCTATATCACGCCACTCAACTCCGGCGCCGGCCCGATGACGATGTACACCATGCGGCGTTATGGTGTGCCGCTTCCGGTCGCGGTCACCTCCACTTTCATGAGCTTCGTCGCCACGGTTCTCTTCTTTGCCATCGCTGGCCCGCTGGCCGTGGTCTTCGGGGCCGGGCGGTCGCTGGGTCAGCGGGGCAACGTGCTCGGGCTCTCACTGTTCGATCTCTTCCTTGGCAGCCTCGGGATCGTGGCCGGGATCGGCCTGCTGATGGCCATCGTCCTGTTCTTCCCCCGTCTGGTACGTGATCTGATCCACCGTGCCGCTGCCGCGATCGGCCGCAGGAGCCGGAGAGTGGCCCGGCGGCTGGAGATGCTCCAGGTGGGCATCGATCAGGCCCATCAGAGTGTCGTTGCCTTCAAGAGCCCGCGAGGGTGGCTGGCCCTGTTCTGGGCCACCGTCCTCTCCGGCCCCTCCCACGCCAATAAGCTCCTGGCAGGCTACGTCGCCCTTCGCGCGGTGGGGATCCACGCCAACTTCGTCGACATTCTGTTGGTTCAGACCCTGGTGATGTTTCTATTGTACTTCGCGCCCACCCCAGGGGCTTCGGGCGTGGGGGAAGTCCTCTCGGCCGCGGTGATGTCGTCCTATGTCCCGAGGGAGCTGACTCCGATTTACATCCTCGTCTGGCGGTTGACCCTGACCTACTTCACTCTCGCGGGAGGGTTCCTGGTCTTTTCCAGCTGGGTGCGTCGCGGGCTCAAGGGAGTGGAGGAGCCGGCGCTGCAGGAATCGGCGTTGGCGGAGACGACGGGGTAGGGGCCATGGACCAGGACGAATCGCTCAACCGAGGCTATGATGCCGCGCTACTGCGCCGCTTGTTGGTTTATCTGCGGCCCTACCGCGGCCTCACCCTGCTGGCCGTGCTCCTGCTGCTCGCCGGCGCGGGACTGGCGTTGGTGGGCCCGGCCCTCACCCAGCGGGTGCTCGACGTCGCGATCCCCCACCACGACACCGGCCTGCTCGGTACTTTGGCCGCGCTGTTTCTCATTGCGCTGGTCATCGATTTCGTGGTGGAGTACGGCCAGACCCTGCTGACCGCCTACATCGGACAGCGGGTAATGTACGATCTCCGGACCGAGATCTTCGGCCACCTCCAGCGGCTCAGCATCAGTTATTTCGACCGGAACCCGGTGGGCCGTCTCATGACCCGGGTCACTTCCGACGTCGAGACCCTGAACGAGCTCTTCTCGTCCGGGGTGGTGACCGTGTTCGGCGACGTGTTCACCCTCATCGCGATCATGACGATGATGTTGCTGGTTGACTGGCGCCTGGCGCTGGTGACCTTCTCGGTGATTCCGCTGGTCTGGCTTACCGCCCGAATCTTCCGTCGCCGAGTGCGGGAGGCCTTCAGCGACATCCGGATCCGGCTGGCCCGGCTGAACGCGTATCTGCAGGAGCGGCTCTCGGGGATGCGGGTGGTCCAGCTCTTCGGGCGGGAGGCCGACTCGGCCTCGAAGTTCGCGGCGCTCAATCGGGACCACCTCCAGGCCCATCTCCGCTCGATCACCATCTATGCCGTTTTCTTCCCCGTGGTCGAGGTGCTCACTGCCGTGGCCATGGCGCTGCTGCTTTACTACGGTGGTTTGCGGACGCTGAACGGCACCCTGACCGTGGGGGTGCTGGCCGCCTTCATCCAGCTCACCCGCCGGTTCTTCCAGCCGCTCCAGGACCTCTCGGAAAAGTTCAACCTGCTGCAGAGCGCGATGGCCTCGTCCGAACGGGTGTTCGCGCTGCTGGACCAGCCGGTCACGGTCCATGAGCCGCCTCACCCGGTGTCGTTACCCCGGCCGGTTCGGGGTGAGGTCCGCTTCGAAGGGGTCTGGTTTCGCTACAGTCCAGATGGCCCGTGGGTGCTGCGCGATGTCTCGTTCACTGCCTCACCGGGTCAGACCATCGCTCTGGTGGGGCACACGGGTGCCGGCAAGACCACCATCGTCAACCTCCTGCTTCGCTTCTACGACCCTGACCGGGGCAGGATTCTGGTCGATGGGGTCGATATTCGAGACCTGTCCACCTCCGATCTCCGGTCGTTCATCGGGTTCGTACAGCAGGACCTCTTCCTGTTCGTGGGGGACATTCTCCACAATTTGACCCTGGATGCGCCGATCCCACCTGAAGCGGCTCGGCAGGCGGCGCGCCGGGTGGGCGCCGACCGGTTCATCGAGCGGCTACCCGCAGGATACGCCCATCGCCTGGGCGAGCGTGGGCGCAGCTTGAGTGTGGGCGAGCGCCAGCTACTGAGCTTTGCCAGGGCGCTGGCCCTGAACCCCACGATCCTGGTCCTGGACGAGGCAACCAGCTCGGTGGACGCGGAGGCGGAGGGCCAGATCCAGCACGCGATCGCGGAGCTGATGGCGGGACGGACCAGCCTGGTGGTGGCCCACCGGCTGAGCACCATCCTACACGCCGACGAGATTCTGGTCCTGCAGCACGGAGAGATCCGGGAGCGGGGAAGCCACCGCGAGCTGCTCGCCCAGCAGGGCCTCTATCAGCGGCTTTACCAGCTACAACTCAGTGCCCAGGAAGCGCGGAAGATCGCGTAAGGCCCCTGGCGTCGTGGGCTAACCCCTGTTCGCTTGCCTAGTTATATACCGGCGGATACGTTACACGGCACTCGACATTCTCCTCAGGATCAATCGATGATCCACCTCGAAATCGGCGGCGAGCGCTACCCCATCGCGGCCGGTGAGACAGTTATAGGATCGGCGTCCGACAACGCAGTGGTCATCTCCGGGGAAGGGGTGCATCCTCGTCACGCCGTGGTCCAGGGAGCGCCAGCCGGGGCGGCCATCCAAGTGGCAGCCCCTGATGCCGAAGTGAGGGTCAACGGCGTTCGGTTGGGGCCGGAGCCTACTCCGCTGCTGCATGGCGACAAGATATCCATCGGCACTCACGAGCTTCGGGTGGTCGATTCCGCTCGAGCCGGCAGTACCCAGCTGTTCGATTCCGGTGCCTTTGCCGACCTGGCTCCTCCCCGAGTGGCCAAGAAAGCAGCCGGCAAGACGGGCGGCCGCGTGGTTTGCTTGACGGATGGTCGGGAATACACCATTGGAGATACTCCCCTGCGGCTGGGCCGGGATGCAGGGTCGGACGTCGTCGTCTCCGGTCACGAAGTGTCTCGCCAGCACGCCGAGATTCAGCGGGATCCGGACGGCTACCTCCTGGTCGACACGAGCGTCAATGGCACTTACGTGAACGGACAACGGATCGGGAAGACCCACCGGCTCTCCCGAGCCGACGTGATCCGGATCGGCAACGACGAGTTTCGCTTCTACGCTGATGCCCGGGTGTCGGGTCCCCAGAGTGCCATACTCCTGGCGGCGGAATCCGACCCGGTGCCGAGCCAACCACCGGGCGGCGCGGCCCAACGTCTGTCGGACACCATGCACGGGCTGCCGGCCTCCGACGCCCAGCGGCGGAACACTCCGCCGTCCTCGACCGCGCTGCCGCTGGCCTCGTTCCTCTTCCGCACCGGGGACCTCAAGGGGCGGCGGCTCCCGATCAAGGTCCCGGTCGTCAACATCGGACGGGGAGACTACAACGATGTCGTCATCGCGGATCCCAGCGTCAGTACGATGCACGCCAAGCTACAGCGCCGGGAGGCGATCTGGATCCTGACCGATCTCGGCTCGACCAACGGTACCTTCGTCGAAGGGGAGCGGTTGACCGGTGAGGCACCCCTGTCGCCCGGCACGACCATCCGCTTCGGCGACGTGTCCGCCCTGTTCGAGCCGCTGGACGAAACGGTTACCCTCGACCGGCCGAATCGAACCAAGATGATGCCGCGAATCGAGGTGGAACCGCCACCAGCCGCTGAGCCGGAACCACCGAGAGTTCGGGAGGAGAAGCCGCAGCCCGCCGTGGCCGAGCCGGCACGGGAGGCGGAGCCCGCGACCGAGGCTCCGAAGCAGCGAGCCCGGCCGCGGCGGCCGATTCACCTGGCTCCGCCCCGGCCGAAGAGCCCTTCAACCTTGACCGTGGTCGGACTGCTGATCCTGGTGGCAATCCTGGCCTACCTGCTGTCGACTTACTAACGGAGTCTCGTGCACTTCACTTGCGCCGCTCGCACCGACGTTGGGATCGTCCGTTCGGGCAACGAAGACAACTACCTGATGCTCTCCGACCACGGGATCTTCATCGTGGCCGATGGGATGGGTGGGCACGCGGCGGGCGAGGTGGCGAGTGAGATGGCGGTGCGCATCACCTCGCAAGCGATCGGCTCGCTGCGCGGGCTCAGTGACGAGGAGGCAGGCGAACGGGTGCGGAGCGCCATTCGCGCGGCCAATGATGCCATCTTCGAGCGGACGTTGTCGGAGCAGGACAAGCGGGGGATGGGCACGACGGCAACGGTGCTGGTGCTGTTGCCTGACCGCTACCTCATCGGCCAGGTGGGCGACAGCCGGGCGTACCTGTTTCGCGACGGGCGTTTCCACCAGCTTACCAAGGACCACTCCTATGTGCAGGAGCAGGTGGATGCCGGCCTGCTCACTCCGGACCAGGCGCGGGTCCACCCCTACAGCAACGTGATCACCCGCTGCGTCGGAGCCGGGGTGGACGTGGTGCCCGACATCTACTTCGGGGCGCTGGAGAAGGGCGACGTACTCCTGCTCGCCTCCGATGGACTCACCGGGATGCTGGAGGACGAGCAGCTGCTTCAAATCCTTCGATCGGAAGGCGGGCCGCAGGCGTGGGTCGATCGGATGGTGACTGAGGCAAACCGCAGAGGTGGGCTCGACAACATCACCGCCATCGTGATCCGCATCGACTCGGTCGACAGCGATACCGGTGAGCACCCGGTGGTCAGCCGCGAGTCTCCCGCACGCGCTTGAGCGGCCCAACCGCCCCGGGTGACGCCCCGCACATCCTTACCCGGCCCGGCAAGCTACTCTCGCTGGGCGGCAGGATAGAAGCATCCACGTTGCTCCCGCACACCAAGGAGGACCTGTGGACCTTTTGACCTGGATCATCGTGGGGCTGGTAGCTGGACTGTTGGCCTCGCTCGCCATGGGCGGCATCGGCTACGGTATTCTCGGGGATATCATCGTCGGTATCCTGGGGGCCGTGATCGGGGGCTGGCTCTTTGCTCAGATGGGCTGGGGCACTCCTTTGCCCGGGCTGGCGGGAGCGATCTTCGTCGCGTTTATCGGGGCGGTGGTTCTCTTGCTCATTATCCGCCTGCTCCGGGGCGCGAGGCGAGCTCCCTAGATCGAAGCTCCCGCTCCAGGCGGATGTTCGCGCGCTGGTAACGCCCGTCCGCCTCGAGGGGAACCTGAACGAAGCCGTGCTTGAGATAGAGCCGGATGGCGGGCTCGAGAACGGTGTTCGACACGATGATGACGCGCCGGGCGCCCACCTCGGCGGCAAAGGCAATCGCCTTCTCCATCAGGAGATCTCCAAACCCGCGACCCCGGGCCCCCGGCGCAACCGCCATCTTGGCAATCTCGCATTCGTCGGCGCTGTGCCGGAGCACGGCACAGGTGCCCTGGACCTGGTCTCCTTCGAGCACAAAGAAGATCTCCCCGCCGGGTTCCAGGATTTTCGCGCGAGGATCGCTGAAGACTTCGCGATCGGGTTCCTCCAGAACGAAGTAGGCCTCGATCCAGTCCCGGTTCAGCTGCTCGAAGGCAGCTCTGAACTCCTCGCGGTAACTCACTACCGTGGGCGTCCCCATGAGTCGCTTCCCTCCTTGGTCTCCGATGCTGGCGCTGACGCTGCTATGCTCCTGCAGCAGCCGATCGGCGGAATCCGGTCCCCAGCCCGAGAGCTCAGCCATGGTGCAGGTGGAGAATCAGGGCTTTAGTGACATGGTCATCTACGTCGTGAACGGCGCGCAGCGGGTGCGCCTGGGACTCGCCACCGGCAACTCCAGCAAGTCGTTCACCATTCCCGATTACTTGATCCGGGGAGCCGGTCCACTCCGATTGCTCGCCGATCCGGTCGGCGGTACCCGAACGCCGGTCAGCGAGGAGATTACGGTGCAGCCGGGTGACATTGTCAGTCTTACTATTCCACCGTCATAGATACAGGAGATCTGCCATGGCCGGAAATGACCGGAACGATTCATTGCCCGAATCGGGCATGGGCGGGGCGTCCGACTCCGGCGCGCACGGGAAGCATCCCGCCTCAGCCGCTAAGCTCGATCCGCGATCGGCTCGACCCGAAGACGCTCCGGGTGATGCCGCCATCGAGCGGCGGCATCAGCATGATTCCAACTACGCGGGACCGGAGCGCAGGATCGGCGGGAGAAGGCCGCGTTAGTGGCGAGCGAATAACAGCGTCGCGCCCTTTTTCCGGAAGGCCATGACGTCGTAGCCGCCCGTGGGCGCTCCCGGCTCTGCCATGCCGGGGGTGCCGGTCGGCATGCCGGGCACGGCCAGACCCGCCACCTTAGGCCGCTCCGCCAGCAAACGCCGGATGTCCGAAGCGGGGACGTGTCCTTCGATGAGGTACCCGGCCGCTTCGGCCGTGTGGCAGGAGCGTACTTCGGTGGGAACGCCCAGCTTGTCTTTGAGCGAGTCCATGTCATCCCGATCGTGGACCGTCGGGCTAAAGCTGTTGGCGCGAAGGTGGTCCACCCATTTGGTGCAGCAGCCGCAGGTACTGCTCTTGTATACCGTGATGGGGGTCTCCCTCGTCCAGTGAAGGGGGAGTTGAGCGATCAACCTGCGGCCGGAGAGACTGACCAGAAGCAAGCCTCCAATCCGTCCGATAAACCCGCGACGATTCAGCATCGGTCCTCAATCAAGAGAGAGTGGTTGCTTTCTTTAGACGGTGCTCGACCTCTGCAACCGGGCAGGCCAGAAGCCCCACCACACCGTCGAGAGACTTGCTGGGTGACTTCCCTACGAAGATACGAAGGCGTCGCGCGCTGCGGTACAGTTCGTCTGCCACCCGGGGGAGACCGAGGTGGCCCGCCCGGCCGGCATCGGTCAGCCGCTCGACTGCGCCACTGCGAGTGCGCAGCGGAAGATTGACCCCCAGCATTGCGGTTCGGGCTGGGAAATCGATCAGCAGATCGCCCGGCTGCAACCCGACCCTGGCAGCAATGGCGTCCTCGACCCGTTCCAACAGATCAGGGTCCGTGGCCACCCAACCCTGCACGTCACCAGGCACGTCGCTCGCCGGGAGATCCAGGGCCCGCTTGTGGAGGCGGCGGGCCCGAATGCGGGTGGCGAGCTGGTTGTGGTCGCGACCGATCAGTACCTCCATCAAGCCGTCATCGGTTGCATCGGCAATGGCTTGAACCGTCACGCTGCCGCGCCGCACTGCCTGCCTCACCGCTCGCTTGAACATGCAGGTCGCAGAGCGGACCGCATGGTGCCAGTACACGTTGCGATACATCTGGTACTTGGCGAAGAGCAAAGACTCCAGCGCACTCACGCCCTTTTCCTGCACCCCGACCTCGAACCGACCGGGTTCCACCTCCACCAACGTCAGGGACGAGAGCAGCCGGTCCACGTCCACCGTGCCGTAGGGCACGCCGCACATCCGGGCGTCGCGGCTCAGGTAATCGATCTTGTCCAGATCAATCGAGCCCGAGATGAGACCTTGCAACGGGCTCCGGCTGAGGCCGGAAATCAGCTCTCCGACGGCGGTAGGGAAGTCTCTTCCACCGATTCGGACGAGGCAGTCGCCCAGCTCTCCCTGAGACAGCTTGGCCACGCCCAGCGCCTCGTGCGACGGAAAGCCCGCTTCCTCCAACGCATGAGAGAAGGGGTAGTGTCCGATGTCGTGGAGCAGCGCCGCCATGCGGACGGCAAGGCAATCGTCCGCAGTCGCGGGCGCGATCTCCCCCAGCTCCTCCAGAGCCGCCAGGGCGCGCCGGGTGAGATGATAGGCGCCGAGGGCGTGCTCGAATCGACTGTGGGTGGCTCCGGGGTAGACCAGAAAGGTGTGTCCCACTTGTCTGATGTAGCGCAGCCGCTGGACGGTGGGCGTGTCCAGGGCCAGGAGCGCGGCCTGGTCGAGACGGATGTTGTCCCAGAGAGGATCGCGGATGATTTCGGGGTGGTCGGGAAGGTCGGGAAGGATGGGCGAGCTCGCCGGACCGGTTTTTCTCGCGATCGTCCTACTCGAGTTAGTTCGTGGGTTCCGCACCTTCCCGTCCTTCCCGACCTTACCGTCTCTCCCGCCCTTCACCTCACACCGGTCCCGCCTTGGCCACGGCGTCGGGCACTTCCCTGCGATACTGCTCGAAGTTCTCCCTGAACATTGTCATGAGCCGCTTTGCCTGAGCATCGTACGCGCCGGGATCGGCCCAGGTGCCGCGGGGCGAGAGGACGTCGGCCGGTACTTCGGGCACCTTGGTGGGAACCTCGAACCCGAAGACCGGATCCTTGGTGTACTTGACCTTGTCGAGCTCGCCGGAGAGCGCGGCGCGGAGCATCGCCCGGGTGAGGGCGAGCTTCATGCGGGTGCCGGTGCCGTACGGGCCGCCGGTCCAGCCGGTGTTTACCAGCCACACCTTGGATCCGTGTTTAGCGATGCGCTCGCCCAGGAGCCTGGCATACACGCCCGGGTGCAGCGGCAGGAACGGCGCGCCGAAGCAGGCCGAAAAAGTGGCCGACGGCTCGGTGACGCCGCGCTCGGTACCGGCGACCTTTGCGGTGTAGCCCGAGAGGAAGTGGTACATCGCCTGATCGGCGGAAAGCCGGGCGATGGGGGGCATGACCCCGAACGCGTCGGCGGTGAGGAAGACGATGTTCTTCGGATGCCCCCCGGCGCCACTGGGCAGATGATTGGGAATGAAGTCGATGGGATAGCAGGCGCGGGTATTCTCGGTAATGGTGTCGGCGTCAAAATTCACCGTGCGAGTGGCCGGGTCGAGCACCACATTCTCCAGGACGGTGCCGAACATCTGAGTTGCCGCGTAGATCTCCGGCTCCGTGTCCGGCCGCAGCCTGATCACCTTGGCGTAGCAACCGCCCTCGAAGTTGAACACACCGCGGTCGCTCCAGCCGTGCTCATCGTCGCCGATCAGCTGGCGGCTCGGGTCGGCGGAGAGGGTGGTCTTCCCGGTACCGGAGAGCCCGAAGAAGACGGCGGTGTCGCCGGCCGATCCGAGGTTGGCGGAGCAATGCATGGACATGACGCCCTGGCCCGGCAGCAGGTAGTTGAGGGCGGTAAAGATGGACTTCTTCATTTCTCCGGCGTACCGGGTGCCCCCGATCAGCACCACTCGCTTGGCGAGATTGAGCACCACGAAGGTGGCGGTCCGGGTGCCGTGGCGCGCGGGGTCCGCCTGAAAGTCCGGAGCGTGGAGCACCGTGAAACCGGGCCTGAACTGGGCCAGCTCGGCCGGCAGGGCGCGGATGAACATGTTGCGCACGAACAGCGCATGCCACGCGTTGGGGGTGATGAAGCGCACCGGCAGTCGGAAGGCGGGGTCGGCTCCGGCAAACAGGTCCTGAACGTAGACCTCGCGTGCGTCCAGATAGGCCCGCACATCTTCCTGCAGCCGGTCGAATGCCGTGGGCTCCAGACGAACGTTCTTTTCCCACCAGATCCGCTCGGAAAGCGTCGGATCCTCCACCAGGAACTTGTCCTTGGCGGAACGGCCGGTGTGCGGAGCGGTGACCGCGGTGAATGCTCCCCGGTCGGTGAGCACCCCTTCCCCCCGCCTAACCGCGTGCTCGATGAGCAGGGGCGCCGGCAGATTGGCGAAAATCCGAATGGGAAAGAGGCCGTGCTCTACAAGGGTAAGGTTCTCCCGAGGAACCGCGGTGGTCTCGATCGTCATACGCTCCCAATACGCGGTGACCGCGCAGCAAACGACCCCAATCGGGTCGTGTCGCGAAAGATCAACAGCTCACCTGCCGGGTGCAACTACTCACCGGGTCCCCACGGTCAGCGTAGGCTCGGTGTGATAAGCCAACTCCGCCGTCGCCCGATCTCGATCGCTGGGGCCGGGGACTGTGGGATCGGCGTACATGAGGTCGGTGGCGACCGGCGAATGAGCAAAGATGCCGATGGCATGTCCCAGCTCGTGCGTCGTTGTCAGCCCCAGGCACTGCTCCACGTTCGGGGCAGTAGGCACGACTCTCAGGTTCAGAAATATCCGAATCGGGGGCTGGATTTCCCGGCTTCCCAGCGGCAAGTCGAAATCGGTGCCACCCTCGCATTCCGGTGCCAGCATGCTCTCGAGCCGGGTAACCGAGAACCCCCCCTTGATCGCGGTTCCGGCGCTCACCATCACGTCCGCGACGTTGGAGTCGGAAACCATCACTGCGTCAAACTCCCCGTAGAGGAAACCTGCCTTCCACTGGGCGATGCCGTTCTTTGTGTGGGCCAGCAGGTTGAGGGTGTCCTGGGCCCATACCTTCACCGGTAACCTGGAGCTAGGCCAGTGGAAGCTGAGCGTGTCAGCCGTGCCCGGCCCGGTCGGGCTGAGGAGTCGCCATTCATAGGCATTGCTGCGCGTTGGGGAGGCGATATCCGCGCAGGAAAGCCCGACACCCACCGCTGTCAGACCAGTGAGTATCGGCAGAGCGTGGGCTAACTTCATTCGTGAGCCTGGGCCCGGGCCACGCCCACCGACGCCGAAATCCGCTGCACGCCTTGATGCCCGGTAAATCCTCGGGCGGTGAGCTCGTCGGTGGTAAAGCGGTGGAAATCATAGCGCAGGGACACCATAAACTCCCATCGGGTGGAAAGAGGAGGCCGGTAGTCCAGCCCGGCGCCAGCAAGAAATCGGGTGGTTCCACCCCGCACAAAGACCCCGCTGTCCTCAGCGGGCAAATACCTGATGAGCCCCACCCCGGCGCGCCAGCTCGCCCGGCGCCAGACTGGTCCCTCGAGGTTGAGCAGGACGGTCCCGGTCCGGAGGGTGCCGAGATCGGTTTCCGTGACCCCGTCTGTGCTGTGGTATCCCGAGCTGGTCAGGGTGGCCTCGAGGCCGGCTCGATAGACCGGGGTGATCGGGAGGGACCCGCCGAGGACCAGGGTTGGGGCCACGCTCTGTCGCACGTGAATCTCCCGGAAGATGACATCTCTCAGGAGATTGGTGGCGTAGGTTGCACCCAGGCGGGCATAGTAGTCGGTCTGTGCGTGGAGGACCGGTAAACTAGTACTAGGCAAGGCAATCAGAAGGGCCAGGAGGGTTCGCATCCAGGAAAGTATGGGCCCAGACCGAGAGCCGGTCAACGCGGTACCCGCGGAGCGCGGGCGTAGTGACGCAGGCGACGCAGCATTTTGCGGTCGGTGGTCACCTGGTCGTCGCCCTTCGGCGTCTCCAGAATCTTGGCGACATGGGCCAAGCGGGGGTCGGTCATGATCCGGCGGAAGGGCTTGGGCCCGAGCGATCCTTCGGCGATGAGCTCGTGGCGGTCGCGACAGGATGCAAAAGGTGTCTTGGAATCGTTGAGATGCAGACAGTGCAGGTTGGCAAGACCAAGGATCTCGTCCCACTGGCGCCAAATCCGATCATAGTCGTTGACCAGGTCGTAGCCTGCGGAGTAGAGATGGCAGGTATCGGCACAGAAGGCGATGCGATGGCGGACATCGTCGCCGATCAGGGAGCGCAGCAGCGCCAGCTCCTCGAAGGTGCTGCCCAGGGCGGTGCCGCACCGGGCGGTCGTCTCCAACAGGATCACCACCGTGCCGGGCACCCTACGGAGGCATCGGGTGTAAGCGGCCGCGTTGCGGGCCAGACCGGCATCGCGGTCATCGATGTAGTTGCCCGGGTGCGACACCAGGTGGGGAATACCGAAGGCCTCGCAGCGGCGGAGCTCCTCTACGAAAGACGCCTCCGACCGAGCACTTAAGGCCCGGTCCGGCGATGCGAGGTTGATAAGGTACGAATCATGCGCCACTATACTGGAGAGCCGGCACCGTTCGAATTCCCGGCGGAACGCAGAAAACGATTCCCTGGCGATGGCCGGCTCGCGCCACTGGCTGGGCGTCTTGGTAAATACCTGAATGGCGGTCGCTCCGATCGCCTTGCCTCTGACCGGCGCCTTCTCGACGCCGCCCTGGACCGACACATGGGCACCCAGACGCTCCGGCGTTCTCAACTGATCCATTTGCTTCCCGTCATCGCGTGATCGAGCAGGCCGTCGAGCAGCCGGCTCGCCCAAAGATCCTCCTGGTAGGGGACGCATCCGCCCGTCCCACCGGACTGGAACGAGCCCTGACCCGGGCCGGGTTTCAACTGGTCGAACAGGAGGATCAGGGTAACGCTCCCGAGGCTGATGCGGTTCTGATCACTCTCGGGGACATCGACGAGCGACCGCTCACCGACCTGCTTCCCCCGCGTTCCCCCGAGCCCGGGACGGCTCCCCCACGGCTCGTAATCCTTTCGGCTCCCAACCGGGACGGCCCCGCGGCAGCCCTGGCCCTCGGTGCCGCCGATGCGCTCGTGGCTCCGGTCCATCTTCCCGAGCTCTGCGCTCGATTATACGCCCGCATTCGGGAAAACAAGTACCCCGATCCGGTGGCGGCCCCTCCGTCCTCCAATGGCCGGGAAGCGGCAGCGGCAGGCGAGGAGCTGGAGCCGGGAACGGAGGCGCTCGACCGGAAGGTGCAGGAGGAGTTCGAGCGGGCTCGCCGCTACTCGCTCAGCTTCAGCTTGGTGCTGCTCGGGCTCGACGAGGACTTGGACCAGCCGGCGGGGTCGGAAAAGGCCGAGCGCATTCGGTGCGAGGTGGGGCAGGTGCTCCGGCGGGAGCTGCGGCTGCCTGACTTTGTCATCCCCTATGGATCCAGCGAGTTTGCCATCGTGCTGCCGGAAACCGACCAGATTGGCGCCCGCCAATCGGTGATTCGGGTGCGCGAGCGCCTCGTAGCCGTTCCCCTGGATGGCGACCCCCGGCTCGAGCTCAACCGCTTCAGCGCTGGCATCGTAACCTATCCCCACCCGGCCGCGTTTCAGGCCAACGATCTCTTTGACATGGCCGAGGCGGCGCTGATGCGGGGCAGAGCGCAGGTGGGGGAGCGGATTGGAGTGGCGTTGTAGGCGGGAGCGTTTCCCTGCCTACCGCCTTCGAAGCCACGTCGTCGGATCGAGCGCTATCTGGTTCTCACCCCGGATCTCGAAATGCAGGTGGGGACCGTAATCCGAGTTCTGGCCTCCCACGGTGCCGATCACCCGTCCCTTGTCCACCGACGCTCCCAGCTTGACATCGGCCGACTCGAGATGAGAGTAGACGGAATAGTATCCGTTGCCGTGCTCCAGTACGATCGTAAGACCGTAGGTTCCGAACTGTCCTACCAGCCGCACCTTCCCTGACTCGACCGCTTTGACCGGCGTCCCCACCGGCGCCGCGATGCCGACTCCGTTCCAGCGGATGATTCCTCCGCTGGGCAGGGTGTCGCGGCCGAACCGATACACGATGGCACCTTCGACCGGCCAGTCGAGCTTGCCCAGATCCGCAGTGGTGATGGAACCCGCGGTGCTGGTGCCGCCCCGAAGTGCGCTGCGGGCGACCTCGTCTCGCCGGGCCCGTTCCAGTGCGGCCAGCAGCCCATTGAGTCGCGACTCGTCCTTCTGGAGCTCGCTGAGCCGGCGTTCGGTGCTGCGAGCCGACCGCTGGAGGCTTTGCAGCTTCAGCGTCCGTTCGGAGGCCAGCTCCGTGTATTTGGCGAACTCCGCCTCTCGCTCCTCCCGGCGCCGGTCCAGCTCGCCCCGAACGTTGAGAATGTTATTGCGCTGCTGCACCACTCGGTTGCGCAGCTTCTCGACGTCGGACACCAACAGCCGATCCTGCTCGCTGGTGAGATAGAGGTATTTGTAGCGGCTGAGCAGATCGCCGAAGGATTCGGCGGCGAGCAATACCTGAAAGGTGTGCAGCGGTCCCCGCTTGTAGATGTCCACCAGGCGACGCTGCAGTACCGCCCGCCGCTCGGCCAGATTGTCCTGCGCCAGGATCAGCTCGGCGCTCGACCGATCGAGCTGGGAGGCCAAGCCACCTATCTGCCGCTCGATCTCGCTGACGATACGCTGGGTGGACTCCCGCTGCCGCTCCAGATTGCTGAGCTCGTCGTTGACGTCGTGGACCTGTCCCTGGAGCTTCTCCCGCTGCCGCTGGAGCCGGTCTCGCTCCGCGCGGATCTCGTCGAGTCGGCGCCGACTCTCCTCCAGATCCGGAGTTCCTTGAGCGTGCGCGGGCGTCACGGAAGAGAGGAGCAGGGCTAGCGCGCCGAGCGGGTAAGCGGGTAGGCTCGTAAGCGAGGAGGCAACTACACACCGAATAGTGACATGTAGCAGGAACCGATTTACCCGCCTACCCGCTTTCCCGCCTACCACCTCACACATGTCTCAAATGCCGCCCCACGCTTACCAGGCTGCCTCCCAAGCCGAGCAGGACGCCAAAGACGATGATCAGCACCATGTGCTCGGGCCGGAAGAAGACCAGGCCGGAGAGGGTGCCGCCGCTCTTGTCGCGAAAGAGCAGGTAGCCGGCATAGCAGAGAACCAGGGACAAAAGCCCGCCCAGGAGACCCTTCAACGCACCTTCGAGGAGGAAGGGCCCGCGGATGAACCAATTGGTCGCGCCGACCAGGCGCATGATCGAGATCTCGCGGGCCCGCTGGAGCAAGGTGAGCCGGATGGTAACGCCGATGATCACCACCGCCACCGCGGCAAAGGCCAGCCCGATCACCAGGCCCACCAAGCCGGTGACATTCCGGATGGAGTCGAGCTTCTGCACCCACTCCCGGCCGTAGCGGACGTCCTCGATGAACCCGAACCCTCTGAGCCGCTGGGCCACCTGCTCGACTGTGGCCGCGTCGCGGTACCCATCCTTCATCCGCACCTCGATCGAGGCGGGAAGGGGATTCACCTGAAGGTCGCGATAGGCATCGCGGAACTCGATGAGCTCGGTGCGCGCGCGCTGCAGGGCATCTTCCTCGCTCACGAAGCTCACGTCCCGAACCTCGGGAAATGCGGCAATGTCCTGGGTGGCAATGGCGATCGTTTCCGCCGGCGTGCCGCGCAGGATGTACGCCACGATCTCGACCCGCTCTTCCAGCGCGCGCAGCGACTGGCGGAGATTGACCGCCACCAGGCCGAACAGCCCCAGGGTAAAGAGGGAGAAGGCGATGGTGGTGACCGAGAGCGCCGACAGGAGCGGTGCCCGGCGAAAGGAGAGCAGGGCCTCCCGGGTGAGCAGCTTCACTGCGCCTCCACCGCGGCCTCATCCACATCGCTGTCGTACACCAGGCTGCCGTCCCGCATCTCGATGATGCGGTAGGTGGTCTGTCGCACCAGGTCGAGATCATGCGTGGCCATCACGACAACCGTGCCGCCGGCGTTGATATCGCGCAGTAGCTGAAAGACGCCGCGGGTGGCCCGCTCATCCAGATTGCCGGTCGGCTCATCGGCCAGAAGGATGGCGGGATCGTTGACCAGGGCCCGGGCAATGGCCACCCGCTGCTGCTCCCCGCCGGAGAGCTCGCGGGGATAGGCTCGGCTCTTGGCCGAAAGCCCTACCTGGGTCAACACCCGCATGACTCGGGCGGCGATCGTGTCGGTGCGCGCGCCGGTGACCTCCAGCGCGAAGGCGATGTTCTCCGCCGCCGTACGATCCTCCAGCAAGCGGAAATCCTGGAACACCACGCCCAGGCGGCGTCGCAGCCTCGGCACGTCGTCAGGCTTGAGGCCGGTGACGTTGTACCCCGATACCCGCACCTCTCCCGCGCTGGGCTTCTGCTCCGCGAATAGCAGCTTCATGATGGTGGACTTGCCCGCGCCGGAGTGGCCGGTCAGAAAGACGAACTCACCCTTGGAGACGTGAAAGGTCACGTCCTTCAGGGCCAGCGCACCGTTGGGATAGGCTTTGTAAACGTTGGCAAAGCGGATCACGGTGTGGAAAGTACCTCTTACCTCTCACTTTTCAATCGCCTGCTCCAGATCCCCAATGATGTCCGCGGCGTCCTCGAGCCCGCAGCTGAGCCTTAGGAAGCCGTCCGGGATGCCGATCTTGGCCCGACCTTCCGGACCGATGCTCTTGTGCGAGGTGAGTCGCGGCTCGGAGACCAGGGTCTCCACTCCGGCGAGGCTGGGTGCGTGGGCGATCAGCTTGAGCTTCTTGAGCAGGCGCTCGGCGGCCTTGACCCCGCCCTTGAGCTCGAGGCCAACCATGCCCCCGAACCCGTTGAGTACCACCTTGGCGCGCTCGTGGTCGGGATGGGACGGCAGTCCGGGATAATGGACCTTGGCGAAGCCCTCGTGACCCTCCGCCCACTTTGCCACTGCCATCCCATTGGCGTTGTGGCGTTCCATCCGGACGGCGAGGGTGCGCATGCCCCGGTCGATGAGCCACGCTGCGTGGGGGTCGATGGCCTGGCCCCACAGTCGCATCAGCCGATTCACCTCCTCGACGAACGAGGTCGAGCCGGCGACCGCACCGGCAATGACGTCGCTGTGGCCGTTCAGGTACTTCGTCGCGCTGGTGATGACCACATCGGCGCCGTGCTCGATGGGCCGGAAGTTGATCGGACTGGCAAAGGTGGCGTCCACCAGCAGAGCGAGGCCTTCGGCTTCGGCCACATGGGCGATCGGCATCAGATCGACCACCCGCATGAGGGGATTGGTGGGAGTCTCGACGAAGATGGCCCGGGTGGACTTGCGGACCGATTTCCGCCACAGCCGCGGCTGTTCCGGGTTCACATAGGTGACCTCGATCCCGAAGCGCGCCAGCTCCTCGTCGAACAGTTTCTGGGTGCCTCCGTAGATCCAGGTGCTCGAGACCAGATGGTCGCCCGGCCGGAGCACGGCCAGGTGCGCCAGCGCGGTGGCGCCCATGCCGCTGGCCACGAAGATGGATTCGTCCGTCCCTTCCAGTAGGGCGTACTTCCTGGCGAGCTCCACCTGATTGGGGTTGTTGCCGTACCGGCTATAAAGAACCTCCTCGTCGCTTCCGATCGGGTTGATGAAGGTGCTGCTCTGGTACAGCGCCGGTGCCACCGGGCTCCAGTCGGCCCGGCGGTGGGGGACACCGTGAATGGCTGTAGTGGAGAAGCCGAACTGCCGGCTCATGCCGTGGGAAGGGGATGGTAGAGCTCGCCGACCGGCCGTACCAGACGATTGAGCGCGAGGTCCCGTAAGGCCTCGCGGCTTCGCGCCTCCAGCCAACCCAGCGCGCGGGCGAGGTCGGCCACTCCCAGCGGGCCCCGCTCGCAGATGCAGGCGAACGCCTCGCGCGCATCGGCCGCGACCCAGCCCAGCAGCCGAGGCTCCCGGCTGCCGGGTGGAACTGCTGCCACGGCGAGACGATTGTGGGTCAGCACGTGGTCGATGGCCTCGTGCTGGTCCTCCCGAAGACCTTGCAGGACCACAAAGCAGGCAGTGCGGCCGGCGAGCAGCAGCTTGGCCACGACCTCGTCGGCACAGCTCAGGTCTACTAATTCGATCTCGGAGAAGTCCAGCAAGGCCGTGAGACATTCGGACCCGGCGAGCGTCTCCTCGATCCGGATCCGCACTGCCGCCCCGGTTGGCCTGGTGACCAGATTGCGGTAAGGCGCGGCCACCGCTTCACGCAGCAGATGTCCGATCCGGATGGTCTGGATCATCGTTTCTCCGCGCTCTGCGCGGGGATGATGATCTGGACCTGGGAGCCGGGAAAGAACGGCAGCCGATCGGTCAAGGGGACATCCTCATCCCACGGTGGCACGATCGCGAGCCGCGCGGTTCCGCTCCGAATGGAGATCTTCCCCTCCCACTGATCGAGAAATCGCTTGATGAAGGCAAGACCCTGTCCCCGTCCGGGATCGCGGAAACGACTCACGCCCTGGATCAGCGCCGCTTCCAGCGCCGCTCCGTCGCCCCACCGCTCACCGAAGCGCTTGGCATGGGTGCTCTCGAGCGAACGGCGGAAGCCGACCCCACCGTCGCTCACAGCGATGACCACGACTCGCCGGCCCAGGCGGCGCCGAAAGGTGTAGGCCTGAACCGCTACCCATCCGCTGGTGCCGGCGTGCTCCACAATATTCTGACACGCCTCCGAAAGCGCCATACTGAAGCGCAAGGTGGCCTTCATCTCGAGGCCGAGCTCTCCATGAAGAATCCGGGACGCCCCCTCGGAAATCTTGTCCACCACGCCGTGCACGTCCTCCGAAGCCCGTACCGGCGTCACATCGAGCAGAACATCCGATGGCCCGGTGGTGGCGCTCCGCGGCACCTTGCCGTGCAGCTCGAAGAGCTCCGCGGCCTGAAGAAAGAATCCCGCTCTTGCCCAATAGCGCTTCACCTCGTCGCTGGTCGGCACGGTGAGCAGCGGCCGGTCTCGCTTGGCTTCGGCCAGCGCCTGACCCGCGGTCAGCAATCCGATCAAGCCGTAGGGTGACGCCCATTGAGTGCCCCGGGCGTCGAACAGCAGCTTTTCTTCCGGCGGCCACTCGCCTAATCCCTCGGCAAAGGTATCGAAGCTGCGATCGTCGAAATGTGCGGGGACCTCGATGACCCGGGTCACGGAGTCACCAGCTCGCCGCGCAGGTGACGGGAGAGCCCGCTGGCGCCGCGAAAGCCGGCATTGCGGGCGGCCAGCGTGGCTGCGTGGCTGAGCGCGGCTTCGACCCCATCGCCTGCCAGAAATCGGGCAAAGGCTGCCGCGCCGAAGACGTCGCCACAGCCGGTGGGATCGAGAGTTTCGACGATAGGAGCTTTGATCAAGGCACTCCGGATGGCAGTCGGGCGGTCAGCCGGACCGGCGGACCGGCGGACCGGCGAAGCAGTTGACGGTCGTGCCGTGGCCGCCCGCCCGCCTGTCCGCCTGTCCGCCAGTTCATCGAACCCCGGTGCCGCGACATAGGCCACGCCTCTGGGGCCGAGGGTCACGGTCAACAGCGACACCCCGGCGCCCAGTGCGGCCGCGGCGAGCGTGAGCGGGTCGGGAGTGAGCTGCTGCATCTCGTCCTCATTCAGCTGGACGAAATCGAAGCAGCCGAACCAGGTGGCGGCGTCCGGCAGTGGCTGTAACACCCGGATGCCGTCCTGCTGCATGCCGAGGAACAGGCTGTGCAGGTCGGCATAGATGGGCCCCTTGAATCCCTTCCGCAGGGCCTGGGCGGTGCCCAGACATAGTTCGAAACCGGAGATGAAGTTGAGATAGATGGCGTCGAGATCCTGCACCATGGGACCCAGCTCGTCCCAGGTCCATCCGGGAACGCCGCCCGCCATCCGCTCGCAGCGCCGCTCGGTCGACTGGTAGTGGAGCACCACCCGGTTGTTGGGCGCGGTGACTTCCACGCAGCGGCCGCCGGGTGCGAGCCGCGACAATCCCTGCAAGAAACGTTGGGCTTCGCTGCTGAGGTCACGGCCAACCTTTATCAGCGGCACGATCTCCCACTCCGGCGGGAGACTGGCATCCAGCCCCGCGAGCGCATACGCAATGCCTCCCCACTCCTCCACCGGCGGAGCGAGCGGGTCCCGGCCATAGATGAGGTCCCACACGAGAGACCCGATGATGCCGACTCTAGGCACGGCGGTCCAGAAATGCCTTGGCGGCGCCGTAGACGCCCGCGCTGCCGGAAAGCTCACCGGGCACGATGCGGCACACGCTCACGGCGGGCTTGAAGGCTCGCCGGGCAACCTCCCGGCGGAGCGGGACGAAGAGGTGGTCTCCTGCCAGCGTCACGCCGCCGCACACGACCACCACCTCGGGGTTGAAGATATTGAGCAGGTTGGCAATACCGGTCCCCAGAAACTTGGCGGTGTCGTTGACGACTTCGAGCGCGAGGTCGTCACCGTCATGCGCCGCCTGGTAGACCGTCTGGGCGGTGATCTGCCGGAGATCGCCGTTCACGTACTGCGCCAGTCGGCTCACCGCGCCGGCCTTGATCTCCTCGCAGGCCCGCAGTGCGATGTTGGGACCCGACGCGTACGCTTCCAGGCAGCCGTAGTTGCCGCACTTGCAGCGGCGGCCTTCGGTGTCGATCGTGGTGTGGCCGATCTCTCCGGCGCAGTCGGAGGCGCCGTGAAAGAGCTTGCCATCGAGGATAAGTCCGCCGCCGATACCGGTACCGATAGTGATTCCGATGGCAATCCGGGTGCCCCGTGCCGCGCCCATCCACCACTCGCCCAGCACGGCGCAATTGGCATCGTTGTCCAGCGCGGCCGGGAGCGCCAGCCGGTCGTGGATGATCTGGCGCAGCGGCAGGTTGACCCAGCCCAGATTGGGGGTGAGGAGCACGATGCCGCTCTTGGTGTCCAGCGGCCCGGGCGCTCCCACGCCGACCCCGATGATCTCCGCGCCGCGGACTTCCCGCTTGGTCTGCTCGATGGTGCGCTGGGCCAGCGCGATGAGGCGATCGAGCACGTCGCTCTGACCGGCCTCGGCATGCGTCGGCTCGCTGCCGAGCGCCACCAGGGCCGACCCGTCCGCTGCGACACTGCCGACGACGAGGTTGGTTCCGCCGATATCAATTCCGAGGACAAATCGCACGCGAATCCTCCGCACTCGCGAGGGTGGCCACCGCCTTGGCGACAGTATCTACCGACAGGTCCCGCATGCACCGGTGATGCCCCAGCGGGCAAGTCTGGGGGCCGTGGCTGGAGCATGGGCGGCAGGCCAGGTCATCCATCCCCAGGGCCATGTCGCCCGGGCCGCGAGGGCCGAATCCAAACTCGGGCACGGTCGGCCCAAAGAGGGCCACCACCGGAGTGCCCACCGCGGTGGCCAGATGCAAAGGCGCCGAGTCGTTGGTGATCAGGACCGAAGCCCGCTCGATGAGCGCCGCGGAGCCACGCAGACTGAGTGCGCCGGCGGCGCTCACCGCGCGGCCCCGCGCGGCAGCCACAATCGAGTCGGCCAGAGGCACGTCGTCCACGCCGCCTACGATGACCGAGGTCCGGTCGAGCCCGGCGGCCAGCTCGGCGTAGTAGGGCCACCGTTTGGTCCCCCAGATCGAGCCCGGCGCCAGGGCCGCGAATCTTGGCGCCACCCCGTGGGCACCGAGCCATTGATCGGCCGCCGCGTAGTCCCGAGGCTGTAAACCAAGACTCACCCGCGGCGGCATCCCAAGGGGCGAACCGGCCAGGGCCAGCAAGCGCTCCACTTCGTGGCCTCCGCGCGCTCGACGCACCCGCCGGGTATAGCTGATTGCCGCTGGACTGTCGGCGAAGCCGATCCGCTCGGGGGCTCCGGACCAGAGCGCCAGGGCGGCCGAGCGGACAGACTGGTGGGGCAGCACTACCCGGTGGTAGCCCCGGCCCCTCAGCAGCTTCCCAACCTTCCAGAGTCCGCGCCAGCCGCGTTGGGTGCCATGCTTGTCGTATCGCACCACCGTGTGCACGGCCGGGTGATTCTCCAGCAGACTTGCGGCCGCAGGAGTGGTGACCACATCCACCGGTCCGTCCCGCTCGGCCAGACGAGAGAGGAGCGGGGTAGTGAGGACGACGTCGCCGAGGAAGGCGGTTTGGATGACAAGGGTGGACGGGCGGACGGACGGACGGGCGGTCAGTTTGTTCGTCTCGGTCATCGGTCTCCCCGTCCTAGGCTCTTACCGTCCGCCTGTCCGCCGGTCCGCCCTCCATCAATCCACCTGCAAGACGGCCAAGAACGCCTCCTGCGGGATCTCCACTGCCCCGATCTGCTTCATCCGCTTCTTCCCCTCCTTCTGCTTTTCCAGGAGCTTGCGCTTGCGGGTGATGTCACCGCCGTAGCACTTGGCGAGCACGTCCTTGCGGAAGGCGGAGATGGTTTCTCGGGCGATGACCTTGTTGCCGATGGCCGCCTGAATCGCCACCTGGTAGAGCTGGCGGGGGATCAGCTCCTTGAGCTTCTCCGCCACCTTGCGGCCATACTCCTGGGCCTTGTCCCGGTGGATGATGACGCTGAAGGCATCGACCGGGTCGCCGTTGATGAGCATGTCGAGCTTGACCAGGTCGGACTCCCGGTAGTCCGATGCCTCGTAGTCCAAAGAGGCATAGCCCCGGCTGAGCGATTTGAGCTTGTCGTAGAAATCGAGCACGATCTCGCCCAGGGGGAACTCGAAGTCGAACTCGACCCGAGTCGGGTCAATGTAATGCATCCCATTGTACACCCCCCGCCGCTCCTGTCCCAGCTTCATGATCCCCCCGATATAATCGGCGGGTGCCATGATTCGGGCCTTGACGTACGGCTCGTCGATGCGGGCAATGTTGGCGGGATCGGGCAGATTGCTCGGATTCTCCAGCAGCAACATCTCGCCGTCGGTCTTGTAGACGTGATACTCGACGGTGGGCACCGTGGTGATGAGAGCGAGGTCGAACTCCCGCTCCAGTCGCTCCTGCACGATCTCCATGTGCAGGAGGCCGAGGAACCCGCAGCGAAACCCGAAGCCCAGCGCGGTGGACGATTCCGGCTCGTAGTGCAGGCTGGCGTCGTTGAGTCGCAACTTTTCCAGCGCGTCGCGGAGATTCTCATACTGGTCCGAGTCGGTAGGGTAGAGCCCGGCAAAGACCATGGACTTGACCTCGCGATACCCCGGCAGCAGCTCGGTCGCGCGGTTGGCGGCGTCGAGCACGGTGTCACCGACCCGGGCATCGCGCACGTCGCGCAGGCTGGCCACCAGATAGCCGACCTCACCGGCCACCAGCTCACCTGTGGGATGCTGTCCCAGCTGCAGGTAGCCCACCTCATCGACGTGGTGTACGTCATCCGGGTGGGCGCCGAAGACGATCTCCATGCCCTCGCGCACCACGCCATCGACTACCCGGATGCTGGGGATTCCGCCCCGATAGCGGTCGTAATAGGAGTCGAAGATCAAGGCGCGAAGCGGCGCGTCCACCCGGCCGCGAGGGGGAGGTACCCGGGCCACCAGAGCTTCCAGCAGCTCCGGGATGCCGGTGCCCTCCTTGGCAGACACGGCGAGAATCTCCTCCCGCTTGGCCCCGATCAGATCCATGATTTCCTTGGCCCGGAGCTCCGGATCAGCGCCGGGCAAATCGATCTTGTTGAGCACCGGGATGATCTCGAGCCCGGCGTCCATCGCGAGAAAGAGGTTGCTCAGGGTCTGGGCCTGGACCCCTTGGGAAGCATCCACCACCAGAATTGCGCCCTCGCACGCGGCAAGGGAGCGGGAGACCTCGTAGGTAAAGTCCACATGACCGGGAGTGTCGATCAGGTTCAGCTCGTACGGCGTGCCATCGCGGGCGGTGTAGCTCATCCGAACCGCGTTCAATTTGATGGTGATGCCCCGCTCCCGCTCGAGGTCCATGGTGTCGAGCAGCTGCTCCCGCATCTGGCGCTTCTCCACCGCGCCGGTGGCCTCGATCAGCCGGTCGGCGAGCGTGGATTTGCCATGGTCGATGTGGGCGACGATGCAGAAGTTGCGAATGCGTTGCGACATGGGGGGAAGATAAGCGAGGGCGGGTACCCGCGAAGCGGGGCGATGGGCGGCGGGGCAGCGGGGCTGCAGGATAGCAGCGGACGGTCGCAGAGCAGTTTGGTCTGATGTGATTACACTTTACGGCCATGTCAACTACGGCATCGGTCGACCGCCGCCCCGTAGCCCCGCTGCCCCGCGGCCCAGCGCTCCTCACCGCGCAGGACCTCGGCATGCTTCTCGTGTGCCTCATCTGGGGCTTCAACTTCAGCGTCACCAAGCTGGCGCTGGAAGAGATCCCACCGCTTCCGTTTACCGCCGTTCGATTCACCATCTCCAGTCTGCTGCTCTGGCTGGTCCTGCGCATGGTGGAAGGTCCGGCAAAGCTTCCCCCGGGCGGGCTCAAGAAGCTCGTGCTGTTGGGGATTCTGGGGAACACCTGCTATCAGCTGTTTTTTACCGTTGGCCTTGCCCGAACGACCGCCACCAACAGCGCCCTCATCCTCTCCACGGTTCCGACCATCGTCGCCGTGTTCGCCGGGGCGCTGGGGCTGGAGCGGATCACCCGGCGCATGTGGCTGGGCATCGCGCTGGGAACGCTCGGCGTGATGCTGGTGATCGCGACTCGAGGGGTCGGCTTCGCAGCGGGCACGCTCTGGGGTGACCTGCTCACCGTCCTCGCCGTCTTCTGTTGGGCCGGATACACCCTCGGCCTTCGCGCCGTCCCGGCAGGAGTGAGCCCCCTCCGGGTCACCACCATCACGACCATCGCGGGCACACCCGGTCTCGTGCTCGCCGGGGTGCCGGGAATGCTGCGGTTAAACTGGGAAGCGGTGAGCCTCAAGGCCTGGTTGGCCCTGGCGTACGCGGCGGTCCTGTCGCTGGTAGTGGCCTACCTGCTGTGGAATCGCAGCGTGAAGGCGGTCGGGGGCACTCGCACCGCCATCTACATGTGCGTCACTCCCCTAGTCGCGGCAGGCGGAGCCTGGCTGCTGCTGGGGGAACGGCCGCACCCGCTCCAGGGAATCGGGGCAGTGTTGATCGTCGCGGGAGTATTGTTGACGAGGGTAGGGAGGACGGAAGAAAAAGCGTGAGCGGGGCTCACGTTTTCTCTTCGACGATCTCCTTATACGACTCCGGCTTCCATTGCGGCCGTGTGGGCGCGTTCGCCACCTCCTGGCCCAGATAGAATAGCAGCCGGACGATCCGGGCCTCCTTTTCGCTGTTGATCTTGTCGGGCGAGTCGGTGACCTCGTGGTAGTCCTGATGCACTCCATTAAAGAAAAAGAGGATGGGGACGCCGCGCCGGGCGAAGTTGTAGTGATCGGATCGGAAGTAGAAGCGCTCCTCCGGCCAGCGGTCATCAATGGCGGTCATCCCGAGCTCCCGGTGCGCGGCGTTGACCCGGTTGAGGGTAGCGCCCAGGTCGGAGTGTTCCTTGCCGATGGCGACGATGGTGTCAGGCCAGTTGCGGCCGATCATGTCGATATTGATGTCCGCCACGATCTGGCCGATCGGCACCGGCGGGTGGGCGCTAAAATGGTTGCTGCCCCAGAGCCCCTTCTCCTCGCCGCTCACCGTCAGAAAGATGATCGAGCGCTTGGGCCGAGCGCCCGGCCGGCTGAACGCCTCCGCCAACTCGATGACCCCGACGGTGCCCGACGCGTCATCGTCGGCCCCATTGTTGATGCTGTCTGCCTTTCCCGGTGTGATGCCGATGTGATCCATGTGAGCCGAGTAGATCAGATACTCATGCTTGAGCTTGGGATCGCTTCCCTCGAGTATGCCCACCGTGTTGGGAGCCGTCAGCGACGACGTGACACTGTCTCGCATCTCGATTCCCACCTTGAGGCCGGGAACCTCCCGCAGAGCCGTGGCCCCACCTGAGCGCGCCGCCGCCAGATCGACCTTGGCGGCCCGAAGCGCTGCCTCGAGCGCAGCCGTCCGCACTATCAGCAGCACCGGCTCATCAGAGATACCGATGACCATGCGCTCCGGCGCACGAGCCGGAATGGTTTTGGCAAAGGACACTGAGTCCCCGTCGCTCATCAGGATGAGCGCCCGCGGTCTCCCAGCATAGAGCGTGCGTATGCCCTGTTCCATCTCGGCTGACCCGGAATCGGCCACGCTGAGCGGAACCAGCACGATCCGACTCTTCACTCCCAGAGTCGCGGCGGAGCCGGCCGTGAGCGGGCCGGTCACCACCGCTGCCGGGCCGGTAAGGGGCTGCGAGGGCACCTGCCCCGCGGCCAGACGAGCGGATGTGGTGAAGGGCGCATCCGACTCCACGCCGCCCGCGCGGATGAAGACCCGCGATTGCGCGAGGTCGAGCCGCCGCCGGGAAATCGGGTAGCGTTGGAACCAGGAGCCCGAGTCGCCGCCGGGGCGCAGCCCGAATGCCCGAAACTGGTCGGCCACGTACTGAGCGGTCAGGTCGAGTCCCCGGCTGGGCGTATCCCGTCCCATCATGGAGTCGTCGGCGATGATCCCGATGCGACGGGCGACGTCGGGCCCCGTGATCGTGCCTGCCGCCTTCGTCAACGGGGCGGCAGTTTGAGCGAGAAGAGCAACCGGACATATGAGCAACAAGCCGAGCAGCGTCGGACGGCGCATTGGGTTTCCTGGATAGAAGTCGATAAGAGGAACTTACCTGCATAGAACCTTGCCCGGATCAAGCTACGAGGAGGCGAGGCTCGCGGTTTCAACGTTTGACTCTACTCTGGCGCCCGGATACGCTTCCCCTCCCATGCACCAACCCGATACCTCGCCTGGCCGTACCCGCCTGGACCTGCTCGATCCCCTGGAAGTGTCGAAGCTGGGCGGTCTGGAGATCATAACCGAAGGTGTGGTCGAGGGCTTTCTGAGCGGGTTGCATCGCTCCCCCAGGCGTGGGTTCTCGGTCGAATTTGCCGAGCACCGGATGTACCAGCCGGGTGACGAGCTCCGATACGTCGATTGGAAGATTCTCGGCCGCAATGACCGGCTCTATGTGAAGCAGTTCGAAGAGGAGACCAATCTCCGCGCCATCATCGTCTGCGATACCAGCCGGTCGATGGCCTGGACCGGCTCACCGGACACGGTGCTGCCCAAGCTTGCGTACGCCCAGCGGCTGATCGCCGCTCTCTCGCTGGTGCTGATCCGCCAGCGCGACGCCACCGGATTGATCACCTTCGACGACGACATCCGCACCGTCACTCCACCCCGCGCCCGTCTCAGTCATTGGCGTCAGTTGCTTCAGGTGATCGGCGGATTGCGCGCGGGTCATGGTACCGCGGCCGAGCCCGCGCTGCGCCGCGTGATCGGACAACTCCGGCGCAGGGGGCTGGTGGTGTTCGTTTCCGACCTCCTGCTCGACCGGGGACTCGCCCTGAAGGCACTGCGGTTTCTGCGGCACCGGGGGCACCAGGTTCTGGTGCTCCATATCATGGACCCGGCGGAAGTCACCCTGGGCGGCCCCAACGAAGCCCGGTTCGAAGACCCCGAGACGCATGCAACCGTGGTGTTGCGGCCGCGTGACTGGGCCGGCGCCTACCGCGATACGGTCCGAACTGTGGTGAGTGAGTGGCGGCTTGCCTGCCGCCGTCACGGCATTGCCTACCACCGCGTCACCACGGACACTCCCTTTGGCGTGGTACTCCGCGAGGCCCTGGCGCCACCTTCTCGCTCGGCATGATCGGCTTTCTTCACCCGTGGGTCCTGGCCGGGCTGACCGCGGCCGCGATCCCGATTCTCCTGCACCTGCTGGCGCGCCGCGAGCCCCCCACGGTCGTTTTCCCGGCGGTGCGTTACCTGGTGACTACAACGCGGGAGCACCAGCGGCGGCTCAAGCTGCAGAACTGGCTGCTGCTCCTTCTGCGAACCCTGCTCATCGTTCTCGTAGTGCTTGCGGCAGCCGCGCCCAGCGTGCCGCTGAGCGGCGTGCCCGGCCATGCGCCCAGCGCCCTGGTGCTCATCGTGGACAACTCACCCAGCAGCGGCGCGGTGGTGGAGGGAGCGCCCCAGCTCAGACAGCTCGTCGCGGCCGCCCGGCGGGTGCTCGCCCGGGCCACGCCGGAGGACGCCCTCTGGCTGGTTGCAGCCGACGGTCTCCCTCGCCGCGGCAACCGGACCACCTTGGACGAGCTGCTGAATGGGTTGCGCATCTCTCCTCGGCGGCTCGATCTCGGGAGCGCCATCACCCTTGCCGGCGAAGTACTGGCACCCGAGCCGCGCCCGGGAGAGATCATCCTGGTGACGGACCTCCAAGCGACCGCGCTGTCTCCGGCCCACCCGTCGGCTCCACTGATCGTTGCCCGCCCCGATGCTCCCGCACCACCGAATGCCGGCATCGGCAACCTCGACACCGGCACCCAGCCATGGTCATCCGATGGTGGGCGGGTGAGCGTGACGCTGGTCGGCGATTCGGGAAGCTCCGTGCCAGTGACTGCCCGGCTGGGCAATCGCCCCGCCCGCCAGATGCTCGGCCGCGTGGGGAGCTCGATGAGCATCACCGTGCCGGGCGCGCCCAGCGGATGGTGGGTCCTGACGGTTGAGCTGGATCCGGATGAGTTCCGGCTCGACGACCGGCGAGTGGCGGCCATCCGGGTTGCTCCGGTGGCTCGAGTGAACTGGGATTCCACCACCCGTTATGTGGCTGCGGCATGCGAGGTCCTTGCCGGCAATCACCGGATCCAATCGGGGCAGGAGGTGACCCTGGGACGACTGGGCCGCGGAATTTCCGTGGTGCAGCCGCCGGCCGACCCCGCAGAGCTCGGCGCCCTCAATCGCGCCCTGGCAGCCCGTGGCGTGGGATGGAGCTATGGCGATCTATCGAACGAGCCGCGTCTCAGCGACAGCGGTGCGGTAGTGGGACGGCAGCGGGTGATTCGGCGCTATGCCCTGCAGTCCACCGGCAGCGGCCGCACCGGCGTTCTCGCCACTATCAATGGCACGCCCTGGATTGTCCGGGGCGGTAACGTGATCCTGCTGGGCAGCCGCATGGAGCCTGGATGGACCGACCTGCCGGTGTCGGCGGGTTTCATGCCCTTCATGGATGTCCTGCTGAACCGGCTGGCTCGAGGCGAAGCGGCGCAGGACCGCGGAGCCCCGGGTGATGCGGTGCAGCTCCCCGATTTGGTGACCGATGTGCGGCAGGGCGGTCGAGAGTGGCGGGTGGAGGGCGGTGGTCTCTTTCAACCGCCGGAACCCGGCGTCTACTTCTTCCAGTCCGGCCGCGACACGGTGGGCGCCATCAGTGTGAATCCCGATCCCCGCGAGTCACGCTTGGCCCGGGCGGACGATGCGCAGACTCGGGAGCTGTGGGAGGGAGCCCGCATCGTCCCGCTGACCGACGCGGGAGACGCTGCCTTTTCCTCCGCATCCCGGGGCGATCTCCGTGGTCCACTGCTCTGGATGGCGCTGCTCGTGGGCATCATGGAAGCAGGACTCGCGAGCGGTTGGAGGCGCAGGGAGTGAGTCTCAAGCCGGTCCTCGACGCCCTCGACCGGGCCCCGGCAGTGCGGGAGTTGGCGGAACGTCTGCCATTCCGGGGCGGGGTGCTCCGTCTGGGAGGGCTGCCTGGCTCCAGTGGTGCGGCCCTGGTTGCCTGGCTGGTGCGTGCCTTCCCTCAAAGACTCGTCACCATCATGGCTCCCACGCCGGCGGACGCCGAGCGCTGGCTCAGCGACCTCTCCCACCTCAGCGATGCTGCGACCGCGCTCTATCCTCAGCGTGAAGCACTGGGCGAAGACGAGCCCCATTACGAGATAGCCGGAGAGCGGGCCGAAACGGTTCAAGCCCTGCTCCAGGGACAACTCCGGGTCCTGGTCACGACGGCGCGAGCTACTTCGGAACGAACGCTCCTGCCCGCCGCGCTCGAGCGGCTTCGCCTGACCCTCGCCGTTGGAGATCGTCGCCCTCCGGGTGAAGTCGCCCGGGCGCTGGAGGCGATGGGCTACCGCCGGGTGCCCACCGTTACCGAGGTTGCCGAGTTCAGCGTGCGAGGCGGAATTCTGGATCTCTACGGCTTCGGCATGGCGGCCCCGGCTCGGCTCGAGTGGTGGGGAGACGATATCACGTCGCTGCGCGGGTTCGACCTGACCACCCAGCGGTCGTTGGAGGAGCTCCGGGACATCACCGTGCTGCCGATCAACACGGTCGCGATGAGAGATGAGGCGGACGGACAGGCGGTCCGTCGCACTCTGCTCGAGCTGCTTCCCTCCGACACGCTCCTGATTCAGGAAGCGGCCGGCCCCGACGTCGACGAGGTCACCCGCGCATGGAATGAGGCCGAACATCATCTCGATGTGGCACGCCGGCTGGGGGAGGAGGTGCCCAGTCGGGATTCCATCTTCGAGGCGCCGGCACAGTGGCACTCCCGGCTGGAGGCATTTCCCCGCCTGCTGCTGCGAGACGAACAGGTCGACCTCCAGTTCGGCTTCTTCCCCCCTGAGCGAATCGATCGGGACCTGAACCGGCTCCGCGGTTTGCTCCGATCGGAGACTCCCACCCTCATCCTCTGCGACAACGAGGGCCAGCTGGAGCGAATGGAGGAGCTCCTGGAGGAGGGCGGCCGCAGGCTGGTGAACGCCACCCTTGCGATCGGCGCGCTCGAGGGCGGCTTCGTCATGCCCTCGCTCCGGGTGTTGACCGATCACGAGATCTTTCGCCGGGCCCGCCGGCTCCGGCGCCCTCGCCGGTATCGCGAGGCTGCGCCTTCCTCGGCCACCGGGGCCCTGACCCTGGGGGATTATGTCGTTCACCTGGAGCATGGGATCGGCATCTATCGCGGAATCGAGACGATCACGGCGGGCGAATCGACGCTGGAAGTGGCCATCGTGGAGTACGAGGGGGGTGACCGGCTCAACGTGCCACTATACCGCCTGGACCAGCTGGAGCGATATCGGGCGGCGGGTGAGGATGGCGATCGTCCTCCCCCCCGCATTCACCGGCTGGGTGGCTCCAGCTGGCAGCGGGTCCGGGAGAGGACTCGCCAGGCCATCAAACAGATGGCGGCCGAGTTGCTCGATCTCTACGCCCGGCGCACGGTCAGCACCGGCTTTGCCTTCCCACCCGACACCAAGTGGCAGCGGGAGCTCGAGTCCAGCTTTCTCTACGAGGACACCCCGGATCAGCGCCGGGCCACCGAAGAAGTGAAGCGCGACATGGAACAGCCGCTTCCCATGGATCGGTTGTTGGTGGGCGACGTGGGCTATGGGAAGACTGAGATCGCGGTTCGCGCCGCCTTCAAGTCGGTGCAGGCCGGGAAGCAGGTCGCGGTGCTGGTACCGACCACGATTCTTGCTGAGCAACACGGGCGCACCTTCATCGAGCGCCTGGCCGACTTCCCGGTTCGGATCGAGGTTCTCTCCCGCTTCCGCACCGCCAAGGAACAGAAGGCAGCCCTGGCTCGCCTGGCCGCTGGCCAGATCGACATCGTGATCGGCACCCACCGGTTGCTCTCCAAAGACGTGGCATTCCGGGACCTCGGCCTCCTCGTGGTGGACGAGGAGCACCGCTTCGGGGTCAAGCACAAGGAGCGGCTGAAGGCGCTGCGGCTCTCGGTCGACGTGCTCACCCTTACCGCGACGCCGATCCCTCGCACGCTGCACCTCTCTCTCGCCGGATTGCGGGATTTGACCCTGATCGAGACGGCGCCTCGCGATCGGTCACCCATTCTCACCTTCGTCGAGCCGTGGGACGACCCGCTCCTGGAGGAGGCATTTGCCCGAGAGATCGATCGGGGCGGGCAGGTCTTCGCGGTACATAACCGGATCGAGACCATCGACACCGTTGCGGCCAAGGTCCGAAGCTTGGCGCCCCGCGCGCGCGTGGGGGTGGCCCACGGACAGATGCCGGCCGACGAGCTCGAGAGCGTCATGCAACGCTTCGTCGCCGGGGAGGTCGACATCCTGGTTTCCACCATGATCGTGGAATCGGGGCTCGACGTCCCCAATGCGAACACGATGGTGGTACACGACGCCCACCGCTTCGGGCTGGCTCAGCTCTACCAGCTCCGGGGCCGCGTCGGCCGGAGCCACCGGCGAGCCTACTGCTATTTACTGGTGCCCGACACCATCGACGGCGACGCCGAGGAACGACTGCGTGTCCTCGAGCATCATACCGAGCTTGGGGCGGGCTACCGGATCGCGCTCAAGGATTTGGAGATTCGGGGCGCGGGCAATCTACTCGGAGCAGAACAGTCGGGCCATGCCCAGGCGGTGGGATTCGATCTGTATTTGCGCTGGCTGGAGGAGACGGTCCGGGCCCTTCGGGGCCAGGGCGCCACGGAACAGCCACCCCCGCCCGAGGTGGTGCTGGATCATCCGGCGCATCTCCCTGACGGCTTCGTGCCCGACGATGACGTGAAGTTGGATCTGTACCGGCGACTGGCGCGGGCCGTCACATCCGGCGAAATTGACGGGCTGCGGGATGAACTGCGCGAGCGCTTCGGGCCGCTGCCGGCGCCGGCCGAGACGCTGCTCAATATGACTCGCCTTCGCGTCATGGGAGCAGAGCTCGGCCTGCAGAACGTGCTGGTTCGGGGAGACGAGGCGCGCCTCACCTTCCGTCCCGGCACAGCGCCCAGGCTTGCGGGTCTCACTTCCGCACTCGATGACGTGCAGCTCGCGGCGGAGGTCCGCCGCACCGTGCCGCTCTCGCTCCGACTGATGCGCCTGGGCGGGGAGCCGATTGTGCCGGCCTTGGTAAGGGCGTTGCGCCGGGCCTCGTAGACCTAGACCACTCTAATACGGAGTACAAATGCGTCGTTTCGGCGTCTTGATGTCCCTGTTGCTGGCAGCCGGCCTCTCCGGATGCAACAGCTTCCGTGATCTCTTCTCGGCTCACGCCGACGTGGCGGCCGAGGCCGGCGGGCAGCGGCTGACCCCCCAGCGGTTGGGCCAGATTATGAACAGCGGGAAGGGGATTCGTCCCAACCGGGAGGCCGCCAACTTCGTCTCCAACGTCTGGGTCGACTACGCCCTCTTCGCTCAGGCCGTTGCCGACGGCAAGCTGCCCGTCGACTCAGCCAGTATCGCCCAGGCTGTCTGGCCCGAGCTCGCCGAGCTGCGGGGCAGTCACTGGCACGACTCCCTCATGGCTCGCCGATCGAAGATCGGGCCCAACGACGCCGACAGCGTGTATAAGGCAAACCAGGTTCGCGTCCTCCAACACATTCTCTTCCGGGTAGCGCCGAACGCGGTCCCCGCGGCCCGCAACGCCGCCCGGAAGAAGGCCGAGGGCGCCCTGGCCCAGGTGAAGGGCGGCGCCGACTTCGGCGCGGTGGCATCCAAGCTCTCCGAGGACCCCGGCAGCAAGGCAGATAAGGGCTTCCTGCCTCCCAGCCCAAAAGGCAGGTTCGTTCCTGTCTTCGATAGCGTAGGATGGGCCTTGGCGCCCGGCGCCGTGAGCGGCGTGGTCGAAACCCCATTTGGCTATCACATCATCAAGCGGCCGGCCGAAGAGGCGGTGCGCGACCGGCTGACCGCCTACCTGCTGCAGAACGCCGGCACCCGTCTCGATTCGATCTATATGGATAGCCTGGCCATCAAGGCTGACATCAAGGTGGCCAAGGGGGCAGCGGCTGCCATGCGCGCCGCCAGCGAGGATCCGGAGGAGGCCCGCGGCTCCAAGAAGACTCTGGCGTCGTTCAAAGGTGGCGAGCTCACGGTGGGAGAATTCCTCCGCTGGCTCCAGGCATTGCCGCCCCAGTACGCCGCCCAGTTGAGACAGGCGGACGATAGCATGCTGACCCAGTTCGCCAAGGTGCTGAGTCAGAACGTGCTCCTACTGCGCCAGGCCGATTCCGCGAAGATCGAGGTAACGCCCGCCGAGTGGCAGTCGATGGCCGCCAACTATCGGGGTCAGCTGGATACGCTGCGGGTGGAGATGGGTCTCGATACCGCCTCTCTGTGGGACTCGACTGTTGCAACGCGGGACCGGAACAAGGTGGCCGCGGTCAAAGTGGAGCAGTATTTCGATCGGCTGGTGAGCGGTAAGTCCCGGCTGCGTCCCCTCCCCTCCGCGCTGGCGGGACTGCTGAGGGATCGATCCGGCTACCGGGTCTACAGCTCGGGGCTCAAACGGGCCGTCGAGCTCGCTGAAGCGGAACGCAGCAAGGCCGATTCCACCAAGGGCAATGCGGGCGCCGGCGCACTCAAGCCTGCACCCGGGCCGGCGCCGATTCCGGGGGCGGCTCCTCCGGCGGGCGGAAAACCTGCTCGGCCAGTGCCGGACACCAGTCATGCCGCGCCGCAGAAGAGTGTTCGTCCGGCGCCACGAGGGGATAGCACGGCCGCCAAGGCCGCGCAATGACAATGCAGAAAGCAGCCGTCAGCACACTTCTCGCGATCATTGCCGCGGTCCTGGGGCCGGGTGGTGGAACGCTCGCGGCCCAGGATTCGACCGCGGCCGCTGGAGATACCGCCTCGGCGGCTCCCGACACAATTGCGACGGCGCCTCCCCACGACACCACCTTCGTGGTCGACCGGGTGGTGGCCGTGGTCGGCAACCGCCCGGTGCTCGCATCGCAGGTGGATGAGGAGATTTTCTCCCGCCAGTCCCAGGGCACCAAGCTGCCGACCGACCCGGCGGGGATTCGGTCCGTCCGGCAGGATATCGTCTCATCGATCATCGATGAAGAGTTGCTGCTGCAACAGGCTCAGCGCGATACCTCCATCAAGGTGACCGATGAGGAAATCGCCAAAGGGGTGGATGAGCAGGTAAAGAAGGTCCGCAGCAACTTCACCTCCGAGGTGGATTATGCCGCCGAGCTGAAGAAGGCGGGATTCCAGACTCCAGAGGAATACCGGCGCTGGTTGACCGACCAGCAGCGGCGGGCCGCGTATCAGAACCGTCTGATTGAAAAGCTGCGCAATGAAGGCAAGCTGAAGCCGGTCGCGCCCACCGAGAAGGAGATGAAGCAGTTCTTCGACGAGCAGAAGGGCAGTCTGGGCACCCGGCCCGCCACCCTCTCGTTCCGTCAGATCGTGATAACTCCCACGCCATCGGAGGCAGCCAAGGCTCGGACCCGAGCGCAGGCCGACTCGATCGTGCTGGAGCTACGCCGGGGAGCGGACTTCGCCACTGCCGCGCGCCGGTTTTCCCAGGACCCGGGCTCGAAGGAGCAGGGAGGGTCGCTCAACTGGTTCCGGCGTGGAGTGATGGTTCCCGAGTTCGAGCGGGTGGCGTTCGCGCTCAAGCCCGGCGTGGTGTCCGATCCGGTCGAGTCGCCGTTCGGGTACCACATCATCCAGGTCGAGCGGGTGCAGCCCGCCGAGGTTCAGGCTCGCCACATTCTGCTGGTGCCGGAGATCGATTCGGCCCATGTCGACAGCGCGCGGGCCATAGCCAATACGGTGCACGACGCGCTGGTGAAGGGCGCGCCGTTCGATTCCCTCCAGCGGCTCTACCACGACCGGTCCGCCGAGCGCGACGCGGATAACGTGCCCGTCACCAAGCTGCCGGAGAGCTACGCCAAAGCGATCGGCGAGTCCGCGTCCGGAGCCATCTTGCCGGTATTCACCATGCCCGGCTCAGGAGGTCGCGACCAGTTTGTGGTGTTGCAGGTGACAGCCCGCCGGCCCGAAGGAGCGATCGGCTACGACGACGTACGAGACCGTATTCGCGACCAACTGGGCCAACAACTGGCTATTCGCCGCTATATCGACCGGCTGCGAAAGGCGACCTACGTCGAGATCCGGTCCTAGGGAGGCGGAGAGACCGGCAGCACCGTGAGAGATCGTGGTAGGCCTCGACTGGCGGTGGCGCTCGGCGATCCGCGCGGCATCGGTCCCGAGATCACGGCTCGCGCACTGGCTCAACCGGTGGAAGCCGAGATCACTATTATTGGAGCCGAAGACCAAATCGCTTCGATCGACGCACAGCGAAAGATCGCGGTGGGTTCCTGGGGTCTGGGTAGCGGCGACTCCTCAGCCGATCGCAACCGGATCATCCGGGCCGGAAAGATCGCGGGACACGCCGTCGAAGCGGCAGCAAAGCTGGCCCTGAGCGGCGAAGTCGACGCCATCGTCACCGCCCCGGCTCACAAACACGCCCTCCACCTCGCTGGTTTTCCTTACCCAGGTCACACTGAGTGGCTGGCGCAGCTCGCCGGCAACGTGGACGTGGCCATGATGCTCGCCGCCGAACCGGAACAGGACCGCCCGGCAGAGCATCCGTTGCGCGTGGTGCTGGTCACCACTCACGTCCCGTTCCGCGACGTGCCGGCCCTGCTCACGGTGGACCGGGTAGTCCGGACCGGAAAGGTCGTGCAGCGATCGCTGCGCGAGTGGTGGGGTATCCCGCGTCCCCGCATAGCGGTATGCGCGTTGAATCCGCACGCCGGCGAGGCAGGTCTCTTCGGCGATGAAGAAGAGCGGGTGCTGGCTCCTGCGGCAGTGACGCTGGGGGCCGTAGGCCCGCTGCCGGCCGACACTGTGTTCGTCCGCGCCATGCGAGGCGAGTTCGATGCGGTGCTGGCACCGTATCATGACGTGGGCATGACCGCCATCAAGGTGGCGGCCTTCGGCCGGGCAGTGAACGTCACCCTCGGCCTACCGTTCCCCCGCACCTCACCTGATCACGGCACCGCACTGGACATCGCCGGAACTGGGAAAGCGGATCCGTCGAGTATGCGTGCGGCGATTGAGCTGGCGTTGAGATTGTCGCAACAGAAAACCGGATGATGATGGTCGCGACGGGTGTACTCTCCTTCGCGCGCTGCAGTTCGCTCTGAAAATGGAAATCCCAAGTAAGACTGAGGCTCACTGACGCGCGCTCCGGAGAAGGACACCCTTGTCGCGCCCATCATCCTTTTGAAATTCAACGGGGAGCTTCGTAGCAGGGATTGGGAGTCGATCCCGCAGGCGCGTCAGTGAGCAGTGGGTGTACTTGGGATGTTTGTAGGTTGAGCGAACTGCAGCGCCGAAGGGAGCGATCCCAATCCCTGCGGCACACCGTCAGCTGGCGTTCGGCACCTTTTCCAGCCGCTCCATCAAATCCAGATACGCATCCAGTTTGAGCTTCTGGCTCGCCCTATTAGCGACCAGCACAGCCCCACAGTTCAAGATCGTCTCCCGCTCGACCAGCCCGTTGGCCCGCAGAGTATTCCCCGTGTCCACCAGGTCCACGATCCAGTGCGACAGATTGAGCAGCGGCGCGACCTCGACCGATCCGCCGACCTGGATGATGTCCACCGGTCGTCCGGCTGCCGCAAAGAACGCCTGGGCGAGGCGGGGATATTTGGTGGCCACCCGCGCGGTCACTCCGCCAGGCAGGGCGGGATACGGCGCCGCTGCCGGTGTGGCCACCACCAGCCGGCAGAACCCGAACTGCAGCTCGAGCGGCTCGAGCACGTCGGCGCCACTCTCGCGCAGAACGTCGGTTCCCGTGATCCCGAGATCGGCAGCTCCCGATTCGACGTAGACCGGCACATCGCCCGGTTTCACCACCAGGAACTCGATCGAGGGATCGCTCGACGGAATGAGAAGCTTGCGCCCGCCGTCGTCGCTAATCGTCACGCCGGCCGACCGGAATCGGGCCACCGAGGGCTCGAAGAGGCGGCCTTTGGCCAGGGCTACCCGCATCCGGGTCACACCGCCACCTCGGCGATCGTATCCAGGTCCAGCGACACGCCGACCGCGGGCATCGGCCGGCCGAACCGCCCCATGAGGTCGTCGTAGCGTCCACCGGCGCCCGCGGCCCGGCCGGCCCCGGCAACGAAAAGCTCGAAGTGGATGCCGGTGTAGTAGTCCAGGCCGCGGACCTCCCCCAGGTCGTACACCAGATGGGTGCGTTCAGACTTACTGAGTGCGGCATCGAGAGCCAGGAGGTGTTCGAGGCCGCGTTGGGAGGCCGGCGGGGCGGTACGGGTGGCCTCTTCCAGCGCGTCCCTGCGGCCGATCACGAAGGGCAGCGAGGTGAGCGCGCACGCATCGCCCGACATGTTGGCCATGGCGCGGCGAAGGCTGCCTCGATCCTTGCGGTCGATCCACCGTCTGACGTCACTCCGGAGCGGCTCCTCGATGGCCTCGAGTCCCGCGGCGAGCACGCCGACGTGGCCCAGATTCAGCTGAAAATCACGCAGACCAGCGGCTGACAGCAGGCCGAGCGTCAGGCGGACGATCTCGACGTCCGCCTTGAGGTCACCCTGGCCAAGCAACTCGGCCCCGACCTGGAGCATCTCGCGGGGTCGGCCTCCCCGCTCCGGCTCCTGCCGGTATACCATGCCGGAGTAGGACAACCGGAGCGGCCGGGTTGCGCTGGAGAATGTCGTCGCTGCCACTCGGGCCAGGCTGGCGGTGAAATCGTAGCGCAGTGCCAGAATCCGGCCGTCGCGATCGGGGAACCGCACCAGGCGCTCGGCCACCCCCGGTCCGCCGGCGCGAAGGAAGGTGTCTTCGTACTCGAAGGTAGGAGGAATCAGCTCTTCGTAGCCGGCTTCCTCCAAAGCGCCCATCGCCGCGTGCTGAAGCACACGCCGGCGACGCACTGCCTCGCCAGTGAGGTCCAGAGATCCTGGCGGGATGGCGGCAATAGATGAGGGGAACATTCGCGGGAAGGTAACCGTCGCGGGCGGGGTCCGTGAGGCGCGGCGGATCAGGCCGGCTTGGCCGCGGCGTCTACCTCCTCGGGCTTGGCGGCATGCAGCCGGACCGTCTTCACCCGCCGGCCGTCCATCTCGATTACCTCGAAGGTGAAGGGGCCAACGGTCACCCGGTCCCCCACCCGCGGCAAGCGGCCCAACTGGCCGAAGATGTAGCCCCCGATGGTGGTGTAATCGGTGTCGTCGAGCGACGCCCCGTACTGCGAGTTGAACTCGGAGATCGGCATCGAGCCATCCAGCCGGGGCCCTCCATCGTCGGGCCCGGTTCGGTCCTGCGGGTCGTGCTCGTCGTAGATCGGCCCCACGATTTCTTCCAACAGATCTTCCATGGTTACCAGACCGGCGGTGCCGCCGTATTCGTCGAGCACCAGGGCCAGGTGCGTCTTGAGCCGCTTCATGTCGGCCAGCACGTCCTCGACCTCGCGAGTCCCCGGCACGAAGAGCGGGGGACGCATGATGACCCGGATGGTCTGCCCCGGTCGGGAACGGAGAGCCGCCAGAATGTCCTTTGCGTGTACCACGCCGATGATGTCGTCCAGCGACTCGGTGTAGGCTGGGTAGCGCGAACGTCCGTGAATGGCCACCTGGTCGGCGGCCTCCTCGACCGTGAGGTCTGCCTCCAGCGCCGCCATCTGGGTGCGTGGCGTCATCACCTCCTGTGCGGTCTTCTCGCTGAATTCGAAGACACCCTCCAGCAGGCGGGCATCCTCCTGGAGCAGGCTTCCGCCCTCCTGGCTCTGCTCGACGAGCAGGCGAAGCTCCTCCGGCGAATGCAGTCGCTCGGTCTCGCCGGGCGGTTTGATGCCCAGCAGCCTTAACAGAGCATTCGCGGTGCCGTAGAGCAGGGCGATCGGTACCGACATGACCCAGGCGAACCCGGTGAGCGGCGGGGTCAGCCACATGCTGACCGTTTCCGGATACACCAGCGCGACGGCCTTGGGTACCAGCTCACCCAGGATGATGTGCAGGATCGAGATGATGATGAAGGCGATGGCGGATGCTACGCCGTGAGTTGCGATGGCCGCGAATGGCTTCGGCAGCCAGCTGAATCCTCCGGAGATGAGGCCCGCAAGCGCCGGCTCCCCGATCCAGCCGAGTCCCAGCGAGGTGAGGGTGATCCCGAGCTGGGTGGCCGAGATGTAGCGGCCCAATGATTGTACGGCTCGGCGGGCCAGCCTAGCTTTGGCGTTGCCCGCCGCTGCCAGCTCATCGAGGCGAGTTCGCCGAACGCCCACCAGGGAGAATTCGGCCGCGACGAAGAAGGCGTTGGCGAGCACCAGAACGACGACGGCCACCAGGCCGAACATTATTGGAGGCGACTCTGCCGGTTGCATACGGTCCAAGTTTAGTCACGCAACGTCGAGCCTGCGAGGGCGCCCTCTGATCCGCCGGATATCGGTTCCACCTTTCGAGGCCTTGGAGCCCTTCCTCCCCCGAATCGCGGGTGCCGATCCCGTCACCCGCCAGGCGGTTACGGAGATTTTGGATGCCGTACTCGCGCGGGGTGACGACGCGGTACGCGAGTACACCAGTCGGTTCGACGGAATCGATCTCGCGCCCGCGGACTGGGAGCTCGACTCCTCCACCTGGCAGGGCGCCCTCGGTCGAATTCCCCCGGCCCTTCGGGAGGCGCTCACCCTCGCGGTTCAGCGGGTCAGCGAGTACCACCAGCGGCAGCGCGATACCGGTTTCCATCTGGCCGAGCCGGACGGCAGCCTGGTGGGCATGAAGGTCACCCCGCTCGACCGGGTGGGCCTCTATGTTCCCGGCGGCAAGGCGTCCTACCCGTCGTCGGTGGTGATGAACGCGGTACCCGCGCTGGTCGCCGGCGTTCAGGAGATCATCGCCGTCATGCCACCCCAGGGGGTCACTGATGCGGTGCTTGCCGCGTGTGCCCTCTCCGGAGTGACCCGGGTCTTTCGGGTCGGCGGGGCCCAGGCTATAGCCGCCCTGGCCTATGGCACCAAAACGATTCCCCGGGTGGACAAAATCGTGGGGCCGGGAAATCGCTGGGTGGCCGAGGCCAAGCGGCAGGTTGTCGGTCGGGTGGGGATAGACATGATCGCGGGTCCTACCGAGGTGCTCATCATCGCCGACCAGACCGCCCGCGCAGAGCGAGTTGCCGCGGACATGATCGCCCAGGCGGAGCACGACGAGGACGCCACCAGCTGGTGTGTCACTACCGACCCCGACCTCGCCGAGGCACTGCCCGAGGCACTGGAGTATGCGCTGGGGCGCACAGCTCGAGGTCAGATCGCCCGTGCGGCCATTGAGCGGAACGGCCTCATCGTGCTCGCCGGCTCGATGCGGGACGCCATCGAGGTCGCCAATCGGCGGGCGCCGGAGCATCTCCAGATCGCCACCGAAGGACCCGAGCGAGTCGCCAGCTCGATCCGCAATGCCGGCGCCATCTTCCTGGGTGATGACACACCCGAGCCGGTGGGAGACTACCTGGCCGGCCCCAGCCACGTCCTGCCCACCGCCGGCACCGCCCGCTATGCCTCACCCCTTGGGGTGTATGACTTCGTGAAGCGGACCAGTGTAATCCGGTATTCCCGGAAGCGGCTGGTGCAGGACGCCGACTCCATTATTGCGCTGGCCGAGACCGAAGGGCTGTACGGGCACGCCGAGGCGGTGAGGATGAGGGTGGGAGAGGAAGCGGGGCGGGTGCCCCCTGGGCGGGTGGGAAGCGGGGAAGCGAAAAGCGGGGCGGCAGAAAAAGGGAGCTAGATTTCAGGTATGGCCGAATCGAGTCTATCCCTCCGGGCCGACTGCACCTCGCTGCAGTCTCCCCGACCTGCCGCCACCGTCCGCCGGCTCAGTCTGGTTCTCGTGCTGACGCTGCTTTTCATGGTGGTCGAAGTCGTCGGCGGCTGGCTCAGCGGCTCCCTGGCCCTGCTGGCGGATGCCGGCCACATGCTGACCGACGCGGGGGCGCTGGGCCTGTCTCTGCTGAGTGCCTGGATCGCTCTCCGTCCCGCCAACGACAGCAAGACCTACGGCTATCAGCGGTGGGAGATCCTGGCGGCTTTGATCAATGGCGCCGCACTCTTCGGCATCGCCGCCTGGGTAGTCGTCGAAGCGGTCCAGCGGATCCAGCACCCGGCCCCCATCCGGGCCGAGCTGTTCCTGTTCGTCGCCGCCGGCGGCCTGCTGGTGAATCTGATCAGCCTGAGCATTCTGCACGGGATGCGGCAGGGCAGTCTGAACGCCCGGGGCGCCTACCTCCACGTTCTGGGCGACGCCATGGGATCGGTGGGAGCTCTGGGAGCGGCCGCGATCATTCTGCTCACCGGCTGGACCGTCGCCGATCCGATCATTTCCATCGCGCTTGCCCTCCTCATTCTGGTCGGGGCCTGGCGGCTCATGCGGGAGAGCACCGACATCCTGCTGGAAGCCGTTCCGCGCGACGTCTCCATTGCCGAAGTGCACCGCCGGATGCTCGGCGTTCCCGGAGTCACCGCGGTGCACGATCTCCATGTCTGGACCGTGACCAGTGGGATGGTGGCCATGAGCGGCCATGCCATCGTGCCGGAGCTCCCATCCCATCCCGAGGTACTGGAGGCAATCCGGGTCGAGCTGGCCCGGCTCGGCATCGCGCACGTCACCATCCAGCTCGAGGTCCAGCACGAGTGCGAGGAGCCTCGCCCGGTAGGGTCCTCGCCCAGCGGCGGGCAGCACCATCACCCGGGTCATGGTCACTAGGCTCCTTTTACCGACCGCGGCGGCTGGCCTTGATCGGTTCGGGCGCTGTACTGCGCTTCGACCGAGGAGATCGCGCAGAGGAGCTACCGCGCAGTAACGCGCCCTCCCGGATCCAATGCCAGCGGCCGCTCCGCTCCATTCGATTGCCCCACGTTTCCAACTCTAGTTGGTCTAAGTCGCCATTACCCTCCCAATCGTTTTATGGTGGGGAGCAGCGCCCTGAACGGCTCAGTGTCCCCCGCTGCTCCCCACCCTGCAACGGCCTCCGGCTTATCTCTTGCGGCATCCGACAGCCTAGTCTATATATGCGCCGCGGAGGCCCGAACGTCGGGCCTCAACCGTTCAGGTCATCGGCAGGAAGTGTGGATTGATTCGCAACTTGGCCATCATCGCCCACGTCGA
>JBGQLP010000013.1:0-65485 GCA_041500125.1 Gemmatimonadota bacterium
CTATGGGCGGGGGAATCAGAATACTCCCGGTTACGAGGGCAATCCCGAGGCAGCGGTCGGCGCGATGGCGGGCGGCGGCTTCGGCTCGGGCGAGGGTGAGTCGGCCGAGGAACTGAGCGAAACGCAGGCGCGGCAGCTCCTGGAAGCGGTGGAGCGAGAGGAGCTCAGCAGCCACCAGGGCAAGGCGGCGATGGGCGGAGGAGGCGGAGAGAAGGACTGGTAGAGCGACTATGAAGCTCGAGTGGGACGCATCCGAGCGGGCAGGCGGGCCAACAGGCCGGTGGATGACCAGTCCAGGTTGACGAGCGCTACGCCCAGCAGGATCACCAGCGTGGCAAGGACCGTCCTCAAGGTGATAGGCTCGTGAAGGATTGCCCACCCCAGCAGCACGGCTACGATCGGGTTCACGTACGCGTAGGTGCCCGCCTTGGCTATCGAGGTCATCCCCAGCAACCAGATGTAGGCGGTGAAGGCCACCAGCGAACCGAACACCACGAGAAAGAGCCAGGCCGCGGCGGCGCGGCCGGAGATGGCGCTGAGGCTGAAACCGTGGAGCTGACCTGCGAGCACGGCCACGATGAGGATGATGATGCCCCCGCTGATCATCTCCATGCTGGTGGCCAGAAATGGCGATGGAGGGAGGGGAGCGGACTTCGACGTGACCGATCCCCACGCCCAGGAAGCGGAAGCCAGCACCAGCACCGCCGCGCCCAGGAGATCCACCTCGCTGTGGGACCCTGCCTGGGGTGAGACTAGAAGCCCTACTCCGATCACCCCCAGGATGAGCCCTCCGATGACCCGCTTGGCAGGCCGCGATCCGCCTCGCGCCCACTCCATCCCAACCATCCAGATGGGGACCACACCGATGAGCACGGCGGCCAGGCCGGACGGAACCCGTTGTTCGGCCCACGCCACGCTGGCGTTTCCACCCAGCAAGAGGAAGGCGCCGATCACGGCCGCCGCCCACCACTGCTTCGAGGTGGGACGGGCAGCGCCGCGGTACCGAGCCCAGGTGTACAACACCGACCCGGCAACCAGGAAGCGCCCACCTGCCATGAGGTGCGGCGGAATGTCCACCACGGCCACCCGCATGGCCAGGTAAGTCATTCCCCAGAAGACGTACACGCAGAGGAACGCGATTGCTATCTTCCACTTCAGGCCAATGCGCACAGGATTCCTTGCTGAGTCCCGCTGCCATTCTGAGTGAGCTTAGTAGAACGAGGAATCTAGGGGGACGGTTTCAGACACATGGACGCTTCCACCATCGCTTCCAAGACCGGCGCCGCCTCGCGCCTGCCGGCGGACGCACGCATCGGACGGGTACGACTCCGGGTGGGCGACATTGGCCGGGCGCTCGAGCTCTATCGGGACGTGCTCGGATTGGAGGTCGCACGCGATGAGGGAGCCCGCGTTACCTTGGCGCCGCGCGACTCGGCGGGAAAACGAGAGGTGATCATTCTGGAGGAGCAGTCGGGAATAGCCCGCCGGCCGGCACGGCCGGTGTCGACCGGGCTCTATCACGTGGCGCTCCTGGTGCCGGGCCGCAGAGATCTGGGGCGGTCACTCCTTCGCCTGCATGAATCCGGCTACCCGCTTCGCGGAATGTCGGATCACGCCGTCAGCGAGTCGCTATATCTCGACGATCCCTTCGGCAACGGCCTGGAGATCTACGCCGATCGTCCCAGGACGTCATGGCCGATCCAGGACGGTGTAGTTCAGATGACGGTCGACCCCATGGATGTCGAAGGAGTGGTTGCAGATGGACGCGAACGCCCGGAGCCCTGGAAGGGCCTTTCAGCGGACACCGTCGTCGGTCATGTCCATCTCACGGTCTCGCGAATGGAGCGGGCAGTCGCATTCTATCGCGACGTGGTCGGCTTCGACGTGATGATGAGGATACCGTCGCTCACAGCGGTGTCGGCGGGTGGATACCACCACCATCTCAACCTGAACACGTGGGCTGGGGAAGGCGCGCCCCCGGATTCGGATCGGGTCGCCGGACTGCTGGGGTGGGAGCTCGTGGTTCCAGGCTCTCAGGAACGCCGGGCACTGGTCGACCGGCTCGGTGCAGCTGGCACCCTCACCGGCTCACCCGGGGGGATCACCGCAACCGATCCGGACCGAATTCCGTTTGAGCTGGAAGCCGTTCCCTAGCGCCGCGGTCAATGCACCTTCAGCGCGCGGCCCACCATGGTCATCATTTCGGTCAGGGTGAAGGGCTTCTCGATGGTAAGCACCGTGCCCAACAGTGCCATGTTCCCCAAGAGATCCAGCCGTTTGGTCTGGCCGCCACCTGACATAGCAATGATCCGGATCCCAGGGCTATAGGACAGCAGCTCGACGATGGTCTCGATGCCGTCCTTTTCCGGCATATGCAGGTCGGTTATGACCAGGTCGCCTCCGCGGTCACGCCACAGGCGGACCGCCTCCAACCCATCCCGGGCCTGCATGACCTCATAGCCTGCCTTGCTCAGGAGAATCTGGAGGGTCCGCCGAATGCTGGCATCGTCATCGACGACCATGATCCGCTGAGTCTGACCTGTGGTCATCTTGCCTCCGGGACGCTGCGCCATTGCGAGTGAGTCGACTACACCCGAGCAGGTCCTGGGCCAGCCACGCATGTGTAACCAGAGCAAACAGGTAGCCTGCTTTCCGGAGGAAGAAGCGGCTTGTGGCCTGCCAATGTCTGGCGAATTTCAGTGGGGGGAGGTCTCCCAGCTCGGTCAACCGGAGAATTCCTGGTCGCCCGGCGGTGCCCAGTTGCTAGACGAAAAGTTCTCCACAGCGTGTGGAGATGTGGCCGGCCGGAGTAAGCTGCCTCGTCACACCCAGATGCCGGTCAACATCCGGTCCACATCACCCACACTTACCCCGAAGAGAAATGGGCGCTTGCAGCCGTCCATCGGAAATGCAGATTGGTGGCACCTCCCTCTGATGTCCGTGGTTAATCCCGAGGCATTGCGATGCAGCGTGAAGCTCGACTGCGTCCCGAGTACGCCCATCTCTATCCCATGCTCAAGCCAGGGGAGTGGGAATCGGCCGCCGCCACGGCGGACAAAGTGGCGGCGACCCGTCTGCTCCAGCTCGAGGATGCCTACGTGCTGCACGACAGAGTGCTGGCGGAGGCCCACTTCGAGTTCCGCGGAGGCTCACCGCGGCGGCAGCTCGACTCCTCCCAAGGAGCCGCGTAACGGAGGTCAGGCATGAATGCGGTCAGTGGCATGCTCCGCTGCCTGCGTCCGTGAAGCTGGTACCCTCGATGGGCATGAACTCCCACGCGTAGCTCGTGGCCCTGAGCGTCAGTTTCAATACCCCGAAACCTTTGTAGCGGGCCTCACTATTCGGTTGTGCCGTGCCGAAGTCATAGAGGCCGGCACCGCCACTTCCGGCTACGAACTCTCTGATTCCCCTGGCATCATCCCTCGTTCCATCGACCCGCTGGGGCGCGAACCGTTCATACTGATGGTTGTGCCCGCTGAGAACGATCTCCGCCCCGGCGTCGTAGAGGATGGTGAAGAGCGGGACCATAGAGGTCGCCCCGGCGTGCAGGGAACCGCTGGTGAAGAGCGGCTTATGCCAATAGGCGAGCGTGCACGTAGTCGGATGAGCAGCCAAGTCCTGCTTGAGCCATGTCGCCTGTGCGCTGGTCGCGCTCACGTCGGTCTCGCTATTAAGCGAGATGATGTGCCAGCTGCCGAGGTCATAGCTGTAGTAACCTCTTCCGGCAGGGCCCGCATTGACCCCGAAATAGTCGAAGTAAGGAGTTGCAGCGGCCTGGTGATACTCATGGTTCCCGGGCGCCGGGCGCGTGCGGTCTTTGAACTTCCCCCAGCTGGGGGCGTAGCATTGGCTGTAATCGGTCGCAGTCCCGTCCGGGTACGCGTTGTCGCCGATGGTGTAGACCGTGGCGGCCGGGTATTTGGCGATGAGGGCAGCGGTAGCCTCGTCCTTAAAGGTGGAGTTGCACCCTGCGATATCGCCTGCACCGATGAGGATCGCCTCCGTGTTCGCCACGGTGACGTCGTGGGAGACGGAGCCGCTCGCCCCACCATTATCAGCCACCGTCAAGCTCACCGAGTAGCCACCACCGGCAGCGTAGGTATGCGCCGGGCTGACAGCGGTCGAGGTTGAGCCATCTCCGAAGTGCCAAGCGTGGCTGGAAACCGTGCCGTCGCCGTCGGTGCTGGCGTCAGTGAACGTGCATGTGAGCACGCTACAGCTCGAGGTGAATGCCGCGGTCGGTGGTGTGTTCGAGGGCGGCGGGGGAGGTGCGGCACTGACGGTGACCTCATCCGTCGCAGCGTCGCGGGCTCCCGCGTTGTCGGTGACCGTCAGGGTTATGCTGTAGGTGCCCTCTGCCGCGTAAGTGTGCGAGGCTATGTCGCTCAGAGAGCTTCCGTCCCCGTAGTCCCACATCCGGCTGACGATGGTGCCGTCAGGATCGGTGCTGCCATCGGTGAAACTGCAAGCGAGCTCGGTGCAGCTGGAGCTGAACAAGGCATTGGGTGGGGCGTCACTTGCCGACGGGCTCTGAGTCGAGGGCGCACCACAATAGATCAGGCCAAGTGCAAGCCCGGCAAAGGCCACTGCACGGCGCAGAAGGGAGCTTCTGAGCACACGCGCCCGTGACCGAAATTGCTTTCGGGTAGGATTGTCCATCGAATGTTCCGGTGACTTGAGGACGACGGGGGATTCGATGGAGGGGCAAGGAGGGTGCCAGTGACGGCGCCGCGCCCGCTTGCTGTTTCAGTATGCCTATGCTCGGCTTGACTTTAGCGAAAATGGGCCGACCCGGTTCGTGCGCGATTGGTGGTCGGATCTTCGGCCTGGATAGATGCAGATCACGGGGCGCTAGACCAGAATCCTAATCCTTCTGAGTCCGACTCACCTCCAGATGGTTTGCACCTTAGCCGTCGCGCTCTTTGCTTCCGACGCCCGGCCCAGAATGCGGGGGCCCACCAGGGCCGCGAGCAGACCGATGAGGGTGACGACGATCAGTGCCTCGACGACGGTGAATCCCAATCGGCCCTTCCGGGGGCACTCTTGCATAGCAGAACTCGCAAGCATTGAGATTGATGTCATGCCTGGTCGTACGCCTGCTGTAGCTTCTTGGTGTCGATCTTCTTCATCTGCAGCATCGCCTGCATGACATTCTGGGATTTCCTGGGATCCTTGTCCGAGAGCAGCTTGGGTAGGAGCGTAGGCACGATCTGCCAGGACAGACCAAACCTGTCCGTAAGCCACCCGCATTGGTCTTCCCTTCCACCCTCGGAGAGCTTCTTCCACAGCTCATCCACCTCCTGCTGCGTGTCACAGTTCACCACAAACGATATCGCAGGCGTGAAGCTGTATTGGGGCCCGCCGTTGAGCGCGAGGAACTCCTGCCCGAAGAGCTGGAAGGTCGCGGTCATCACCGACCCCTTCCGTCCCGGCCCGGCTTCTCCATAGCGCGTCACGCTCCCGGCCTTTGAATTCTTGAAGACGGAGAGGTAGAAGGTCATGGCTTCTTCGGCCTGGTTGTCGAACCACAGGCACGGCGTGAGCTTTTGCATGGTCACTTCACTCCTCCAGTCAGGGCCGAGGCCAACAGCTCGGCAAGCTTGTCGTAACCCCGGGCGACTCCGTCCTTCATGGGCGACCTGAGCACCGCATCACGGACTTCTTGCGACGCGTAACGCACCGTGGTCGAGAGCGTGGTCCAGCCGTCCTTCTCCACCAGCACCGTCGTGTCCAGGGCATCACCGCCGTCGTACCACTTCTCATCGAATGACTCGGTGCAGACGATGCGTTCGGGTCGCACTATCTCACGGTAGACCCCCCGCATTCCCATCTCGATTCCGTCGGGGCCGCGCCACAGGTAGCGATAGGTACCGCCGACCTTGAGATTGATCTCGCAGACCTCCATCGACCAGCCGCCGAACACTCCCAACCAGCGCTTGACCAGCTCCGGCTTGGTATAAGCATCGAAGACCAGATTGCGCGGAGCATTGAAGACGCGGGTCATGACTATCTCCCGCTCCGAAGGCGTGGTGACCTGTAGCGTGCCAGGGTTCTTCATGGCGTTACTCATCGGGGATCTCCTCTTATCTCTTCGTGGGTCCACGTTTGTGCTGCTTGGTCTTCATCTCTTCGAGCAAGGCGTCCAGGTGCTGGAAGTTGCCCTCCCAGACCTCGCGGTAGCCTTCGAGCCATTCGGTGGCTTCCTCCAGCGGTTTGGCCTCCAGCCGCCGGGGGCGCCGCTGCGCATCGCGGCCGCGGGAGATCAGGCCGGCACGCTCCAGGACCTTGAGGTGCTTGGAGATGGCGGGCTGGCTCATGGCGAATGGCTCGGCCAGCTCCGTCACCGAGGCGTCACCCGACGCGAGCCGGGCGAGGATCGCCCGCCGGGTGGGATCGGCGAGAGCCGCGAACGTGGCGTCCAGGTGATCCGGGGCGATTTGCCCATAACCACGAGGTTTCATAACTGATAGGTTATCTACAACGCAGTGCGCCGCCTGTCAAGCGCAGGCGCATTCGGTGATCTGCTAATGCGAGGAGGAACGCGCTACGCTTGATGGTCGCCCGCCAGAGGGGCCGGGGCCCCTAAGTGGCAGGCTTACCTGGACTGCGGCGGCCCTGGTGGCGCAGGAGCCGGCGGACAAGCGACGGTCCCGACCTGCTGCACTTCCGCGAATTGAATCAGCCGATCGGCTATGGCCTGGAGCTGGTACTGGTTTCCGCCACTGGGGACTGCAAGGTAGAAGGAGCCCGCGTCCCCCGAAGGGGTCGGACCCAGGAGCCTGCCGTGAACGCTCTTGGCCACCGCGGTGCGGGTCGAGCGGCTGGCGGATGGGGTAAACAAGATCACGAGCAAGTCGGAGGCTACGCCGCCAGGGGAGCCGATGCAGGCGGTGCTCAACGTGCTGTCGACCGGCGGCTGCGTTGCGGGGGCCGGTTGCAGATTATCAGGATGGGGGCGGACGCTGTCTGAGCGCGCCACGGTGGTGCTATCGTGTGGCGAGGCCTGACCGGCACATGGGGACACGTCCGCCAGACTGGTCGAGCCGATCAGCCAAACACCAACGATGACTAATGGTCTGAACATCCACCGCCGAGATTTCAGCTGGACTCCGGCACCTCTTGGCGGATGGCAAGAGCCTGCTGCAGGTACTGCAGCGCCGCCTGCACACCGCCATTCGCGCTCCCCGCCACTTGCAGGGCATACGCGACGTGGCGGGCCAACCCGGCGGATTGTTCCGCGCCCAGCTCCAAACCGCCCGGCTCGGCGGCCGCCAGGTCGCGGAGAATGTGGGCCAGCTCGACGACGAGATGTTCCTCGACGACGCTGTGCCACTTGGTAATGAACTCCCGGGTATTCAGGGCCGGGAAGGGTGTTTCCTCCATGGCATCTCCCGTGGTTCCACCGCACGGTTGTTCACCCGGTAACCTCGGGTGAGTGATTTGTGGGCGGTGGGGGATAACCTGCAGACCGGGGGGCAGCGGCGCAACGTCCAGGCCTTTTTCGGCTGGTACGCGCCGACCCCGCAGGTGCGTCGCCGCCCTCTGCACGAAGCTGACCTGGGGCTCAGTCCTTGAAATAATGAGGTAAGTGATTGTTGGAGTGAATGGCCAGGGAGGGAATTGAACCCCCGACACGCGGATTTTCAGTCCGCTGCTCTACCAACTGAGCTACCTGGCCGTTGGGGCGGGAAATATAGGAAGAGACAAGGGACATAGCCAAGTGATTGGGGGAGCGGCACTATCAGGGTGACAGCAGTGGGGCTCCCCCCTCATATTTCCCCCCCATGCCGCCGCCATCCTTCGCCAATCTTACCGTTCTGTCTCACCCTCTCATCCAACACAAGCTTTCTATTCTCCGTGATAAGCACACCAGCACCCGCGACTTCAAGCAGCTGGTGAGCGAGATCGCGACCCTGATGGCCTACGAAGTGACCAAGGATCTGCCGACCGCCCCGGTCGAGATCGAGACTCCGCTGGAGCGGACCACCGGGCGGCAGGTCGCCGGGAAGAAGCTGACCCTGGTGCCGATCCTTCGCGCCGGCCTCGGCATGGTGGACGGCATCACCCAGCTGATCCCGTCCGCCCGGGTAGGGCACATCGGACTGTACCGAGATCACGACACCCTTCAGCCGGTGGATTACTACTTCAAGATTCCCTCCGACGAGGTCGAGCGGGACTTCTTCGTGCTCGATCCGATGCTCGCCACCGGCGGATCGGCGGTCGCGGCGGTGGGGGCGCTCAAGAAGGCCGGGGCCCGCCGGATCCGCTTCCTCTCCCTGGTGGCGGCTCCCGAGGGAGTCCGGCGTATGCTGGAAGCCCATCCCGACGTCCCGATATACGCCGCTGCGCTCGACCGGCAGCTCAACCAGGCCGGCTATATCCTTCCGGGCCTGGGGGACGCCGGCGATCGATTGTTTGGGACGAGGTGAAGAGCGTGGAAGATTGTTCATGAGCGCTACCCGCATCACCTTCTGGGGCGCCGCCGGCCAGGTCACCGGCTCGATGCATCTGCTAGAAGCCGCCGGAGCAAGGATTCTGCTCGACGCCGGCCTGTTTCAGGGCCACCGGGCCGACACCCACACCTTGAACGCACACCTTCCGTTCGATGCCCGGCGGATCGACGGAGTGGTGTTGAGTCATGCCCACATCGACCACAGCGGCCGGCTTCCGCTCCTCGTTCGGGAAGGTTTCCACGGCCCGGTATACGGCACCCCCGCGACCCGCGATCTCAGCGCCGTCATGCTGGCCGACGCCGCCCACATCCAGGAGAAGGACTACGAATTCCTCCGGAAGCGGGGGCAAGTGCGTCCCGAGAGCGAGCCGCTCTACGCCCTGAGCGACGCGATTGCGGTGCAGGACCTCATGGTCGGCGTGCCCTACCGCCGGATCCTCCACTTGCGCAAGCATCTCGCGCTCGAGTTCCTGGAGGCGGGCCACATCCTCGGCTCGGCCACGGTCGACCTCCGCGTGACCGAGGGTGGGCATCAGCGGCTGGTCTTTTCCGGCGACATCGGCCGAAGCGGCCTCCCTATCGTGAGAAATCCGGAGCCCCCTTCGGGGCCGATCGACACCCTGGTCGTCGAATCGACCTATGCCGACCGGCAGCACGAGTCGTTCGACGACGCCGAGTCTCGTCTCGGCGCCGCGGTGCGCCGGATTGCGGCTCGAGGTGGGAAGGTGCTGATTCCGGCCTTTGCCGTGGGCCGCGCCCAGGAGCTGATCTACAGCCTGCACCGGCTCCATCGCGACGGCCAGATTCCCGATATCCCCATCTACGTCGACAGCCCGCTCGCCATCGACATCACCACTGTATTCCGCATGCATCCCGAGGTCTTCGACCGGCGGGAGCGAATGATCGAGACCACCAACGACCTCTTCGACTTCCCTCTCGTCCGCTATGTCCGCGATGTCACCGACTCGAAGGCGCTCAACACCAACCCGGCACCAGCCGTGATCATCGCGGCGTCGGGGATGGCGGAATCGGGACGCATTCTCCACCATCTTGCCCACGGCCTCGGCGACCCGAAGAACCTGGTCCTCTTCGTGGGCTTTCAGGCGGAGCACACGCTGGGGCGCCGGATCCAGGCCGGCCAAGAAACGGTCCGGATTATGGGGCAGGAGTACGAGCGGCGAGCCGAAGTCGAGTCAATCACCGGGTATTCGGCTCACGCGGACCGTGACGAGCTGCGATCCTGGGTCCGCCGGCTGGGCGGGCCGGTTCGGCGAGCCTTCGTGCTGCACGGCGAGCCTCCCGCCCTCGAGGCGATGTCCACCATTCTTCGGGAGGAAGGTGTGCGCGACGTGCGCATCCCGAAACACGGGGAGAGCTTCGAGTTGTGAGGGTGCGCCTCGTCATCGGCATCCTCGTCCTTGTTGCAGCCATCACTTACACCGTGGCGCTCGTCATGGTTCTCGTCGTGAGCCAGCAGGATCAGCGTCGCGCGGTTGATGCCATCGTGGTTCTCGGGGCCGCGCAATACAATGGGCGCCCGTCACCGGTGCTCCGGGCCCGGCTCGATCATGCCCTGCAGCTATACTCCGAGGGTCTCGCGCCCAGAATCGTGGTCACCGGTGGCGTGGGCCGGGGCGACACAACCAGCGAGGCCATCGTAGGCCGCCATTATCTCCTGAGCCACAACGTCCCCCCTTCTGCCGTGGTGGTCCAGCCTCAGGGGCGCTCCACCCAGGCCTCGATGACCGCGGTGGCGGAATGGCTGGAGACCGAGCACCTCAACCGGGTGATTCTGGTGAGCGATCCCTTCCATATGTTCCGGCTTCGCCTGGAGGCTCGCCGCACCGATCTCGAGGCCTACACCTCGCCCACCGAGAGCAGTCCGATCTCGGACCACCCAGCTTTGGAGCTGCGCTATCTGGCGACGGAGGCGCTGAAGATACCGGTCGCCTGGGCCAGAGCGGTCTCCCCTCTCACCTCTCACCCCACCGTGCCATGACGCTGGTCTCATCGCAGCGGCTGTATGCCGGCCGGATCATCAATCTTGATCTCGATACGGTGCGTTTCCCCGACGGGTCCACTGGTGAACTAGAGATGGTGCGCCACCCCGGCGCCTCTGCCGTGGTTCCCTTCCTCGACGAGCCCCGCGCCGCTGATCCCAGGATCATGCTGATCCGTCAGTTCCGTCATGCCGCCGACAGCTTCATCTGGGAAATCCCAGCCGGGCGGCTCGACCCGGGCGAGACCCCCGCCACCTGCGCCCATCGGGAGCTGGAGGAGGAGATCGGGATGACCGCTGACATCCTCGCCCGGCTGACCACGATCTACACTACACCCGGCTTCACCGATGAGCGGATTCATATCTTCCTGGCTCACGAGCTGAAGAAAGGCACCCATCGCCGGGAGAAGGACGAGTTCATGGAAGTCGAGACCCGGAAGTGGTCTGACGTGATGAACCTGGTGCGGGGAGGCCAGATCGTGGACGCCAAGACCCTGGTAGCCCTGATGTTCATTCAGTGCTTCCGGCGCTGAGCCGGCCTGGAGCCGCACTGCCTTACCTGACCTTGCCGGCAGCGATACGTTTCCTTCATGTCCGCACATTCGATGGATTCGCTGTTCCGCTCCCTCAATAAGGGAAGCCTCGCGCCGGTGTACTACTTCCACGGGCCCGAGGATGTCCTCAAGGATGAGGCCATGCGAGCCATCCTCGACCGGGCCCTCGATCCCTCCGTGCGGGACTTCAATTTCGACCAGCGCTCCGTCGGCCAGCTCGATGCGGAGACCATCCATACGCTGTGTAATACCTTGCCCATGCTGGCCGAGCGGCGAGTGGTTCTTCTCCGCGATATCGAAGCCTGGAAGCGGAAGACGGCAGCGCGCTCGGAGTTCCTCCGCTACCTGGAGCATCCGTCCCCGGAAACCGTGGTCATCCTGGTTCAGGGGTCCGCCGAGGACGGCGAAGACAAGGAGCTGGCGAAGGGCGCCTACACTGTACGGTTCGATGCGTTGCCCCCGGAACGCGCCTCCCGGTGGGTGCTGCACCACGCCGGGAAGCTCGGCCTGGCCCTGGAGCCCGACGCCGTCGAGCATCTGGTCCGCTCCGTGGGGGCCGACCTCGGTCCGCTCGCTTCAGAGCTGGCCAAGCTGGCTTCGCTGCCGGCGGACCAGCCGCTCACCGTCGAGCAGGTAGGTGAGCTGGTGGGCGTGCGGTCGGGCGAGACCCAGTGGGACTGGCGCGCCGCAGTCCTGGACGATCAGTCCGCCCGGGCCGTGACCTTGCTGCCGGCATTGCTGGGTCAACCCGGCGTGTCCGGCGTCAAGCTGGTGAGCCTGCTGGGCACCGCGCTGGTTGGGGTCGGAATTGCTCGCGGCCTCTACGACAAGGGCATGCGTGGTGGCGCGCTGGACGATGCGGTCCTGAAGACCCTGTTCAAACACCGGCCGGCCGGTCTGCTGGGCTACCGGGAGGAGGCGTCTCGCTGGACTCGCTGGGCTCCGAAATGGCCTCCCATTCGGCTGCGAGCCGCCCTGCGCGCAGCGCTGGAGACCGATCAGGCGCTGAAGACCACCACGGTGTCCGACGAACGGGGGTTGCTCACGGAGCTGGTATTGCGCCTGGGGGTGAAGAAGGACGAGGAGAGCGGAAAAGGCGGACGCAGCGGAACCAGCGGAAAAATGACCCAGACAGTTTCGACGAAGGCGCGCCAGTTCGCAGGGCACGTGTTGTCAGTTTCTATCGCCGTTTCCGCCCTTTCGGCCTTCTCCGCCCGCCCCACCTCCGCGCAGACCGACCCTCGCCTCATCGACGTCATCCGCAGCGCTCAGGAGGGTCAGGGGGACTCGGCCCGGGCCAAGGTGCAACGGCTACTGGCGGCCACATCCCCGGGCGACACGCTGTATCCTCAGATCATCTACACTCAGGCCATGGTCGCCAGCGATGCGGCGGAAATGCGGCGACAGCTCCAGCGAGTAGCGGTCGAGTACTCCTCCTCCAACTGGGCCGACGATGCGCTGCTTCGACTGGTCCAGCTGGACTACGCCAGCGGGAATCTGGACGGGGCGGCTCGGAACCTCGAGCGCATCCGGCGCGACTACCCGGGCAGCGCGCTGCTTCCTCAGGCAGCCTACTGGGCCGCGCGGACCTACTTCGATCAAAAGAAACCCGAGCTGGCCTGCCGCTGGATCGCCGATGGACTGGCCGGGTCGCAGGGCAATGTGGAGCTGCGGAATCAGCTCGGCTATCTGAATCAGCGGTGCAGCTCGGTTCTGGCTGCGGGCCCCCGTCCCCCGGCCGATTCGCAGAGTCCTGGGGTAAGCGCTGCCGGTCCTGACACGACTAAGCCTTCGCCGGCGCGTACGGATACGACCACGCATCCGAGGTCAGTCACCGCCGTACCCGCTCCCACCCCGACTGCCGCCCCGGCACCATCTCCGGGGCCACCCTCTCCTCCTGCTCCCACGGCGGCCCGGCCGGATACAGCCAGGGCGGACTCCGCTCCACCGGGCAGACGCGCTGGCCGTTCTGCCCCGCGCTTTCGCATCCAGATCACTGCCGTACGCACCGCGGCGGCGGCACAGTCAATCATTGCCAAGCTCAAGGCGCGTGGGCTTCGTGCGATGACGGTGGAGGAAAATGGACTCTACAAGGTGCGTATCGGTGACTATGCGACTAAAGCCGAGGCGCTAGCGGCCGTGCCGGAGATCAAGGGCAAGGTGGGGGGCAGCCCATTCGTGGTCGCGGAGTCATAAAGACCGCCGCGGCCGGCGGCGCGCTCCTGATCGTTCTGGTCGGCTGCGGCCCGAGGCCGGCGCCCCCTTTCCCCGTCATACCGGAAAATCGGGATCAATGCCTCCTGGCGACGGACCCGTCCGGGCAGGCCGAGACGCTCACCGTGGCGCTGAGTGGCCCGGTCGATCTGGCCCATGCGTTGAGTCCCACCAACGACAGCGAACGGCTTCTCTTTCGGCAATTCGCCCCTACCCTCGTGCGACTCGACTGCTTGGGCAAGGTCCATCCTGGCCTGGCGGAGTCCTGGCAGAGGAGTTCAGATGGGCTGGAGTGGACCTTTACCCTGCGCGAAGGAGTCCACTTCACGGGAACACCGCTGACCGCTCTTCAGGTCGTCGGCGCGCTCGTGCTCCCGGACGCGAAGGCATTGGGGATAGACTCCGCCGTATACCTCGATGATCGCCGGGTGCGCGTACGCCTCCACAACGTCCGAGATACGCTCCCGAGCCTCTTTGCCGAACCTGCCTTGGCGGTGACGGGCGGCTTGGCGTCCGAAGGCGGACCCATTAAACGATTTGTCGTTTCAGGCACGGATGGGCGACCCCCCATTGATTTTCAGTTGGTTGAGAACGGGGACCCCCGTGATGCGATCGATCGCGGCATCGATCTCGCCGTTACCCGTGATCCAGCAATCGCCGAGTATGTCGCCGGACGCCCCGAGCTCGAGACATATCCCTTGCCGTGGAGCCGGACCTACCTCCTGTTGCAGCCCTCCGGGGCACCACCGCTTACCATTGCGAGCGACTCGGTTCGCAGCTCTCTGGCCCGGGACGCGGTGCGCGCCGAGGCTCGTCCGGCGGAGCCACCGTTCTGGTGGGACAGCCTGGCCACCTGTCCGGCAGTTCCCGACCACGAGGGACAACCCGTTACCGCATCGCGCATCGTTTACCCTCGGGACGATGAGGTGGCCCGTGCGCTCGCGGAGCGGCTCGTCGCCTTAGCGGGAGCCGGTAGCTCACTGAGGGCCGCTGCGCTCGACCCGGCAGAGCTTGCCGCCGCGCTCCGCGATCAGACCGAGCGCGCCTTCGTGATTGCCGTGCAGCGGGAATCCCTGGCTCCCTGCCACGATGCGTCGGCATGGCCACCGGGGAGTTCGATTCAGCCCCTGATCGACACCCGTGCCCGCGCAATCGTGCGCCGCGGCTCCTCTCCTCTGACGGTCGATTGGGACGGCACCCTCAGAGTGCTGCCATGAGTTTTCGCACCCGGCTCTTCCTCGCCATCGTCTTCGCCGTCCTCCTGCCGCTCGGAGCCCTGGCCTTCGGCGTCCGCCGGGAAATGGAGCGGCGTCTCACCGCCGAATACGAGGGCAGAGTGGCATCGATGGCGGCGGTCGTCGAAGCCAACCTGGCCCACGAGAGTGGGATGGTCGCAGCGCGGCTGGGTGCGCTCGGCAGAGATCTGGCCCGCGACAATCGGTTTCGACTGGCAGCGTTGCAGAATCAGCCTGGCGCGCGCGCCTACCTGCTCGACTACGCCGGTGCCGCGATGCGCCTCTCTGGGCTCTCCCTTCTCCAGGTGCAGGACAGCGTCGGACGAATTCTCAGCTCCGGGCACTTCCGCAATGAATTCGATCAGCTCCAACCCGAGCTGCCTCGTCTTCTCGCAGCCACGCCCGGCACTATGACGTTGGTGCGGACCCGGACGGCGGAAGCGCCATTGCTGGCGCTTGCGCGGGTTGATTCGTTTCGGGTGGGAGGCAGGCGATTCACCCTCGTCGGTGGGATCGAAGCCAAGAACCAGCTTCTTGGCCGCCTGGCCCTGGGTCGCGACTTGGGGATCACGCTGGTCTACCCTGGCGCCGAGCCGGTTGAGTCCTCCGGGGCCCGGGTAGTGCGCGAGCTCCCACTGCCCTATCTGGATCTCCTTCGCGGACCGGGTACCGGACTCGATACCGCCCGGTTCGTGGTCACTCAGTCTCTCGCTACCCTGGATGCGCTGCGCCACAGCGTCGACCGTTGGTTCCTGCTGGCGCTTGGCCTCACTCTCGGGCTCGCGGTGGTCGTCGCGGCCTGGCTCTCCAGCCGAGTCAGCCGCCCCATCCGCGAGCTGGCCCGGAAGACCGAGGCAATTGATCTGGACCAGCTGGATCAGAGCTTCGACAGCGATCGAGGCGACGAGATCGGATCCCTCTCCCGCTTGCTCGGTGCCATGACCGACCGTCTCCGGGCCAGCTCTGCCCGACTGCGGGAAGCGGAGCGACGCGCCGCGGTCGGCGATCTGGCGCGCCAGGTGAATCACGACATCAAGAACGGCCTGGCGCCGATCCGGAACGTGTTGCGCCATCTGTCGCAGGTTCTGGGGCAGGACCCCAGCCTTCTCCCCGGTGTGTTCGAGGATCGAAGGAGCACGCTCGAATCGAGTGTCGAATATCTGGAGACCCTGGCACGGCACTACGCCCGGCTCTCACCCGGGGTGGAGCGCCACCCGTGTGATGTAAATGCCATCGTGAGCCAGGTGCTGCGCAACACCGCCAGCGACGGCACCGGCTTGCATCTCAACCTCGGTGAACAGCTTCCCGCCGTCCTGGCCGACAGTCTGATGCTCCGCCGCATTCTGGAAAATCTGGTGGGCAACGCGGTGGACAGTGTCACCGGCAGGGCCGGCGGCCTGGTAACCGTCACCACCGAGCCGACCGGGGACAGCCACCGGGCAACCGGGGTACGAATAACCGTGGCGGACACCGGTCCCGGAATGACTCGAACGGAGCTGGACCGCGCCTTCGATGACTTCTACACCACAAAGTCGGGCGGCACCGGGCTGGGCCTTTCCATCGTCCGCCGGCTCATCCTCGATCTGAACGGCACTCTCCGCGTCGAAACCGAGCCGGGTGCCGGCACCCGGGTGGTATTCGAGCTGCCCATGGCACCCAGGGGAGATGCCACCGGATGACTCTCGTGCTGGTGGTGGACGATGTGCGGGCTCTCGCCGAGCAGTACGCCTACGACCTGAAACGGGTCGGCGGCTATGACGTCATCACCGCCGCCGATGGCCGGCAGGCCCTGGATCTTCTGAGGGGAGCCGCGGTGGACTGTATGATCCTCGACTTGGAGATGCCGGGAATGGACGGCTTCGAGGTGTTGCGCGCGCTGGAGCAGCAGGGGAACGAGGTGCCGGTGCTCGTCTATACCGGAACCGGGAACTACGAGCGTTGCATCCAGGCCATCCGGCTCGGGGCCTATGGTTTCATCGACAAGGCTGAACCGATGGAGCGGGTGGTCCGGGAGGTGGCAACGGTCCTCGAGCGAAAGCGGCTGCGTTCCGAGGTGGCCGACCTCCGGCGGCAGCTCGGGGTGGACAGCTCGCTGGTGGGCGCCAGCGCCGCGTTGCGCCGACTTCAGGAAGCTGTGATTCGAGTGGCGCCGATCAACAGCCCGGTCCTCATCATGGGCGAGAGTGGGTCAGGCAAGGAGCTCGTCGCCCGCGACCTGCACCGGATGGGCCCCGCACCGGATGGACCGTTCGTCGCCATCAACAGCGCGGCACTTCCGGAGAATCTCGTCGAGAGCGAGCTGTTCGGACATGAGCGAGGGGCCTTCACCGGCGCGTCGGCCACCCGCAAAGGCGCCTTCGAGGCTGCCGAGAGCGGCACTCTCTTCCTCGACGAGATTGGAGATCTGCCGCTCCCGGCCCAGGCCAAGCTGTTGCGGGTGCTGGAGGAGCGCCGGGTCACCCGGCTCGGCGGAAATCGTTCCATTCCGGTCGAGGCGAGGGTCGTTGCTGCTACCCACCGGAATCTGGAGGCGGAGGTGACAGCGGGACGTTTCCGTCAGGATCTCTACTACCGGCTCAACGTTCATGTCCTCCAGGTGCCTCCGTTGCGGGACCGGCTCTCCGATGTGCCGGAGCTGGCCGGGCGCTTCATCACCGCCATCTGCCGGCGATTCGGCATCCGGGAGAAGAAGCTCTCGGGTGACGCGCTGGCTGTGCTGATGGGATACGACTGGAGCCGCAACAATGTCCGCGAGCTGTGCAACGTCATCGAACGGATGATCATCGCCGCCGATGGAGAGGTGCTGCGCCCCGAGCACATCCCTTTGGAAATACAGGAACAGAGCGAGGCGCCAGCACCATCGTCCGGCGGCCGCAGCTTTCAGGCCCTCAGGACCGAGGCCGAGCGCCAAATCGTGGCCGCGGCCCTGGAGCGAAACGGCTGGCACATCACCCGCACCGCCGAGGAGCTGGGGTTGGCCGACCACGCCAGCCTGTTGAAGATCATGCGCCGGCTCGATCTGCGCCGCGAGTAGGGCTCAGTTCCTACGTGTCCGTCTGGACACGGCGAGCCTCGAGCGCTCGTGTCCGCCGGAACACATCCCACCCGTCGTCCTCCTGTCCCTCTTCAACTAACTCCTTTCGGATCAACTGCTCTCGTGAGTCTCCGCCGCATGCCGGGGACTGGCAGCCCGCTTGCCCTTGAGATGGCCGTCCGCTGTCCACTCACGGCGCCTGGGCGCCACACCGAAGGAGGAGTACCATGTTCCGCAGCCGCTCCATTCCGTTGTTCGTGCTCTCGGCCCTGATCCCGCTTGTGGCGGCATGCCGCTCGGATCGGTCCAAGACCACTTCCGAATCGTCCGGGGCTTCTACCCCGATCGTCTCGGCAGCCTCGACCACCGGCTCGAGCGAGACCACCGGCAGTGTTTCGACTGTTACCCCAGTGTCGTACGAGCAAGCCGAGACCGCCTTTGGCGCCGGGCACTACCCCGAAGCCACTCAGCTCTTCACGTCCTACACCGACAGCAACCCCGAGAATCCATGGGGGTACTACATGCTTGGTCTCTCGGCCTGGAGAACTGGTGACCGCGAGACGGCCGCGGGCGCCTTCGATCGGGCCCTCCAACTGGATCCGAGTCATCGCAAGAGCCTGTTCAACTCCAGCCGCGTTCTGCTCGAGCTGGGGCAGCCCCAGGAAGCCCTCGAGCGGATCGAGAAGGCACTCACCCTGGAGCCGATGTCCAATGAAGGTCTGCGCCTGTTGGGTCGCGCCCGGTATCAGCTCGGTCAGGTGGACGAGGCGGTCGCAGCCTATCAGCGCGCCCTGGGGCTGGATGATCGGGATGTGTGGTCGATGAACAATCTCGGCTTGATCTACATCGAGCAGGGCCGGAGCAGCGAGGCGCTACCTCCGCTCGCGCGGGCAGTCGAGCTCCGGAGCAACGCCCCGGTGTTCCAGAACAATCTGGGGATGGCGCTGGAGCGCTCCGGCCATCCGGCGGCCGCGGCCAAGGCTTATGAAGCAGCTATCGCCCTGGATAGTGCGTACCGGAAGGCCTCGATTAGTCTGGCCCGGATCACTGCCGGGACTCCGGAGCCCGATTCAGCCTCAGTGGATCTGACCGCGCTCGCTCAACAGTTCCAGAGCGAGATCGAAGGGTGGCGTGGATCCGCCGAGTCTCGTGATTCGACCGCAGTACCGGCCGGCACAGTGACCGACTCGAGCAAGGTCGGGATCGTGGGACTGAGCGATTCGTCGGTCGCGTCGGTTGAAGCGGTGAGCGATACGTCAGAGGATTGCGAGCAGGAGTAGGGCTGTGGGCTATGAGCTATGGGCTCTTTATCCAACGGAGCAGCCAATAGCTCATAGCCTCTAGCCATCTTCCGGAGGCGCGGCCTCGTCCAGTACCCGCCGCAGCTCTCGCTCCTCCTGGCTGGTGAGGGGCGGTGCGCCTGGAGCTTGAGACTGCAGCAGGGCTCCAAGAAAGACGCCGTAGTCGAGCTTGGCGCAAGCGGCGCACAGGTCTCGAGCATAGGACTTCTCGCCCACATGCTGGGTCTGAAAGATCTCAGCCTCTCGTTCACCGCACCGTTGACACAGCATGCTGCTCCTGTAGTCAGAATTGGCAAGACCGATCCGCTCGGGCCTCGAGCTCAAGGCGTACGCGACCTTCCGAAGATGAAGGACCCATAGCCGACCATGAGGAACCCGTAGATAGCCACCGTGGACCAGCCAAGACGGTTTACTACATCCCAGAACTGTCCAGTCAGCGCGACGACAAAGCCAACCAGCGAGCCGATGAACGAGCCCAGCACCACTCCGCGTTGAGTTCGGGGGTCACCCACATCACGAATGAGGAACAGCACCAGCCCGACTTGCAGCAGAGCGGCTCCGAAGAACCGAGACATCAGGACGATGGCCGGGTCGGGCGCCACGCCGTAGAGCCGGAGGGTGGCTTGAGGAAAGAGGACGAACGCGAGACCGAATATGAGACCGAGCAAACCGCCGATGAGAAGGAGAGTGCGGAGCCGCATGAGTGTCTCCTTGCCGGAGAGGGCCTTCGGAAGCGTCGCCGAGCGGGTCGTGATGTCCTACAGTATAAGCCCTCCCGGCGCCTCGGCAGAGAGGGTGACTGCGGTCACATCCTCGCCAACTCTCTGGGGCGTACCCTCGGACCCGGGAACCGTCGTCCTGCCCCGATCCTTCCGTAATATCCGCGCAGGCGAACACCACGCGATGGAATGGAGAAACCCCTGATGACCACGTCAAAAACGATGTACATCCCCGCTGACGCCGCCAGCACTATCACGCTGGGTGGCGATCTGACGGTAAACCGCATGGGGTTCGGGGCTATGCGGCTCACCGGCCCAGGAATATGGGGGCCACCAAAGGATCGAGCCCAGGCCATTCGGGTGTTGCAACGCGCCGTGGAGCTCGGCGTGAACTTCTTCGACACGGCGGATTCCTACGGCCCCCATATCGCGGAGGAGCTCATTGCCGAGGCGCTGTACCCCTACCCCGGCCTCGTCATTGCGACCAAAGCCGGCTTGGAGCGGCCCGGCCCGGACAAATGGGTGGAGAACGGCCGGCCCGAATACCTCCGCCGGCAGTTGGAGGGGAGTCTCCGGCGCCTGAAGTTGGAGCGGATCGATCTGTGGCAGCTGCATCGCATCGATCCCAAGGTGCCGGCACAAGAGCAGTTCGAAGCGGCCCGGGAATTTCAGCGGGAGGGCCTCGTTCGGCACGTCGGGCTGTCGGAAGTGTCCGTGGACGACGTCGAGCGCGCCCGCCGGGTGCTGCCGATCGTCTCGGTGCAGAACCGCTATAACGTGACCGATCGCAAATGGGACCACGAGGTGGACTACTGTGAGCGTGAAGGGATGGCCTTCATCCCCTGGTTCCCGCTGTCAGCCGGCTCATTGGATGCAGCTCCACTGCACCGGGTCGCGCAGCGTCATGGGGCCACGGTATTCCAGATCGCGCTGGCGTGGCTACTGGCTCGCTCGCCTGCCATGCTGGTCATCCCCGGAACATCATCGGTGGACCATCTGGAGGAGAACGTGGCGGCGGCAGAGATCCAGCTTACCGTGCGCGATATAGAGGAGCTTGAGAGCCTGGCCAAGTAACGTGGGGGCGACTGTATATTGCCTCCATGTCCCTGGTCAGCCATGACAGCGCCACGCCGACCCCGCCGATGCTCAAGCACTGGCGGGAAATGAAGGCGCAGCACCGGGACGCCATTCTCTTCTACCGGGTGGGCGACTTCTACGAGATGTTCCACGAGGACGCCCACCTCGCCGCCAAGATCCTCGACATTGCTCTGACCTCCCGCGGAGATGGCGTGCCCCTCGCGGGAGTGCCGGTCAAGGCCGCCGCCGAGTATCTCCGCCAGCTCGTCGGAGCCGGCCATCGGGTGGCCATCTGCGAACAGGTGGAAGATCCCAAGGCCGCCCGCGGGCTGGTTCGGCGCGAAGTGGTCGAGACGCTCACCCCCGGCGCCCTGCTTCAAGACGGTTGGGTCGCGGGCAGCAAGAACAATTGGATGGTGGCGGTGGGGCGGGGAGGCGGGGAGGTTGGACTTGCCGCGGTCGATTTGAGTACGGGTGAGTTTGTCTTAGAAACAACTGACGAGCAAGGGCTGGATGAGGCCGTATCACGTCTGGCTCCAGCCGAGATTGTTTCTGACGGCACTTCCCCGCTTCCCCGCCTCCCATCCGCCCAGGGGGCACCCGCCCCGCCGCTCACGACTCGTCGTGAGCATTGGGAATTCGATCCCGATTTGGCCCGCGAGGAGCTGCCCCGCCGGTTCGGTCTCTCCTCCCTCGACGGGCTCGGCCTCGGACCGGGCGACGACCGCGCCGTCGGCGCCGCTGGGGCCTTGCTGCGCTACCTGACCGAGCTTCAGCCCGGTGGGCTGCCTCACCTTGCCCGTCCCGTGGTCCGGCGAGCCGACGCCTTCCTCTGGCTCGACGAAATGACCCGCCGCAACCTCGAGCTGGTCGAGCCGCTTCGCTCCGGCGCCCGGGGCTGCACCCTACTCGAGACCATCGACGCCACCGTGACCCCGATGGGCGCCCGCCTGCTCCGGCAGTGGCTGCTCTCGCCGCTCCGCGATCCTGCCGCCATCGATGCGCGGCTGGACGCGGTAGAAGTCGCCGTGCGCGACGGCCGCGGCCGGGATCGATTGCGCGAAGCTCTCGATGGCGTGCGCGACATCGAGCGGCTGGCCGGCCGCGCGGCGGCTGGCCGCGCCATTCCGCGAGAGCTGGGCTCTCTGCGTGACTCATTTCAGCGTCTTCCCGACGTCGCCGGCGCGTTGACGGCACTCGCCGCTTCGACGCTTCCCCATGGCGGAGGAAGCCGAGCGTTGGCGGAGGCGGCCGATCAGCTGGATCTGCTTTCCGATCTCTGCGCCGAACTGACTGCCGGGCTGGCCGACCGTCCGCCAGCCACCCTGAGCGATGGCGAGGTGATTCGGCCGGGCTACGACTCGGAGCTGGACGAGCTCCGCTCGCTCCGGGACGGCGGTCGCAAATACATCGCCTCGCTGCAGCAGCGGGAGCGGGAGCGGACCGGCATCTCCTCCCTCAAGGTCGGCTTCAATAAGGTGTTCGGCTACTACCTGGAGATCACCCACACCCACACTGCCCGGGTCCCCGCCGATTACGAGCGGCGGCAGACCCTCGCCACGGCGGAGCGATACGTCACCCCCGAGCTCAAGGACTACGAGGCTCGGGTACTCGGCGCCGAGGAGCGCATCGGGGTTCGCGAGGCTGAGCTATTTGGGGCGCTGAGGGCGATCGTGGGCCAGGCCATCGGCCGCATTCAGCGCACGGCCAGAGTGTTGGCCCGACTGGATGTCTGGACCGGCCTGGCCGATTGCGCGGTGGCGGCCCGCTACGTGCGGCCCCAGGTCAGCTCCGGTTTCGACCTGGTGCTACGGGAAAGCCGGCACCCCGTGATCGAGCGGATGATGCCGCGGGAGTCGTTCATCCCCAACGACGCCCGGTTCACCGACGCCGAGCGGGTCGCGTTGGTCACTGGTCCCAACATGGCGGGCAAGTCGACCATTCTTCGCCAGATCGGCCTGTGTGTGGTGCTGGGACAGATGGGGTCGTTCGTGCCCGCGGCCGAGGCCTCGATCGGAGCGGTGGACCGGCTGTTCACCCGGGTCGGCGCCAGCGACAATCTCGCCGGGGGGCAGTCGACCTTCATGGTGGAGATGAGCGAAACGAGCGCGATCCTGCACAATGCCACCCCGCGGAGCCTGGTCCTCCTGGATGAGATCGGCCGCGGCACCTCGACCTACGACGGCGTGGCCATCGCCTGGGCGGTGACCGAGCACCTGCACGATCGAGTGGGATGCAAGACGATGTTCGCCACTCACTACCACGAGCTGATGCAGTTGCCCGAGCGGCTCCAGCATGCGCGGAACTACAACGTGGCGGTGCGGGAAGCCGGGGACACGGTCGTTTTTTTGCATCGACTCGAGCCCGGGGGAACCGATCGATCGTACGGGATCCACGTGGGTCAGCTCGCCGGCCTGCCCGGTCAGGTGGTCGCCCGAGCCCGCGAGATCCTGGCCACTCTGGAGGGCGAGCACCGCATGGTGCCGGGGCCGCCGCCGTCCGCGTCCCGCGATCCCGGGCAACTAGCGCTCTTTGGCGACTCCCAGCGGCCGGATCCCATGATGGAGGAGCTGAAGCTGCTCGACGTGAACACGCTGACGCCACTGGAGGCGCTCAACCGGCTGGCCGACTTCCAGCGTCGAGCGGGGGAGCGGAAGTGACTCGGCTGTTGTCACTCGCGGCCTGGGCACTGCTCGCATGCAGCCGAAAGGACGACGGGACCGTGAGACTGGTAGATCACACCCCAGCGCCGCCTAGCCCTCCGGCTGAGGAGCCTCCCGTCGCCATCAACCCGGTTTCTCCGGTGCGCTACCCGCCAGCGCTGCTGGCTCAGGGCATTGAAGGCCGGGTCCTGCTGCGGCTCTTCGTCGACTCCGCCGGCAACGTGATTCCCGACTCCACCCGGATCGCGGAATCGAGCGGCTACCCGGCGCTCGACTCCGCGGCGCTGGTGGGATCGCCCGACCTGCGATTCTCCCCGGCCCTGCACCAGGGCAGGCCCATTGCGGCTCCATTCCTTCAGCCGGTGCAGTTTCGTAGTCCTCGCTCCGGGACCGGAACCCCATGAGATCGCCGCAGCACCTCCAGCCCTATGAGTCGGTACTCGACACCATCGGGTGGACTCCGCTCATCCGGTTGGCCCGAGTGGGCTCCGGCATTCGAACCCCCATCTACGGCAAGGCCGAGTACGTGAATCCGGGTGGCTCGGTGAAGGACCGAATCGGCCTGGCCATCATCGAAGACGCGGAACGGCGCGGCGAGCTGCGGCCGGGCGGCACCATCGTGGAGGGAACCAGTGGAAACACCGGCGTGGGGCTCGCGATCGCCGCCGCGCTCAAGGGCTACCGCTGCGTGTTCACCATGCCGGACAAGATGTCGCAGGAGAAGGTCCGGCTGCTCAAGGCGTTTGGGGCCGAGGTGGTGATTACTCCGACGGCGGTTCCTCCCGACCATCCCGACAACTATGTGATGAAGGCCAAGCAGATCGCCAAGGAGACGCCGGGGGCCATCCTGGCCAACCAGTTCTACAACGAGATCAACCCCGAGGCCCATTATGCCACCACCGGCCCCGAGATCTGGGAGCAGACTAAGGGGAAGGTGACCCACCTGATCGCCGGGGCCGGCACCGGCGGTACCGTGAGCGGGGCCGGCAAGTACCTGAAGGAAAAGAATCCCAAGATCCGAATCATAGCCGGTGACCCGATCGGCTCACTCTACACTCACTACCACCGCAGCCGTACCATGGGCGAGGGCCACCCCTACAAGGTGGAGGGGATTGGTGGCGACAAGATCCCCAGCACGATCTGGTTCGATTGGATCGACGAGTTCCGCCAGGTCTCCGACCGCAACTCGCTGGTGATGGCGAGGCGATTGGCGCGGGAGGAAGGCATCCTCGCCGGCGGCTCGACCGGGTTGAATGTGGCCCTGGCCATCGAGGTGGCACGGGAGCTCGACGATCCGGCGGCGCTGGTGGTCACGATTCTCTGTGACACGGGCGAGCGCTACCTCTCCAAGGTCTTCAACGACGAATGGATGCAAGAGAACCAGATGCTCGAGGCGCCGAGGACCACAGTCGCCGAGCTGCTGGAGCGGCGGCATCCCACGGCGCCTCCGCTGGTGAGTGTTGCCCCGGCAGCCGCCGTGCGTCAGGCGCTCAACCTCATGAGCACCTGGGGGGTGAGCCAGATCCCGGTGGTCGAAGAGGGCCGGTCGGTCGGCGGACTGGTCGAGGCAACCCTGATGACCAAGGCGCTGGCTCAGCCCTCACTGCTCGACCGCCCCGTCCGCGAGGTCATGGAGTCCCCCTTCCCCGAAGTCGACGCCACCTGCTCCACCGATCGCCTGGGCGCCATGCTCACTCGCGAAAGCCCGGCCGCCCTGGTTCGCAAGGACGGTAAGCTGATCGGGATCGTGAGCCGCTACGATGTCCTACAGCAACTCATCGGCACCCGGTGACCGCTCCTCAGGTTGCATCTGGACTCCTTCATGAGAATTCTCGATGCGGGTAACAGTATTGACCGGAGGTACTTCAACGGAACGCGACGTGGCGCTCGCTTCCGCGGTGCAGGTCATCGGGGCGCTGCGGTCGCGCGGCCACGAAGTTGCGGTCGTGGACACCGCCCGGGGCTATATCCCAGAGTCGGATGAGCCCGCCCTGCTTTCCAGCGGCGTCGGCACCGAGCCGCCTTCCATCGCCCGGCTGCACCTGCTCGAGCAGGGACTCCTCCTCTCCGGTCTGGCTAACCTCGCGGTGGTCCGAGACGCGGACGTGCTGTTTCTTGCACTACACGGTGGTCGGGGGGAAGACGGCACCATCCAGACACTGCTGGAGATGGTCGGTGTCCCCTACACCGGCAGTGGCCGGCTCGGCAGCGCAATGGCGATGGACAAGGACATCTCCAAACGGCTCTTCCGCGCCGCCGGCGTCCCAACCGCCGATTGGGTGATGGCCCCCGCAGCCCAGAAGCAGGTCGAGCGCGATTTTGGGTGGCCGGTGGTGGTGAAGCCCTCGAAGCAGGGCTCGACCGTCGGGCTCTCGGTGGTGAAGGGCCCCCGGGAATACGAGCCGGCGGTGAGCCTGGCCCGGCAGTACGATGACGAGGTCATGATCGAGCGGTTCGTCCCGGGACGTGAATTGACCGTAGGGGTGTTGGAGGGGCGGGCGCTAGCGGTGGGAGAGATCATCCCCCGGCACGAGATTTTCGACTACGAGTGCAAGTATACTCCCGGCATGTCACAAGAGATCTTCCCGGCGGACCTTCCGCCTGATGTCGCGGCCGATTGCGGGCGTTTTAGCCTGCTGGCCCATGAGGCGCTGAAGCTGGGGGGGTATTCCCGGGTGGATTTTCGCTTGACACCGGCGGGGGAACTCTTCTGTTTAGAGGTAAACACGCTGCCCGGCATGACCGCCACCAGCCTCCTGCCCCAGGCTGCCCGGGCAGTCGGCATCGAGTTCCCCGAGCTCTGCGAACGGATTTGTCGAGCCGCCCGGCGCGGCCGAGTCGAAGACGCCTCGTAATTGGGATCTCAGAGTCAAAGGCATTTGTCTGATGAAATCCTCTCCTTCGTATCGCATAACCCCCTGGGTGGGCCGCCTCATCATCGCCAACGCGGTGGTGCTGCTGCTGCTCATGACCCTGTTCCCTTCGCGCGACGTCTTCCAGGCACTGCAATTCTCGCCCCGTACGGCGCTGATCCGGCCATGGACCTTCGTCAGCTACATGTTCCTCCATGCCAATCTGCTGCACTTGCTGGGCAACATGCTGATGCTGTTCGTGTTCGGCACCGCCGTAGAGAGCCGGATGGGAAGCCGCAATTTTCTGATGTACTACTTCTTCTGTGGTGTCGGGGCCGCGGTCTTTTCCCTGCTGCTGGCTGGCGTCATGCCGGTCGGCGCGTTCGTCGGTGCGTCGGGTGCCGTGCTGGGCGTGGCGGTGGCGTTTGCCACCTTCTGGCCTGATGCCGAACTCATCATTTTCCCCCTTCCCATCCCCATCAAGGCCCGCACCTTGGTCATCGGGCTGGTGGCACTCGATTTCATCGGCTCACGGCTCTGGCCTAACGATGGCATCGCGCACATTGCCCACATTGGCGGCGCGCTGTTCGGCTATCTCTTCTTCCGGGTGCAATCGCTTTCCCGCCGGAGTCCCGCCCAACCGCCTCGCCCAGTCGAGCGGGTGGTGATGGTGCAGTCAGGCTCCTCCGAGCCGGAGCGGCGCACCCCGGTCACGCCCATGCGCCCGCGCCGGCGGATCGACTCCGACCCGGTGGCGGTCGAGGTTGACCGGGTGCTCGACAAGATCAGCGAGAAGGGGCTCTCCAGCCTCACCGCTGCCGAACGGCGATTCCTGGATGAGGTGGCCAAGAAGAAGAAGCACGATCACTAGGTCTCTTGCGTCTCCGCACGCGGCTTCGTATCCTCTCGCGTGCTGATAAACCTCCTCCCGGACTTCTTTGCGGTGCTCGAGGCCGCTGATCGGGAAGCCGCCTATCGTCAGTACCGCGAAAGTCATCGTCCGATTCTCGACGCCTACTGGCGTAACTACGTTCTCGATCCCGACACTCCCCACGCCGACAGCATAGTCTCCTCCACCCTCAAGGCCGATCGCAGCGACCTCTACGGACTAGCCGCCACTACCGACGTGGTGCAGCTCGCCGAGGAGGCCATCGCGCGTGCCGAAGAGCTGCTCGGCATCGACCGGCCCACCGACACCTACCTGATGGTGGGACTGGGCGGAGCGAATGCGGGAGAACTGGTCGTCGGCGGGCGCGGAGTCGCGTTTATCTGCCTGGAACATTTTACCGGCCGGGTCAATCCGGATACCTACGGGATGGGCCTTCCGCCCGATCTCATCCCGGTCTGGATCGCCCACGAGCTGGCGCACATCGTTCGCTACACCTCGCCTACCAGTGCCAGCGACATGCGCCGCCTGGTCGCCGACAGCGGCGGCTACTACGACTACTGGGCCACGGGCAGCCGCGCCACGCTGCGGGAGCTTTTGGTCAACGAGGGACTCGCCGTGCACGCCGCCCAGGGTGTGGCCCCGGGATTCGACCCGGCTGATTATTTCGGCTACCCTCGCCGTCAGTATCACCGGCTGCGCGAGATGGAATCGTTCCTCCGCCGGGCCGTCGAGCCTGATCTCGAACGGAGCGGCCTGGGCCTTCGCCTCCGCTATCTCTCCGGAGGTATGAGCCCCTCGGCCCGACTGGTGGCCGGCCGGGTGATCCCCGAGCGCGCCGGCTATTACCTGGGACATCGCATGACCGAGGCGTTGGTGAGTGAACGCGGACTGGCCGAGGCGCTTCGTGCCGGAGCGCCGGATTTCCAGGCGGCGGAAGACGTGGCGAGAGGGATTCAAACGGCGTAGTAAGACCGTAAGCGGGACTAGGACCCCTTTCCCGCTCACCGCTCACGCCCGTCCTAGTCCCGCTTACGCTTTACTTCCCCACACAGAAACTACTGAACACCCTCTCCAGCACTTCCTCTATATCCACTGTCCCCAGAAGCTCGTCCAGTGCGCTTGTGGCCTCACGAACGTGATGGGCGGCCAGCACGGCGTCTCCGTTCCGGCCCAGATGGGGGACGGCAGCCGCTAGGGCGTCTTGAGCCCGGGCGAGCGCGGTCCGGTGCCGTTCTCGGGTGAGCGCCGGCTCCAGATCGGCCAGGTTGATACGATCCGCAAACACCTGCTCGGCCGCGGCGCGGCGGAGAACGCCGAGTCCCTGGCCGGTGACCGCTGAGACGGGGAACCCCTCGCCCGCCGCAGGGGTCAGATCCGACTTCGTGCGGACCAGCAGCGAAGGACGCGCCGCGGCAATTGCGGTCTCGTCGTCTCCCATCTCCCGGCCCGCCTCCACGCAAAGAAGCACCAGATCGGCGGCCGCGAGGTAGCGGCGGCTGACCTCCACGCCAAGGCGGTCGATTCGCTCCGGCGCGTTCCAGAGGCCCGCCGTATCCGCCAGCCGAACCGGCCAGCCCAGAAAGTCGGTATGCGCCTCGATGGTATCCCGTGTCGTGCCGGGGATCTCGGTGACCAGGGCCCGCTCGCTGCCCAGCAGCGCGTTGAAGAGGGACGACTTTCCCGCGTTGGGGCGCCCCGCGAAGACCAGGAGCGCACCCTCCCGCAAGCGTTCGCCCGCGGGAGCGGTCGCAACCAGGTGCCTGATTTGGCTCGACACCGAGTCGACCTGGGTCACGATCCGAGCCGAAGATACCGGCCCCTCGTCCTCTTCGGGGAAGTCGATGCTGTAGCTGAGCAGGGCTTGCACTTCGATCAGCGATTCTCGCAGGCTTGCCAGGCGGCGAGAGAGTCCACCTTCAAGCTGGCGCAGGGCTGCTGCGGCCTGCGCCGGCGCCGCTGCATCGATCAGGTCGCCGACGGCTTCCGCCTGGACCAGGTCGAGCTTGCCGTTCAGCACCGCGCGCCGGGTGAACTCCCCGGGAGCCGCGGGCCGCGCACCGGCCGACTGGATAGCCGCAAGGAGGCGGCTGGGGATCAGGAGCCCGCCATGACAGCAGAGCTCGACCAGATCCTCTCCGGTGTAGCTGTGGGGTCCCGGGTAGACGGTGTAGACGCCCCGGTCTAGTGGCTGGCCGTCGGAGTCGCGGAAGGTCGCCAGCGTCGCTTGCCGGGGAGGCTTGCTCTGAAACCCCGCAATGACTCGTTGGGCGATGGTAAAGGCGCCGTCACCGCTGAGGCGAATGATCGCCAAGGCGGCACGGCCGGGGGCGGTTGCGATCGCGGCAATCGGATCGGAGAGCATACCGGAACTAATGCGTTCGGATGCCCAAAGCGGCTAGGCCTTCTTTGCCCGTTTCGCCTTGGGTTCCGGCGGGGTCTTGGTTTTCACCTCGACGATGGCTCTCGCGGTTCGCCTCTGCCGCTCGCGAGCCAGCATCCATTGCTGGGGAATGCTGGCGATGTTGCTCACCGCATAGTACAGGTTGAGCCCCGAGGCAAAGTTCAGAAAGAGAAACGTCATCATTACCGGCATGATGTATAGCATCATCTTGGCCTGCGGATTGGGCTCCATGCCCATCTGCCCGACCTTGCTCAACCCGAACATGGATAGTCCCATGATCACCGGAATGATGTAGAGCGGATCCGGCCGGGAGAGGTCCGGCAGCCAAGCGAAAGACGCACCCCGCAGCTCGATCGTGTTCTGGAACACGAAGAAGAGCGCGAAGAGCACCGGCATGGGCAGCAGCATGGGCCAGCACCCGCCCAGCGGATTTACTCCATGCTCCTTGTAGAGCTTGAACATCTCCTGCTGAACCTTCGGGGGATCGTTCTTGTACTTCTCCTGGATCTCCTTCATCAGCGGCTGGACCGCCTGCAGCTGCATGTTGGCCCGCATCGCCTTTTGATTCAGCGGCCAGAGCAGCAGCCGCACCAGAATTCCGAAAGAGATCAGCACCAGCCCGTAGGCCAGGTGCAGGTGCTGGTGCATCCAGACCAACAGCCAGCGCACCCCGGCCGCGAGCGGCCGGATGACCGTCCGGAAGCCGGGCCAGCCATAGGGGTTCACATCGTCAAACCCGTGGCCGATGCGCCGCAAGCGGTCGTACTCCATCGGCCCGGCATAGGCGGAGTATTCGACCCTGCCGCTGGGTGACAGGGGAAGGCTGAGCTGCACGTCGGCCTGAGACGGTCGCTTGCCGCCCGGCGGGCGGGCAGTGGCCGTCACCCCGCTGATCCCTCCACTCGTGCTGTCAAAGGCCAGAAGGCCGGTCACGAAGTACTTCGACTTGACCGCCGCCCACTCGAGGGGACCGCTGACGGTCTTGGGCTCGCCCGGTTTGAGCCCGGCAAAGTCCAGCCGCTCCGTATCGTTGTGTTTGGTGACCAGCGCGAGGGCACGATGGTTCTCGTTGGAATCGGCCTCAGTGTTGGCGATCGTCGGTCCCATCCCCACGAGCAGGAGCCCGCCGTTGGGACCGACGCCGGTCACGTTGCCGGAGACCTCGACCCGGTAGTCGTCAGGCCGGAAGGTGTAGGTCAGATCCACCTTGACGCTGTTCCGGGTCGCGCTGAGGTGGAGCGGGGTGGGACCGTTTACTGAGAGGCTCTCCGCCGAGACGGTGAAGGGCCAGTCTGGGAGCGGAATGGTGTCCCGTCCCAGCACCAGAGTCAGGCCAAGCAGCTTGCTGTCAGGTGGCAGGATCTGTGCCGGTCGGCCGCGACCGGTGGGTGCCATCGACCGATAGTGCGGCAGCGTCGCCTCGACCAGCCGGCCGCCCCGCGTGCTGATCCCGTAGGTGTAAAGGGGTGACGTAACGTGGACGACGTGGTCAGCGGGTAAGCGGGTAGGCGGGGAAGCAACCGCCTTGCTGGTGTCCGGACCAGCCTGAACGGCAGAAATGCTGTCGTGGCTTCGCGCAGCGGACACGCCAGAGGAGCTGTCGGCTGGAACAACGGTCTCCCCGACCCGCTTACCCGCTTCCCCGCCTCGCGCCGCAGGCGCGACTGGTTTCTTGAAAAAAATCGCAGGAGCGATTGCGATGGTCATCATCAACAAAATCGCCCAAATCGTACGGCGGTCCATGGACTCAGTTCACGTGGTCAAGGGACGGGGTCGAACCCGCCCGGGTGAAACGGATGGCAGCGAGCGAGGCGTCGGGCGGCGAGCCAGCTCCCCCGGAGTGCGCCGTGCCGGCTGACGGCCTCGAGCGCGTACTGGGAGCAGGACGGGGTAAACCGGCAGCTCGGAGGAAGCAGTGGAGATATCAGGAGCTGATAGCCTCGAATCAGCGTGGCGACGAAGCGACGAGGCAGGAGCAGAACTCGGGACACGGCTCACCCGGCTGCCAGCACAGTGTCGCGCCAGGCGAGGAGCTGTGCCCGGAGCGCATCGAAGCTGGCGGTATAGGCCTCACGACGCACCTTGATGACCACGTCCCATGCCGGTTGCCGGGCCTGGATCTCTCGCCGCCAGATCTCTCGCAGCCGGCGGCGCAAACGATTGCGGGCCACCGCGGACGAGTGAAACTTGGGGACGACGAGTCCCATCCGTGGTTGGCCCGATTGGTTGTCGATCCAGATCATGTCCAAGTGCTCGAAACGGCGGCGCCGGCCATGAGTGAGGGCGCGGCGAAGGTCGGACGCGCTCGCGAGCCGGTGAGCCCGCGGGAGGCGCGCCGATGCCGTCAGGAGCCTCCGTGCTTCGACGGCAGCGAAACGGTCAGCCGCTTCCGGCCTTTCTTCCGCCGGCGGGAAAGAACCGCGCGTCCCCAGCGGGTGGCCATCCGCGCCCGAAACCCATGCTTGGTGATCCGGCGCTTATTGCGTGGCCGATACGACGGCTTCATTCGAGGAACCCTCCCAAGTGAGCCGGGGAAGTTAGTCGGAGGAGAGGCTTAGGGTCAAGTAAAGTGACCGAGAGGAGGGAGCGGGCGGAGCCGACGGAAAATTCTTTTGGCCATCCCAGTTTTCTTCTTCGCCGCTCCGCCCTTCCCGCCCTTTCCGTCCTCTTCGCCTTTTTTCTCCTGTCAAGCCCCGATTGACTTTTCCACACCCGACCCATAACATCTCTCGCCCTTGAAAAAATCCCTTCCGTTTTCGAGTACCGATGCAGCTGTCAGCCAAAGACGCTTGGAAGCGCATTCTCGACGAGGCGCATCGCGAACTCCCCGACCACACGATCCGAACGTGGCTCGAGCCGACCGAGGCCATCGCCCTCGATGAAGGCCGCCTCATCATCGGCGCGCCGGATCAGTTCGCGGTGGAGTGGAACGAGAGCAAGCACGCGCCGCTGCTCTCCCGTTTAGCCGAGCCGGTCCTGGGGCAGCCGACGTCCATCGTCTTCCGGGTCAACGAAGATCGGCAGAAACGGCCGCAGATGGATTTCTTCGTCGCGCCGTCCAGCCCGGCCGCAGCCAACCCGCAGATCAATCCGAGCGCTCAGCCGCTCAACGAGCGGTATACCTTCGACACCTTCGTGATCGGCAAGTCCAACGAGCTGGCCGCCGCCGCGGCCCACGCCGCCGCCGAGTCGCCGGGCAAGACCTACAATCCGCTCTTCATTTACGGGGCCACCGGCCTGGGCAAGACCCACCTGATGCAGGCGATTGCCCACATCGTGTGCGAGCGCCATCCCGAGACCCGGGTGCTCTACGTCGGGGCCGAGCAGTTCATCAACGAGGTCATTGAGAGCATCCACAGCCGCACCATGCCGGAGTTTCGCCGCCGGTATCGGATGGACGTGGACCTCTTCCTGGTGGACGACGTGCATTTTCTCGAAGGTAAGGAGATGACCCAAGAGGAGTTCTTTCACACCTTCAACGCGCTCTATGAGGGTAACCGGCAGATCGTGCTGACCTCCGACCGCCCTCCGAAGGAGCTGCCCGGCCTGGAGGCCCGCCTGGTCAGCCGATTCGAGTGGGGCATGGTGGCCGACATTGGGCAGCCGGATTTGGAGCACCGGATCGCCATCCTGCGGAAGAAACAGGAGCAGGACCACCTGGAGCTCACCATTCCGGACGACGTGCTCCGGTTCATCGCCGAGCACGTGCGATCGAATGTGCGTGAGCTCGAGGGCTGTATCATTAAGTTGCTGCTGTTCGCGTCGTTGAAGCATAAAGAGGTCTCGATCGAGCTGGCCCGCGAGGCGCTCTCGGACAAGATTCGTCCGGGCGAGGATGGGCTCGCGGCACCCAAGGCGCTACCCTCGATCAATAAGGTGCAGGAGGTCGTGGCCCGGCGATGGGGAGTCACCCCCGAGGGACTCCGGTCCAAGGCTCGGATCAAGACCCTCACCGTGCCGCGCCAGATCGCGATGTATCTCGCCCGCGAGTTGCTGGAAATGCAGCTGGTCGAGATCGGACAGGCCTTCGGCGGGAGAGATCACTCCACGGTGATTCACAGCGTGGACAAGGTGAGCCGCCAGATGTCGCGCGACCGTGGCTTTCGAGAGCGGGTGGAGCACGCCCGTCAGGAGTTGTGCGCAGAATAATCCCCGCGCGGGTACGGCGGCTGTGGGAACTCTGGACAGCGGTGGACAGTGAAGTGATTGTGCTAGGCTCAGTCCCCATTGCACACAGGGAGTCGACAACAGGATGAGGGCGTAAGTGGCGACTGAGCCGACTGGTTGTCGCGCCACTCAACATTTCCAGACCCTCTACTACGGCTACTAAATCTTTTAAATGGAAGAGTAGTAGATGATCATAGCCATCCGGGGAGAGGGATGAAGCTCACGATCACGCGGGAGCAGTTGCAGGAAGGACTCGTCGCGGTAGCCGCTAGTGTCCCTGCGAAAACGACGCTGCCGATCCTGTCGAATATCCTGCTCGAGGCCACGAAAGAGGGCATTCGTCTATCGGGCACCGATCTCGACATCGCCGTCAGCACCACCGTCTCGGCATCGGTCGATCAGGAAGGCGCCATCACGCTCCCTGCTCGGAAACTGGTCGAGATCGTGCGGGAGCTACCCAGCGCGGCTATCCGCCTCACGGCGTCGGGCGAGCAGCGAGTCACCATCGAGTGCGGACGCTCGCGCTTTCGCCTGTTGGGGCTGCCCCGGGAAGAGTTCCCGGCCTTTCCCAGCGTAAAGTTCGAGGGAGGCTGGCGGACCTCCTCGAAGGAGCTCCAGAAGCTCATCAGCCACGTCGCCTTTGCGGCCAGCACCGAAGAGAGCCGTCCGATCCTCAATGGCGTGCTCTGGGAGCTCCGCCCCGAACGGATGCGAATGGTCGCCACCAACGGCCACCGCCTCGCCCGAATGGACGTGCCGACGGCAGAGACCCAGGGCGCCTCACAGGCGGACCTGATCGTGCCTCCCAAGGCGCTGGAACAGATCCGCCGGCTCTTTGGCACCGATGAGACCGTTGAGATCGCGCGAAGCGAAAACCACCTTGGCTTCCGCACCAGCTCGACCCAGATCTTTACCCGGCTGATCGAGGGACCATACCCCAACTACGAGCAGGTCATTCCCCGGGAGAACGACAAGGTCGCCACCGCCGACAAGGGGGCGCTCACCGCCGCGCTCCGCCGCATGAGCATCGTCGCCAGCGATCAGACTCACCGGATTCGCATGGCCTTTGCCAATGGGTCGTGCAAGCTCTCGGTGCAGACTCCAGACCTCGGCGAGGCCCAGGAGGAGCTCAACGTGAGCTATGAGGGTGACCCCCTGGAAATCGGCTTCAACGCGGCCTACTTGCTCGAGATCCTCAAGTACATTCCGACCGACGAGGTCCGGATGACGTTCAAGGCTCCCGAGCGCGCGGCCACTTGCGAGCCCGTGGGATGGGACGATCCGGCAAGTTATCTGGCGCTGGTGATGCCGCTCCGCCTGGTGGATTAGCGGGTCCGGAGCTGGGAATCAGAAGACGGCTGGGAATCAGGAGGAATACAATGGCGGAAGATCATACCCATCTCGAACTCGAAACTGCCAACGGCGCCGCTCGCGGTGGGCGTGGCGGGTTCGGCACCCTCGTCGTGCTCGCCGCGGCGGTGGGCGCCGGCGCGGCCATCCTGCTGGCTCCCGAGGAGGGGGCTCGGACTCGGAAGCGGGTCGGCCGCGGACTGCGGAATCTTCGGGGCGAAGCAGCCGACACCATCGCGCAATTGCAGTGGGAAATCGGCCGGAGAAAACGGCAGGCTCGGCGGGACAAACAGCTCATCGGGTTGACCGGATTTCTTATCGGGGCGGGGTTGGCGGCGCTTCTCGCGCCGGAAAGCGGAGGTGCCACCCGGAAGCGCCTCGGCATCACCCTGAGCCGGATCAAGGTCGGCGCCGTGGAACGAATCGAGCGTTTGCGGCAGCAGCGGCAGGCTGAGGCCCCGGCTCCAACAGGCGAGGAAAACCCGGTCCGCAGCGTTCAGGAGTTGGGTCGCGATCCCAACACGGTCTTCTGAGGGTTCTTGGGCCCGCAGGTCAGCGCTTGCCCGGGCGAAGTGAGGTAATCGAGTAGCTTCCAGACTGCTTCACCGGCACCGTCTGTCCCACCGCCGGCACCGTGATGGTCATGTCGCCCGAATCACTTCCGTGAGCCGAGGCCAGGGTGCCATCCGGATTCAGATAGTAAACCGATGTCCGCATGCCTGAAGCGGTCATCTCGAGCTTCTGATCGTACTGCGTGCCCTTCCCGCTTCGCTGATAGGTCCCACTGTTCTCCAGCTTGATGGCCTTCTTGGCGTTGGGGTCGTCGCTATCCATCGCCCGGTAGCTGGTGAGCGACTGCTCGGTGGCGTCGAACGCGTCAACCCGGATCGGGACCTCAGTGCTGTCGGTCCATTCCATGCCGGCGCGGACGCCGCCGGGCGGCAGAGCGGGGAAGAGCGTTCGAAGATTGCTGCCGACCTGATCGCCCATGGTGCTGGATCGGTCGGCCTTGAGTGCCGACAGCTTGCCGTCAGGAGTGAGGGTGGCGGTCCAGCGGGTTCCCCGCGCGGGGAGAATGGAATCGGGAACCGCCGGCACGCCTCCTACCGCCGACTGAAGCGAGTCCAGCACGATGGTCGCCAGGTATCCCGCCGGGTCTCGGACGAGCGTCACCCTCAGATATGCGGTCCGGTCGATGAGCTGCTGCTGACTGGCGCCCCCGGGGAGCTGCAGCGTGAGGCTATCATGCCGATTCAGTGCGTAGGCCACGTCGCGCACCGGAAGGTAGGTGATGCCGCTCGGCGTCGGCACACCGGGTGTGGTCGGGTTCGGCTGGGGAGTGGGCCCACTGGGAGTGCCGGTTCCCGAGGTGGCCGAGCTGCACCCCACCACCGCGAGACACGCGAGCGTTGCGAGACTGGATCTCAGGTCCATTCCCGAACTCACTTGAGAGTGCTGACTTTGGTCTTCTGAACGATGGTGATCGGAAGCGGTTGGGGTGCGAACGACCCGGAGATCTTGAGCGACGACTGTTGCTGCCAGGATCCGCCCAGGTACCGGCCGTCAGTCCCGACATAGTATGCGCCGCTGCCGCTGCCGCTTCCCTCGATTCGGGCGGGCCCATTCGGAGTGGGCTGGGTGCCGGCGACCGATGAGGTGAAGTCCTCGGTCACCCGCACAGCTTTACGACTGTCGTGGGTCTCGTTTGCGGCCGCTTTGTAGGCGCTGACCCGCCGGACCGTCACACTGTCGCTGCCGGTGCCGTTGGTCTTCGCGGTCGTATCGGACCAACTCTCGCCAATCTTCAGACCCGGCCTGGTCCAGGGATAGAAGTCGCTCAGCAGCCCCTGGATCTGGGCTGCCGCCCCAACGTTGCCGACTGGTTCCAGCCCGGCCGGCTTCCCCGATTTTTGGACGAAGCCGCGAAATTCCGCTCCCCGGGCGCTGTCCAGTACGGCGGGCGGGATGGGCGAGGCACTGTCGCCCCGCATTGAGTCCACCACCACTCGCATGGCCTTCCCACCCGCGCTATCGGCCAGGGTCACGGTCACAAAGCTGGTGGTGCTGAACGCAATCCGCTGCTTCGCCCCGCCTGCTGCCGTGGCATCGATCTCCTGAGAGAGGGTTTGATCGATCCGGTATTTTGTGGTCGATGGCGCTCCCATCGATCCCGGTACGGCCATTCCAGTGGCGGCCAGTGCGGTGAGACCGGCAGTACGTAACAGCATCTCTTTCCCCAAGGAAGTTCGAGCCAGATAAGGTAACCGGCTAGCTAGGCCAAAACCAACAGCCCCCCGGAAGGTCTCCGGGGGGCCGTCGCTGGTCGAGCCGTAAGCCGAGTTCTGTTTCCCGGGGGTTCCCCGGGAGATGGTCATCTGTCTGGGATGGCCGTCGCCGGCCACCTCTAGCAGCCTACCCGCGGCTTACCGAAATCGGTCGGTGTGGGTCACACCTCGCCGCCTATTTGGCCTTGCTCCGACTGGGGGTTACCCTGCCACCACTGTTACCAGCGGTGCGGTGGGCTCTTACCCCACCGTTTCACCCTTACCCTTAGCTCGGGTCTTTCGACCCAATTTCCGGGCGGTCTGTTCTCTGTGGCCCTGTCCGTCGCCTTGCGGCGCCCAGGAGTTACCTGGCAGTCTACCCGATGGAGCTCGGACTTTCCTCGGGCACCTTGCGGCACCCGCGACCATCGTGCTCGACCAGTGGGTAGAAGATAACAAGGCTGGGGGCTTGGTGCTAGGAGCTTTGGACGCTAACTGCAATTCTTATCGTGCTTTCCAGGTCCCAGCTATCCCGCATGCCCTACCCTCGCCAACCCTCGCTGCGCCTGTTGGATGAAAGGCAGCAGCGCGGGATCGGCGGCCTTCCACTGGGCCAGAACCTGGCGGTATTCCTCTCTGGCCTCGGCTCGCCGGCCCAATCGCTCATACGCCGCCCCCCGCAGCAGCCGGACCCGCCCGAGCATGCCCCAGCGCGAGTCGAAGCCACCGGTTTGGAGCGCCGAAGGCTGAAAACCTTCGAGCATTCGAAGGGTCGTCTCATAGTCCCCCAGCAGATAGTACGCCTGGGCGACGAAGGGCTTGGTGTAGACCATGTACATGTACTTGCCAAACTCCGACGAGTCGGGCTCCGCCAGCGTCCGGCGGGCGCCCACCGAGTCTCCCCGGCTCACGGCGAGAAGCGCCCGCACGGCCTTCAGAGTTGGCTCTCCCGAGATAGCCTGAAGCTCGTTCAGTGCGGTTGGGTCTGCCGCGAGACCGGTGAAGAGGCCGATTGCCGCGGTGGCACCGCTATGCGCGATGTGCTTTCGCTCGTCGGGTGGGGCCATGCGTGCCGCCTCAGCCGTGCCTTGCCAGATCTGGCGTAGCGCGGATGTGGGGCCACCCGCCGCGGCATACAGCTCGCCGAGTACAATGCGGCGCCATGATTCGCCCTTCGGGCCAGCCGAGTTTGGGTGATGAATGACTTCCCGCCGTACCTGGTCGGCCAGGTCCAGCGCCTTTGCCGCGTTGGTGAGGTCGCCCTGGTAGGCAAAGACGTTGGCTGCCGCGGCGATGTCACTCACCACCGTAGGAGTGCCCTGGTAAGGCCGGAAATCCTGCGGCGCCATCGTGTCGAGTGCGGTGCGGAGTTGAGCAGCGGCGCGGTCGATGTCACCGGAGGCAAACCGCACCCGCGCCTCGACGAATGGAAGCTCCGGGTGCAAGGGAGTGGCCAAGCGGAATCGCTCGACCTCGGACAGCGCTCCGTTGTAGTTGCGGGCGGATACGTACGCGTCCACCATCGCGCCATGGGCGCGCAAGGTGGTGGGCTGACTCGAGACCCAAGTCCGGGCGGAAGCCAATGCCTCGGCGCGAGCCCGTTGTACCGCGGCTCGTACAGTCAGGCTGTCCATCAGCGGCCGGCCGGCCGGGGTCCGGGTGACGGCGAACGAATCGGCGGCGAGCAATGCGTACAACGGCGGATCTACCGCTGCCAGGCTCAGCATGCCCTGCACGTGCTCGTAGGCCAGAGCGTAGTTAGGGTCGAGGGCGAGCGTCCGTTTGAATGCCCGGATTGCATGGGTCCACGCTGGGGCCTCGTTGGGGCCGGCGGTGTCGTGGAACCAGGCCTCTCCCAGTCCATACCACGCGTCCGCATCTCCGGCATCACGGGCGATGAGCTGCTGGTAAAGCCCGCGGGCCTCGGGAAACTCCCGCCCGATGAATGCGCGATACGCATTGATCACCGTGCGCTCGTGCGCCGGCAGGTTGCCGGAATAGGTGGTGGCCCGAAGGAGGGCCCGGTCGGAGATGGAATCGTCCATACCCACGATCCATCCGCGGGTGAGCGCCAGCTTGTAGTAGGCCAGACCGAAGGTGCTATCCACCGCAATAGCCCGCTCCAGGTCCCGTTCCGCACCGGCTAGATCCCAATGATTGAGCTGCTCAACGCCACTCAGGTAGGATCGGAACGCCTCCAGTGATCCGGTGGTCGCCCAGGCGAGTCCGATTTTTATTTCGTTTGGCGCGCCCGAGAGATCCAGAAGCCTGGCCGCCAGCTGGTCGAACATCGGCCGGACGTCGGTTCCGGGGCGCCCGTCGGCTCGGGCGACGTCGACCCGCTTGCCGGTTGCCACATCGTAGACCCGAGCCACCAGATGCAGCGAGTCACCTGCGGGGGCGAAGTCGCCCAGCACCACGGTCCAGACTCCCGCTTCCCGGGCCAGGCGGCGGGCCATGTCGAGTCCGATGTCGTCGCCCACCTTGAGACGGTGTTGCGCCAGCAGGTCATGCAGGCGCTCGTGGTCCACCACCGTGAGGTCGTTCCACTGCGACAAGTTGAGTCCCAGCATGCTGACGCTGCCGTCGCGTAGCCAATCGACCGAGCGGTCATCCCGCAGGTTGTCGAATGGCAACACCAGGATGGAGTGGCGGGGGTTGACCCCCCGCGGTGGCCCCGGGCTCCGCCGCGCCAGGCCCACGGTGGCCGTGAGGATCACGAGCGCCACCGCTCCCAGAGCGAGCAACTGGTGGCGGACCCGGCGATCGCGACGCGGCGCGGCCCGCTCGCCTGATACCGCCTGGCGAAACTCCTCTCCGGTTTGCCACCGTTCGTCCGGTTGTTTCTCCAGCGACCGCATGATGGCGCCGGCAAGCCCCCTGGGGGTTTCCGGACGGACGCGCTCGATCGGGGTGGGCCGCTCGGCAATGTGCTTGGAGACGACCACGCGATGTGGTCCCTGGAAGGGTGGCTGGCCGGCGAGCATCTCGTAGGCCACCACACCCAGGGCGTAGAGATCGCTCCGGGTATCGATTTCCTCCCCGGCGGCCTGCTCCGGACTCATGTACACCGGAGTGCCCACCGCCACGCCCTGACCGGTGCTCGAGCCGCCCGGATCCACCGCCACGGCACGGGCGATCCCGAAATCGGCCAGCAGGGCCCGTCCACTCCCGTGGTCAAGCAGGACGTTTTCGGGCTTGACGTCGCGATGCACCACCCCGGCGCGACCGGCTACGTCCAGCGCGGCTGCGAGATCTGAGACGATGCGGGCGGTCTCCTCCGGCGAGAGGCGCCCTTCCCGCAGGAGCCGCTGCCGAAGGCTCTCGCCGGCGACCTCGTCCATCAGGTAATAGAGCAAACCGTCCGCGCTGCCGGCCGAGTGAACTGCAACAATGTTGGGATGGCGGAGCCGGGCGATGGTTCGAGCCTCGGCCAGGAACCGGCGAGTGATCGATTCGTGGGAAGCGAGCTCGGGATGAACCACCTTTACGGCAACCCGGCGGTCGAGGGTCGTGTCGGTGGCGAGGAAGACCACACCCATACCCCCGCGACCAAGCTCCCGCTCGAGCCGATACTGAGGCCCCAGCGCCGCCTGCAACGCGGTGAACAGGTCAACGGTTATATCGCTCACATCCGAGACCGGTTAGGGTGAGTTGAAAATACATCCGGTCTGCGCCACGCCATACCGCCGAGCCTTGATTCGACCGGCAGGCGGGCTGAAACGTTGCCTGCCGGCGGCTAGTTCCATTCGCGTGCTTTTGAACCCGACGAAATCGAGCTTCGCGCCGTTTCAGATTTAATCTTCTTTGACGTAGCGGACGTACCCTCCTGCACGACCTACCAAGGGGACACAGTGCGTTTCAGCTCAACCGAAGGGTCGCCTACCGTCGCCACGGTGCTGCTCCCGGTCGAGCGCCCCAGGGTGGACGCGGCCGGCAGCGGCTGTTTCGCGGTACTGCACCGGGATTCCATCCCCGAGGCTGTCCGGATCGTGCGCGAGCGCCCGGTGGATGCCGTGCTCGTCTCCGTCCATCGGTGTGGGCCGGAGCAGGTGGAGGTGCTGGGTCATCTGGTGCGGGAGTTCCCCGGAATTCCCACGGTAGCACTGGTCTCTCAGCACGACCCGTCAGCCACGGAAATGCTGCTCCGCCTGGGTGCATCGGGAGTGCGCCAGGTGGTGGACGTGACTTCGCCAACCGGGTGGAACCGCCTGCGCCAAGTGGTTGGCCAACCAGCCACCCGGGCCGTCGCCCGAATTCAGGGCCCTATCCTCGACGCTCTGGCCGAAGCGCCGGCCGATGCCCGACTCTTCGTCGAGGCTCTCATCCGACTGGCCCCTGACACTCCGACCGTCACGACTCTGGCGCAACGGCTCTACGTGCGGCCCAGCACCCTTATGTCCCGATTTGCGCGGGCGGGCCTTCCGTCGCCCAAGAATTACCTTGCCGCAATCCGCCTGGTGCATGCGGCCTACCTGTTCGAAACCGCCGGCCTGTCGGTGGCCGATGTCTCCTACCGGCTGGAATACTCTTCACCCCAGAGCTTCGGCCGCCATCTGCGGGCCATGCTTGGTCTTACGGCGCTGGAATTCAGACACCGTTTTCCCTTCTCGGTGGCGCTCAGCCGGTTCATCGAGCTGATGGTGATTCCCTACCAGACTACCTGGTCGACGTTTCACCCGGTCGCCGCCGGCAGCTGGGATAGGCGTGGCTCGTAGCGTTACTCAGCGGGACAGGCGGCCGTACTTCCGCAGCACTGCCCGGAGTTGATCGTGCGGGAGGGCGGGTACCCGAAGATCGTCGGCGCCGGTCATGGTCTTGGCGGCAAGAAGCGCATTGATAATGGCTTCCTCAGTGGCTTGCACGGTAGCCTCGTAGATCGGATCGATGCGCTCATCCTGCAACATCGACACCGAGTTCACACCCACGCTGTCGGCGGTTCCCGTGCTTGCGGTGGAGAAGGCCAGGAACAAATCTCCCGATCCCGATCCTGCTATCCCGCCCATGCGGCCGATGCCGAGAGCAGCTCGGCGCGCCACCCGACGCAGTTGATGGGGAAGCAACGGTGCATCGGTCGCAACGATCACGATAATCGACCCGTGCTCGCGGTCGCGTTGCTCACCCGCCGGACACCTCATCGCAGCCTGGTCCGCTGGCAGCGGGCGACTCGTGTCGTAGCAGGGTTTCGGCTCGCTCACCTCCTGACCCACCGGCACCCCGCCAATCCGTAACTGTCTCCGGAGGCCAAAATTGCACTGGACCAGCACCCCCACGGTAAAGCCTCCGTCCTGGCTCTCGATCCGCCGGCTCGCGGTGCCGATCCCACCCTTGAACCCCAGGCATTGCATTCCGGTCCCCCCGCCAACGTTTCCCTCTGCCACCGGACCCGCCTTGGCTGCTCTCAGCGCGGCGAGCACATGCTCTTTCTTGACGTGAAATCCATAGATGTCGTTCAAGTCGCCATCCCAGGTCTCGGCCACCGTGGGTAAGCAGCAGTTAAAGACTCCGGGAACCCGGGTTCGTCCCCATTCGATGATCGCATCGCGCACGGCGCCGACGCTGTTGGTATTGGTGATGGTCACGGGGTACAACAGCAGGCCGTAGTCGTCTATCCACGGAGTCCCCGTCATCTCCCCATTCCCGTTCAGGCTGAACCATCCGGCAAACACCGGAGCCAGGTCACCGGTACCTCGAGGGAACACCGCGGTCACCCCGGTCCGCACCGGACCAACGCCCACCCGGAGCCTTCCGGATCCGCTCACGATGGTTTCGTGACCCACCGCGACTCCGGGCACATCCGTAATGGCGTCCAGCAGGCCCGGCGTGCCGTCGAGCGGGATACCCAGCTCCCGCGCCCGCTCCTGCTGCACCTGGCCAGCCAGCGGAGAACCGGCCAACCAGCCGGTCACCAATGCCGCCGGCACCAGCCGTCTGATCAAGGCGTTCCCGGCGAGCGAAAGACGAAGTACACCGCTCCCACCAGGCAGAGTGCAGCCCAGAGGTAGTCCAGCTTGATCGGTTGGCGCATGTACAGCACGGCAAAGGGGGCGAACACGATCAGCGCGATCACCTCTTGCATAATCTTGAGCTGCGAGAGCGACAACGCGGTGTAGCCGATGCGGTTAGCCGGAACCTGGAGCAAGTACTCAAAGAGCGCGATCCCCCAGCTTACGACCGCGGCGAGGTACCAGGGGCGGTCTCCCAGATTCCGCAGGTGGGCGTACCAGGCAAACGTCATGAAGATGTTGGAGAGCGCCAGAAGACCGGCTGTGCGGAGCAGGATCGGACTGAGGATGGGAGCCTCCGGGTGGGTTGGTATTCCTCGGCTCGTAGAAAGCCGATGCGGGCGTGGTCTGGGTGACGACCGGGTTGGGGAACCGCCAACCGGTTCTCAGTTCCAGCCCATTCGTCTTCGCAGGGAGGTAATGTGAGCGACGTGATGGCGACCGTGCCAGGCGTACAACGCCAGCACCTCGTCGAGTCCCATGCTCCGTCCATGCTCCGGGTGCCGAAACCGCCGCTTGAGGTCATCCGGCGTCAGCTCGCGAAGGAGCAACACCCACCGCCGGTGGAGACTCTCCAGCAGGGCCAGTGAGATCTCGATCGGCCCGGTCCGCGCGTCCGGCAGCTCGGCCCAGCGGGCCTCTTCGTAAGGTTTGATCGTGGGCTCGTCCTCGGTGAGCGCGAGCTTGATCCGGGTGTACGCGTTCAGATGGCTGTCGGGGAGGTGGTGCACCACCTGGCGAACCGTCCACCCCTTCTCCCGATAGGGGGTGTCCAACTGTGCCGGTGTGAGGCCCGCTATCGCAGAGCGTAGATGGTCCGGGGCGGCCGCGATCTCATCTATCCACTGCATTCGCCGGCCAGGATCCGCCTTTCCGTCAAACCGAAACGGCCCGATCGGGTACCTGGCGTCCTCCATGTTACTCATCGTCTCGGTCCGCCGCGCGCGAGGTACGGGGGATCCTGGGCGCCCCATCGGGCGTTTCCCCCCGAAACTCGAAGTGCTCTTCGTTCAGGATCCGCTCCTGAATGGGGGCCTCCGAGATCTCCAAGAGGAGGAGGCGGGCCAGGACAACCTCCGCTATCCGTGCCGCCGGCTCCCACTGTCCCGGGGTCAGCGTTGGATAGAGATCTGCAAACTCCGGGCGCAACCGCGCTTCCCGCATGTGAGAGCCGTCCTCCTGTTCCTCGATCCTATCCTCTCCCCGCACGGTGCGCCATACCTCGGCGCGCGCTGAGCCCCGCTTTTCGGGGGCGAATGTGGCCAGCGGTCCCCGGGTCTTGCGGAGAAGAATCTCGGAATAACCCTCGACGATGTAGTTGGTGAGCTCGCCTACCACGCGATAGCCCAGGCGTTCGTAGAGTCGTTGGGCGTCATGATTGAAGGAGGACACACACATGAACACGTTGGGCGATTCCTCCAGGATCCGATCCTCCGCAAACTGAACCAGGCGCGATCCGAGGCCCTGACCTCGTCGGTCGGATTGAATGCAGATCGTTTGGATGTAGCCCACGAACGCACCGGTCATGCACAGGATAAGAAACCCCGCGAGCCCGACATCGTCGCGGGCAACGTAGACCTCCCGGGTCGGATCCTGCACCATCCTGAGCGATGTCTCGTAGGTTCGTCCCAGGGTTATCCAGGGCTCCGAACTCGCCATGAGACGGGCGCAAGCCTGGGCCTCAGCCTCGTTCGCCAGTCGCTCAATCAAAAGCGCCGGCGCCGAGGTCATCGCCACTCCTGCCGCACCCGCTCGGCCGCCGCCGCACGGTCCGCTGGACTCGGGTTCCGCAGCACGCCGGTCTTGCGAAGCAGATTGCGCACTCGCCTATAAACATCCGAGATCACGTGCCCCCGCGGCATATCTGACGTCCTCGGGAGCAGCAGGAAGTGCACGTGGCGCAGTCGCTCATTGAAGGAAACGGCATAGATCCGCTCGGCCACGACTGCACGCTCCAGAGCTTGCACCGCCGTCTGAAGAATCGGCCCGAGCGCCTTGGCCTCGGCGGGTGTGAGCGCGGCCAGAGACTCGCAGTGCCGCCGAGTCTTGACGATCAGCTCCCCGGGATCGGTGAAGGGCCCGGTATGGTGGCTGACGAACCAGAGGCCGTCATCCAGAATGACCCCGCCGGGTGCGGAGAGTTGACCAGCCACCTCGGCGCACGCGGCACAAGCGAGATGCGCTCCTGATGAGCTCATACCTCCAGCGCGATTCTCTCTTTCAAGATCCACACCTTGGTGGCAAAGAAGAGTCGGATCATGGCCACGTGGTCGCGGGCCGGCACCAATACCACTAGGACCTCTCCGTCGGTTCCACGGGTGCTCCTGACGTTCTGCTTTTTTCGCATGCGGCCTTTGAGCGAGTCGAACCACGCAGGCAATTCGTTCCGCTGATCGGCCCGCACGATGTCTCGGCTTTTCGCACCGGTTGGGTCGGCCAGGGCGACCTGGCAGTACCACTTTCCCTTGGCGTCGCCCTTGGTTGCCCGGGAGAAGGTGAGCGAACGATCGGGCAATTCGGCCCACACCTTCACGTTGGGCGTGCTCCGGGGCCGCACCTCGACCCGCTCGTCCCGGCCATGAGGAATGCGAACCACGAATTCCCACTCATTTCGGGAGGGGAAATTCTCATCCCGGACGGCGTAGCTCTGCTCGACACCGGACATTGTCTTGCCGCCGAAAGTCCACGTGGAGGCCCGCTGCTCGCCCGGCCACACGATCACCCGGTCCAACCCGTAACGCGTTCGGCGTGTCATGGCGGCCTCCTCAAGGATGGTGGACACGAGCGACAGACATCTGCGGTGAGCTGTCCGGAACGACCTCAGCCGCTGATGTGGTTGTGCAGGCCAGACGTACGATGAGGGGAACTCGGAGCGGATGCAACAGCCCGGCCAGTCGCCGGGTGCCGTCCAGGACGGCACCGCGACGCTGGTCGGTGGGGGAGCTAGGCTGCGGCGCTGGTGAGCGTCAACTGACTCCGGACCGGGATTGCGACCCCGGCTTTCAGTAAGGCGGCCACCCGCTTCGGCAGACGCGGATGCGACGATATGATCTCCGCTCGGCGGACCCAGAATCCCTTGTCCGTCTCGGCCTGAGCCGCAAACTCGCGCACGTCCACATGGGCATGGAGTTGCTTGCCCGCCGCGAGCGCCAACAGTCCGGAGATGGCGCCTTCCGGCTGGCAGAACGCCCCGATACGGTCACAGGTGTACTCACACGCGCGGGAGTAGGCCGGTCCGAGATAGGGGAAGAGCCGTCCGGGAGCGGTCAGCCAGCGATACTTGAGATGCCCCCGCCACACATGGCCGAGCTCGTGGCCGACGATGAAGCCGACTGCTGCCTCGCCCTGAGCCAGGGCAAGCTCGAGCACATCGGAATAGATGATGACGAAATCCCGGCCCAGGAAACGGGTCGCGAAGGCGTTGAGGATGCCTCCCGATTGCATCAGGTAGATGTCCGGCACCCGTTCCATCCCCAATCGGCGGGTATGCGCCGCGGCCAGGCGATGCAGTTGGGGGAACTGCCGCTCCGAGACCCTCACACTGTTGCCGCGAACCCGGCCAAGCGCCAGCCCGTGGCCGAACAGGGCCACCAGGGCGAACACGAGGCCGTAAAAGACGATCATGGAAGCGGCCTTGGGATCGCCGAGGCCAACCAGAACCAGCCCGGCGTACACCACCAAACTCACCACCACCATGAGACCGTACAGCCAACGCTCGCGAGGGTTGATGAGTTGGCCCGGCGAGGTGCCTGCGGAACCCTGCGGCGTACGCATGGGCGCGACTCCCTAGTTGTAGGATGGCTGGGGGTCGCGAGAAGATCGACAAGCGTACATCGCCGCGTCAATAGTGTGCAAAAACTGGCACTAGTCTGAATCACGCAGGCTTCGATAGGGTGATCTCACCATCGACTTGGAGCTCTGGGAGAACGCCAGGAATGTCCAGGGTTGCGCGCACAGCGAGAACCTCAGTTCCCTTGAGTGCCCCACTTTTCAGGGCGGCATCTACCGACTTTTCGATTTCTCGCTGCGCCGTCACGCCAAATCGCTTGAGGAACTTTCGGACCTCGAGATTGAAGACTTCCTCATCCACGGTCGCCTCCGGTGTCAAAGGTGGCTGGGCGGTTTCGATCTTGATCACTGAGGCAGGCCGCAGCTGTTTGAGATTTGTAGCCGGTGACGGGCAAAGGTGCGGTAGCTCCAGTCGAAGAGCTGGCGGAGCCCCGGAGCTTCCGACATAAGGTAAACCGGGTACGCCCACCAGACTCGCCGCATGACGTAGCGATACACCTCCGGGCCCGAGATCAGGCTGCCATCGGGGCGCAGCAGGCGGAGGTCACTGGTGAGCTCATCCGACGCTAGACCGGTCCGCTCCTGCACCCAGTCGCTCTGCAAGGGGGCGATATCCAGGCCCAGCCGCCGTAGGGTCGGACCCCAGAAAGGAACCCAGCGGCTACAGATCCCGCAGGCTCCGTCGAAAAGGACCCAGCCTTCGCGTGGTTGCCCCCTCATCGCACCGTGCTTTCTTCGCCACCCACTTGGTCCAGCAATCGCTGAAGCACCTTCTGGTCCTCCTGCGCCTCAGCGGAGAGGCCGGTGAAAAACTGCTTGTGCTCAGGGTTCGGGTGGAGATCGGCAAGATGGTCTAGCAGTTCCAGTGCAGCGACGGATCCGGCGAGGTACTGCTCATTCTTGTCTCCTTTCGGTGCCGTGCTTGCGTACCGCAAACCACAAACAGAGGAAACCTATCACCAGGGGTGGACCTACCACGTCCGCCCCGCCCAGAACCCAGGACCCCCGCAGACGAGCCATGATCGGGATGTGTAGCCTGAGCGCCGACAGGCCGAGCGGCAGCATGCTTCCTAGAACGGTTGCGATCGCGATCGCAACCAGGGAGCGTTCGCGAGGCCAGCGCCAGACCAGAGGGGCTGTCAGGATCACGGCCACTGCCGCCCCCAGTATCATCCAGAACCCGTCGTAGACGCGTAACTCCGGAATCGCCGAGTCGCGGGCTGCCCAGGTGGCCCAGGCAAACGCGACCAGGGCACCGATCGCGGCGACGATCTGGCCGGTGGTACGCCGGGTCACGAAAGGTCTCCCAATCCGAGCTCGCCCGCGGTAGTCAGGGTTACCACCCGCCGCCCGCCCGCCTCCAGCGCGGCGCGTCCGCCCTGTTCCCGATCGACCACTGCCAGGACACCGAGCACCTGGCCTCCTGCCTGTTCGACGGCGGCGATGGCCCGGACGGCGGAAACACCCGAGGTGATCACATCCTCAACTACGACGACCTGGTCTTCCGTCTTGAAGTTACCCTCGATCAGGCGGCCCTTGCCGTGATCCTTGGCCTCCTTGCGCACGCTGAAGGCGTTCACCGGCCGGTCGTTGCCGAAGCTCGCCGCGGCAATGGCGTAGGCTACCGGGTCCGCGCCCATGGTGAGGCCTCCTACCGCTGCGGGCCGCCAGCCCGCTTTTCGGATGGCTTCCCAGCCCATCCGCCCGATCAGCACCATCCCCTCAGCGGACATGGTCGCGAGGCGGCAATCGATGTAGTAGGAAGAGTGGCGTCCCGAGGCCAGCACGAAATCTCCCCGCTGCACCGAGCGCTCCAGCAACAGCCGCCGGAGCGACTCATGGTCGGTCACTCCCCGGTCTTCCGGAACAGTGCCGTGAGGAAACCGGTCCGCTTCGGCGTCTCCTCTACAGCCGTGCAGAAGGCGCGCGCGAACTCGTCCACCGTCTTGAAGCGCTTGGAGAGGTCCCGCTCCAGTCCCCGCATGACGACCGCGTCCACCGCCGGAGCAAAGCGGAGACCGCGCCGGGCTTCGTTAAGCGGGACCGGAGCTTGGGTTAGTAGTTGCTGAAACAACTCTCTTGGACTCTTCCCGGTAAAGGGGAGACAGCCCGTGAGCAGGTAATAGGTGATCGTCGCCAGGCTGTAAACGTCCGCCTGTTCTTTGACCAGTTCACCGCTCAGCGTCTCGGGTGCCACGTACTGGAGGGTTCCCACGAAGAATCCCGCCCGGGTGAGCCGTTCCTCGGGGTTGAGTTCGGCATCTCGGGCAATGCCGAAGTCCAGCAGCTTGGCGGTCTGCCGGACCGGGTCGTACATGATGTTGGCGGGCTTGAGGTCGCGGTGGATGATGCCTGCCTTGTGGGCGGCGGTCAGTGCCGCGCCGATCTGTTCGACGACCTTGGCCACCAGAGCTGGTGCCAGGTTGCCCGACCGGCTGACGAACTCCGCGAGTGGCTCGCCGTCGGCCCACTCCAGTGCCAAGAAATGGAGCCCGTCCGCCTGACCGTAGTCGTAGGTGCGAACGATATTGGGATGGATCACCCGAGCGCCGTACTCGGCCTCGCGCAGGAATCGCTTGATGGCAATCGGATCCTGGGCTAGCCTGGAACGAAGGATCTTTACCGCAGCCACGCCGCGCTCCGGATGCTCGGCGCGATAGACGGTGGCCGTTCCCCCTTCGCCCACATACTTCGTGAGGTGGTAGCCGGCGATGGTCCGACCGGCCAAGGCGTCTGTATTCATGGCGTGGCCAAGCTAGTTAATCTCGCAAGAGGCAGCAAGTTGTGCTTGACGCCTCTCCTCCGCCGTCACTAACCTTCCGCAGCCTGCAATGGCGCAGGTCTGCGGTTCATCGGGAGAATGCCATGCGTCGGCTCGTTACGGTTGTGCTGCTCAGCGCCGCCACTCTTCATTGCGGCAGCTGGAAGCGGGTCGGCACCCGTGATGCGCCGGCTCCGGCGGACCAGCTTACCCAGCTGGTCAACGTCTCTTCCTTCTATCAGAAACTCGGACGCCTGGCGGCGGGAGACCCGCTGCCATTCGTAGGGGCAGTGGCGTTTGCCGCTGGCCCGGGTGACTCGGTCATTACTCTCATCGGGCTCTCGCTGGAGAATCGAGCCCTCGCCTTTCAGCGCGAGGGCAAGCTCTTCATTGCCCGCTACCGGGTGAGCATTTCGTTCCAGCGTGAAGGCACTCGTTCGGTGGAGCTCACCCGGGACGAGATCGTGCGGGTCCCTACCTTTCAGGAAACCCTGCGCGCCGACGAGAGCGTGCTGTTTCAGCAGATCCTTCGCCTCACCTCCGGACCATACAATGTCAGTGTCACGGTGCGCGATGCGAGCTCGACCGCCGAGAGTCGCGCCCAGGGGAAATACACTGCCCCGGCCTTCGCCACAGGGACCACCTCGGCCCCGATTCTGACCTACCAGGCTACCGGCCGTGCCAGTCGATCCGACCCACTCTCCGTGGTGCTGAACCCTCGCGGCGCGGTAGGATATGGAGCCGATACACTACTGGCCTACATCGAGGGATATGATTTCCCCGGCCCGGCAACGGTCCCGTTTCACGTTCTCGACGAGCAGCAAGAGGTCATCTATACCGACTCCCTTCGGTTCCGTGGGGGTCGCCCGGTCGAGAGCCAGGTTATCCGGCTGGCGCCCGACAGCATCTCTCTCGGTGAGCTGAAGCTGGTGGTCGGAAGCGGGCCTGCCGAGCGTACCATCTCCGCCCTGGTCTCATTCTCCCAGGCATGGGTGATCACCAACTTCGACGAGATGCTCGACCTGCTCCGGTACTTCGGCCAGGATGCCCGGGTGAGTGCCATGCGCAAGGCTCCGCCGGCTGAGCGCTCTCGGCTCTGGCGGGAGTTTTATGCTGACACCGATCCCAATAAGGTCACCCCCGAGAATGAGGCGCTGAATCAGTACTTTGCTCGAATCAGCGCGGCGAACGGCAAATTCACCGACGAGGGAGTCCCCGGCTGGCGTACCGATCGGGGCGAGGTTTTCATCGCACTGGGGGCCCCCGATGAGAGCATCGAATCCACCCCGGGGACCGCGGGCCGGGTGGTCCGGTGGTCGTATCTCACCTACCGGCTGAATCTCTTCTTTCAGGATGAGACCGGCTTCGGCCGGCTCCGGCTTACTCCGGGGTCCCGGGCCGAATTCGAGCGCACGGTGAACCGGGTGCGTCGACAAGGGTAAGCGGCAGGGACGGGAAAGTCTGGCTTCCGGAATGCCGTTCCGACCTTCCCGACCTTCCCGTCCTTCCCGTCTTATCTTTCCCCGCATGGCCCCCAACCACAAACCCCCACAAATCTTCCTCATCGACGGCTATGCCCTGATCTATCGGGCGTTTTATGCGATGATCGCCCGGCCGTTGCGCACGGCCAAGGGTGAAAACACCTCCGCCGCGTGGGGCGTAGTGAATTTTCTGCTGCGACTGCGGGAGAAATATCGGCCGGATTATGTCGCCTGGATCAACGATGCCGGCACGTCGTTCCGGGAGGAGCGATATGCCGACTACAAGTCGACCCGGGAAAAGCTCGACCAGGAGCTCCAGGCCGACTTCGACCGATCGGTGGAGCGTATCTGCCAGCTGCTGGAGGCATTTGGGATCCCCCTGATCGCGATCCCGGGCTACGAGGCAGACGACGTGATAGGAACACTGGCGGCCACGGCGGCCGGCCGTGGTTTGCAGGCGGTGATCGTCTCGGGCGACAAGGACTTCTACCAGCTGGTGAGTCCTGGAATCGCGTTGCTGAATCCGGGGCGGGGCGGTCCCGCCGCCGTGGATGAGGTCTGGGTGGATGAATCGAACGCGACCGATCGGCTGGGAGTGCCACCGCGTCAGGTCGTCGATTTCCTGGCCCTGGTCGGCGATTCCTCCGACAACATCCCAGGCGTGAAAGGCATTGGCGACAAGGGTGCCCAGAAGCTGCTGGAGGCGTACGGCGACCTGGAAACCATGCTGGCCCGCGCCGGGGAGATCACCGCGAAGCGGCCTCGGGAGGCGCTTCTGAGTCAGGCGGATAACGCCCGACTCTCCCGAGAATTGGTGACCATCAAGCGGGATGTGCCCGTCGAGCTCGATATCGACGATCTGGTTCTGCACGAGCCCGACCGCGAGGCGGTAATCCGGATTCTGACGGAGCTCGAGTTCTACTCTCTCGCCCGGCGGCTCACGGACGCCGCCCCGGTAGAGACGCCTTCCGCTCCGCCGCTGGCCGAAGATGAGGCGTCACAAGAGCTCGACCTGTCGGCGGATTCCTGGTTGAGCCTCTCAGACCTTTCGGGTCCCTCCGCGCCAGAGGTAACCGTCATCGATGACCCGGACGATTTGCCGGCGCTGGTGGAGCGCCTGAGGGCAGCACCGCTGGTGGGACTGGATGTGGAGGGCTCCGGCTACGAGCCACACGATGCGGACTTGGTAGGGCTCTCCCTGGCGGCGAGTCCAGAGGAGGTTTGGTATCTGCCGTTTGGCCATCGCCCCGGGGGTGGCGAGCTCGCCGCCCCCGTGCCGGTCCGGAACCTCCCTCCGCTGACCGACTTCGCGACGGCCCCGCTGTATGCCCTGCTGACCGACCCTGAGGTCCCCAAAGCCGGGCACAACATCAAGTATGACTGGCAGGTGCTACGGAGAAATGGGATCGAGCTGGCCGGTGTAGCGTATGACTCGATGCTTGCCAGTTTCGTCCTTGATCCGGGCCGGCGATCCCATGCCATAGACACCCTTTGCCTCGAGCACCTGGGTCGCACCTTGCAGACCTATCGTGACCTGGCAGGGAAGGGAAAGTCGGAAGTTCCCTTCGCGGAGGTCGCCGTACCGCTCGCGGCGAATTATTGCGGAACCGACAGCGCCACCGTCCTGGCCCTGCATCAGTTCTTCGCGCCGATGTTGAGCGAGATGGCCCTGGAGCCGCTGCTGCGTGACATCGAAATGCCGTTGTTGGAGGTGTTGGTGGACATGGAATGGGAGGGGATCACCATCGATCGGGCGCTGTTTCGAAGGCTGAGCGACGAGCTGCGAGGTGACCTGTGCCGGCTCGAGGAGGAGATCACCCGGGCCGCCGGGACCGATCTCAACCTCAATTCACCCCGGCAGCTCGCCAGCGTCCTCTTCGAGAAGCATCAACTTCCGGTGCTGAAAAAGACCAAGACCGGCCCCTCGACCGACGCCGATGTCCTGGAGCAGCTCGCGGCCATGGGACACGAGCTGCCCCGTCTCATCCTCGAGTATCGCGAGCTGCAGAAGCTCAAGAGCACGTATGTAGATACCCTTCCCGAGCGGATCAATCGTACGACCGGGCGAATTCATACCAGCTTCAATCAGGCCGGCGCCGCTACCGGCCGGCTCAGCTCCGCTGAACCCAATCTGCAGAACATTCCCGTCCGGACCCCGCGGGGGGAGGCGATCCGGGCTGGCTTCGTGCCTCGAGAAGGCTGGGTCTTTCTGGTGGCCGACTACTCCCAGATCGAGCTTCGGATCATGGCCCATCTGTCGGGCGACGCGGCGTTCATCGAGGCGTTTCATCAGGGAGGAGATATTCACCGCCAGACAGCGGCGCTCATCTTCAATGTGCCACCCGCTGAGGTCACCGGGGAGATGCGGGCGCGGGCCAAGACCATCAACTTCGCCACCATCTACGGACAGGGGCCCTTCGCACTGAGCCGCCAGCTCGGCATCTCCCAGGAGGACGCCCGGGGCTTCATCGCTCGGTACTTCGAGCGCTTCTCCGGGGTCCGCGCTTTCCTCGATCGGCAGATCGAGCTGGCTCGGCAGCAAGGCTATGTCGAGACCCTCTTCAAGCGGCGCCGCTATATCCCCGAGATTAAGGAGCGCAATTTCAGCCTCCGGGCCTATGGCGAGCGCAACGCTCAGAACTCTCCCCTCCAAGGTTCAGCTGCCGATCTGATCAAGCTCGCTATGGTCCGGATCCACCGTGCCATTCGCGAGCGGAGTCTGGCCGGCCGCATGCTTCTTCAGGTACACGATGAACTGGTCTTCGAGGTCCCGCCGCAGGAAGTCGAGGCCATGACCCAGTTGGTTCGGGAGCATATGGAGAACGTCGTCGAATTGAGGGTCCCTTTGGTCGTGGACATAGGCGTCGGGCCAAATTGGCTCGAAGCCAAGAGATAGCGGGGCTCGCGCAGATCTTGCGTTGGTCGCAAATGGCCTCCAGGCCGGTAGTTGCGAAGCAGGAAGCCGGCCAATCCTCTCAAGTCGATGCGGCATACGGCGCTGGAGTGGTGCCATCAGTCGGGCCATGTAGCGGAGATCTATGAAGCCCAGGCTTCTGCCCCTGGTCACAGTCGGGTTGTTTGCGATGGTCGTGGCGGATCGGCTATCGCATGCCTTTGCATCTGCCTCCCGCCAGAGCGCAGTCCAGGGGCCAAGCGACACCCGTTCAGCGACGGTAGACCTCCCCGCGATGGGACGACCAGAGGCTGTCGCGGTGAAGGCCAACCCCGCTGCCGCGGTTGCTCCACCGAGCACATCCAGCACCCCGACCATAGAGCGGCTGGCTCGGCTCGCGGCACGGCAACAGCTCAGCCGCGAGTCGAGGCTGACCTACCTCGACTCTTTGATCATCAGCACCGACTCAGTCGTGCGCCGCTGGCCCGACCGAAGCGGAGTCCCACTCCGTGTCTCGCTGATCGAGGGCGGCCCGCCGGGCTATCAGCCTCGAATGGCCGGCTTCGTACGAGAAGCGCTCAGTCGGTGGGAGAGTGCCGGGATCGGAGTGCGGTTCGCCACCGTGACCGACACTGCCGATGCCGATATCCTGGTCCGTTGGATCGATCACTTCGACTTCGATCGCGCAGGCCAGACCGACCTTACCTGGGATCAGGCCGGACGAGTCCGGAAGGCGGCCATACTGCTCGCGCTTCGCACCCACACTGGAGTCGTGCTTCCGGATCCGGCCCTCCTCACCGTGGCCGTGCACGAGACCGGCCACGCCCTGGGACTGCCCCATTCTCCCGATTCGAACGACGTCATGTTCCCTGCCACCCAGACCGGCATCCTCACCGAGCGGGACCGGCGCACCGCTCAGGTCTTGTATCAGCTGCCCACCGGACCGGTACGGGACAGCGGTGAAACGCCCTGAAGGTATCCATGCATCCTCCCCGGCACTCACTCTTCGCTCTCGTCGCCATCACGCTCTTCGCCGCATCGCCGGCCTGGCCGCAGTCGTTTGCCGAGGTCGACGGGTTGGTGGAGCAGGGGGTCCACCGCGGACTCTACCCCGGGGCTGTGGTGGTGATCGGACGAAGAGACTCCCTGTTGTACGCTCGGGGCTACGGCCACTTCACCTGGCAGTCTGGTTCGGCAGTCCCCAGCCCGGACTCGACGTTCTGGGACATTGCGTCCATCACCAAGGTCGTGGGAACCACCAGCGGGGTCATGCGCCTGGTGGACACGGGCCGGCTGGATCTGGATGCACCGGTGCGGCGTTACCTCCCTCGGTTCACCGGAGGGCTCAAGGATCAGGTGACCGTGCGAATGCTGCTCGACCACACCAGTGGTCTCCGGAGCTACGCACCGCTCTTCAAGCAAGCGCGCACCCGCGAGGGTGCAATCGAGCTGCTGTATACCGAAAGGCCTAATCGGCGGCCGGGGGATTTGGCGGTGTATAGTGACCTCAATGCCATCTTCCTCGGATTGGTAGTGGAGAGCGTATCCAAGTTGCCACTGGACCGCTTCGTGACTCGCGAGGTCTTCGAGCCTCTCGGGCTGGAGCACACCACCTATCATCCAGGTCCTGCTATCCGCCGGCAGACGATGCCGAGTGCACTCTGGCGAGGCCATCCGATACAGGGACAGGTAAACGATCCCAATGCGGCGATACTCGGCGGTGCCGCGGGCCATGCCGGGATCTTTGCAACTGGAATGGACCTGGCCCGCTACGCTCAGGTCTGGCTGCGGGACGGGGTGGGGCCCAATGGGCAATGGGTCAGCCCTTTTACGATCAAGCGATTTCTCACCCGAGGGGTAAATAGCGGCCCTCGCCTCCTCGGCTGGGACACGCCGGAGCTCAACAACGACGAGCCAAGCCTTTACGGCACGCTCATAAGTGACGCGGCCTACGGCCACACCGGCTTTACCGGCACCGAGATCTGGATCGATCCGACCCGCGATCTATTCCTGGTCTTCCTGACCAACCGCACCTTCGACCCGCGGGCTCGGGATGCGCATCGCGGGCTCCGGTCGTTGAGGACCGAGCTCTCCGACGCCGCCATCCGCCTCGTTCCCCATACCTGCCAGCAGGAACTGGTGGCCCACTGCTGATGGGCCGAGTCATTATCTTTCTAGGATGCCAATAGCCAATAGCCAATAGCCGGCCCAGACCCATGCCCACTGCCGACGCCGTCCGCAAAGCCATCCGCGCGGTCAAAGATCCGGAGCTCAATCTCAACATCATCGACATCGGTCTGGTGTACGACGTCGAGGTAGACGAAGCCGGTGAGGTGAAGGTTCAGATGACCCTCACCTCGCCCGGCTGCCCGGCGGGCGCCGAGATCATTGCGGACGTGAAGCGGGTAGTCGGTGATATGGAGGGAGTTCGCGCTGTTGAGGTCGAGCTGGTATGGGAGCCTTACTGGACTCCGGAGAAGATGGATCCCCGAGTTCGAACCTTTCTTGGCTTTTAGTCGGGCTACGCGGCGGGCTGCTGCACCGCTGCGAGCAGCTTCCCGCCGATTTCACGCAACTGCCAGCGACGCAACTCCTTTATATCTGCCATCTGTTCGAGGCTCGCAGGGTTGACCCGGGCAATGGCTTCGAGAACGCCATTGGGGCAGAGCACCCCTGACGCCAAGTCATATTGCGTGGCCAGAGCGTTGCGTGCTGCCTTGAGCCGCTCCAGTCGGACCTCATAAGCCGCGTCCGGCTGGCGGCGGAGCGTGCGTTCCACCCGCGGAAGGTCTTGATCGGGGATAGCCAGCCCCCGCTGGACCGCGGCCAAAATCTCCCTGCCCCTCCGGTCAGCCTGCTCAGGACTGATACCTTTTATCGCTTTCAAGGCCGCGAGATCCGTCGGCGGAGACTTGGCCATGAACACCATCGGCTCGTTGTTGAGAATCCGAAAGGCGGCCTTGTCGCTGCGCCGCGCCACTTCCTCGCGCCACTGAAACAGCTCGCGCAGAACGGCTTGCGCTCTTCCGCTGAGGGCCTTTGCTCCCTTGATCCGTAAGTAACCAGGTTCGTTTGGCTCCGGCGCCGACCGCCGCACGGCCGTCAGCATTTCGAACTCCTCCTCAGCCCATTCGAGACGTCTCAGCTCGCGCAGCCGTTCTCGCAGGAGATCCCGGAGAACGGGGAGGTGGCGCGTGTCGGCCGCGGCGTATGCCAGCATCTCTGACGTCAGCGGCCGGGCGGACCAGTCGGCGCGCTGGTAGCGCTTGTCCAGCCGCACGCCGAGATATTTATCCAATAGCGCCGCCAGCCCGACCCCTGGCTCGTTGAGGAGCTGAGCGGCAATGCGGGTGTCGAAGAGGTGGGCGCCGCGGAATCCATATTCCTGCCCCAGGAGCCGGAGATCGTAATCGGCATCGTGGAACACGATCTCGATATTCGGGTCGGCGAGCACCGCACCGAGGGGAGCCAGGCTGCTGACCGCGAGGGGGTCCACTACAGCGGTTTCCTGCCTGGACGAAAGCTGAAGCAGGTAGACTCGATCACGATACCGATGGAAACTTGCCGCCTCGGTATCCACCGCCAGCAGCGGCTCGGCCCGCAGTCGCTCGAACAAGCCTTCCAGCTCGGCCTGGCTCTGAATCAGGCGAACGTTCTCTGACCGGTTGTCGGGCTGCGTTGCCACGTTCACGCCGAAAGGTGGCTGCGGGCGCGGCCCGGGCGCAACGGCACTCAATCCGGCTTGGCGATAAGCTCGAACCCGGCGGCAATCTCATCAAATGCCTTCGATAAGGCCTTGAAGAACTCCGCGTCCGGTTGCGGTGTCCCACCCATCGCTCCATCCATCTGAAGCTTGCGAGCGAGCCGGGCGGCGTGGCGGATGTAATCGGTCGGTGGTTTCATGTCAGCGGGGCGGCGGGGCCGCGGGGCAGCAGGGCAGTATGTCGGAATATCGACCTCTGGACCAATAGGCTAAGCAAAGATGGCCGCCCTGGCTACTGTCCCGCGCCCGCGGCCCCGCCGCCCCACTATTATTTCCGCATGTCTCTTCCTGAAATTGACCTCGTCGTCTATCCCGATGAGTGTGACGCCTTCGGGCATCTGAATCAGGCGTCATTTCTCAGTCTGTTTGAGCGAGCTCGCTGGGAAATGCTCCTGCGCGGCCCCGGAATGGACGTGTTTACCCGAGCCGGTTCCTGGCCGGCGCTGCGCAAGACTGTGATCGACTACCGGGCCGCCGCATTTCCGGGAGACGTGCTGCGGTTTCAGCAGGCACTCACCCACCATGGGCGCACCAGTTTCACGATGCGTCAGGCGGCCCGTCGGGTACGAGATGACACGCTCATAGCCAGCGCCGAGTTCGTGTTCGTCTGTATTGACCGTGACGGCCGGCCGGTGCCGGTGCCTCCGCAGTTCAGCGAATACATGAGCGCTCGAGGAGAGGCGGCTGGCAACGTGCAGCGGCTCACGGTGCACGGAGTCAACCTCGCCGTGGACGTGGAAGGCGAAGGCCCGGCAATCCTTTTCATTCACGGGTATCCGCTGAACCGCACCATATGGCGGGATCAGGTCAGTGCGCTCGAAGGCTTCCGTCGAATCGTTCCCGATCTTCGGGGAATGGGTCAATCGGATGCTCCGGATCTCGGCTATGGCATGGCTATCTATGCGGCGGATCTGGCCGCTTTACTCGATGCGCTGGGAATCGACGAAGTCATCCTCTGCGGACACTCGATGGGTGGTTACATCGCGTTCGAGTTTCTACGAACCTGGCGCCCTCGGGTACGCGGTCTGGTTCTGGTCGATAGCCGGGCGGAGGCGGATAGCCCGGAGGGAACGCGGGCGCGCGATGCGGCGGCGGCGGCGGCGCGGGAAGGGGGAGCCGCAGCAATCGCTGAGGCTATGCTGCCCAGGATGTTGGCTCCTGCCACCATGATCCAACGGCCCGAGGTGGTCGAACGAGTCCGAGCCCTCATGGCTAGTACGCCCGTCCCTGGCATCGTGGGCGCCTTGGCCGCCATGCGCGATCGCGCGGGAAGTGAGACCCTGCTCCCGACACTGTCCGATGTTCCGACACTGGTGATCGTGGGCGAGGCCGACAGCCTTACCCCTCCCGAGCAGGCCCGGGCGATGGCGCAAGCCATCCCGGGAGCGCGGTTTGCGACTATACCAGACGCCGGCCATCTCCCTTCCGTCGAACAACCCGCGGCAACCACCAAGATCCTGCGCGAATTTCTCGGTTCCCTGTGATGAAACCTTTTGCCCGGTTCAGGCGTCCTACTCTATGGCGGCACGACCCCGTCCACGACGGATCACCGCTGCAGAGATGTATCTCCCACAATTCGGCTCCGGGATCGCGGCCAAGCTGTACGATCCCGGGGCTCCTTTCTTTTTCGGGACCATCGGCTATTCGCTTCTAGCTGGCAGTCAAACAAAACGACCCTCCTCGAATACTGAGGAGGGTCTGTCGTGTTTGGATAACAATAAGCCAAATGCCTCCTACCTTTTTGGCCTCCCCGGCGGACTATCGCCGTTGAACACTTCCTTGTTCTTCTCAATGAAGGCGACGTACTGAGGCGGCACGTCCTCCTCAGGAAAGATCGCCGTCACCGGACATTCCGGCTCGCAGGCGCCGCAGTCGATGCATTCGTCGGGATGGATGTAAAGCTGGTCCTCACCCTCGTAGATGCAGTCCACCGGACACACATCCACACAGGCACGGTCCTTTACCCCGATGCACGTCTCGACGATCACATAGGTCATCCGGCGGCTCCTTCGGCCGATTGGGGCCGTGACATACGGCGCTCTCGCAAAGGTATACGAAGTGTAATCTAGCGGCGCAAGGGGCGTGGGTGCCCTTATTTTGCTGTCCGATGCTCCCTTTCATGATCCTCTTTGCCGTGCTCTGGGCGCCCGTGCCGGCGCACGCCCAAGCCTGCCGGCCAGCGCGCACCGCCCTGGTCCTTTCGGGTGGCGGCGCCAAGGGTCTGGCTCATATCGGCGTCCTCCGCGTACTCGACAGCCTCGGCATTCGTCCCGACCTGGTCGTCGGAAGCAGCATGGGAGCCATCGTCGGGGGCCTGTACGCCAGTGGCTACAGCGGGCGGGAGATCGATTCGCTGGCGCGTGCCTTACCCATCGCCGATCTCTTCCGGACCTACCAGCCCCAAGCCCCGCGTTCTCTCGGAGTGTTGCAGCCGCTGGTCGTCTGGGAGCAGGGTGATCGAAGGTTCAACCTGCAGAGTGCCGGTGTCGCGGAGACCGAGGTCAACGCGCTCGTCAACGCCGCCATGCTGCGTGGGAACCTTCTCGCCCGAGGAAACTTCGACTCGCTGCCGATTCCCTTCCGTGCCGTGGCTACCGATCTCGCCGATCGCTCCGCGGTCGTGCTTGCCTCCGGCGATCTGGCTCGCGCCGTTCGCGCGAGCTTTGCCATTCCCCTTGTCTTTGCTCCGGAGTCGTTGAACGGACGGATTCTGGCTGATGGCGGCCTGGTAGCCAACATCCCAGTCGCCGTGGCGCGGGCGGCCGGCGCCGAACGAGTGATCGTGTCGGACGCCACCGAGCGGTTGGCCGATTCGATCGATCTCTACTCGCCCATCGTCGTGGCCGACCGACTGCTGGGCTTTCTCTTCCAGCAGCCGGCAGACTCACTTCTTCCGGGCGATGTTCTGGTACGTCCCGCGGTCGAGGGCTTCACCGGGCTCAACTTCTCCGCGACAAACGTGGACGCTCTCATCCGACGGGGCACCGCTGCGGCGGATGCCGTGCTTCCAAGAGTGCGCTGTCTCCCCATTGGCCTGTCCCGTTCCGCCCCCGCGCTGCCGAGCCGCATCGGCTCGGTGACAATTGCCTCCCGTAATCCATCGGAACGGCTCGCGCTCGGACGGCTCCTGGGACTGGGGCTGAGTGACACCCTGGATCCTGCGCTGCTCCGGAGTCGGGTGCGGCAGCTTGCCCGGGCGGAAGCCTATCAGGCCGTCTGGCTCGCGCCCACTGGTTCGGGGGACACGGTTTCCTTCAATGTCTCGGCCCGCGCCAGCGCGCGGCGGATAGCGGGACTCGGCGTCGCCTACGACAACGAGCTGGGCGGTCGCCTGTGGGTCGGAGGGGTGGATCGGCGCTTTCTCGATCTCGCACTGGAGGCCAGCACCGCCCTCTACCTGGGCGAGTTTCGCAAGGAGCTCTATCTCGGGTTCCGCAGAAATTTCCAGTTCGGCCGTCAGCTCATGGTTCCAGCATTGACTGGCCGACTGGCGACCGAGTCAGTGCGACGCTTCGATGCGGATGGCCATGAGCTCGACCCACTCGAGGTCCGGGAAGCCCTTGGCTTTCTTGGGATAGAGCGAGCGTTTGACCCTGACTGGCAGGTCGCCCTGGGCGGTGTGGGGCATGCCTGGCATGAGCCGGGTCGGGACCGCTCAACCATCGGCGCCACCGCGCGAGTGGCGAAAACCAGTCGTTCGAGAGGACGACTTCTCCAGGCGGACTTGGTCTGGACCGCGCTCTACAGTCGAGCCGGCTTTGATGGCGAAGCCTCGATGAAAATCGGTCCCATCAGAATAAGGCCTGAACTGCGGCTCGGCTGGGGCGATCGGCTTCCTCCCCAGGCCACTTTCCCTCTCGGCGGTGAGGATGGATTTCCTGGCCTTCACATCGGTGAACGCCGGGGTGACCGCGAGGCGCTCTTCCGGCTCTTGCTCACGTATGTCCTCAAGGGACCGTTCGTCGGCAGGATAGAAGTCGCTACCGGCCGCACTGCTCTGGGGGGGCCGGTTCTGGACTCTGACAGTTGGATTGTGGGTGCCCGGGCAGGTGTCGGGGCGGAAACGCCGGTGGGGCCGGTCCGGTTCGAGTACGGGGTTGCCAGTGGTGGCCGCGGTGCGGTGTTCGTCCGCCTTGGCCGCTGGTTTTAAATCAAGGCAGCCCCTAAAGCTGGGTGGCGTAAGAGGCCGTTCTTGGCTCCGGTGGCCCATAGCGTCCACCGGGACCGTGCTGTCGGTGCCATTCCTGCCGAAGGCAGAAGGGATCGAGACCCTGGGGTCGGTCCACCGCCAGAACCCCGTCCAGGTGATCGATCTCATGCTGGAGCAACTCCGCCCGGTCCCCCTCCACCTCTAACTCCGTCCACTCTCCCTTGAGATCCTGGTAGCGAACTCTAATCCGGTACGCCCGCGACACTCGCACCAACAGATCGGGGAAGCAGAAACAGTCGTCCCACACCTCGAAGTCCTCGTTACCTATGTCGATGATTTCCGGATTGATCAGCGGCCAGGGTTGTCCCATTTCGACGTAGACCATGCGCACCGGCGCCCCGATCTGAGGAGCCGCGATGGCCCGTCCGCTGCCGAATCGCGACTGCCAGTCACGCAGCGTTTCGCGCATGTCGTCCATGATGACTCGTACCGCGGTCGAGCGTGGCCGGGTGATGGCCTCGCTGCGAGCCCGAAGGATTGGGTCACCCAACAGCCGAATACGGTGTATGGTCATCGGAAAACGAGACCTCAAGTAAGGGCGCAGGTAGGCTCTCGGAACCCAATATGTTAAATGAGGTTCAAGGGTGCCAGCACATTTCCGTAGTAGTTCTCGCTACTCCCGCTGACAGAAACCAGCACCGTAGGATTCTGGGCGCCCTGAGCAGCTTGGTTCAGTTTCCTAAGTTATTGAACAGCTATGACTAAGGAGTTCGCACCAAATCTCGGAGTAAATTGACAATTCCGACTTATTTACTTAAGATTAAGCTCAAATGACCGTACCTTCATCCCGCCCTCGCCCGTTGAACCGCCCTGCCATCGTAGGCCATAAAGGTGTCCGCGGGGCCGTCTTGTTTGAGCTGAAGAAAGCGCGCCGCCTGACCGCAAAGGACCTTGCGGCCAGATTGGACATCTCGCTCAACGCGGTCCGGCATCATCTGAAGGAGTTGGAGGCGGAGGCACTCGTCGAGTACGAGCGCCAACACCGAGGTGTGGGAGCGCCGGCATTTGCCTATCGGTTGACCGCAGCGGGGGAGGAGCTATTCCCCCGCCGCTATGAGGCGACTCTATCCGATCTGCTCGATCACGTGGTTGAACGCGAGGGCAGGGCCGGGGCGGTAGCCGCGCTGGAGGCACGCTACGCCGCTCTCACGCGACGGCTTCAGGAGGAGCTCGCCGGGGCATCGCCCGCCGAGCGGATGGCCGCGCTGGCGCGGCTGCTGACGGACGATGGGTACATGGCGGAAGCAGATGCCTCCTCTGGTAGCGGTACTTTGATCGAGCACAACTGTGCGGTCCAGGCCGTAGCTGAGCGTTTCCCTGAAATCTGTGCCGCCGAGGCTAGGTTCCTCTCCGCCGTGCTCGGCGCCGAGGTCCAGCGGCAGGAACACATTCTCAGCGGGTGCAGTGCCTGCGAATACCGGGTGCACTTCAGCGCATCCGGGCAGCAGTCTACGCCACCCGCTTCTTCATCACAGGGGCAAGCATGAGCTCGTCCGTCGAGACACTGGTCAACAAGGAGTACAAGTACGGATTCGTGACCGACATCGAGTCCGACGTTGCTCCGAAGGGCTTGAATGAAGACACCATCCGGATGATTTCAGCCAAGAAGGGTGAGCCCTCGTGGCTGCTGGATTGGCGCCTCAGGGCCTACCGTGGATGGCTCAAGATGTCCGAGCCACATTGGGCCAACGTCAAGTACGAGCCGATCGACTATCAATCCATCCGGTATTACTCGGCGCCTAGGACGACCAAGCCGCTGGGCAGCCTGGACGAGGTGGACCCCAAGCTCCGGGAGACGTACGAGAAGCTGGGTATCCCGCTCTCGGAGCAGAAGCTCCTGGCGGGGGTGGCTGTCGACGCAATTTTCGACTCCGTGTCCGTGGGCACCACCTACAAGGCCAAGCTCGCCGAGCAGGGTATCATCTTCTGTTCCTTCGGCGAGGCGGTGCGGGAACACCCGGACCTGGTGCAGAAGTATTTGGGATCCGTCGTGCCGCTGAGCGATAACTTTTTCGCGGCTTTGAACGCCGCGGTCTTCAGTGATGGCTCCTTCGTGTACGTGCCCAAAGGAGTCAAGTGTCCCCTCGAGCTCTCGACGTACTTCCGCATCAACACGGCAGAGACCGGACAGTTCGAGCGTACGCTGATTATCGCCGACGAAGGCGCCTCGGTGAGCTATCTGGAAGGATGCACCGCGCCCAAGCGGGACGAGAATCAGCTGCATGCCGCCGTCGTGGAGTTAGTGGCGCTTGAGGGAGCGACCATCAAGTACTCCACCGTGCAGAACTGGTATGCCGGCGACGAGCGGGGAGTCGGGGGCGTGTTCAACTTCGTGACCAAGCGAGGCAAGTGCGTCGGGGCCAACTCCAAAATCTCCTGGACCCAGGTGGAGACCGGCTCTGCCATCACCTGGAAGTATCCCAGCGTCATCCTCCAGGGCGATAACTCGGTCGGCGAGTTCTACTCGGTGGCGGTAGTCAACGGGAAGCAGCAGGCGGACACCGGCACCAAGATGATCCACATCGGGAAGAACACCCGCTCGACCATCGTGTCGAAGGGGATCAGCGCGGGTGAGGGCCAGGGCAGCTATCGTGGACTGGTCAAGATCCTGCCCAAGGCCGATCGAGCGCGAAACTACACTCAATGCGACTCGATGTTGGTGGGAAACCGGTGCGGTGCGCACACCTTCCCATACATCGACGTGCAGAACTCCACCGCCGCCTTGGAGCACGAAGCCTCGACCTCGAAGATCGGCGAGGATCAGCTCTTCTACCTCAAGCAACGGGGCCTCAACACCGAAAACGCCATTTCTATGATTGTGAACGGGTTCTGCAAGGAAGTGTTCAAAGAGCTTCCCATGGAGTTTGCCGTGGAAGCCCAGAAGCTGCTCACGGTCAGTCTGGAAGGCAGCGTCGGATGACCTCAAAGCCTCAGCGACCATCAGGAGATTCGACCTTGCTGGAAGTCAAAGACCTTCACGCTAGCGCTGGAGAGAAGGAAATCCTCAAGGGCATCTCGCTCAGCGTGAACCCGGGAGAGGTTCACGCCATCATGGGGCCCAACGGGTCGGGAAAGAGCACGCTCGCGCAAGTACTGGCCGGCCATCCAGCGCTCCAGGTGACCAGCGGCCAGGTCCTCTTCCAAGGCCGTGACCTCCTGGACATGCAGCCTGAGGAGCGCGCCCAGGCGGGACTCTTCCTCGCGTTTCAGTATCCGGTGGAGATCCCCGGCGTGAGTAATGCCTACTTCCTTCGTGCGGCCTACAATGAAATGCGGAAGGCAAGGGGTGAGGAAGAAGTCGACCCGATGGACTTCCTGGACCTCTTGGAGCAGAAACTGAAGGTGGTAGACTGGGGTCCTGAGATCATGCAGCGCGCCGTCAATTCCGGGTTTTCCGGGGGAGAGAAGAAGC
>JBGQLP010000014.1:0-65244 GCA_041500125.1 Gemmatimonadota bacterium
CGGCATCAGTTTCACCGAGTTCAGCTACATGGCCATCCAGGCGTATGACTTCTGGCATTTGTTTCGAACCGAGAGGTGCGAACTGCAGATCGGTGGCAGCGATCAGTGGGGGAACATCACCGCCGGCATCGAGCTGATCGGAAAACGCGAGGGCGAGCAAACCTATGGCCTGGTATTTCCTCTGGTGACGAACGCGTCGGGTGCAAAATTCGGCAAGAGCGAGGTAGGCAACGTTTGGCTGGACCCAGCTAAGACCAGCCCTTACCAGTTCTACCAGTTCTGGATCAACACCGACGACCGGGACGTCGAGCGGTACCTCAAGCTCTTCACTTTTTTGCCGCTGAAGGAGATCGGCGAGGCGCTGGCGGAGCACGCTCGGGACCCAGGGAAACGCATTGCTCAGCGGTTGCTGGCCAAGGACGTGACGACCCGAGTGCATGGTGCGGCTGAAACAAGGCAGGCCGTGGAGACCAGCCGGGCCTTGTTTGAAGGACGTGGTGTTACGGTGACGCCCGGGACAGGAGAGCTTAAGTGGACCGGCTTCGCTCCTACAGTCATCGTTGCTCCCACTGTAAGAGTGCCTCGAAGCAAACTGCATGATCTCTCGATAGTGGAGTTACTGGTGCTCAGTGGACTGGCCACTTCGAAGGCGGATGCGCGTCGCGGTATTCAGGGTAGAGGGTTCTACCTCAACGACGCGCCAATTGAGGCAACCGATTTGCAGCTCGCAGAAGACCAGTTCCAAGGCCCACCGGAGGACCGTTCTGTTATGCTGCGCAAGGGCAAAAAGAACTACGTCCGGCTCGTGCTCGAACCGTAGCTCCTACCACCGGCTCCGCCGCGTCGTTGTCGTTCTCGGGGGCTTGGCGCCGAGCAAACCGAAGAGCCCACGAACCACCTCCCGCAGCACCGTGCGTCCGACCGGCGAAGACACTACGTCGCCTGCGATGTCTCCAATGGTCTTGCCCCCTGGGGCACCGGAAGCCGGCGCGGGCTGCTGACCCGGTTCGACCGGCTGGAGGACAGCGCGGGCCATTCTCTTGCCCAGGATCTCCCGGGCGCTTTCCCGGTCCACCGCCTTCCCGTATTCGGCCAGCAGGTCGGATTCCCTGATGTCGGCCTGCAGCTCCTCCGGCGTCAGGGGAGCCATGCGCGAGGACGGCGGAATGAGCCGGGTCGCCACGACCGGCGTTGGCTCTCCCCGGTGATTGAGCACGGTCACCACTGCTTCGCCTATTCCCAGGGAGGTGAGGGTTTCCTCCAGATCATAAAACGAGGTCTTGGGGAACGTGCGGACGGCTGCCTTCAGCGCCGTGTCGTCATCGGGGGTATGGGCTCGGAGCGCGTGCTGGATCCGGTTACCCAGCTGGGCGAGTACTCCCTCCGGCAAGTCCTTAGGCGTCTGGGTGACGAAATAGACACCCACCCCCTTAGAGCGGATAAGCCGCACCACCTGCTCAATCTGATCCAGAAATGCCTTCGGGGCATCCTCGAAGAGCAGGTGGGCTTCATCGAAGAAGAACACCAGCTTGGGCTTGGGCAGGTCTCCCGCCTCCGGCAAGTTGTGATACAGCTCGGCCAGCATCCACATCATAAAGGTCGAGAACAGCTTTGGCTTGTCGGCGACGTCGGATAGCTCGAGGCAAGTCACCACCCCGCGGCCATCAGAGGTGAGCCGGAGCATGTCCTTCACGTCGAACTCGGGCTCGCCAAAGAATCGCTCCGCTCCTTGGGACTCGAGCTCGAGCATTTTCCTGAGCAACACACCCACGGAGGCGCCGGACAAACCGCCATATTCTGCGAGCGCCGTCTTCCCCTCGTCCGAACTGAGGAACTGGAGCACGGCTCGGAGATCCTGAAAATCCAGCAGCGGGAGCTGATTGTCGTCTGAGTACTTGAAGACCATCGTGAGGACGCTGGTCTGGGTGTCATTCAGCGACAGGACCTTGCCCAGGAGAAGCGGCCCGAACGAGCTCACGGTCGCCCGCAGTTGCACGCCGAGTGCACCGCTGAGGCTCACAAATTCCACCGGAACACTCTGCGGCTTCCAGTTCCAGCCGACATCACTCGCCCGGCCATTGACCCGATCGTTCGGCTGACCACCCATCGCCAGGCCGGAGAGGTCGCCTTTCATGTCGGCGACAAATACCGGAACCCCTTGAACAGAGAGCTGCTCCGTGAGCAGTCGCAGCGTCGTGGTCTTGCCGGTACCCGTCGCCCCGGCCACGAGGCCGTGCCGGTTGGCCATGGAGAGCGGCAGCCTGATCTTTGGTTCCTGATGCACCAGGGAGCCTTCGAGCGCCGCGCCCAGGACCACTGAGGGCTCTTCAATTCCGTACCCCGCGGCCAGCATGGCGCTGAATGCACTGGGCGACGCCTTGGTAGATGTCATGCCTGGGATTCCTCCAACGCCTCGACGACCCGTTCCATCTCATCGAGTGTGTTATAGGCGTGCGGGCTGAGCCGGATGGCCCCTTCGCGCATACTGCTGACGATATGCGCGCCCTTTAAGGCGCGGAATGCCTGGCCCACATTGGCTGGGGCCACGCACAGAATTCCGGAGCCGCGCTCCCCGGCCGGCGATGCTACCCGGGCACCCGAGCGCGCCGCCCAGGCGAGCACCGGTTCATGGAGCGCCTGAAGATGCTTTCTGATCCGGGGAATGCCCAGGGAGAGCAGCAACCCCAGCGAGGCGTTCATCCCGGCGAAGTCCTGGTAGGGCAGCGTGATCAGCTCGAAGCGGCGGGCGTCCCCCCGCAGGGTGTCGTTGTACTGCGTCAGCCTGGTAAAATCGTCAGTACCTTCGAAGGCCATCCATCCGGTCACTGAGGGTCGCAGCTCTCGAATCAGCTCCCGCCGGACGTAGACAAACCCTGATCCCCACGGTGAGAGCAGCCATTTTTGTGCGCCACAGGATAGCACGTCTACCGGGGTCTTGCGCAGGTCCAATGGGACCTGACCTACACCCTGGATAGCGTCAACCACGAGATACGTGTCCGTGGCGCGCGTAGCCGCCGAAAGCCGGGCGAGATCAACCGTGTACCCGTTGCTGAATTGCACCAGTGACACCGTGAGGACGCGAACCCGAGGATCCCTTATCCGTTCCAGCAGGTAGTCCTCATCGGGCCACCCGTCCGACGTCGTCGGAGCGAGCTCGAGGGTGACACCGACGTCCTTGAGCATCATCCATGGGTACACGTTGGCCGGGAACTCCCGGTCGCTCGCGAGGACGATATCACCTTGGTGTAGCGGGAGCGCGCGCGCTGCCAGGCTCAGACCGAACCCGGTATTGATGCTGAGCGCAATTTCCTCTGGCACCACGCCGAGCAGCTCCGAGGCCAGCCGCCGAGACTCGGCCATCGAGGTGAAGATGTCGCGATCGGGCAGCTGAAAGGGAGCGGCGCGCTTGCGGTTGAAGGCTTCCAGCACCAGGCGGGTCCGCTCCGGGAGCGGACCGATGCTGGCGTTATTCAGATAGACGGTGTCCTTGGTCCAGGGGAACTCCTCGGTTCGCAAAGCCGTGACGTCGTATCCGCGTGAGAGGTCAGCGGTAAGCGGTGAGAAGGCTTCCGCCTCGTGCTTGGCCGTCGGCGCTTTTCCGCTGTCACCTCTCACCGCTCACCTCTCACTTCTGAGTTTCGGATCATACGCCTCCCGGAGTGCGTCACCGACCAAATTGAAGCCAAGCACCGCGATTCCGATGGCCAGCCCCGGGGCAAACGAGATCCAGGGAGCCACTCGCAGGAGGTCGCGGCCATCGGCCACCATGGCGCCCCAGCTGGGAGTGGGCGGCTGCGCGCCCAGTCCCACAAAGGACAGGGCGGCCTCGGCCATGATCGCCCCGGCGATGCCAAGGGTAGCGGCAATGATCACCTGGGTGCGCACGTTGGGCAGCAGGTGGCGCAGGAGCACCCGGCGGTCGCGCGCGCCGAGGGCGCGGGCCGCGAGCACGAACTCCGAGCGGCGCAGGACGAGGACCTGGCTCCGGACCAGCCGGGCCATTCCGGCCCAGCCCACCACCCCGATGACCACAAATATCACCGGGAGCGAGGGCTTCACCGCGGCCGCAATGGCGACCAGGAGAAGCAGCGTGGGAAAGGCCAAAGTGATGTCGGCCAGACGCATCACCAGGGCATCAACCCAACGGCCGTAGTAACCGGCCACCAAGCCGAGGAGAACCCCCAGTGTCACGGCGACGGACTGGGAGATCAGGCCCACTGACATCGAAATGCGGGCGCCATAGAGCACCCGGCTCAGGATGTCGCGTCCCTGAGTATCGGTGCCGAGGAGGTACCGGGCCCCTGGTTTGACCAGGTAGGCATCCTTCAGGTCGCCGGTAAGGGGGTTATGGGGGGCCAACCAGGGGGCAAACAGGGCCGCGATGACCAGGAGGGCTATGAACAAAAGGCCCAGCTGAAAGAAACGATCTCGGCGCAACGTGGCCGCCAGAACACTCTGTCGCATCCCGCTCTCGTGACGTGGGTTACGCTCGGCGGTAGGGCTCGCGCACATCGCGACTCCCCCCCCTCTCACCGCGCTGGGGCGCACGATTCTTGCAAATTGGTAATGGTCCTAGGTCAGAAGATGCAACCTTTGTCAGGGCGCGCGAGTGATACCGGATAGCCCCTTCACCCTGGTCCTCAGTGGCGGCGGCCTCAAAGGGCTCGCTCACATCGGCGTGCTCCGGGCTCTCGAGGAGCGCGACTTGGTGCCCAGCCTGGTGGTCGGCTCCAGCATCGGATCGCTCATCGCGGCGGCCTGGGCCGCGGGAGCGCCGGCCCGGCGAATGGAAGCTCGAGCCCGGGTGGTCCGCCGCCGGGACGTCTTCCAGGTCGCCCACGCTGACGTAGCCTTCCGCCGCCTTCTCGCTCCCGCCCTTTACCGCCGGGAACCTCTCGAAACTCTGATCGACCAGATGGTCGGCGAAGCGACGTTCGACGATCTGAAGCGGCGCCTGCTCATCAATACGGTGGACCTTCACTCCGGCATGCAAGTCATGTGGGGCCTTCCAGGGCTCCGGAGCGCGCGGGTGGCAGACGCGGTGGCGGCGTCTTGCGCCTTGCCGGGCATCTTCCCGCCCCAGGAAATCAACGGCAGGTCCTATGTCGACGGCGCAGTGGTCGAGAATCTGCCGGTTCGCATGGCTGCCTCTCTGGGACAGGGTCCTATTCTCGCGATCAATGTGGCCGCCACCAGTGTGCTTCGCTCCGAGATCGAGACTCAAGGGTTCGCGGCCACCTATATCCGGGGCCTGGAAATCGTGATGCAGACGCAGATCGAGGCCCAACTTCGTGACTGGAAGGGCCCGCCCCTGGTCCTGGTGCAACCCAAGGTCGAGCACATCTCGATGTTTGCCTTCGACAAAACGGAAGAGCTGATCGAGGCCGGTTATCGAGCCACGGCCAATACGCTCGACCAGCTCGGAACCAGACTGAGCGGAGTCGCCCACGGCATGCACCCGACCCGCCGGCTCCGGGTCCTGGTGGATGAGTCGCGCTGTGTCGGCTGCGGCTCCTGCGTGGTCCAGGCACCCCAGGTGTTCCGCCTGGACTCCCGCGGTAAGGCGGAAGTGCTCTCCCCGGTACAGACCTGGTCCCCGATTGACGGGGCCTACGTCCTCAACTGTCCTACCTACGCCATCAGCGTGCGTCCCGAAGACTCAGCGGCCTGACCTCAAAAATGAACACTGCGGCTCCCGACTGCCTGACCGGGAGCAGATTCCGAAGCGGACTGCGATAGAAGCGACGGACCTTCACGGCCCCCCAGGGCGCGAGAGTCCGCTCCAGCGAGGCCTGGTCATATTCCCGCTTGTGATCGGGGTCCCAGAAGAAACGTCCCACCGGAGTCGTCCCTACCAACACCCCGCCCGGAGCCAGGAACCCGACCAGCTCGCCCACCAATGCAGAGTCGTCCGGCACGTGCTCCAGGACCTCGTTGCAGTACACCAGATCAAATTGCCCCGGCCCCGGCGGCACCGTAGTGAAGGTGGGCTGGAGTGCCGGCCCCCGAAACTTCTCTGCCTGAGCAATGGCGGCAGGTGAAACGTCATAACCGATCGCCTGGCCGCCGAGCTGCTGGAGCCGGATGGTGAACACCCCGTCCATGCATCCGTAGTCCAGCACTCGCTTCCGGTCAGGCCGATAGCGCCGGAGCAGCGCCCGCTGGCGCCAGAGGAGATGGCGCAGTCGCCGGTCCAGGTCGAGGGCGTGAGACCCCTGCCGCTCGAGCCACGTTCGATACTGCTTGTCGTATTCGGCGGCAAGAGGGCTGTGATGAGCTGTGGCAGTCATGAGTGTGCAACCTCCTGTGGGCCCGGGACTCCGAGCTCGTGACCGATGTCGGCAAGATCGGCTGTGACCCGGTCCCAGTTATAGTAGCTCTCGACCGCGCGGCGCCCGGCCGCGCCCAGACGCTGCGCGAGGGTCCGATCCTCGAGGAGACTGCACAAGGCCCGGCTCACTTCCTCCGGCTGCTCGGCGTCGACCAGTAGGCCGGTCTCCCCATCGCGCACCGCTTCCGGAATCCCGCCGCTTCGCCCCGCGATGACTGGAACCCCGCTGGCAGAGGCCTCCACGAGCGAAATGCCAAACCCTTCCGCCGCGAGGTCCGTCAACCGCGAAAGTCCAAGATAGACCTCGGCGCTGTTGTACACAGCCGGGAGATCGCTGTCAGGCACTGCGGTGAGAAACCGGACCCGGTCGGTCACTCCCAGTTTCTGCGCCATGCCTTCCAGAGTAGAGAGCTGATCTCCCGATCCAACCACCGCATATCCCAGCTCGGGATAAACCTCGCGAAGCCGGGCGAGCATCCGTAAGCCGGTATCGATACCCTTGTGGGGGGTAAGCCGCGCGACTGAAAGGAGCCAGCGGCGTCCGTCGAGTCCGTACCGGGCGCGCACGGAAGTCTGGTCGATGCCCGGGTGGAACCGGAGCGGGTCGGTGCCCAGCGGCACAATCCGCAGATCTACCTTGCCGCCACCCAAGCCCAGCTCGTCGAGGACCGCGAGGCAGAGCTCTCGAGTCCACCGGCTGATAGCCACGACGACCGCAGCCGAGCCGATCAACGTTTTCACAGTCTGCCGCTTGACGGCAGATCTTCCGATCTGGCGCTGGAGCAGCAGAAGATCGGTGCCGTACACCAGGATTCCATACGGGGTGCCGACTCGCTGACGAACCCAGCGGGCGGGGTACCCCGCCGGCTTCAGGTTGCCGCACCAGACGAACTCGGGTTGGAGCGAGCGGGCCAGTGCAGCAGTCCGGCGGGACCAGAGCACCAAACCCTGCAGCGCGCGGAGCCGGCGACTCGGGATCCCCAACCGATCGACCACATTGGGAAAATCGGCATCTGCTTCCGATGCGTTCCCATACTGACCGGTTGACACCACGAGCGACCCGGGTGGGTAGCGGCGGGCCAGCTCCCCCATCATTCGGGCGATCCCGCCTCCCATCGGTGGGAAGTCGTAGGTCAGCAGCAGTTGGGTACTCATTCAGAAATCTACCCCAGGAGGGGGCGGAGAAAACCTAGGAAGCGCTCGGCTGCCGCCGGAATGGTGAGCTGCCGCATCAAGCCCGAATCCGGCGGCGGGTCGTTCAAAGCCGCGCCAACTGCCTCCGTCAGCGCGTCGATGTCATCGAGGGGGAAAAGCCGCGCGGCCGACCCCACGAATTCCTGATGGGGTGGGATATCCGAAGCTACGGTCGGGGTACCGGATGCGACTGCTTCAATCGGGGTGAGGCCGAAACCTTCGAACCGACTGGGACAGACGGCCACTCGGGCCCGGAGATAGGCGTCAGAAACCGCGTGGTCATCAGCCTGGCTGTCGATTCGGCAACGCACGCCATGGGACTCCGCCAGCCGCTGAAGGGAGTCCCGCTCAGGGCCTCGACCGATCAGCCGTACCTGCACACCCTGGCCAAGCCGAGCCGCGGCGAGAACGGTTGCCGCCTGGTTCTTGTAGCGCTGCAATCGTGAGACGGTGAGGAGTGTCGGAGGGTCGTCACGAGCAGTGTCTCGAGCCCGGAACCGGCTGGAATCGTAGCAGTAGGGAACCCGGCGGCTCTCCAACCCAAAACGCCTCTGCACGGCGGTCTGGGTCATCTGGCTGGGGACCCATATCTCGTTGGCGTGGGCCGCGATGTAGCGGAGCCGGCTGAAATAACCCCGCCGGGCAGGGAATCGGCCGAGCGGCCGGGGCAGGCTAACGAAGTGACCGGCCACCCACCACACCGGGTCATAGGTGCCGGATCTGGTGGCCTGGGGATGGAGATCCCACAGGTACAACACCAGGGGACAACCTCGCCCTTGGGCGTACCGCCAGGCCGCCTCGGCGGTCACGCCGCTCATAGACAGAGCCGCTCGTGCCGGCGCTGTGCCGTCGAGTAAGATCGAAAGACCGCGGCGCCGAAGCTCGGCGATCAGCAGGCTGGTATATGCGTTGGATGCGAACCATCGAATGTCATCCACCAGCAGTGGTCACTTTCTGTTTCCTGCACCGAGGCCTAGGGGTGGTCTGACTATTTTACGGCGATGCGCATCGTCGTTCTCGGAGCGGGCGGAGCCCGGAAGACAGAAGCCTCGATTGTTCGCGCCGCGCGCTCGTTGGGGCACGCCTGTCACCTGGTGAATGTCGTAGGATGGTCCCGGTATGCCGGTCCATGGTGCGGCCGGATCGCCGGCTTCCTGGCGGAGGCCTTCGAGCCCGACTTTCTGATTTTTACCCGCCATGCCATCGAGCTCGGGGAGCCGGCCATAAAGAGCCTGCTGCGGAGTCGACCGGGAGTATTCTGGTATTTTGACCTCGAACCCAGGGAGAAGGTGCTGCGGCTCGGACGGCTGGTGAAGAGGATGTACGTCACCGTCCTCGGCCAGATTGAGTTGTTTCGCACCGCGGGCGTTGAACAGGTGGAGTTTCTACCCCAAGCGGTGGATCCCAGTCGAGACGTGCCTGCCGACGACGCTCCGGGACGTTACCGCTGCGACACCTCATTTGTGGGCTCAGGCCACGCCACTTATCGCTATGAGGTGCTCCGGGCAGTTGCGGCGGTGAGCCGGCTCCAGATCCGCGGACCTGGGTGGCGCGATGCCCCATCCGACCTGCCAGTCGCCGGTGGCCCGGTGCACGGCAAGCGGCTGGCTCAGGTGATCCGCGGCGCCGAGATCTCGCTTGGGGCCAGCTCGTATCCTGCCCATGACACCGAGCGCTTCTCGGCCTCCAATCGCATGTGGACGATCCTGGGATGCCAGGGCTTTTACCTCGGTCGCTACGTAGAGGGAATTGAGAGCTTTGCCGCCGACGGGCGTCATTGCGCCTGGTACCGGACCCCAGCAGAGGCCGCCGAGCTGGTGCGACATTATCTGGACCATCCAGTTGAGCGGGAGCGGATTGCGCGAGCCGGCCGCGAACACGCGTTGGCTCACCACACCTACGCTCACAGACTCGAGTTGCTGCTCGCGGGGAAAGGCTATCCCCTGCCCACGATCTTGTAGTTCCGGAACTCGAAGACCCGCACCCCCGTCATCCGTTCGATAAGACCGGACACGTAGTATCGCAGAAAGCCCCAGCGAAAGCGCCTGGGCTCGATAGTCCGCTCGGGATCGTGTCGGCGGGCTTCGATCCAACGGCGCGCCACCGCCGGGTGCGTGCCGGTGAATCGGCGGATTCCGGGGATCCAGGCCAGCAGGGGGCGGCTCTCGTCCGCGTTCCGCCAGGGGTACATCGTCCGGCCGAGATTCCGTTTCTCCCGAAGCGCCTGGCTGGGGCGGGCCCAGCCATAGTGGAACATCTCTGCCCCGGTGAGCCGCGCGCGAATTTTTCGGTTCTCGGGGCCCACCCGGAAGCCCTGGGCCCCCTGGTAGGGACGTATGTCCAGCTGGGGAGCGAGACGAACAGCCCGCACCTCCCGCCGATACCACCGCCGATGGGTAGCAATCGTGTCGAAGCCACCGTAGAAGTGGAGGTAACGCACCAGGAGCCCTTCGACCCGATAATCCTCATGGTACCGTTGAATGGCGGCGGCGAGCTCCTCAGCGCCCCCCTCGTGCAGCACCTCATCCGCCTGGATGTACACCCCCCAGGGATGCACGCACGCCCGCATGGCGCGGTGAGTCTCGATCCCCAGCACCGTATTCCCCCGGGTCATATCCCACTCCGATTCCACGATCCGGATCTTCGGATCCGCGATGGAGCGTACCAGGTCGAGCGTCTCATCCTCCGAGCGGCCCACGTTGACCACCACCTCATCGCAGATCGGCAAGAGCGAGCGGATGCTCGCTTCCACTGGGAAGTCGAGCTTGATCGCGTTCCGAACGATGGTGAAGCCGGAGACCTTGACCACGGGTGATCCAGTGCCTGGCCTAGAGGTGGAGAATTTGCCCTGCCCCGCGGGATCGGAGCAAGATCAGGTTGGTTTGACCAGCGACCGGTAGAGGTCGGCAGTACGCTCCACCGTCCGCTCGAGCGAGTACGTCACCCGTGCCGTATGTCTGGCGGCGGCACCCAGGCGGGTGGCATCCGCCGGCTGAGAGAGCAGCGCCTCGATCGCCCGAGCCCAGGCCGGAGGAGCGAACGGATCGACCAGACGGCCATCGACGCCATCGGCGATCACCTCAAGGTTTCCGGTGGCAGCGGACGCAATCACCGGCTTGCCCAGCGCCATCGCCTCCAGAAGCGCTTGCGACAGACCCTCGCTGCGTGAGGGGAGGAGGACCAGGTCCAGCAGTTCGTAGAGGGCTCGCACTTGAGGCGTGAAGGGCACGCAGACCACCGCGTGTCGCACCGGCATCTTCTCCGCGAGCCGGCCCAGTCGGCTGTCTGGTTCAACTCCAGCCAGTACGAGTCGGAGAGGGAGGCTGATTTGCTCGAGCGCGCGCAAGGCGATCGCCTGATCCTTGGGGCGCGACACGATGCCGATCGTTCTTCGGGATGGCTCCCACCCGATTCGCCGGCGCCACTCCTCCACCGCAGCGGACGTCACCGGGACATCCACCCGGTCGGTGACCAGCCCGTTGGGAATGACGGCCAGCTTAGCGCGGGAGGTACCCCGCCGGACCAGCGCATCTCCTACGGCGCGGCTGACCGCCACGACTTTGCTCGAGAGCCGGCTTGCCAGCCAGGTCTCCAACGGAAAGCTGCGGGGCATTTGTCGCCGGGTCACCACCAGTGGTATCCGCAGGCGTCCGCTGAGGGCGAGCCACAGGAGAGCGGCTCGGTCCTTGGCGCTCTGAGAGTTGATCAGGTCGACCGGGTAGCGCTCCAGCAGCCCAGCCAGCGTCGCTGCATTGGCCCGCCTGCCGTATTGGGCGAGAGGGATCGGATGAACTTCTAACCCGCCGGCCCGAGCCAATCCTTCGACCTCCGAACCCGGAGGGCACACAAAGCGCACCCGGCATCCCGCTCGCGCCAGGCCAAGGCTCAGGTGGAGGGTGGAAGTGACTGATCCCGCGCCTCCAGCCTGGTGGAGTACCTGCATGACCGAGAGGGTCACTACATTGCGCCCCGATGCACATCGCCCTCTACACTCACAGCCGGGTTCCCGTTCGTGGGTACGGGGGAACCCAGCGCGTGGTGGTATGGCTGGCGCGCGGGCTGGTGGAGCTGGGCCACCGAGTGACGCTGTTGGCGGCGGCCGGCTCGCGAGTGCCGGAGGCCGATCTCATCGAGCTCGATCCCGCCCAGATTCGCCGGCCGGATTTCAATCTCACCCGGTTCTTGCCCCCATCGATCGATCTGCTGCATGCGCACGCTCCTGTGGCCATGCCTCCTGAAGCGCCCTACGTATTCACCCTTCACGGCAATCGGCGCGCAGGAAGCAAGGCTGCACCGAACACGATCTTCTTGAGTGCCGATCAGGCCCAGCGCCATGGAGGAACCGCCTTTGTGTACAACGGCATGGACCCGTCCGAGTTCACCTTCCGCTCCGCGAAGGCGGATTACGACCTGTTTCTGGGCCGACTCCATCGAGTCAAAGGCTATGGCTGGGCTGTCGCAGGCGCCAAACGCGCTGGAAGGCGGCTGATCGTCGCGGGCGGCTGGCGACCTACGCTCCGCCGAGGTCTTCGCTTTGTCGGCTCGGTCGACGGGCAACGCAAAGCCGAGCTGCTGGCTGGGGCCGCCTGCCTGTGGATGCCGGCGCTCTGGGACGAGCCGTTTGGCCTGACCCTGGTCGAGGCGATGATGAGCGGCACCCCGGTGCTCGGCACCCGTCGCGGCGCGTTGCCGGAGATAGTCACCGAGGACGTGGGTGCCCTGGGCGACACTCTCGATGACCTGGTGCGGCTCCGAGCCACGATCGAACGTTGCGATCCCCGCGCGTGCCGAGCTCGCGCCGAGCGTTGGTTCAGCCATATTCGGATGGCGGAGGAGTATGTGCGGATGTATCAGCATTACCTCGCCACAAACCATCTTCCCGCAGGAACCCCGGCCACGTAGGACCACTCCGCTCCGGCGGAGCCGCGGACCCTGAGAGGCGCGTCAGTGCGCGTTCTCCCTCTGCCACATTCATTCTTGACGCAGCGCACTGCGGCGCCTGGAAGGGTCGCCGCTTCCCGCCGCGAGGGTGCCAGCGGAATCCCTCAGAGTTCCGCAGTCACCGCAGGCTCCTCATTCCTGAACTGGAGATCGTACAGCCGGCGGTACAGGCCTCCGGCACGGAGCAGCTCCTCGTGAGTGCCCCGCTGAACCATTCGGCCCGCGTCCAGGACCACGATCTCGTCGGCGTCTCGCACCGTTGCGAGCCGATGGGCGATCACCAGCACGGTGCGCTGCTGCATGAGACGGTCGATCGCTTGTTGAACCAGTCGCTCCGATTCCGTATCGAGGGCACTGGTGGCCTCGTCCAGGATCAGGATCGGTGGGTCGCGCAGCAGCGCGCGCGCGATGGCGATCCGCTGCCGCTGTCCACCGGAGAGGCGAGTGCCCCGTTCCCCCAGCATGGTGTCGTATCCCTGAGGGAGAGCGGCGATAAAGCCGGCCGCATTCGCCGCCCGCGCCGCCACCTCCACCTGCTCGCGCGTAGCTCCGGGTGAGCCGTATGCGATGTTGGCCTGCACCGTGTCGTTGAGCAGCACGGTATCCTGGCTCACGACTCCCATCTGCGCCCGGATTGACCGGCGGCTCAGCTGAGTGAGCGCCACCCCATCCATGAGTATCTGACCGGTGGTAGGATCGTGAAATCGGGGCAGCAAGTCGGCCGCGGTGGTCTTTCCCGCCCCCGACGGGCCGACCAGCGCCACCACCTTGCCCCGCGGCAAGCGAAAGGAGACATCGCTCAGTACCAGGTCACCATCACCGTAGCGGAACGAGACCCGATCGAAGACGATCTCCCGCTCGAACCGGGCGGCCTCTTCACCCGGCCGGTCGACTTCGGTGGCCGGCTGATCGAGGAACTCGAACACTCGTTCCGCGCTGGCCAGCGTTACCGCCATGGCGGCCGGGAACGACGCAATGGTCTTGAGGGGCGAGGTGAGCTTGAGCGCCGCCATCAGAAACACGATGATCGCTTCCGGCGCGAGCGGCGTCGCCAGACCTACCAGGCCCGGCTTGGTGCCGGCCCAGATGATCAGGATGACCAGGAAGCCGGAGAACACCTCGGTCAGCGGGCTGGTCAGCGACGAAAAGCGCTGCGTCCGGATGACGCGTTTGCGGTACCGCTCCGCCTGACCGCGGAAGTGGGAGGATTCGCGCTCCTCTTCCCCGTAGGCCCGGATCAGGCGGATGGCACCCAGCCGCTCCGCCACCGTCGAGGTGATCTCCCCCCGCTCCTCCGCCCGAGCCTGGGCATGTCTTCGGAGCCGGCGGATCAGGGTCTGCAGACCCAGCACCAGGAAGGGCACGAAGGCCAGGGTCAGCAGCGTCAACCGCAGCGAGATCTGGCTCAGGATCACCAGCGTAGTAGCGACCACGATGAGGTTCTGAAAGAAGGACAGCAGTGAAGCCGTGATCACGGTCTTGGTCTGGTCTACCTCGGTGATCATGGCCGAAATGAGCTGGCCGGCCCGGGTACGCTGGAAGAACCCGAGATCCAGCGAGAGCAGGTGCGCGAAAAGTCGCGATCGGAGATCCCGAACCAATCCCTCCTGCGCCCGCACCGAGATTTGGGTCGAGGCGTAACTCAGGGCGTTTTTGAGCAGGAGGCCGGCCGCCAGCACCACCACCAGCCGGCCTGCGGCCTGGGCCGGAGTGGCTCCGGCCACCAGCGGTTCCACCAGGCGGTCCATGAAAGCCTCGAGCCGGGTGGAGCCGGTGCGAAGCTGCCCTGCCGTACCGAACAGGTGCTTGAGCAGGGGAATGAGTATGACGAGGGTAAATCCGTCGAGCAGTGAGGCGAGAAATGTCGTCATCAGTCCGACCCCAAGCAGCAGGCGGTACGGCTGGATGAGGCGGAGCAGCCGGCGCTCGGTTTGCACCCCTAACCCTGCCGGGGCGTGAGCAGGGCTATCGGCAGGAGCACCTCCTCGGGCGAGACGCCGCCGTGCAGGAACGCCCCGCGATAGCGAGCCTGGTACTCCCGCAACTTGGTGGGGTAGACAAAGAAGCGGTCTCCGGTGGCCAGGAGGAGCCGGGTGGCGGGACTGCGCGCCGGCAGGCCGAAACTGGACAGGTCATCCACGACCAGGGCTGAATCCGGGTCCTGGGCCCGAAGATCTTCGCCGAACTTATAGCGCAGGTTTGAGGTAGTGTCTCGTTTGGCGAAGACCGTTGCGGGAGTATGACAGTGGATCGAGCCGTGGTCGGTCGTGAGCAGCACCGGCACGCGCCTGCGCTCGGCCTCGCGCAGCGCGTCCCAGAGCGGCGAGCGCTCGAACCAGGTGCGAGTCAGGTTCCGCAGCGCGGAGGTATCGCGCGCCACCTCGAACAGGGTCGAGTTCTCGGTCCGGCCATGAGTCAGCTGATCGATGAAGTTGAAGACCAGCGCGGTGACTCCATCCTGAGCCAGGTGCGCCGGCAGCCGCTTGAGCAGGCCCTCCCCATCGGAGGCGGTGAACACCTTCTCGTAGTGCACCGGCACGGTTCGGCCGGTGAGCTCGCGCATGTGCTCGCTCAACAGCTCGGCCTCGTGCGAGTTGAGGCTCGCGTCCTCGTTGTCGTTCCACCAACGGGGATAGCGGGATTTGATCTCCGCCGGAAAGAGCCCGCTGAAGATTGCGTTGCGGGCAAAGGGGGTGGCGGTCGGCAGGATCGAGAAATAGTGCGCCGTCTCGATATCAAACCGGGCGCTGATGAGGGGGCGGATCATCGCCCACTGGTCCAGCCGCAGGCAATCCACCACCACGAGCATTGCCCGGCCGTGCAGGTCCAGAACCGGGCGCAGAAACTCGGCGCCGATGTCCACCGAGAGCGGAGGGCGATCGCTGTCACCTTCATGCAGCCAGCCAGCGTAGTTCCGCTGCAGATACCGGGCGAAGTCCTGCCGGAGACTATCTTGCAGAGTCCGCAGGGCGTCCTGCAGCCCCGGCTCATCCGCCTGCCCCAGGCGGACCTCCCACTCCGCCAGCTCCGTCACCAGCTCGATCCACTCCCGCCAGGCCAGTGGCCCGCCCCGTCGTCCTTCCAGCTCCCGAAACCGGGTGGCGAAGTCGCGGGACAGCCGCTGCTGCCGGATCCGGTCGCCCTCCAGCAACCGGGTAACCACGGAGAGGATCTGGCGGGGATTGACCGGCTTGATGAGATAGTCGGAGATCTCGACCCCGATGGCGTCCTTCAGGGTGTCGGGCTCCTCGCTCTTGGTCACCATGACGACCGGCATCCCATGATCGATGGCGCGGATGGCCTGAAAGAGATCGAGCCCGCGGCGTCCCGGCATCTGCTCGTCCAACAAGACGACGCCATAGGCCTGCCGCTGAAGCAACACCAGCGCATCGTCGCCGTGAGTACTGGTCTCTACGGCAAACCCCTGCTCCTCCAGAAAGAGGATATGCGAGGTGAGGCTTTCGACTTCGTCGTCGACCCAGAGGATGCTCTTTGGACGGGGCATGAGTAGAAACTAAGGGCGTAAACAGCAAACAGTGAAGAGTGAACCGGGCGGATCCCTAGTCCAGCGTGTTCGGTGTTTACCGTTCACCGTTCACGCTGTACCTTCACGCCGTGCACGACACCCCTGCTGCTCCGAACGTCCTGGCCGTGCGCTTCAGCTCGATCGGCGACGTCCTCCTGACCACTCCGCTCTTCCGCGCCATCCGGCACCGTTATCCCGCGGCCCGCATCACCGTGCTCACGAAGCAGGCCTACGCTCCGCTGCTCAGTCACAATCCCCATATCGAACGAGTCATCGGAGTGGACCCCGACCGCTCGCTCACCAGCTTGGCCGCCGAGCTTCGAGCCGGGCAATACACTCATCGGCTCGATCTTCACGACAGTGTGCGCAGCCGTATGCTGCGCGCCCTGATGCCTGGCCGGTGGGGTACTTATCCCAAGCACCGGCTGGCGCGAGCCGTCCTCATCTATGCCAAGCGAAACCGATACCGGGATCGCCGGCCGGTAGCTGAGCGCTATTTCTCCGCGGCGGTTGATCTGGATGTGGAGCCCGATGGCGCACCCCCGGAGTTCGTGCTGGCGGCAGAGGCGAAGCGCGAGGCCAGCGATTGGCTGGCCCAGGCGGGCGTAGGGCCAGGGCGGCCTCTGGTTGCGGTCGCGCCCGGGGCCGCCCACGCCACCAAACGCTGGCCCGTGGAGCACTGGCGAACTTTGATCCGCCGCCTGGTCGGCCAGGGATTCGACATTTCGGTTGTGGGTGGAGCGGACGACGTGGCGCTCGGGGCGGAGCTCTCCCAACTCTGCGAGGGACGGGTGGTGAGCGCAGCGGGAGTGTTTGGACTGCAAGGCACCGGCGCGCTGCTCCGCCGCTCGGCCGCTCTGGTCTCCGGCGACACCGGGGTCATGCACATGGCGACTGCGGTGGGGACGCCGGTCGTGGCACTCTTCGGTCCCACCGTCCAGGCCTTTGGGTTCTTCCCCTATACCAGCCGTGCCAGCGTGCTGGAGCTGGCGTTGTCCTGCCGACCTTGCAGCAGCAAAGGAGGTCCGCGATGTCCGCTGGGACACCACCGTTGCCTGATCGACATCGACCCTGAGTCGGTCTACGGGAGGGTTCGTCGATTCGTTCCATGAATGGCTGGCACCCTTCGGCCTGTACCCTTCTCTCGCTTCTCCCCCAAACCGCACGAGGCCCCAAGCGAGGTGGAATCTTTGCGCTCTGGCTGACTTTGCGAGTGGCCCAGGATCTACTCCTCGATCCGCCTCCGCAGGAACGGGCGCATCGGCGGCGGGTGCAGGCTCTGGAACAGCGGCTCACCAGCCTCCCCATGCCGCCACCGCTAAGGCGGGCGCTTGCTACGGCGGTGAGCCAGCTCCGCGAGGGCAGGCCGGAGGTGGCTGCCCAGGTCCTGAGCCAGCTCGTTGCGCCGGCCCGTGAGACCGGGGGAGCCGAAGCGGGAGATGCCATCGCCCTGGCGGCCAGGGAGGCGCGCCGGCTGGTGAGCGGGGAACCGGGGAAGCGGGGAAGCGAGTAGTTTATACTCCGCCATGCCCCGCCCTACCCGCAATCCGGCCCGCTCGTCGGACTCGCTGCTGCAGCGTCTCGTCGCCCAGATCGATACCCGATCGCCCGAGGCGCCCGCCCCGGACACGGTGGCAACCGGCTTCCCATCGCTCGACCGGATGCTGGCGGGCGGGCTGCGCCGCAAAGATCTCGTGGTCCTGGCGGGCGACGTCGGTAGCGGGAAATCCGCGCTGGGCCTTGGAATCGCGATCCGGGCCGCCGCGGCTGCGGTTCCCACGTTGTATTTCTCGGGGGAGATGGGTCCGGAGCGGATCATGGAGCGGGCCCTCGCGCTGGAGGGACGGGCCTCGATCGACGACCTGCGGCAAGGCAAGCTCGACGAAACCACTCGCGCCGCGGTGGGGGCGGCGGCGCATCGGTTGCGGCACGCTCCCCTCATGGTTCGGCCGCTCCTCGGTGCCGACTTCGACGAGGTCCGCGCCGCCCTCGACGTCGTTCCCCGCCGTCAGCTGCTCGTACTCGACTCGCTTCAGCTCGCCGCGCCTCCCCGACCGGCATCCCGACTCGAGGAGCGGGTCGCGCTGTCCATCCGGGCGTTCAAGGCGCTTGCGGTGGAGCGCGACCTGGTCGTGCTCGTCCTGGCCCAGCTCCCCCGCCTTCGCGGCGGGCGTCCCGATCCCCGTCCCACGCTGGAGGACCTTGGGGGCTTCGGTGCCGTCAAGCAGAATGCCGATGTCGTGCTGATGATTTACCGGGAGGAGATGTACCGCCCCGGACAGGGCGTCGAAGGCGCCACCGAGCTCATAGTCGCAAAGAACCGGAACGGACCGACCGGGTTCGTCGACCTGTACTTTTATCCTCGGTGGCTCCGCTTCGTTGACATGCTGGATACCGACTGAGTCACTTGACTCGCTTCGTCGAATCCTTCGGCGCAACCGCGCCGGTCAGCTGAATCATCGTCCCCGACTGACCCTTCGGCTTCCAGATCCGCACCCACATGGGAGGACCGTTCTGTTCCGCGTAGAGGGCCACCGAGCCGTCGCGATTCTTGATATCGCTCACCAGGCGCCAGTTTCCCGTGCTCAACATGCTGCGATAATACTCCAGGATCCGATCCATATCGCTGGGACTGTGCAAGGTCAGCTGGAGTGCGTCCGCACTGCCGGTCTGGGAGATCAGCTCTGGTCTAGGCGGGAGCGGCAGATGGGGGAATGCGTCGCCCAGCTCGGGCGGCTTCGGCGCACGCGACTCTGAGCCGCAGGCCAACACCAAGCCGGCGAGCAGGCTCCGGAAGGTTCTGAATGGGGGCATAGACCGGTGAGACTAGCCGGGTCGATGCGTTGCCGCAAGCGGGTGTGGCACTTATGTTTCCGGATGCCGCAACGCCACTTCCGCAGTCCCCGAAACCGCGTGCTCCCCAAGGAGTTCGGCCATGGCCGGCCATAGCAAATGGAAGCAGATCAAACGTAAGAAGGCGATCACCGACGCCAAGCGCGCCTCCTCCTGGACCAAGGTGATCCGCGAGATCACCGTCGCGGCCCGAAGCGGCGGCGGCGACCCGGCCGGCAATCCCCGCCTTCGCACCGCCATCGATGCGGCCAAGGCAGTCAACATGCCGGGCGAAAACATCGATCGGGCAATCAAGAAGGGGACCGGTGAGCTCGAGGGGAGCGTGTACGAGGAGCTGACCTACGAGGGGTATGGCCCCGGTGGCGCGGCCATCTTTATCGAGGTCACCACCGACAACCCCAATCGCACCGTCGCCGAGATCCGGCACGCGTTCAGCCGGAACGGTGGCAATCTGGGCGCTTCCAACTCGGTCGCGTGGATGTTCGATCGCAAGGGACAGATCTACCTCGACGCCGCACGCCACGAGGAAGACAGCGCGCTCGAAGCCGCGCTCGAGAGCGGAGCCGAGGACTTTGCCCGTGAAGGCGATCAGTATCTGATCACTACGACGCCCCACCTGTTCCACTCCGTGCAGGACGCGCTGCGCGGCCGGGGCTTTGCCTTCGATTCCGCCGAGCTGGCCATGGTGCCTAAGAACACGGTTCGGGTCGAAGGCGCCGACGCCGAGCGCATCGTCCGGCTGATGGACGTCCTGGAAGAGCTGGACGACGTCTCCAAGGTCTTTTCAAACTTCGACATCGACGCAGCCCAGCTGGCCGAGGCTGAAGCCTGAGGGTAGGTCGGTGAAGGTACTCGGCGTCGATCCGGGAACGGCGGTCCTGGGCTATGGGGTCGTCGAGAGCGGATCGGGCCCTCATCCCCGGCTACTCGAGTGCGGGATCCTCACCACCCGGGCGCGAGATCCCTTGCCGGCACGCCTCCGCGTTATCCACGACGGCATCACCGCGCTGCTCAGCCGGCACCACCCCGATGCCTTGGCGGTCGAGACCGCGTTCTATGGCCGGAATGTGCGAACGGCGGTGGTGCTGAGCCACGCCCGAGGGGTGATCTTGCTGGCGGCGGAGGTCGCCGGCATCGTGGTAGCCGAATACTCCCCGGCATTGATCAAGAAGACCATCGTCGGCCGGGGCGCGGCCCTCAAGCCTCAGGTAGGATACATGGTGGCCCAGCTGCTTCGACTCAAAGAATCTCCCACCCCGGCGGACGCTGCTGACGGCGTCGCGGTCGCGATCACTCATCTGATGATCGCTGGCCGGCCGGCCAGGTTCCTCCGCCAGGTCACCGGCGCGCGATGATCGCCTCGCTCACCGGTGTCATCGCCGAACGGGAGGGAGAGACGCTCGTGATTCAGACCGACGGCGGGGTGGGCTACGCCGTGACGGTATCGCTCGGAGTCGCCGCCCGGTTGCCGTCGCGCGGGGCGCGGGTAAACCTCTTCACCGAGTTGGTGGTGAAGGAGGACGGCTGGGCGCTCTACGGCTTCGACAGCGGGGTCGAACGTCAGGTCTTTCGCCATCTCCTCTCGGCCAGCGGCTTCGGCCCCAAGCTCGCCATCGCGCTGCTCTCGGCGCTCGGCCCCGAACGCACCGTGCGGAGTATCCAATCGCGCGATCTCGCGGCCCTGAGCTCGGTGAGCGGCATTGGGCGGAAAAAGGCCGAACGTCTGGCGTTGGAGCTGCAGGACCGCTTTAGCGACGTCGTCATTCACCCGACAGGGGGCAGGCGTCCGGAATCGGAGGAGGCGGTTCGAGCTCTGATGGGTCTGGGATACGGAGTCGCGGCGGCGGATGACGCGGTCCGGGCCGCACTGGCGGAGGGTGCGCCAGCCGAGACCCCGCAGCTGATCCGGCGCGCGCTCCAGCAGCTCACCCCCGCCCGCGGAGGCGTGTAGCGGTATGGCCACTGCTGCCACCACCGCAGAGTGGATCTGCACTCGCTGCGGAGCCACCAACCGGAAGCTCGTGCCCGCGAGCGTGACGCGGACGCCGGACCGATGCGTGACCTGTCACGCCGAGCATGAAGTGGAGCTGGACACCCGGCCGGTGAGGTGGAAAGCCAGACTGGAAGAGTGATGGTACATCGCCCTCTCACTTCCTACCTCTCACCTCTTACCTTTGACGCATGAACCGACTGGAAATCACCACCCCCGAAGCCCTTCCCGAGGAAACCAACGCCGATGCGGCGCTCCGGCCGTCCCGGCTGGATGAGTTCGTGGGGCAAGGCCAGGTCAAGACCTCGCTGCAGATTGCCATCGACGCGGCGCGAGGCCGGCAGGAGACCCTGGATCACATCCTCTTTTTCGGGCCGCCCGGTCTCGGCAAGACCACGCTCGCCATGCTCATGGCTCGGGAGATGGGGGTTCAGCTCCGTACCACCTCCGGTCCCGTGCTGGAGAAACCGGGTGATCTAGTGGGCCTGCTCACCTCGCTCCGCGCCGGAGACATGCTGTTCATCGACGAGATCCACCGGCTGCGGCCGAACCTGGAGGAATTCCTCTACGCGGCCATGGAGGACTTCCGGGTCGATGTGCGGATTGCCGAGGGGCCCAACGCGCAGACCATTCCGATGACCCTGGAACGCTTCACCCTCATCGGCGCCACCACCCGCTTCGGCCTGCTCACTCCTCCGATGCGTGCCCGTTTCGGAATCGTCGAGCGGCTCAGCTTCTATCCCGCGGATGAGCTGCAGCAGATCGTGGCGCGATCTGCCGCGATTCTCGGCGTGCCGATGGATGCGGAGGGCGCGGAGGAGCTCGCGCGGCGCAGCCGGGGAACGCCCCGTGTCGCCAACCGGCTGTTGCGCCGGGTCCGCGACTACGCCGAGGTGAAGGCCGACGGTCGGATCACGGCCGAGGTGGCGCGTGCCGCCCTCGCCCGCCTCAACGTCGACGAGTTCGGGCTGGACGACATGGACGCCCGGATCCTCACCACGATCATCGAGAAGTTCGGCGGCGGTCCGGTGGGTCTCGGCACCGTCGCCATCGCCGTGGGAGAAGACGCCGGCACCCTGCAGGACGTGTATGAGCCCTACCTCATCCAGCAAGGGTTCCTCGAGCGCACTCAGCGAGGCCGCTGTGCTACCGCTCTCGCCTACCGGCGCTTCGGCTTCACGCCGCCCGCCGCCCAAGCCACCATCTTTGACGCCTGAGCGCCTCCGCACCGCCGACTTCGAGTACGAGCTCCCGACCGACCTCATCGCACAGGAACCGTTGCCGGACCGGGGAGGGAGCCGACTCCTGCTGGTCCAGCGAGACAACCGCCGCCTGACCGACTCCCACTTCACCGAGCTGCCATCCTTGGTTTCCGCCGGCGATCTCCTGGTCATCAATACCAGCCGGGTGCGCCACGCTCGGCTGACCGCCACCCGACAGTCGGGCGCCCCAGCCGAGGTCCTGCTGATTCATCCCGCCGCGGATGGAACCTGGATCGCCATGGGGAAGCCTGGAACCGCCCTCCGGCCGGGTAAACGCGTCGGCCTGGGACCGGGGGCGTGGGTCGAGACCGTCGAGGTCCTGAGCGATGGCAATCGCCTGGTCCGCTTCATCGGGATAAGCGCGGAGGAAGCGATGCGCCGCTACGGCCAGCTTCCTCTCCCGCCCTACATCGCACGAGCACCGAATCAGCTGGATGAGACCCGGTATCAGACCGTCTACGCCGACGCCGAAGGGAGCATCGCGGCACCCACCGCGGGACTCCACTTTACCCCTGCCCTGCTGGAAGGGTTGAAGTCAGCCGGGGTGACAGTGGAGGGGTTGGACCTTCAGGTGGGCCCCGGGACGTTCAAGCCGGTCGAGGTGGACGATCCGGCTGAGCACCCAATGCATCCGGAGCAATATCAGATCTCGTCCCGGCTGGCCGAGGTGGTGACGCAGGTGCGGGCCAAGGGCGGCAAGGTGTGGGCCGTCGGTACCACGGTGGTGCGGGCGCTGGAGAGTGCTGCCAGGTGGGACGGCACCGTCACCGCTGGTTCGGGAGAGACCCGGCTGATGATTACTCCGGGCTATACCTTTCGAGTGGTGGACCGCCTGCTTACCAACTTTCATTTGCCGCGCTCGACCCTGCTCATGCTGGTGTGCGCGTTTGCCGGGCGCGAGCTCACACTGGAGGCGTATCGCCATGCGGTTGCGGCCCGCTACCGGTTCTATTCCTATGGCGACGCAATGGTGATCATCTGACCCGGAGTATCCGGTGACGTTTTCCAACCCGGCCGGCAATGCTGCGGGTGCGGCCGCGGCCTACGTGCGCGCCCTGCTTGATCTGCTGGGTCCGCGCGACCCTCTGGTCGTGATGCGGGAGCTGCTGCCCTGGCTGAAGGACCGACTCCGCCGCGTTGGCGAGGCCAGGTTGCGGCAACTAGAGGCCCCGGGCAAATGGTCGGTCATCGAAGTGATCCAGCATCTCGCCGACAGCGATCTGGTGGCGGGTTACCGGATCCGGATGATGCTCTCGGAAGACCGTCCACCCCTGCAGGGCTACGATCAGGATCGCTGGGCCCGCGAGTTTCGGTACCGGGACGTCAGCCTGGATCAGGCGCTCGGCCAACTCCGCGGTCTGCGGACCGCAAATCTCCACCTCTGGGGTGGCTTGAATCCATCCCAGCTGGAACGGGTGGGTCTGCACAGTGAGCGCGGAGCGGAGAGCGTCGGCTTTCTGCTCCGGCTCATGGGAGCCCACGATCTGGTGCACCGCCGGCAGATCGACCGGATTCTCGCCGCGGTTCAATCCTCAGGCTCATGAAGGCCGGCTGATGTTCGAGTATCGAGTTGAAGGCAGAACCGGCTCCGCCCGGGCGGGCACGCTCAGCCTGCCTCATGGCGAGGTCCGCACCCCGGCATTCATGCCGGTGGGGACCCATGCCGTGGTTCGAGGACTCAGCGCCGGAGACGTCCGCCGCACCGGTGCCCAGATCATCCTGGGCAATACCTATCATCTGCACCTCCGGCCGGGTGAGGCTGTGGTCGAAGCCATGGGGGGCCTGAACCGCTTCACCACCTGGGATGGTCCAATGCTCACCGACTCGGGCGGATTCCAGGTCTTCTCCCTGGAAGGGCTTCGACGGATTTCAGAGGAGGGTGTGGAGTTCCAGAGCCACATCGACGGCACCTTGCGGACGCTCACGCCCGAACGTGCCGTCGAGATTCAGTGGCAGCTGGGCGCCGACGTCGCCATGGCGTTCGATCACGTCGTGCCGGCGCAGTCTTCACCGCAAGCCGCCTGCGAGGGCATGGAGCGCACGCTTCGTTGGCTGGATCGCTGCAAGGCGAGGCATGCGGAATTAGTGGGGCCCACATCCCCTCAGACTCTCTGGCCCATTATCCAGGGCGGTATTCACGACGAACTGCGCATCCGCTCGCTGGAAGGCACCCTTGCGCGAGGTCCCTGGACCGGCGTCGCGATCGGCGGATTATCCGTGGGTGAGACGAAACCGGTGATGCACCGCGTTCTCGAACTCCTGGAGCCGGCCCTGCCGAGGGATGTGCCGCGTTATCTTATGGGTGTCGGCTTTCCGGCCGATCTGCTGGAGGGAATCGCCCGAGGGATCGACCTGTTCGATTGTGTTGCGGCCACCCGGAATGGCCGCCACGGTACGGCCTGGTTGCCCAACGGCCGGCTCAACGTGAAGGGCGCGACACTCAAGCACTCGACCGCGCCGCTCGATCCCACCTGCGATTGCGAGACCTGCACCACGTATCCCCGGGGCTATCTGCGACACCTGTTCATGGTCGAAGATATCCTGGCGCTGCGCTTGGTTTCGATCCATAACATCCGGTTTCTGGTGCGACTCGGAGAGCAGGCTCGAGACCATATCCTGAACGGCACCTTCGATGGCTGGAGCCGGGAGTGGCTCGGCCGCCATTACGCTGGAGGAGATTGAGACATGCTACAAAGCGGCTCCGGTAGTGGCCTGTCGGTCCTGGTGATCCAGATGGCAGCCATCGGCCTGGTGTTCTATTTCCTCATCCTGCGGCCGTCGGCCCAGGCCAAGAAACGGCATGCCGAGCTTTTGACTAAGCTCAAAAAGGGCGACGAGGTGATGACTAGTGGAGGAATCGTCGGCCGGGTACGGGATATCAAGGAGGTCGAGAGCGACGGGATCAAAGAGGTGCGGGTGACGGTTGAGAGCGGAACGTCTACCGTCGTGATCGAACGCTCGCGCATCGTTCGGGTTGGAGGCTCGACCCCAAGCGCTCCGCCGGCATGAGCCTGCTGCCCCTTCACCTGCTCGGCTCTCCGGTACTTCGGCAGCACAGCCCGGAAGTAACGACTGTGGACGACGAAGTGCGCCAGCTGGTGGAGGACATGTTCGAGACCATGGATGCCGCAAAGGGTATCGGTCTGGCGGCGAACCAGGTGGGAGTGACCCGCCGGGTGGCCGTGGTGGATGTTGACGGCGATCGCTTCGCCATGATCGACCCCCGGATTGTCGAGACCGAAGGTCGCGCGGTCGCCGAGGAAGGTTGCCTGTCCATTCCCGACATCTACGCCGACGTGACCCGGCCTGACCGGGTGGTCATCGAAGCGCTCGACCTGGCGGGCAATCGATATCGCAAGGAGGCCACCGGGCTCAAGGCCCGCGCCATCCAGCACGAGATCGACCACCTGGACGGCATCCTCTTCCTCGACCATCTCAGCCTGATCAAGCGGCAGATGCTCCTGGCCCGGTGGCGCCGGGAACACAAGGACGACACGAGCTTCACCAAAGAGGTGTCAGCGGCTTCTGCCCGGTCGGAGTGATGCGGATCGTATTCTTCGGGACGCCGGTCTTTGCCGTGCCGTCGTTGCAGGCGCTGGTGAGCGGGCGCTTCGATATCGCAGGAGTCGTGACTCAGCCGGACAAGCCGCAAGGTCGCTCCCGCTCCGAGCTCATCCCGCCACCGGTCAAGTTGACCGCCCAGTCCGAAGGCATACCCGTTCTCCAGCCCGAGCGCCCACTGGGGGATGTGTTCACGGCGAGCCTTCGGCGGCTCGAGCCGGACTTGGGCATTGTGGTAGCCTATGGTCACATTCTCCGACCTGAGATCCTGACCGTTCCCCCTCGCGGCATGGTGAACGTCCACGCCTCTCTGCTGCCCCGGTATCGGGGGGCCGCGCCGGTTCAACACGCCATCCTCAGGGGTGAGACCGAGACCGGGATCAGCATCATGCAGATGGAACCCGGGCTCGACAGCGGCCCGGTACTTCATCGGGTGGTGACCGAGATCGAGCCGGACGAGACCGCAGGAGCGTTGGCCGGACGGCTATCCCATTTGGGGGCCACCGCCTTGATCGAGGCTCTCTCGCTCATCTCCGGGGGACTGGTACGGGCCCAGCCGCAGGATCACGGCCGGGCCACCTATGCACCGAAGATCGATCGCGACATGGCCCGGTTGGTCTGGCAGCGGGACGCTTCCACCCTGGTCCGGCAGATTCGCGCCTTCGATCCGTCACCGGGCGCGTGGACCACGCTGAATGGCTCCGTGCTAAAGCTCTTCGGCGCCCGAGAGGTGGCCGGCACCGGTGAGCCCGGTGACGTGCTCGCGGCGGGTGATCGCTTGGTGGTCGCGGCGGCCCGGGGCGCCATCGCGGTGCATGAGGTGCAGCCCGCCGGCAAGACCCGCCTGCCGGTTGATGCCTGGGTCCGGGGCCGCGGGATTTCTCTGGGCCAGCGGCTGGAATGAGGCCGCTGCCACGGGTGCACGCATTCACCGACGCGGCGCTGCTGGGGACGCCCGAGTTCGGCATCCGGGCGGCGGCCATTGCAGCCGGTGGATCGGCCGTTGCTGTCCACGCGAGGGCGCCCGGCGACGGGGGCGCTTTCCTCGCTGCCGCCGCGCAGCGGATCCTGACGCTGGCGAGACCCCCGGAAGCGGCCGTCTTCGTCAACGGGCGGCCAGATATCGCAGCCGCGATGGGCGCCCATGGGGTGCAACTCGGTCTTCGCGATCTTGCGCCCGCCGATGCCCGCCGCGTGTTGCCCCGGGGCTGGATTGGGTGCTCGGTTCATAGTTGGGATGAGGCAGCGGCCGCGGTGGCCGAGGGTGCCGACTTTTTGGTCGTGGGAAGCATCTATGAGACAGCGTCTCACCCGGGCCAGCCGGCCGCAGGGCCTGAGCTGGTCAGCGAATGCGCCAGACTGGGCAGACCGGTCATAGCCATTGGAGGAATTACCGCGGAGCGTGCCATCGAGGTGAAGGCGGCCGGCGCCTATGGCGTTGCGGCCATCCGTGCGTTGTGGCAGGCAGCGGACCCCGCGGCGGCCACCCTCGCCCTCCTCGCGCCCTGGGTGAACGAGACATGAGCCAGCTCGAGATCATGGTGAACGGCGATTCCCGCCAGGTCCCCGGACCCGCCAGCGTGGCCGATCTGCTCCGTCAACTCGGCCTCGACCCCAGAACCGTCGTGGTCGAGCTGAACCGCGAGATCGTACGGCGACCCCACCTGGACGAGACTGCCCTGGCTGACGGGGATACAGTTGAACTGGTGCACTTTGTCGGAGGAGGGTGATGTGGTCGGGTTATCTTTCTCGACACACCTATGAGAACTCTGGAGCCAGCAGGATGACCGCGACCCTTCACCCGACCCAGCCCGTCACCGACCTCCCGCTTACCATCGGAGGCCGCAGCTTCCGCTCCCGTCTCATGGTCGGGACCGGGAAATACCGCGACAACGCGGATATGGTGCGCGCCATCGAAGCCTCCGGAGCCGAGATCGTCACCGTAGCGGTGCGCCGAGTCGACCTCGATCGGAAGAATGAGGAGGGCGTGCTCTATCACCTGAGCCCCGAGCACTATTTTCTGCTGGCCAACACCGCCGGATGCTACACCGCCGACGAGGCCATCCGGTACGCCCGGCTGGCCCGCGAGGCTGGCTTCAACGAGTTCGTCAAGCTGGAGGTGATCGGCGACCGGGAGACGCTGCTGCCCGACACCGAAGGCTTGCTCACGGCTGCCCGCCAGCTGGTCCGGGAGGGGTTTTCGGTCCTCGCTTACACCAACGACGACCTCGTCACTGCGCTGCGGCTGGAAGAGGCAGGCTGTACCGCCGTCATGCCGCTCGCCTCACCGATCGGCAGCGGACTCGGCCTGCTCAATCCGTACGGCATTCGAACGATCAAGCGGCGGCTTTCGGTGCCGGTGATCGTGGATGCCGGTGTAGGAACCGCCTCGGACGCGTGCCTGACCATGGAGCAAGGTGTGGACGGCATTCTCATGAACACGGCGCTCGCCGAGGCGCATGATCCCGTTGCCATGGCGAGCGCAATGCGGTTTGCGGTCGAAGCGGGCCGGTTGGCATTTCTGGCCGGGCGCATGCCACGACGCGAGGTAGCCATGCCTTCCAGCCCCACTCGCGGGATGGTGGAGTAGATCATTGTTTTTCCACCCCAAATGACTTCGGTCAGCGGTATCGGGTCGCGCCGCGCGGCCTTGAAGATTTTAGAGCAGGTACGGGAGGGAAGAACCTTCGAGGTAGCCCTCGATCGCGGCGTTGGTACGTTGCCCGAGCCCGACCGCCGGCTGGCCCATGAGCTGGCCGCGGGAGTGCTCCGGCAGAGAAGCATGCTTGACCGCCAACTTGCGCCCCTGGTAGCGCGCGGTTGGGACAGCGTCGGCGCGGAACTGCAGGACATCTTGAGGATGGGCGCTTACCAGCTCACTGCGTTGGAGCGGGTGCCGCCCCACGCGGCGGTAGATACCAGTGTGGCTCTGGCGAAAGACACCGGAGGGGTCCGCGCAGCTGGATTCGTGAACGCCGTGTTGCGTCGGCTCACCCGGGTTGAGCTCCCCGCCGATCCCGCCTGGTCAGGCGACCCCGCCGGCCTGGCCGAGCGGTACTCTCATCCGGTCTGGTTGGTGGGGCGTTGGCTGGAGGTGTTCGGGCCGGAAGGAACTGAGCGCCTGCTACGCTGGAACAACCGGCGTCCCCGGCTGGCGCTTCAACCAGCCCGGGCGGACCGGGCGACGCTCGCCGCGGCGTGGCAAGCTGCGGGGATCGAAGTCGAGTCCGCACCGTACGACGCCGGCCTCGTAACCGATCGCAGCCGCCCGGCGGAGCTTCCCGGATATCGTGAGGGTCATTTCATGGTGCAGGATCCGGCTCATGCGCTCCTTGCCCGGTTTGCAGACCCTCCGATGGGCGCAGTGATCTATGATGCCTGCGCCGCTCCGGGAGGAAAGGCCATCGCGCTCGGACAGCGTCCCGGGACGATCGCCGCAGGCGAGGTGAATCCCACCAGAGCCCGCCGCCTGGCAGAAAATCTCGCCCGGGCCGGAAGTGGCCGGGAGCATGTCGTGGTGGCGGATGCGAGACATCCTCCAATTCGCCCGGTGGATATGGTCTTGTTGGATACGCCCTGCCTCGGAACCGGCACTTTTGCCCGACACCCCGACGCCCGTTGGCGGGTGACGCCGAAGGCGCTGGCAAGCGTTGTGCAGCGGCAAGCCGAGCTGCTCGAGGCAGCTGCCGCTGCGGTGATCCCGGGCGGCTTGCTGGTCTACTCGACCTGCTCGCTGGAACCGGAGGAAAATCACCAGCAGGTGGGCCGGTTCCTGGCCCAACATCCTGAGTTCAGCCGTGAGCCGACCGGCGCGGTTCCCGCTGCTCTGCTCTCCGCAGATGGAGATCTGATGATCCTGCCGCAACAGCACGGCATGGACGGCGCCTACGGGGCCCGGCTGCGGCGGAGCCTATGAGAGCCCGCCGGCATGTATCCGGGGGCGGGCCTCTCTTCCAGTCGGCGCCCTGGCGTGCGTTTCTCCGGGATATGGGATTGATCGCCGCCACCTTCATTGTGGGATACGGCATTTCGGTGCTCTGGCTCTCCCCGGGGTCAGTCTTCACCAAGGATCATTCTCTTCCCCGGGTCTTGGAAATGCCGGAAAGCAAGGCAAGGCAGAAACTCACCGAGCTCGGCTTTCGTCCGCGGCTCGACGGCGAGCGCCCCAACGACTCCTTCCCCAGCGGCACAGTCATTTGGCAGGATCCACCGCCCAGTACCGTGTTGCAGCCGAACAGCGTCGTTCAACTGATCGTGAGCGCCGGCCCGACCCTGGTGGCGGTTCCCGATGTCATCGGGCTCGACCTGACCGAGGCCAGGAAGATCATGACCGCCGCCGGAGTGAGAGTCGGAAGCGTGGATACCTCCGCGGCCGGTCAGGAGACTGGAGTGGTGCTGGCCACCCGGCCCGCGGCTGGCGTGGGGCGCCCCCGGGGAGCATCGGTTACCGTCGTGGTCAGCCGAGGGCCGGGAACCAGTCCGTGAGCGTCAGGATTGCGCCGAGTGTCCTGAGCGCCGACCTAGGCCGGCTCCGCGAGCAGATCGAGAGCGCGGTTGCCGGTGGGGCGGAATGGCTCCACGTCGATGTGATGGACGGTCATTTCGTGCCTAACCTCACCTTCGGCGCCCCCCTCATTCGCGCCATCCGACGGGTCACGGACCGGCCGCTGGACGTGCACCTGATGGTCGAGCAGCCCGAGCACTACCTGGCCGAGTTCGCCGATGCCGGTGCCAATGTGTTCACCTTCCATCCCGAGGCGACGATCCACGTTCAGCGTCATCTCGCGGCGGCACGGGAGCGCGGCATGCTGGCCGGGCTCGCCCTCAATCCTTCTTCCCCTGTGGCTCTGCTTGAAGAGCTGCTCGACGACATCGATCTTGTCCTGGTGATGTCGGTGAATCCTGGCTACGGAGGCCAATCCTACCTGCCGCAATCGACTGACAAGATCCGCCGGGTGCGTGCGCTGTTGGATCGGCACGGCGTCCGGGCCGCACTGGAAGTGGACGGCGGCATCACCACCGAGACCATCGGAGCGGCCTGGGGGGCGGGAGCGGACACCTTCGTCGCCGGGACCGCCGTGTTCGGTGCGGCCGACCCGGGGCAGGCGGTGCGCGACCTCAAGCGGCAATGCGCCGTGAGAGTGTGAGACGACTAATGTCGAAGCAGTGGATCTTCGCCGGCATCGTCGTTGGAGCCCTGGTGGTTGGGGCGGCGGCCTTAGCCAAATTCGGCTCCGACGTGGCCCGGGTAGAAGTGGGGGCCAGGGCGCCGGATTTTCACGCCATCGATCTCGCCACCGGCGACTCGGTTTCGCTGCGTGAGCGCTACGGGGGTTCGGTCACACTGGTGAATATCTGGGCGACCTGGTGTGAGCCCTGCAAGGTCGAGATGCCCGCGATGGAACAGCTCTTCCAGGCGCTTGCTCCTCAAGGATTCAAGATTGCGGCGGTGAGCATAGACGAGGGGAGCCCGGAGGACGTGCAAGCGTTCGGGCGTCAGTTGGGCCTCAGCTTTGACCTCCTGCAAGATCGGAGCACCCGAGTGCAGCAGATCTACCAGACCACCGGGGTCCCCGAGAGTTTCTTGCTCAACCGGGACGGCGTCATCGTAAAGCGCGTGATCGGCGCCCACGACTGGAACTCGCCGATCAACCGCGGACTCATCGAACGCCTCATGAAAGAGCCCGGGCGCTAGCGTGGCCGAGTGGATCCTGGGTATCGAGACCTCGTGCGACGAGACCTCTGCGGCCGTCCTGCGTTCGGAGAACGGGTCCAGCGAGCTGGCCTCGCTCGTCATCCTTTCCCAGGACGTGCACCGCATCTTCGGGGGAGTCGTTCCAGAGCTGGCCAGCCGCGCCCATGTCCAGGCGATCGGCTCGGTCGTGGAGCAGGCCCTGGCCGACGCTGGTATCGGACTCTCCCAGCTGGACGGCGTGGCCGTCACGGCCGGCCCCGGATTGGTTGGGGCTCTCCTCGTGGGAGTGATGTACGGCAAGACATTGGCTTTCAGCCTCGACCGCCCGTTCATCGGGGTCAATCACCTAGAGGGTCATCTCTTCGCCCCGACGCTGGAAGACCCCAGGCTCGCCCCGCCCTTTGTGGCGTTGTTGGTGAGCGGTGGACACACGATGCTTCTGGACGTGCCAGCGTGGGGGGACTACCGGTTGCTGGGGCAGACGCTGGACGACGCGGCAGGCGAGGCGTTCGACAAGGTCGCCAACCTGCTGGGGCTCGGCTATCCCGGGGGAGCGGCCATCGAGCGGCTCGCCCGCGAGGGCCGTCCGGGCCGTTACCGCTTCCCCACCCCCATGCTGCACGAGCTCGAGCGAGCGGGGCCGAACCGATACGCCTTTTCCTTCAGCGGGCTCAAGACCGCGGTACTGCGAGCCGTGCGGGCGGACGGCTTTTCTACCGGCGAGCAATCCCCTGCCGATCTCGCGCGCGGGTTCCAGGATGCCGCGGTGGAAGTGCTGGTAGCCAAGACGGCGCACGCACTCGAGGCGTCCGGCTACGACCTCGCGATGGTCGGCGGTGGCGTGGCCTGCAACCAGTCACTGGTTGACGCCCTCCGGGACCGGCTGGCGGGACGGGCCCGGGTCAGCGTAGCTTCCCCGCGGCTCAACACCGACAACGCGGCCATGATTGCCGCAGCGGGAGCCTGGCGGCTGGCCCACGGCGAACGGAGCACCTGGGACCTCGAACCGCGCGACGATCTGCCGCTTCCCGGTCTCATGCCTCACCCTTCTGGATCCAAGTCATGACGATCTACCCCTTCATCATTCACGTTGGACCCCTGGAGATCACCGGCTACGGCCTCATGCTCATGGTGGCCTTCCTCATGGGCGGCTGGCTCATTGCCCGCCAGCTCAGGGAGAACAAGCTCAAGGAAGACTACGCTGCCGACATTGTGGCAGCCGCGGTCATCGGCGGCATCATCGGAGCCAAGCTCTGGTACGTGGCCCTGACCAGAGATCCCGGGGCGCTGTTTTCCCGCGGAGGGCTGGTCTGGTACGGCGGCTTCGTCGGGGGAGCCGTGGCCGTGATCCTCAACAGCTGGCGCCTCGGAGTTCCCCTTCGCTGGACCATGCAGCTCGCCGCCCCCGCGCTGGCTGCTGCCTACGCGCTCGGCAGGGTCGGCTGTTTTCTGGTGAATGATGACTATGGACGGCCGAGCAATCTTCCCTGGGCGGTGAAATTCCCCGAGGGCCTTCCCCCTTCGACCGCTGGGAACCTGCACCACCTCTTCGGGGTGGCGGTGCCCGCCGGGGTCGATCCCGCGACCGTCCTGGCGGTACACCCCACCCAGCTCTACGAGGTGGCGGCGATGCTTATCGCTTTTGCAGTGCTCTGGGCCCTCAGGAAGCGAGGCCGGCCGATCGGCTGGCTGTTCGGTCTGTATCTGGTCTTTGCCGGTGTTGAGCGATTCCTGGTCGAGATCGTCCGCGCCAAAGACGATCGGTTCCTGGGCCCGTTCACCCTTGCCCAGTTGGCCAGCGTGATCGTCCTGGCGGTGGGCGTACTGCTGCTGGCCCTGTGGCGGAGAGGTACCAGCCCAGCGCCGAGCTCTTACCTGGAAACCGGCAGGAAGGCCGCAGTGTCAAACAGCTAGACAGCCGGATAAGTCGTTGCTGCTCGGCAGTTTAGCAGAAAATTCCAAATCCTGTACAGCCTCTATACAAAATTTGCAGTCGAGGCTCACTTCAAGGGTAGGACCTTTCCTCATGCTGGCATTGAGGTTAGGGAAAAATCGATTGTGGCACCTCACTTGCTTTAGAGTACGGCGGGAAGTCGAAAGACTTCAAACAAAAAGTGGTAGGTCGAAGAAGGGTGGAGCGGGCACTTCGGCCCGTCTCCGTAAACTCAGGGGGCGATCTACCACTCACTTATGCGGCGGCCCGTCATTGACGGGCCGTTCGCATTTTGAGGAAGAGACCAACGGGATCCCTATCCCAGCAAATTGCGTCCGGCCAGCAGAATGCCATCCCCGTCCGCATAAAGGTAGTGCTCGGGAGAAAACTCGACCCCCGCAAAGCGGAGCTTCCCACCCCGTTCACCCCTGCCGTTCTTCTCGCTCCGCATGGGAGCGGTGTTGAGTGCCCTGATCCCCACAGGCATTTCCCTGAGCTCGGCGGAATCTCGCACGCAACCATGGATCAGCAGGCCGGCCCAGCCATTCGAACGAGCCAGGGCGGCCAGCCTGCCCCCCACCAGTGCACATCGGAGCGATCCGCCCCCGTCTACCACCAGGACCCGGCCGCGCCCCGCCGATTCCAGGGACTGCCGGACCAAGGTGTTGTCCTCGAATACTCTGAGCGTGTCAATCGGGCCCGCAAATCGGCTGACCCCGCCGTACTCCCGAAACAGCGGCTCCGCCACCTGAATCAGTTGGGGGAAGGCGTCGCAAAGATCGGCGGTGGCGAACTCCACTAGTTCTTGCGGGCCCGGGATTCCGGCGCCTCGGTAAGGTTGGCTTTCATGCGCTCGACCTCGGACCGCATCTCGCCGAGATCCGCCTCCATCCGTTCCAGCGAGCGCAGCAGATCGAGACTCGCCCCTTGTGGCAGCGGCGGGGCCACTGGCCCGCTCACACTCCTGGGCCGCACTGGCGCAGGCCTCTTGGACCTGCCTCTTTCCCGGCGCGGCGCCAGAACGAACGTCCAGACCAGAGCGACAATCAGGAGGAGGAGCAATACTCCCTGCACCAACAGTGACTCAACGGTCGGATAGATGCCGAGCGCCGGCACCCGAGGAGCGCCAAGCACGATGGTGGTGGGAAGGGTTCCCCCATCCTGGAGCTCCGCGACTCCCTTGCCGGCGAACACGAAAGCCATGTAGTACAGGAAGGCGCTGGTCACCCCGAAAAATGGCTTGAGCGGAAGCCGAAGGCCGAAACGGCTTATAGCGACGTAGACGGCGACCATCACTACCGACCCCAGAAGGATTCCCAGCACTATCGGCATTGCCCCTCCGCTCGGCCCGCCGCTCAAGAAGAGCGCCTTGTAGAAGAGCACCGTCTCAAATCCTTCCCGGTAGACCGCCAGGAAGGCCGCGGAGGCAAGCGCAAGGCTCGACCCGCTGGTGAGCGCGTCCTGCACTTTGCTCTTCACGAAGTGGTTCCATTTGACCACTTCCATCTTCGAGAGTAGCCAATAGCTCACGTAAAAGAGCACCCCGGTGGCCGCCACCATGGTGAACCCTTCAAGCGCCTCCCGCTTGGCCGGCGTCAGCTGAAATACCGTCTCCAGCGCGAATGCAGTCAGCAGACTCGCAACAACGGCCGCTGCGACGCCGATATTGATGTCCCGCTTCCGCTGGCCGGCCCCCATCTTGACCAGAAAGGTCATGAGGGCGCCCACAATCAGGATGGCCTCCAGGCCCTCTCGGACGAGAATGACGAGCGACTGGAGAAACAGATTGGCGGGGCTTAGATCATCTCCGAGGACGCGTTCCGCATTCTCCAGCCCAGCATCGAGCTGTCGGCGGATACCGTCGAGCTCGGATGGGGTGGCGCCGCCGGCCGCCCGGGTGCGCAGTGCAGCGAAGGAGGCCTCCAGCTCCGCCGCCAGCCCTGGGTTCTTGGCCCGGACCGAGCGCTCCACCTGTTCGAATGTCATGTAGGCGTCGAACGCCCGGGTGCTCGCCGAGGTGTCGCCCTTCCGCGCGAGCGCGTAGGTCGACTCCACCTGCGCCCGGACCAGCCCAAAGACCTGATCATTATTGCTGGTCGAAGCGTCCGGCTGAAAGGCTCGAACGGCGGCAACCTGGGCCCGAGCGCGGGGAATGGTATCGGACTCCCCCAGTGCTGCCAGCAGAGCGGCGTCCGACATCCGGCCGGTCGTGGGGAAGGGCTGAAGCGCGGGTGGCACCCTGCCGGAGGGCGATGGCAGACGAAGCAGGCTGGTATACAGAGCCGCTGCCCAGCGGTCTTCTGCCGGCAGCCGGGCCTCGAATGCCGGCATCGCGGTCCCCACAACGCCAATGCTGATCCTGCGGTAATAGTCGAGTGGCGATCGATCCCGGAGGGCCTCAGCGTCGGTAAGCCTGGTGGGTCTCGGTTCCAGGCCGGCTGCCAGCGGACCATTTCCCTGACCGAGATCGCCGTGACAGCCGGCGCAATTGGACCGGTAGACAGCAGCACCTTGGGCGAGGGAAGGCGCCCGGGCCGGCAGGTCGTCCAGGGTGACGCCAAACTGCTTCACCAGTGAGCTTGCTAGCTGTCGTACCCTGGCATCGATCGAGTCAGGTGCCGCCACCCGATCCACCATGTGGAGCAAGTTGTCGATATCCCTCAGTGTGGTGGTGTTGGATCCGGCAGGCAGAAGGGCAGCCGAGCGGCGGGATTCCTGGAGAAACAGGCGGGCCTCAGCCACCTCAGCAGGAGCCACGACTCGTCCATTGGCGACACCGTTGCGATACTCTTGCGCGGCCAATTGAGCAGTGGCGGCAAGTCTCCGAATGACAGGAGTTTGGTCCTGAGCCGCGAGTCGCTGCTGGAATGGACCGAGGAAGGCCGTTGCGGCAACGAGGAGGGAGCCGCCAATGAGAATCATTTTCACCCAGTTTGGACCTTGGACTACTCAAACTAGAGTAACCCAGTCGGATTTGGAAGGTCTTCCTAAGGCGCCTCCACGATCGCAATCGCTCCGGCGGAGGTGGCCGAATGGGTGAGCGAGATCTGGATCCGAAGTCCTCCCCGCTCGTCCGACACCCGAGCAGCCAGACCGTGCAGCTGGATCGCCGGACGCCCTTCCGAGTCGCGTGAAACCTCTATCTCTCGCCATCCCACTCCCCGGGCGCCGGGCAAAGCCTGCATGGCTTTGTAGACCGCCTCCTTGGCCGCGATCCGGGCCGCGGCATGACCGGTGGCGTCGGCCCGACTCCCCAGGTATTCGCGCTCCCGGTCGGAGAAGAATTTGGCCATGGCGTGCTCGCCCTTATTGGCGAGAAGGGTCCTGATCCGCTCCAAATCAACCAGATCGATCCCAACTCCGACCACGGTCACAGGTGCGCCCACCAGAACTCGGCCAGGCTCCGCAGCGGTCCTGGGACCGGGAGGTATCCGCCGAGAACCAGGCCGAGGTAGGTGACGCCGAGGAGCACGAGTGTAGTCGCCGCCCAGGCTGGCCACGTGGGCCGCCGCCACGCTCGGACCCTCTCGATCTCGGTCTTCCATCTCGCCTGCTCTGTTCTGGCCGCTGCTGCGAGGGCAAGCCAGGAGGATTCGAGCCGCCGGGCGGTGGTCGCCAGGGCGGACTGCCATTCCTCTTGTCCGCTGCGGCCGCGAGCCCCGGATGCAGCGGCCGCGGGAATCGTCTGCTCCAACGCATCCAGGGCACTCACGAAGCTTGCGCCACCGCTGCCCAGTCGCGACGCGATGGCGCGCTCATCCTCTACGGTCAGCAGGAATTCTTCCAGCCGCTTCTGGGGAAGACGGGATTCAGCCGCGGCCTCCCGCAACCGCTCGTTCACCGTGTCCGCCATCCGCCGAGCCGCCGCCGCGACCGAACGTTCCCAGAGCTCCAGCCAGGCTACCCGGCCGAGCGAGGCAATGGCTCCCTCGCGATCGCCGGCGGCGGCGAAGGATCGTGCCGCACCTGCCACATCGAAGAGGCGGGTAACCAGATCCACCCGGATGTCTTCGAACACAATACCGAGTGCGCCCCGCTCCGCAGCAACCGTGGGCGGATCGCCCAGCCGGCCGAGCGAGGGCCCGAGCTCGGGAATGATCCAGGAGTCGGGCGGATTAGAAGGGAGGGTCACCACGCTGGCAGGAATCAGCGAAGAATAACGTCGACGACACGATCGGTGTCGCTCAGATCCTCGAACACGGCGTGAGGACCACAGGCCGCCAGGTCGGGAACCGAGTAACCGCCGGTAGCAACGGCCACAGCTCTCGCGCTGATGCAGCTGCCGCAAGCGATATCGGCCGGGGTATCGCCGATGATGACGACTTCGTCGCCCGAGGGCACCTTGCCGAAGAACTGTTCGGCTCTCCGAGCCGCGATCGGGGGGAGATCAGGACGATGGGCCGCATCGGAGCCGTACGCCGCCACTGGGAAGCGCTCCGGATTGAGCCCGGCAGAGCGAAGCTTCAGGGCGGCCCCCTCGGCGAGGTTGCCCGTCAAGAGACCCAAAACGATCCCGTCCTCCGCCTCGAGCCGGTCAAGCAACTGGTGAATGCCCGGCATCAGAGTGGTACGGCTCCTGGGCTGCTGCAGCTCGACAGCAAGCAAGTCTACGTAGCGGCGGAATATGGCTTGGACCTGTTCGGCCGGGTGCGGTGCCCGGCAGCCGGCCAGCTCGAGCATCTCGGTTACGATCTGGGGGTCGGTCTTACCGTCGAACCGAACGCGATCGAAGACCGTCCCGTCTCCGATTTCCTGGCCCAGGGCCGCGACGATCGCCCGCCTGCCGGCACCGGCCGTCAGCAGGATGGTTCCGTCGATGTCAAAGAGGACGAGTCGGCGACCCTTCACCTGTCCTCCAGCCTCCGCACGGCTACCAATCGCTCTCTCAGGCCGGCAGCCCGGCTACCCGGTAGCCAGGGCTCGACCAGCATACCACCGCAGGCGAGCGTCGAATGCACCAGGGTGTCAGCCTCACCGGCAAAGGCCACATGGGTGATCCCGGCGCTGGACTCGCCCTTGAAGAAGAGCAGATCGCCAGGACGGATCGCATCCAGCGAAACGGTAGCGCCGTGGAACACCTGCTGCGCCGAGTCCCGCGGTAACGTTATTCCGCGAGCATTGAAGGTCGTCTGCACCAATCCGGAGCAATCGACTCCCCAGGGGGTCACCCCGCCCCATTCATATGGGCTGCCGAAGAAGTACTCGAAGGCCCAGCGTTCCGGCGCTTTGGCGCGCGCTCCGCTGACGACCTGGGCCATGTCCCTGACGCATCCGCTCACAACTCGGCCCCGACGGCCATCAGGCAGGCCAACAACATCATTGTCCAGAACTACCCGAGCCCGGAGCGGGAGCGGGATGCTGGCCCCACCGATCCGGACGACCGCCCCCTCGCTCCAGCCACCGGCTCGCCCGCGCCACTCCTCAGCTGCGTGATCGTCGACCTCGCTCAGATAGCCAGAATGAATCCATCCATCGTAGCCGTCGGCATGAGTACACACTCTGCGCCAGTCGCCCGACCGCTCCAGCAGCGCGGCCGTCTCACCCAGGATGAGCTGAGTGACTTGTTCGGCGCGCACTCCGGCCTGGGAGAAAACCGGCGCGACGGCCGCGGTGGCAATGAGTGAAGTCATGGCTGGCTCGGCTCAGGCATCCTTGCTGGTGGTGGGCCGACCTTCGCAGTCGCGGCACAGGGTGACGCCGCGGAAGTTGCAGATGAGACAGATGAAGGTGCCGCACTTGATGCAGGGGTAGCCTTCGGAAGCGCGCTCCTCCCGGCCGCAGGCGCGGCAGGTCATGGCGTCGTGCTCGTGGAGTTCAGCCAAGGTGCAGTCTCAGCCCGTGATGCTGTAGCGCTTGATCTTGTTGATCAGCGTCGCGCGAGAGATGCCGAGCTCGATGGCCGCCCGGGTGCGGTTGCCGGTGTGATGCTTCAAGGTGCGTTCGATGTGTTGTCGCTCCAGGTCTTCCAGGCTCAACGGAGTATGTCGCCGGTCGCCAATCCCCGGCCGAGCCCGGAACTCGCCCGGCAAGTGCTCGACGCTTACCGCCGGCTGGCCCCGGCCCAGGATCAAAGCGCGCTCGAGAACGTTCCGCATCTCCCGGACGTTGCCAGGCCAGGGATAGCTGAGCAGGCGCTCCAGGACCTCGCTCGACAACGCGGACGGTCCGTCGGGCAGCTCGGACTGAAGATCGCCCATCAGCCTGGTGATGAGGGCCAGCCGATCCTCCCGGGAGCGATCTCGCACCGCCGGCAAGGTGAGCGGCATCACGCTCAGCCGGTAGTACAGATCCTCCCGGAAATGTCCCCCCTCCACCTCGGATTGAAGATTCTTGTTGGTAGCGGCCACCAGGCGCACGTCCACCGTGATCTCCCGGGTCCCGCCCAACCGCCTGAAGGTCTTGGTCTCCAGCACCTTGAGCAGCTTCGGCTGTAGCTCTGGCGCCAGGTCACCAATCTCATCGAGGAAAATGGTGCCGTGGTCGGCGATCTCGAAGAGCCCCTGCTTTCGATCTTTTGCGTCGGTGAACGCGCCCTTTTCGTGTCCGAAGAGCTCGGAGTCGAGGAATGTGGCGTTGAGCCCGGCACAGTTGACCTCGACGAACGGAGCCTTGGCGCGGGGGCTCAGGTCGTGCATCATCCGGGCCACCCAACCCTTCCCCGTTCCGCTCTCGCCATTGAGGAGCACCGTGGTGCGCTCGCTCTGGGCGAGGAGTGCCACTTGATGGGCAAAGTCCTGCATGCCGGACGAGGTGCCCAGGGAATCGAGACCGTGGCCCGGTGCGCTCTGGACCAGGAGGGCTTCGTTGATGCGGCGGAGCCGAGCCTTGTCGGCGACCCGGGCGGTCGCCGCGGCAAGGTGCTCCATGTCCACCGGCTTGGTGAGGAAGTTCTCAGCGCCCAACTGCATGGCCCGCACCGCCGTAGCGACGTCGGCCTGACCGGTCAGCAGCACCACCGAGGCGTCCCGCTGACGGAGGTGCTCCAAGACCTCCATGCCATCCATACCCGGCAGGCCCAGATCCAGGATGACGACCTCCGGGCGGAGGCGATCAAAAGTGGCCAGCCCGGCTTCGCCACTCAGCTCCCGGGTGACCTCGTAGCCGAAGCGCTCGAAGTAATTGCCGATGCTGCGCAGAACATCGACATCGTCATCGATCAGCAGGACCGATCCGGCCATGGGATGCCTTGGATGGTATTAGAGAAGCGCCCACCAGAAATTAGTCACTCGCCGGTGCTTTGCCATGGCTGGCGGACCTCCGGGGTATCATGATCCTTATGGCGTTCGGTACGACGGTCGCGGTGAACGGGGTCTCTCCGCCTGGTTCTCCGTCCAGTTGCACCGGCTGAACCCGCTCAGTCTCGACCCGGACCTCCCGCCCTCGAGCATGGCCGACGTAGGTGCCCTCTCCGGGTGCCCCGGGGGTTAGGCGGAGCAGATCCCACACGGCTCGAACGCTTTGGGAGAAGTTGTTGGCCCGGATGACTACCACGTCGAGCAGCCCGTCATTGGGACTGATGCCGGGACCCAGCTTCACCCACCGGGGGATGACCTCGCCGCAGTTGGCCACCAGAACCATGGCGGCGTTGGCCTCATAGGCGACGCCGTCGATGGTGATCACATGGAGCGAGCTTCGGATGTCGGCGATGAGGCGAAGGCTCGTCACCACGTAAGCGCCCATGCCCCACCGCCGCTTCTGTTCCGAGAGGGTCCCTGCCATGACTCTGGCGTCGTAGCCTGCCCCGCAGGCCACGGCGAAGTACTGGGCACCTCCTGGCCGGTCCATCCGCCCCAGATCGAAGGGATGGGGCCGCGCGTCGAGCAGCGCCTGAGCCGCTCGAGCGGGCGATGCGGGTATGCGGAGATTGCCGGCCAGAAGATTGCCCGTTCCCCCCGGGATGACACCCAGCGCCACGTCGGTGCCGACCAGCGCGGCGGCGGCCTGCATCGTGGTTCCGTCTCCACCGAACACGGTGACGACGTCCACCCCCGCAGCCACGCCGTATTCCGCCAGGCGGCGAGCGTCTCCCGGCCCCCCGGTGGAGAGCACCTCGATGTCCCACCCGCCGCTCCGCAGCGTACTGGCGATCTCCTTATGGGCGACCAGGTCGGTCCGCGCGGCTGCGGGGTTGGTGATGAGCAGCGCGCGAGCCACGCTTAGAACTCCCGTTCCCACCGGATGTCGGAGCCGATCTGATAGGGGTTGGAGATCTGAATGCCGAAGTCCCGCCGGCAGGACTGCAGGGTGGGCTCGACGCTGGTCTGAAGGCGCCACTCCCGGCTGAAGCGGAATTCCAAGCTGGCTCCCAGGTTGTTGTAGCTGAACTGACCCAGGTTCTCGGGGCAGAATCCGGCGTTCAAGGTGATGAACGTCTTGCTGCCGAGCTGCCAGCCCGCCGCCAGTTGAGTGAGCGTTGCGGAACGTCCGCTGGATACCCCTGGGCGAATCTCGATGAGATCGAGCGGAATGCCCAAGTCCTGGATGAGCGCCCGTTCCAGCTCGCTGGAGAGGGCGCTGGAGAAGTAGGAGAGTCCCGTCGCCAGCGCGTTCCCCTGTCCCAGCTGCGCCGCTTCGTTGGCGGGATAGCCGGTGACCAGATAGGAGACCAGGTCGGTTTCCGAGATCGGGGGATTGAAGGTGCTCTCGAGCGTCACTTTGGGAGCGTACAGGGTACCGGTGATGTTGGCGATCACCGGAATTTCCTCGCCCCGGACAGCGCGCACGACGTGCACCGCGCGGATGTCGAGCGCCGCGTTCAGGTCTCCGAAGTATCGCACCGATCCACGCTCGACGGTGAAGTCGCGGGTCACGGGCCCGATCTTCAGGGTGTAGCTGCCCCGAAGCGCGTCCAGGGTTCCCGATGGGGTGTAGGTCTTCCCCGCCTTACTGAGCACGACCTCGCCACCCAGCTGAATGTTCGCCTCGTTGGAGCGCAGCCAGACATCGGAGCCGAGCAGGACCCGGAGATTCTGAATGGTGAGCGAATCGAGGAAGCGGTTCTGGAACTTGGCCCCCAAGGTCAGATTCTGGCGGCGGAGCAAGGTGGTGTCCACCAGATCCGCGATGGTGGGGTCTTCGAGATCGATGATGCGCTTGCTTACCAGGTCGGCGAAGTAGAGGACGCCGCTGTTCGCCGTCAGATTGCCGGTCAGGGTGGACTGGAACACCGGACCCCGCAGCCGCAGGCCACCGGTTCCAGTGAAGGTGAGGAAGTTCCTGACATCGAGAGCGCGGAACGCGTCGGCCTGAAAGCCGAGGTCCAGGACCGGACGGGAGAGATCAACCAGGCGAATCGAGCCGCTGATCCCCAGGCGACCTCCGCTCCGCAGATTCAGGGTATCGAACACCAGCGAGTCTCCCTGAAATCTGGCGCGGCCCTGGAGACCTTCGTAGCGGACGCCCAGCCCGGGGACCGACATGGAGCCTCCCCGGATCTCGACCCCTCCGGCAAACTGGGCCGCATCCCAGGTGCCGCCCACATTGACGTCCACCGAGAGGGCGCCATGGACCCGGTTTATGGCCGGGGTCAATGCCTCCAGCAAGCCGAGGTCGACACTATCTCCTCGAGCGTGGATGCTGATGGGTCCGTCCACGCGCCGCTGCTTTACGCCGCGCATGCCGAGGTCGAGCGGCAGCCGGGTCTCGATCTGGAGGACGTTTTCCCCCGTCCTCCAGAGGAAGAGATTGGCCTCCAGCTTCCGGTTGGCGTAGTCGACGACACCCTGGAGGAAGGGAGCCTCGAAATCGCCGAACCTGCCTCCATCGAGGGTGGTGGTGCCACGCAGCGTGGGGGCCTCGGCGGTCCCACCGACCCGCAGGTCAAGACCGACTTCTCCGGCGACCGCCGTGGTATCCCGTTGCAGCAGTCCGTAGATGTCGTGCAGGTCGAACCCGAGGATCCTGAGCGCCAAGGACCCTTCCGAGGAGCCGGGGATCCGTCCGCCCATCTGGATCAGGGCGGAGCCGTCTTCGGCACGCAAGGTGAGGGGACTGATTGATGGGGCCGAATCGCTCAGGGTGACCGCAAAGCTTTGGTCTAGACGGTAGCGATGGACTGGAAGACTAAAGGCGAGGCTGTCGAACATGGCCACCTGGGTCTGCTCGTGCCGCCACCAGCGCCCGGACCCGTCCACCCGCGAGTCCTGACCCACGCCGGATCCGGCACGCCATTCCAGCGAGTCGGCCAGGCCGCGCACCTGGCCGCCGAGGTTGTGGAAGACCCACTTTTGAGCAACCATGGAGTCCGATCCAACCGAGGCGGTGAGTTGGGGACGCTGCCCACCGATCCAGCTGAAGGCGCCGGTCACCCGAGGTGAGCTGATGCGCTGCCACTCCAGATTCTGGACCGCGAGATCGCCGCTCATCTCCAGGGTGTCGAGGCTGCCCGCGAGCTGAACGGCACCGTGAGCTGTGCCGCCGAGAGGCCGGCTGTCCGGGGAGTTATCCCGGGTCTGGCCGGTGGCCGCGAGTAGCAGAGAATCGAAGGCGATCAGACTGTCCGCGGCCAAGGTGAGCGACATCTTCCCGCTGTGCGGTGCGGTCCAGCCCAGCGTGCCTGAGCCACCCACCCTGGCCCCTTTCCACACCGCGTACGCGGTATCGAGCTTGATCACGCTGTCGTGTACGCCGACGACCGTGTGGATGCTGTCGAGCGTAAACTCGCGAATGCGGCTCCTCGAGAGAGCCAGCCGCAGGTCGCCTTCCGGCGCGTTCACGGTGTCGGTCCTGCCGCTCAGCCAGAGCTCACCATCCAGGCTCGACGGCAACTTGCGCCCGGTGAGCGCCGCAAGATCCAACCTGGAAAACCGGAGGAGCAGGTCCTCTGCGCCCCAGGTGGGCGGCTGCAGCGTGGTGAAGCCGTGGGCGTCTATGGTCCCGATCTGCCCGGTGAGGGAGGCATCTACGGCCAGCCGCGCCAACGTCCCCTGGCTCTTGAAGTGTCCCCGCACTTCGCCCCGCGCCCTGAGTGAGGCAAAGGCGCGCCGGATCCCCTCGAACGAGAGCGGGTCCAGGGTCACGTCGGTGGCAAGCCCAAGCACGTCGGAGCGGGTGTCGAGGTGAACGGTCCCCTCGAGCTGGCTGGGGGGGAGGTCCATATCCTGGTGCTGGGCAGTTCCATCGAACGTGACATTCCGCAGCGGCCCGTTCAATGTGCCCACCGCGGTGAGCCGGCCCGGTAGAATCACCGCCGGTGCGATTCGGCGGACGGTGCGCAGATCGATATCGGATTGCCTCACCCCGAAGTTGGTGAAGACCAGGCCGCTATCGCGCGAGGCTCCCACGCCCCCATCGCCCGCGATGGTCGAGAGCGGGTTGCCCGGCACCGCGGCGTCGGTGAATGCCCACTCCAGGCTCAGGTCCAGGGCATTGAGATAGCCGGAGCCGGCCAGCTTCCCGGTCACCTTCCCGTAGAACGGCAGCGTGTCCAGGTAGGGCCTGACGGCTTCGAGGTCGAGGTTGTCGAGGCGGAGGTTCATGTCGCGGACCCCGAGGCCCCGCCGGCGATCGGTAATCGTCACCAGCTCGCCATCCACCTGGCCCAGCAGGCCGTTCAGATGCAGGTCACGAATGTCATAGGCAGTCCGGGCACCGGTCTCCGACCTGGCAGTGAGCACTCCGCGTCCAGCCATCGAGGGGAAATCGGGCGACACCCAGCGAAGGTCTTCCAGGTTCACCCGCGGCGCGATCACCTGGAAGTCGAAGAGAATGGTGTCCCGCGGCCAGGTCACCGCGCCACCGCCGGAGAACCGAGTGTCGGGCAAGGCCCCGCGGGACAAGCTGAACACAGCACTGTCACCCCGGATCCGGACTCGGCCCACGGCGTTCGTAAGGGTGACTCCTGGATCGCTGACCCGGGTGGCCAGCGAGTCGAGATCGATGGTGAAGGGCAGCCGATCCGGGGTGGCGATGCGGAGCCGGGAGATCCGGGTCGCGAGATCGGAGAGAAGAATGACTCGCCGGAGCCCTTCTGGGCTGTCTTCAATGACCCGACCCGGCTTGGCCCGCTCGGTCCGGAGCGCCGAGTCGACGCTGAACTCGGTCCGGGCCGATTTGGGAGGGTTCCACGGCAGCGCGATCCGCAGGGTGCCTGCGTTCATGTGCACATTGTGAAACTCCACCAGTGGCGACTTCCCGCCTGGAGAGCCTTTGCCGATTCTGAGCACCTCCTCGTAGTTCATCCGGCCGTTGCGATGCTTGATCAATTGAATGGTGGGCCGCTCCAGCTGTATCCCGCTCAGCACCACCTGCCCGGCGATCAAATTCGGCAGACGATAGGTGACCCGCGCACGAGGCAGGTCGGCCAGCAAGGCGCCGCTGGTGTCGCGCACGACCAGATCTTCCAGGGTCAAGTCGTAGAGGAACGATCCCGAGATCGCTCCCACTTTGATCTGCCCGGTGACGATGCGATCCAACATTCGCGACACCGTCCGCGCCAGCAGGTCTCGTCCCGGCGGCGTCAACGTCATCGACGTTACCACACCCAGCAGCATGGCCAGGGTGCCGACGACGAACACGAAGAGGAAACGAGCCAGGTAGCGGCGCATCAGAACGGCTGTCCTACCGCGATATGGATCGAGTACTTCCGATTCCGGGACAATACGTACGCGTCCTCTCCCGGAACCGGCGTAAGGGTGCCCAGGCTGTCGAACTGGAAGAGGGTCCCCGGCTGAAGCTTGTTAGGGTTATACGCCACGTCGAGTCGCGCCGGGCCCAATGGGGTGGCAATCCGAATCCCGACGCCGGGGGTCACCCGGATCAAGCGTCCCGAGGAAGGGCTCTGCCGTTGCCAGACGCCCCCAGCATCAACGAAGGCAGCGAGCCGCAGCCGGGAGCTGAACACCGGGGAAGGCACCCGAATCTCGACGTTGCCTAAGGCGAAGGTGTTGCCCCCGGTGGCCGCCACCCGCACCGAGTCGGGGACATTCGCGAACCCGGTTGGAACGACATAGATCACCGGCCCCAGCTCGTTACGCTCGAACCCCCGGACGTCGTTTGGTCCACCGGCGTAGAACCGCTGATCCGGAGGGATGAACGCCCCCGATACGTTGGCAATGTCGAGCGTGGGAGAGAAGATCAGTCCTCCTCTGAGCCGCCAGCTCAGCACCGCGTCGCGAGAGAGAGGCCGGTACCAGGACATGCCGGCTACGAAGCGGGTGAATTGCTGCAGGCTGGAGGAGCCGATGTACTTGGAGCTGTGGGTAACCTCTATCGATCCGATCCTGCCTCGGGTCGGATCGACCGGGCTGTTCACCCGGGGGAAGGTCCCCAACGCCGTGAGGGTCGCCAGGAAGAGGTTCTGCCGCAGGGGACCCACCACGTCGCTGGTGCACGCGCCAAAGACCGAGCAGAAGCTCAACGGTGTGGCCGTGGTTTTACCATATGAAAGGGTATACGTAAGCGAGAGTGGGTTCCGCAGCCGGGGAGTGGTCCGGGTGAGGGCCACGCTCACACCGGCCTCCTGCCGGAGATACACTTTGTACTCGGAGCGCCGCTCGGTGAAGAGCGACAGCGTGATGGCATTGCTGGGAGAGAGGAACGCGGGACGGCGCACCGACGTGCCGAGATAGTAATTCACCTTGGCGGATCCGACCGAGTCCTGCGACGAGGTGCTGCAGATATTCTGATCGAGCCCCCAGTTCACCGGGTCTCCCACGCCCACCTTCGAGACCCTGCTGGTAAAGTCGAGGATGCGGCCGGCTCCCAGGAAATTCCGGGTGGTCCAGCCCAACGATCCGCGGAAGCAGTCGTAGGTGGCGTACCCCAGGCCGCCTTGTATCCGGCGGGGCTTGCTCTCGTTCACCTGCACCACCAGTGGGACGGTGGTGTCGCCTGGATGATACGCGGCCGAATCGATGTTTACCGTCGCGAAGCGGAAAAGATCCGACTCGTACAGGTTTCGCTGGCTTTCGAACAGCTCCTCCTGGGAGTAGCGCCGTCCGGTGCGTGACACGAGTAATTTGCGGACCACTGCCGTATCGACCCGATGGGCACCGATTACACTGATCGGCCCAATGACCGCCTCTCCATCGGGGTCGGCGTCGAGCGTCACGGCCGCAGTCTTGGCCTCTTTGTCGGCCTCGAACGCGGTGAAAACCCGGGCCGACGGATAGCCCCGGTCTCGCAGCCGGCGGGTGATCGAATCGGCACTCGCCTGCATGGCAAACCGGTTGAACGGGTCGCCGACCTGGAATGGCAAGTCCAGCAGCACTCCTCTTCGCCTCCGGGCCGGCACCGAATCCAGGCCGGTGATCGTGAGCGTGGTCACCCGGATGGGGTCGCCTTCGTGGATCTTGAAGGTGATGTAGACGTCCTCGGGCGTCCGCCGCACCAGCGTATCGATGACCGCATCGGGATACCCGCTGCGCTTGTAGAGCACGCTGAGGCGCACGACATCGCGGCGGAACTCCTCTTCGTCGAAGTAGCGCTTGGCGCCGAGGCCGAGCCAGCGAAAGAAGAACGCGCGGGCGAACCAGCTGGAATTCGTGGTGACGATGGCGGCAGCCAACACCTCGTCGGAGATGGCCCGGTTCCCCTCGAAGCTGAGTTGCCGGACTACCCGCTGGCCTTGCTGCTGCGCCGCGGCGGTGGAGAAAGCCAGGAGCGCGAAGAGCAGCAAGGCCAGTCCGGCCGCCCGCCTCACGGGCAACCAGACAGGTGATATAGAGCCAGGATTCTGCAAGGCGGTGGCGAGCGGTGGCGCCGGGGCAGATGAGTGGGAATGCCGCACTCCAGAACAAGGGTCATATGCCCGCTGGCCCATTGAGACCAGATTGACGGCATGCTCTAAGCCCGGTAGTTTGACCATCTTACACCGTGGTGTCAACATCAGCAGGGCGGATGGGCAGCGGGGCAGCGGGGCGGTTTTCCTCCCTGCCATGCTGGTCAGCAGTTAGCTTTTGCCTCCTGCCCGGCTGCCCCCCTGCCCCGCTGTCCGACTGACACATGCGCCCATATCTCCTTGGAACCGCCCTCATTCTCTCCGCCTGCGCAGACCAAGGCGGCGCGGCAACGCTCAACTACTATTTCACCTACGATCCAAGATCACTCGATCCGGCGCTTTCCACCGATGTGCCCACCGGTGAGGTCGTTGCTCTGCTATTCGACAACCTTACCCAGTTCGACGCCGACGCCCAGCTGAGACCGGGCCTGGCCCGCTCGTGGGATACCGACGCGCTGGGCCGGACCTACACCTTCCATCTGAGGAAGAACGCCGCCTTTCATGACGGGCGGCCCATCCAGGCAGCCGACGTGCGGGCCTCGATCCTGCGCGCGCTCGACCCGGGGACGAAAGGAGGAAGAGGCTGGCCACTGTATCCGATCAGCGGAGCTCGCGCCTACGCCTCCGGACAGACCAAGGAGGTCCCTGGGGTCATCACTCCCAACGACTCGACCGTCGTCCTCCAGCTGGATGAGCCGCTCAACCTCTTCCCCAAGCTGCTCGCCATGCCGGTGGCGGCGATCGTCCCCACTCCAACTCCCCCCAACTTCGACCAGCATCCCATCGGGAGTGGGCCCTGGAAGTTCGTCTCCTGGTCCCACGATGACGCCGTCGTGCTGGCCAAGAACGAGAGCTACTGGGGAGGAATCCCCCACTCCGACACCTTGCGGATCCGGATTATTCCGGAGCCGCTGACCCAGGCTGCCGAGTACGAGTCCGGTCACCTGAGCGTGGTCGAGGTGCCGATCGGCGAGACCAAGCGATGGGAGGACACTCACGCTCAGGAGCTGCAGCGGCGCCCGGCCCTGCGCGATCTCTACGTCGCGATCAACACCACTCGCGGTCCGCTCAAGGACGTTCGGGTGCGTCGCGCCCTGAACCACGCCGTGGATGTCCCTACCCTGCTCACCACGCTGTTCGCCGGACGGGGAGTGCCCGCCGCCGGGGCGCTGCCGCCGGGGATAGCCGGCTACGACTCGACCCGCCCGCCCTACGCCTTCGATCCGACCGAGGCCAAACGCCTGCTGGCGGACGCCGGATATCCCAACGGTTTTGCCATCAAGCTGTGGCGAACCCCTCGGGCCGAACTGGCGCGTCTGGCTCAATCGATTCAGCAGAGCCTGGCCGAGGTCGGGGTGCGGGCCGAGATCGTCGAGCGCGACGCGGCCAGCGCCCGGGCGGCGGTTCGCAATGGCGAAGCGGACCTCTTTCTGACGGACTGGTGGGCCGACTATCCCGACCCCGAGAACTTCAACTATCCGCTCTTCCATTCGCGCAACAAAGGGCCGGGGGGCAATTATGCCTTCCTGGCCGATCCTCGGCTGGATTCGATGATCAGCCGCGCTCGAGCCACAACCAATGAGACCGAGAAGGCACGCTTGGCCCGGGAGATCGACGCCCGGGCGTTCGACCTCGCCCCCTGGATCTTCCTCTGGTTTCCAGTGGACGTGTGGGCCGCTCAGCCCGAGGTCAAGGGTTGGCGGATTCCCCTGGTCTTCACCGGTCAGCGCTGGATGCAGGTCGAGCGTACTCGGTGACCCGGTTCCTCCTCCAACGCTTCCTGCTCCTGATCCCCACGCTACTCGGCGTGCTGCTGGTCACCTTCCTTCTCCTGTACGTCGCGCCCGGTGATCCGGTGCAGGCCATGGTCGGTGAGCGAGCTGATCCCGAGACCCTGGCCCGGCTGCGGGCGGAACTGCGACTGGACGACCCGCTCTATCAGCGGTTCGGCCATTACGTGAGTGGCGTCCTCCGGGGCGATCTTGGCACCAGCTACATCACCCGGCGACCCATTCTCCGAGACTTGCTCGAGCGCTTCCCCGCCACCCTGCGACTGGCCGGCGCGGCGATGCTCTTCGCGGCGACCGTGGGGATTAGCATCGGGGTCTATGGAGCGTGGCGCCCGGGCACCTGGGCCGACCGGATGGCCGCCTTTGGCGCCTACCTCGGAGTGTCGTTCCCGGTATACTGGGTCGGCCTGATCCTCATTCTCGTCTTCGCGGTGAACCTCAGGTGGCTGCCACCTTCCGGCTCGGGAGGCCTCATCTACCTGATCCTGCCAGCGCTGACCTTGGGGATGCGGTCGGTTGCATTCCTGTCGCGGATGACGCGGGCGGCCATGCAGGAAGTGCTGCAGAGCGACTTCATTCGCACGGCCCGTGCCAAAGGACTGATCGAAGGACGCGTCGTCCTCTCCCACGGCCTTCGGAACGCGCTGCTTCCGGTCGTCACCGTGCTGGGACTGGACTTCGGGAGCTATCTGACCGGATCCATTCTGACCGAGACGATTTTTTCCTGGCCCGGTGTCGGTCGCTACGTCCTCACGGCGATCGACAAACGTGACCTCCCAGCGGTACAGGGCAGCATTCTGTTCCTCAGCCTGGTCTTCGTGATGGTCAACCTGATCACCGACCTGCTCTATGCCCGAGTCGATCCGAGGGTGGCGTATGACTGAGGCGTGGAAGCTTCCCCGCCTGCTTGCCGCGGTCCTCGCTATCGTGGCTCTGGCACCGGCCCCGCTCACCGCGCAGAAGGATCTCAAACGTAGAATCGACTCCCGCCTGGATGCTTCGCCCTTCAACCGGCAGTTCTGGGGCGTTGCGGTGATCGATGAAAACGGCCGGCTGCTCTATGGGCGGAACGAGAGCCGCCTCTTCATTCCCGCCAGCAACACCAAGCTGGTGGTGAGTGCGGTGGCTTCCGCGCTGCTCCCGCCTGACTGGAAGGTGAAGACCAGTCTATATGGGGGACCGGTGGTCGGCGGGGTGCTCCAGGGCGATCTGGTTCTGTACGGGCGGGGCGATCCCACCATGAATCGCCGGTGCTATGCCACCGACACCACGCTGGCCGGCGTGTGCGATACCGATCCGTTCCGCCCGCTGCGGCAGCTGGTCGATTCCCTGCGGGCTAGGGGTGTGCGGACCGTCGCCGGCGACATCGTAGGCGACGGCAGCTACTTCGAGCCGACTCTGGTGCATCCCAACTGGGAAGCGTTCGACCTGAACTGGTGGTACGCGGCCCCGGTGTCAGGGCTCGGGTGGCATGACAACAGCGTGGACTTCGACTGGCAACCGGGTGCGGCAGCCGGAGCGCCGGCGCAGATCACGATGACGCCCGACCTCGGTGACATCGCGTTCGAAAATCGAACCGTGACGGTCCCTGGCGGTGGGATATCCGACATCGGGGATCGCTTCTTCCGCCAGCCCGGCACGCTCCAAATCTGGGCCGAAGGGACGGTGGCGCTCGACCACCCGCCGAGGACCGACTCCTTTGCCCTCCCCGATCCCAATCTTTATACCGCGAGAGCCCTCCGTCAGGCGCTCGCCGATGCCGGTATCGCCGTGACCGGCACCACTCGTTCGACCACCGACTCCCTCCTGTATGCGCGCCAGCGCGCCAGCGTGCCTCTGGCGGAGGTAGCCTCCCGCCCGCTCCGGGACTGGATCTTCCCAATTCTCAACACCAGTCAGAACTGGATCGCAGAGATGCTGCTGAAACAGCTGGGTAAGCAGTTTGGCAAGGCTGGCTCCTGGACCGAGGGCTTGGAGGTCGAGCGGCGTTTTCTCATCGATTCCGTCCGGGTGGACTCCACCCAGTTCTTGTTGAGCGACGGCTCCGGGCTTTCGAGCAGCAATCTGGTGAGCCCGCTGGCCTTCACCCAGCTGCTCCGCTACATACGCCGGCATCCGCGCTACAGCACCTTCGCGTCCGGGCTTCCGCAGTCCGGTCTCACGGGCTCGCTGCGGAATCGTTTTGTTGGAACACCACTGGCCGGACGAGTGAAGGCCAAGACCGGCAGCATCTCTCGGGTCCACAGTCTTTCGGGCTACATCGAGCTCGGTGGACGCACGCTCACCTTCTCGATTGAAGCCAATCATCATGCTCAATCTAGTCGGATGATGCTCGCGACAATCGACAGCCTGGTGCTGGAGATGGCAAAGCGGTGAGGCGGCGGGGACTCCTGGTCCTCGCATTCGCTCTCGCGTTTGCGGCTGTGGCGGTCGTTGCGGCTGGCCGGGCGGACAAGCAGGGCATCGGGACTGACTTTCACGTCTTCTGGCAAGCAGGCTACGATTTCGCGCACGGCTTGCCGCTGTATCGGCCGCTCGAGGGTGCCCGTAGCTTCATCTACCCGCCCTTTGCCGCCCAGGTTTTTCAGCTCCTCAGTCTCTTTCCGCTCAAAGTGGCGGCCTGGCTGTTCTACGTTGCCAGTGTGGGTCTCATCGGAGCCACGGCCTGGCTCTCCCGTGACATCGTGGCCCGGATTTGCGGGCCCGAGCGCCGCACCGTTCCCCTGGTCCTCGCCCTAGTGTTTTCGGCCGTCTTCCTCATCGACAACCTGGACCATGTCCAGGTGAACCTGCTGGTCTTCTTGCTCTGCCTGCTCGGCGTGCGAGCCTTCCTGGCCCGGCGTGACCCAGCGGCTGGTGGTTGGATCGTGGCGGCCACGGCCATCAAGCTCACTCCAGTCTTCTTCGCCCTGTGGGCGGTCATCCGGGGAAATCGCCGAACGCTCGCGGCGCTTGCCGGCTTCGGGGTTCTCACCCTGATCTTGCCCATGATCCAGCGCGGGTTCCACCAGGGAATGATCGACCTCAGTGCCTATTACCAGGCCTTTCTTCGCCAGTTTGCCGCCGGCGCGGTCGTCACCAACTATCGAAATCAGAACCTGGCGGCGATGGTGTCCCGCGCCCTTGTTCCAGGCTCGTCGGGGGATACGCCCCCTTACGACTACGCCTACCTGGCTTCATTGGAGCCCTGGGCTCCACTGCTCTACCGGGTACTGGCCGGCGGAATTCTGGGCAGCTTCCTGCTCCACCTGATCCGACTGAGAACTGCCGCCAGGCCCATCGGCGCACTGGAGATCGCCAGCGTCTTTCTGACCAGCCATCTCCTGTCGGGGATCACTTGGAAGGCGCACCTGGTCACTCTGCTCTTCGTTTTCTATGTCTTTTTCTTACTGCGCCGCGAGCAGATGAGTAGGGCCTCACGACTAGCTCTGGTGATAGCATGGGGGGGAATCGCGGTGGCGGGACTGGGACGGGACGTGGTCGGCGCCCGGCTGCATCACTACCTGGCCGGCTACAGCGTTTTCGTTTGGGTGATGCTACTGCTGTTTGGGTTGAGCGTGGTGTGGAGTCAGACGGACCGGCGAGAAGTGAGAAGTGACCGGTGACTTCTCACCGCTGACCTCTCACCTCTCACCAGCTTTCAATCGTCCTTCTGTCCGAACAGGGCCATGTTGGACGAGTGGCCCGGGTTCACCTCGGTCTTGGGATTGATGAGGTGCACCGCGTTGTTGACCGCGATGCAGGCCTCCGCCGCGCCGGTCGCGATCAGCTTGAGCTTGCCGGGATAGCTGGTGATGTCCCCCGCGGCATAGATCCCGGGTACGTTCGTGGCCATGACCTGATCCACCTTGATGTCGGCCTTCTCGGTGTCGAGCCCCCACTCCTTGATGGCACCGAGATCGGAATGAAGCCCAGCAGAGGGATGACCGCATCCGTCTCCAGGGTCTCCTCCTCCTTCGTCTTGCTGTTGAACAGCGTCACCCGCTCGATCTTCCCGTTGCCATGCAGCGCCTTGACCTCCCAGAACGTTCGCAGCTCGCATTTGCCGCAGCGGTGGAACTCCTGGACCTGATTGATGGTGGCCTGATGGGCTCGAAAGCCATCGCGCCGGTGGATGAGCATGACCGATTGGGCAATGCCCTGGAGATTCACCGCCCAGTCGAAGGCCGAATCGCCGCCACCCACCAGCAGCACCCGTTGGTTCTCGAACTGTTTGGGGTCGATCACCTTGAAGAAGAGTCCCTTCTCCTCGTAGCGGTCCTCTCCTTCGATCCCCAGCTTCCGTGCCTCGAAGGCCCCGATGCCCGCGGCGATTATGATGGTCTTCGTGGGATAGTCGTCATCCGAGGTTTCCAGCACGAAGTGGCTGCCGTCACCGTTCTGGACTTGGCGGAGTCCCGTCACCACCTCGCCCAGGTGGGTTGTGGCGCCAAACTGGAGTCCCTGGGCCGCCATGTCGCGCACCAGATCCTTGGCCAGCACCTTGGGGAAGCCGGCGACGTCGAAGATGTATTTCTCGGGATAGAGCGCCATGAGCTGGCCACCGAGCGCCGGAAGCGCGTCGATGATCCGAGCGGATGCGCCGCGCATTCCCGCGTAGAACGCGGCGAAGAGGCCGGTCGGTCCACCACCCGATGATCGATATGTCCTTCAACTCCTGCTCAGCCACCGGCTCTCCTCACCGAATCGATTGACGACGACAGTCTGGAAGAATCGAAGCCAATAATGTAATGGTGGCGCCGGCGCCCAGGTTACGAAAGCCCTTTCGCTCCAAGGGCGGACCGGACACATTGACCGCGATGTCCTCCCCATCACGGGGCCGACCGATCTCCACCCAGCGACCTGCTTCAGCGACCCAAGGACTCTGCCCATGAAGATCTATACCCGGACCGGTGACCGGGGAGAGACCTCCCTGTTTGGGGCCGGCCGGGTGCCCAAGGATCACCCCCGGGTGGCGGCGTATGGCGACGTCGACGAGCTGAACTCAGTACTCGGCCTGGTGCGCGCCACGGAGCCGAACGATCTCTTCGACTCCCTCCTTCAGTCCATCCAACGCGACCTGTTCTCCATTGGTGGTCAGCTCGCCGCTCCCGACCCGGGGGCGGTCGCCAAGGCGCTGGTCAAGGCCAACCTTTCCCCTGACCGGGTCAGCGCGTTCGAGCGGGTGATCGATGAATCCGAGGCCGAGCTTCCGCCGCTCCGTGCATTCGTCTTGCCGGCCGGCGGTTCGAAAGCCGCGGCCCTTCACCTGGCGCGCACCGTATGTCGCCGGGCGGAGCGGAGTGTCGTGCACCTCGCCCAGGAAAGCGAGATCCCCGATTTCTTCATTGTTTATCTGAACCGGCTTTCCGACCTGCTCTTCACCCTTGCGCGCCTGGCGAACCATCGCGCGGGGGTGAGCGATGTGACGTGGTAGCAACTGGACTCATTCATGTCACCCGATCCCATCATCGTCACTCATGCGCTGGGTAGCTATCCGGTGTACGTCGAGCCGGGCGGGCTCGGGCGGCTGGACGAGCTGGTGCGCCTGCATCTTCCCCGGCGGCGGGTGGCCATGGTCGCCGATGCCACGGTCTACGAGCTCTATCGGGCAGGGCGGCTGGGGACGCCGGTGTGGCAGGGAGAGACGCTCACGATTCCCCCGGGGGAGACATCCAAGACCCGGGGACATTGGGAACGTCTCACCGACCAGCTCCTGGAACGACAGTTCGGCCGGGACAGCGGCCTCATCGCGCTGGGCGGCGGAGTCACCGGAGATCTGGCCGGCTTCGTGGCTGCCACGTACATGCGGGGGCTGCCCTACATCCAGATTCCGACCACGCTGCTGGCCATGCTCGACGCGTCGGTGGGTGGAAAGACCGGGCTGGACACCCCGCACGGCAAGAACCTCGTCGGCGCGTTTCATCCTCCGGCCGCGGTCCTCGCCGACCCACTTACCCTCAGGACCCTGCCGGAACGCGACTACCGCGGCGGCCTGGCCGAAGCGGTGAAACACGGGCTTATCGCCGACCGGGCCTACTTCGAATGGATGGAAGCGGAGTCCGCCGCCCTCACCCGTCAGGAGGCCGAGGCGATCACCCACCTGATCAGGCGGAGCATCGAGATCAAGGCAGAGATCGTGAGCAGCGACGAGCGGGAATCGGGTCGCCGGGCCATCCTCAACGCCGGCCACACCGTTGGCCACGCGTTGGAGCAGGTTTCCGGCTACCAGCTACCCCATGGGGAAGCGGTTGCGCTGGGCCTCATGGCCGAGTGCGAGCTGGCCGAACAGCTGGGAATTGCACCTTCCGGCTTGCGTGATCGGGTGAGCGCACTGCTGGGCCGGCTGGGCCTGCCCCAGCGCCTTCCCGACAGGCTCGATCCGGGGGCTTTGCTCAGCAGTATGGCAGCGGATAAGAAGAACCGGGGCTCTCAGATCCGGTTCACGTTTCCGTCCGCGCTCGGCCAGGTGCATCGGTCGGACGGCTGGACCACCACCGCACCGGACGCTTCAATTCGGCAGGCTATCGAGGGGCTTTTGTGAGGAGCATCCGGGTGCCGAGAATAGCCGGATCGTGGTTAGTATCCCCTTGAAGTGCAGTAACTTGCAGCTGATTTGGAGGCCTCATCTGGAACCTGACTTTTGCCCTTAAGTGGATAAAGCGACGAACCGGTTGTGCATAAACATTTTGTGATGTGGAAAGATTTTTTTGCTTGACCGCGCCTTCGGCACCTCCTATATTCGCTGCTCACCTCACCGTTTTGTTCGGTCACCGGAATAAAATCGCAGCCCGTTCCCTCTGCCGGGGTTGTATATGACGCATGTGCGCACCGGGAAAGCCCGCCCGTTTGCTCGTTCCGCTCCTTCCGGCGCATTCGATCAGTATCTACTCGACATCCAGAAGCTCCCCATGATCTCCGACCCCGACGAGGAGAAGCGACTCGCCCGTCGTGCGGTGGCGGGGGATGAGACGGCGGCCGAGCGACTGGTGACCGCGAATCTCCGATTCGTCATCTCCTATGTAAAGAAGTATCAGGGCCACGGGCTCGACCTTTCCGAGCTGGTTGCGATCGGCAATGAGGGACTGCTGAAAGCGGTGAAGAAATTCGACCCGGATCACGGGGTGAAATTCATCTCCTACGCGGTCTGGTGGGTACGGCAGGCGGTCCTCAAGGCGCTCGCCGAGCAGACCCGCAGTGTGCGGATCCCGCTGAACCAGAACTCGGCCCTGGTGCGAATGTCCCGGGCCAAGAGTTTCCTGGCCCAGGAGCTCGGTCGTGAGCCCACCGATGACGAGATCGCCATCGCGCTGAACGACACCGTCGACAACATCCGGTCCGCCCACCGAATGACCTCGACCGAGGTCTCGTTGGATGCTCCGGTCGAGCGGCAGGATCGGGGCGCCAGCACCTTCGGCGAGCGGGTGGCCGGCACCGGCGGCATCGAGATCGAGGAGATGACCGACGTCCGGCTTCAGCGCGAGTTTATCGATCGCATCTTCCAGCGGCATCTCACTCCTCGGGAGCGTAAGATCCTTTCGCTCTACTACGGCCTGGAAGAGGGCTCCGAGGCTCTGACTCTGGAAAAGATCGGCGCCCTTCTCGGCGTCACTCGCGAGCGGATTCGTCAGATTCGCGAGCGGGCCTTCGAGAAGCTTCGTGATTCGCCGGACGTGAGGGCATTGCGGGGGTTCTGGGGAGCAGCTTGAGAGCTGGCCATGGGCTATGAGCTATTGGCTATCGGCCTCTAGCTTCGACCCTCCTTGGTCTCCGCCGAGGAGGGTCGCTAGCATTCGGAACAGTCCACAGCCTAGCCAATAGCCAATAGCTATCTTCAACCATGCCTTTCCGGCTGCCAATCTTTCCGCTCTCGGTCGTGCTCTTCCCCGGGATGCCGCTGCCGTTGCATATCTTCGAGCCGCGCTATAAGCGCCTGCTGGCCGACTGCCTGGAGACCGACCGCCGCTTCGGGATCACGCCCGTCGCAGGGTCCGACCTGCCTGAGCCGGGAGCCGTCGGATGCGTCGCCGAGGTACGAGTGAATCAAGAGTTACCGGATGGCAGATCGAACATTGTTGTCGTCGGGGGATCCCGCTTCATGCTTTCTCGCCTGCTGGACGAGTCGCTGCCCTACCTGATCGCGGACGTCGAGACCTTTGAAGACGATGAGGACAGCGCGCCTCCGGGCGACCAAACCGAGGCCTTACGGCAGCTTTTCACCCGTTATTTCGCCGGACTTCGCGAGCTGAATGACACCATACCCGAGGAACCGGCGCTTCCTGACGATGCCTCGAGCCTCTCCTTCCAGGTGGCTGGGGGAATCGAATGCGATCTGGGCGTGAAGCAGCGTCTGCTCGCCGAGCGATCGACTGCCCGCCGGGTCGATGCGCTCATCATGCTCTTGCCGGTGTTGACGAGCGCGGTGGAACGAGGCATCAAGGTGCATCGGCGCGCCCACGGTAACGGCAAGGGCGGAGCCCTCACCGATATCCTGGCCGGTCAATGAACTCGTCCCTGCTGGCCGGACTGAGCCGGATTGTAGGCCGGCAATGGGTCCGTCATCGCCGGGCCGAGCTGACCACATATGCCATGGATGGCCTCCCCACCCACGAGTCGCTTCCGGGCGTCGTCGTGATGCCGGGAAACCCGTCCCAGGTCCGCGAGATCGTACGTCTGCTGCATCTGGTGCAGGTGCCGTTCGTCGCCCGCGGAGCTGGTACCGGGCTCTCCGGTGGCGCCCTGGCCGATCCGGACACGGTGCTCATCACGCTGACCCGGCTGAATCAGATACTCGAGATTGACCCGATTCAACGGCGGGCCGTGCTTCAGCCCGGGGTGGTGAACGCGCGCCTGTCCGAGGCGGTCCTGCCCCACGGCCTCTATTACGTGCCCGACCCGTCCAGCCAGGCGGCCTGCACCGTTGGCGGCAACGTGGCCGAGAACGCCGGAGGCCCGCACTGCCTGAAGTACGGTGTCACCACCAACCACATCGTGGCCCTCGAGGTCGTTCTGCCCGACGGCTCGATCGCCAGGTTAGGCTCGAACCAGGGGGAGCCCTGGGGGCCGGACCTGGTGGGGCTCTTTGTCGGCAGCGAGGGGATGTTCGGCATCGCGACGGAGATCACCGTTCGCCTCGAGCGCATCCCCGAGAGCGTGCGAACCATGCTGGCGGACTTCTCCAGCGTGCGGGGAGCCAGCGAGGCGGTTTCGTCCATCATCGCGGCCGGCATCGTTCCCGCCGCGCTCGAGATGATGGATCAGGCCTGCGTTGCGGCGGTCGAGGCCTCGATTTATGCGGCGGGGTATCCCACCGACGCCGCTGCCGTGCTGCTGGTGGAACTGGATGGGCAGGCCGACGCGGTGGAAGCGGAGGCAATCACGGTGCAGGAGATTCTCAAGGATCGCGGGGCCCGGGAGGTGCGCAGCGCCTCGACCACCGGGGATCGGGCCCGGCTCTGGCTGGGGCGGAAGAAGGCCTTTGGCGCCATGGGCCGAATCGCGCCCGATCTCGCGGTGCAGGACGCCGTGGTGCCCCGCTCGGCCCTGCCGGCCATCATGGACCAGATCGAAGGCATCCGCCGGCAGTACGATCTCACCATCAGCAACGTCTTCCATGCGGGCGACGGGAATCTGCATCCCAACATCAGCTTCGACCGGCGGGACTCGGCAGTGGCAGCACGGGTGCGGTCCGCCTGCCGGGAGATCATGGCCGCCTGCGTGGCAGTGGGCGGCAGCATCACGGGGGAGCATGGGGTAGGCAATGACAAGCTCGACTACATGCCCTGGATCTTCGATCCGGAAACCCTCGGTGCCATGCGGGCGGTTCGCCGGGCGTTCGACCCCGCCGAGCTCGCCAATCCGGGCAAGGTAGTGCCGGTGCACGCGTGCCGGGAGTGGACCGCGGTGAAGAGCGCGCGCCCATGACGGACGCCATCTTCACCCGACTCCGGGCCTTGCTCGGCACCAGCGGGGTGGAACGAGATGGAAACGGGGTGCCTCGCGCGACCCCCGATTCCGCCGACGCGCTGTCGCTGGTGTGCCGGCTGGCGCACGAGGAGGGCTGGAAGATACGGGTCGAAGGAAGAGGCACCTGGCTCGCGGCCGATGCCCCCTCCGATCTCGTCGTCAGCACCCGAGGGCTGGAGCAGATCGTCTCGGTCAGCCCGGCCGACCTGGTGGCGACGGTGCAGGCCGGCACTTCGCTGGAGGCGCTCCGCCGGCGATTGGCCGACTATGGGATGTGGCTGGCCCTGGATCCACCCGGGAGGCCAGAGCGGAGCATCGGGTCGGTCGTCGCCACCGCCACCGCGGGGCCCCTGCGTCATGGCTTCGGCCCGGTTCGGGATCACGTGCTGGGCTGTAGTGTCGCGACCGGCGACGGCCGACTGGTGAACGCCGGCGGACGGGTGGTGAAGAACGTGGCCGGCTACGACCTCACCAAGCTGCAGGTGGGCGGGTTCGGTGGCTTTGGCATCATCGCCGAAGTCCATCTGAGACTGCGCGCGTTGCCTCGTGCCGATGTGACCCTGCTGGCTCGTGGAGCCCGCGACGCCCTCACCTCCGCTGCTCGCGAGCTGGTCGCGTCCAATCTTCTGCCCGGCGCACTCGAGCTGCTCTCACCCGCCCTGGCGGCGGAGCCCGATTGGGTGCTCGCGGCCCGGTTTGTCGGCACCGATGCCGCCGTCCAGACCGACGTACGCCGGCTCGGTTCCGTGGGCGATTTGGAATGGCTGCCGCTCCCGGCAGACCGCACGGCCGCATTCTGGAGTGTGGCCGCGCGGGGCAGTCTGGGAGGGCCCATCACCCTCCGGCTGGGCGTACTGGGTGATGGAGTAGATGAGACGATCGATCTGCTGGCACATGACCTCGACGAAGGATTGATCTCGGCCGGCGCCGGACTGGGAATGATCCGCTGGACCGGCGATGCTCCACTGGATCGGCTCCGCGCGCTGCGCCGGGCAACAGCCTCGCGAGAGATCCCCATGACTCTGGAGCGCGCTCCCTGGCCGCTCCGCCGCGCGCTCGGCCACTTCGGAGCCTACCGGGAGGGCGTCGGCAAAATTGTCGGGCGGCTTCGGGGCACTTTTGATCCGGGGCAGTGCTTGAACGTGGCATTGGAGGGAGCAGAGTAAGATGGACAGCAGGGCGGCGGGACCGCGGGGCGGGTACCCGCTTGCGGGTGGATGGGCCGCTGGGCAGCGGGGCAGCCAAGGGAATGGGAGCAGTGGCTACTCCGCACTGGATCCCTGCGTGCACTGCGGCTTCTGCTTGCCGGCTTGTCCCACTTACCTGGTTACCGGCGACGAGGGCGACAGTCCCAGAGGCCGCATCGTGCTGATGCGCGCGCTCGAGCGCGGTGAGCTGGGAGCTGACGACCCAGCGCTGGTTGAACACCTGGACGCGTGCCTCGGGTGTCGTGGCTGCGAGCCGGCATGTCCCTCCGGTGTGGGCTACGGCCGCGGGCTCGAGGCCGCGCGGGAACAACTCGTCGCAGCCCGAGGGCTTCCTCCACTCGCCCGCTCTGTCCTCCGTGTCTTCCGCTACGCGGCTCTCTGGCGGCCCCTGTTTACCCTCGCTCGGGTATTCCGGGCCACCGGGATACCCAGCCTGCTCGCCGGCCGGGGCCGGATTCGATTCGGGTTGGGAATGTTGGCTTCGAGCGCGGAAGTCACCGAGAGGGACGAGTGGATGGAGACGGAGAGAGGGGACAGAGTGGAGAGAACGGCGGAATTCTCTCCACTGACCGTCGCACTCTTCCGTGGGTGCGTGATGGACACGCTGTTCGGCCACGTGCACGACGCCACCAAGCGCACGCTGGAGGCCAACGGCTACCGGGTGGTCGAGGTGCCCGGTCAGGCCTGTTGTGGCGCGCTCCACGAGCATGCCGGCGATCGGGATGGAGCCCGCGCCTTGGCGGCCGCCAATGTGGAGGCTTTGGCGGAACGGGCTGACCTCGTCGTGGTGAACAGCGCCGGGTGCGGCGCGCTACTCAAGGACTACGGTCACCTGCTGGGCACCGATCGGGCCGCCGCGCTGGCGAGCACGGTGCGGGATGTCTCCGAGCTCCTGGCCGAACGGGGTCCCCGGATAGGAGCGCCGCTCAACCTGGAAGTGGTCTACGACGCACCCTGTCATCTGCAGCACGCGCAGCGGGTACAAGAGGCTCCTCTGGCCTTGCTGCGCGCCATTCCGGGGCTCCGCCTTCGGCTGCTGCCCGGCTCCGACCGTTGCTGCGGCAGCGCCGGTATTTACTCCGTGCTCCGTCCCCGGATGGCGCGCGCCGTGCTCGACAGCAAGATCTCGGGCTTGGGAGAGGCCAGCCCTCGTCCGAGCGTCGTGGTCACCGGAAATCCGGGCTGCCTGATGCAGATCGGTGCCGGGCTCCGCGCCGCTAAGCTACCGATCGGCGTGGCCCATCCGGTGGAGTTGCTGGATCTGTCGTATGACAATGCGGGGTTTTATGAGGTGAGAGGTGCGAAGTAAGGGGTAAGACAGTGTCAAGTCCCCTGCCAGGCACCCCTCCTTCCGGTTGCCTCTCACCTCGCACTTCTTACTTCTGACCTTCACCTCCGTTATACCTTCTCTAATGACCTCCGGTATTCTGTTCGACTTCAACGGCGTCATCATCGACGACGAAGCCCAGCACTGTGACGCCCTGATCGCCACGTTGTCCGAGTACGGCTATCCGCTGGACCGGGACACCTACTATCGCGACTATCTCGGCTTCGACGACCGCGAATGCTTCCGTTTCACCTTTGAGCGCATGGGACACCCTCAGGACGAGGCTACCCTGCGAGAGGCGGTCGCCCGGAAGCATGCCGCGTACGAGCGCGCCATCCGGCAGTCGATGCGGCTGGTTCCAGGGGCGGCCGAGTTCGTGGAGAATGCGGCACTCGACGGCTTCCAGCTCGCCATCGTATCGGGGGCGCTTCGCAGTGAGATCGAGCTGGTGCTCGATCTGGCCGGCCTGCGCCCGCATTTTGCCGAGATCGTAGCGGCCGAGGACGTGGGTGTGTGCAAGCCTGATCCCCAGGGGTACAATCGGGCCCGGGAAATGCTGGAGCTCGCGCCCCGGCGCTGCGTCGTCGTCGAAGACTCGCTCCCCGGGCTCACCGCCGCGCGGGCTGCCGGCCTGCGTTGCGCTATGCTCGCCACGTCCCACCCTGAGGACGCCTGGGTGGACGCGGACCTCGTCTGGCGGGATTTTATAGGCCACGAGGCGGCTCAGCTCCCCTGGGCCCATGTCTGAGTTCGACCTGACGCTCGAGCGCGAACGGCTGGCCGAGGTACGCCACGGCGCGGTTCTGGTGACCACCGAGCCGGCCGTCTTTCGGGTCCAGGGACCCGGGGCCCTTACCTGTTTGCAGGGATTGCTGACCAATGATCTGGTAAAGCCGGGCGACAACAGCCTGGTTTACGGAGCGCTGCTGACCCCGAAAGGAGCGCTGGTGGTGGACTACTGGGTCCTCCGCCAAGCCGATGCGCTCACGCTGGTGGCCCCGCGGTCGGGCCATGAAGCATCGCTCGAGTTGTTCCGCCGCCAGCTCCCCCCACGATTGGCTCGGGTGGTGGATCTTACCGGGCAGGCCAAAGTGGCCTGGCTGATCGGGGCCCATGGCTTTCAGACCCTGGCCGAGGCGGGGGTGGGTATGCCAGAGTCCTCCGGGCGGGTTGCCTCCGTAGGCGGGGAAGTGAGCCCGGTGGCGCTGGCGCTGGCTCCTGAGGCCGCGCCATTCGTCGCGCTTGCCGTAGGGGCCGGACCGGCAGTAGCTGCGCTGAGCTCGAGGCTGGTCTCCGCCGGTGCCCTTCCCGGCGATGAGCGGGACCTGCACGCCGCCCGGATCCTCTGTGGCTGGCCGGCCCTGGGTGCCGAGATCGACGAGCGGACGCTCCCCCAAGAGGTGCGCTACGATCAGATCGGGGGAGTCTCGTATACCAAGGGATGTTATACCGGGCAGGAAACGGTGGCGCGACTGCATTTCCGCGGGCATACCAATCGGGAGCTGCGGGGTCTCCGCTGGCGTCGCCCGGTGCCGCTCGAGGGTCGTACCATCAACAAGGGTGAGCGGGAAGTGGGCAGCGTGCGCTCCACCCTGAGCCTGGAAGACCGCGCGATAGGACTGGGACTCATCCGGCGCGAGGTGGGGGTGGGCGAGGAGCTGCTCGCCGGAGGGCAGCCCGCCACGGTTGTGGCCTTGCCCTTCGGGCCGGAGGATCTGGACGGGTGAGTCGGCCGAACGAAAGAGCCCCGGGGACTACCCGGGGCTCGACGCGACAACGGGGTTTCGTGGTCTTACTTCTTAGTCTTGGACGTGTCCCGGGCCATCGTCGTATCGGAGTGGGACATGCCCGCCACGCCGGTGTCGGACATGGCTGGAGCCATGGCGGAGGTATCCGCCGCCGGCGTAGCAGCCCGCTTCGAACAGCCGGCGAGCACGAGAACCGCGGTCATCAGCAGGATCTTCTTCATCGTCACTCCCTCAGGGGTCGGTCGGCGGTGGATAATGGCTGTCGCTGTCGCCGGGCAGAGACACGAGGGCGAAGGTAAGCCACAGCCCGGGCTTGTCAAGGTGAGGCAATTTGCAGAGCGGCGGCGCCCATCCGGGTCCCGGCAGCGCCAGCCGCTTGAAACCGAGCAACCAACCCATTGATGTCGAAAATCTTAGATGCCCATAATCGAGCCACGCACCCTAGGTGAACTGAAGAACAGCCGCTGGGCGGAGCCGCCGTTGCGCGGACGTACCGTCCGCGACGAGATCCGGAGCAACCTGCTCAAGCGGCTGGAGCGCGGTGATCCCCTGTTTCCGGGAATCGTCGGATACGAGGACACCATCTTCCCCCAGATCGTTAACGCACTGTTGGCCCGGCACCACTTCATCCTGCTTGGCCTCCGCGGCCAGGCCAAGAGCCGCATCCTTCGGGAGCTCACTGGTCTGCTGGATGAGCGCATTCCGATCGTGGCGGGCAGCGAGGTCAATGACGACCCCTTCGCACCGATTTCGAAGTACGCCCGCGAACTGCTGGGCGAGTGCGGCGAGGCCACCCCGATCGCGTGGCTGCGTCGGGACCAGCGCTACGTGGAAAAGTTGGCGACGCCAGATGTCACTATTGCCGACTTGATAGGAGACGTCGACCCCATCAAGGCCGCGCGCGGTGGCCACCTGTTGTCCGACGAGCTCACCATGCACTTCGGGCTGCTCCCGCGCGCCAATCGCGGAATCTTTGCCATCAACGAGCTTCCCGACCTCAGCGGTAAAGTCCAGGTTGGGCTGTTCAACATCATGCAGGAAGGCGACGTCCAGATCAAAGGGTATCCGGTGCGGCTGCCGCTCGACGTGCTGCTCGCCTTCACCGCCAATCCGGAGGACTACACTGCGCGGGGCAAGATTATCACGCCCCTCAAGGACCGGATCGGCTCGGAGGTGATCACTCACTATCCCCGAACCGTGCAGCTCGGCATGGAGATCACC
>JBGQLP010000015.1:0-64199 GCA_041500125.1 Gemmatimonadota bacterium
ACATTCCGCCGCACCGGCAGGCAGTGCATCACGATCCCTTTCCCGCCTCGAGTCGAGCGAAGCCGGGAGGGAGTGAGCCGCCAGTCACGGAGTCCGGCGCGCTGCTCCGCCTCCTGTTCCGGCTTTCCATAGAGCTTTACCGAGCCCCACGATTTGACGTACACCGCGTCCGCGCCGACCAGCGCGTCGTCCGGATCATCGATGATGTGCACGAACTCGCCGCCGGCCTGCTGCGCGATCTTGCGGATGAGGGCAGTGTCTTCGGGATCCAGCTCGTACCCCTCAGGCCGCGCGATCACGATCTCCATTCCCAGTTGAGCCGCTGCCAGCGCCGCGCTCGCCGGCACAGCCGTCGGCAGGGCTTTCGGGTGCCAGGCCCAGGTGAGGACGAAACGCTTACCCTCGACCTGGCCCAGTTTCTCCCGGAGGGTCATCGCATCAGCGAGCGCCTGGCAGGGATGCCGGCGGGCGGACTCGAGATTGATCACCGGCTTCTCGCAGTGTTTGGCGAAGCTGCGGACAATGGCATCCTGCCGGGCGACCGCCCAATCGTTTCCCCGGGGAAAGGAGCGCACCCCGAGCGCGTCGGCGTAGCGGCCCAGGACCCGGGCTGCATCCACGATGTGCTCCACCGAGTCGCCGTCCATCACGGCGCCGGGCTCGGTCTCCAGCGGCCAGCTTCCCCTTCCCGGCTCGAGGACCACCGCATGCCCGCCGTGCAGAAACATCGCGGTCTCGAAGCTGGTCCGGGTCCGCAGGCTGGGGTCCATGAACACCATGGCCAGCACCTTTTTCTCCAGGCCACCACTTATCTCGCCCCGCTTGACCCGGGCGGCCAGCGCGAGGAGCCCTTCGATCTCGGCGGAGCTCCAGTCCTCCAAGGCCAGAAAGTCGCGCTTGGTCACTGGAGCACCGCCTCGAGTCCGGCGATCAGGAGGTCAGCCTCCTGCCGGGAAAAGGAAAGTGGCGGGAGCAGCCGCAACACCTGGGGGTCGGTCGAGGTGCCGGTCAGAATCCGATGCTGGAACAATGCCGCCTGCACCTCGGTTGCGGGCCGGCCGAGATGGAGGCCGAGGAGGAGTCCCCGGCCGCTCACCCGAGCCACGCCGAGTGATCGGGCGGCCCGGGCGAGGTGACCGCCCACCTCCACCGCGTTTTCAATCAGCCGGTCGCGTTCGATCACGGCGATGTTGGCCAGCGCGGCAGCACAGGGAACCGGACCGCCACCGAAGGTGCTGCCGAGATCACCCACAGAGAGGCTGCGGGTGATTGCGTCGGTGGCAATGACGGCGGCAATGGGAATTCCCGCGCCCAGGCCTTTGGCAAAGGTGAGCACGTCAGGGATGACTCCGAACGACTCGGCGGCGCTGAAGGCGCCGCACCGGCCCACCCCACATTGGACCTCATCGAAAATCAGGACCACGTCGTGCTGGTCGCATACTCGCCGGGCGGCTCGGAGAAACGCCGGATCGCAGTCGCGCGCTCCGGCAAAGCCCTGCACCGGCTCGACGATGAAAGCCGCGACACTCCCGTCCACCGCGAGCTCGAGCGCAGCAATATCGTCGAAAGGCACCTTGCGGGAGAGGGGAATCCCACTGCGTCGGGCGGCCTCCTCGTATCTCGCCCCGTCGGTGCAGGCGAGCGTGGCCGCGGTACGTCCGTGCCATCCACCTTTGACTGACACCACCGCTTGCCTACCGGTGTGCCGGCGAGCCAGGTGGAGCGCGTTCTCGTTGGCTTCGGCACCCGAGTTACAGAGGAATACCCGGCCGAGCGGCTCGGGGCAAAGCTCAACCAGTTTGGTCGCCAGCTCCTCCCGCCGCGGATGGGCCACCGCCGTCGAGTAGAACAACAGGTCGGCCGCCTGATCGGCAATGGCGCGCACGACGTCCGGGTGGCTGTGCCCGGTCGCAGCTACCGCATGGCCGCCGTATGCGTCGAGCCACTGGTCCCCATTCTCGTCGATCAGCCATGATCCCCAGCCGCGGACCGGACGCACCGGGACTTGAGCGTAGACGGGAAGTAGGGCGGACGGGCGGACGGTCGGGCGGGCGGTCAGCATGGAAACACCGCTGCTACAGTGAGCCCCGCACATTCATCGATCCCGAGCGCCAGGTTCATCGCCTGAACCGCCTGTCCCCCAGCCCCTTTTACCAGATTGTCGATCGCCACGCTCACCTGGAGCTCCCGCCCGTCCGCGCTCTCCACTGCGTGGATCAACGCGTAGTTGGTGCCCACGACGTGAGTGAGCTCGGGTGGCTGGTCCAGCACTCGAACGAACGGCCGGCCGGCATACGCTTCACGGAACCACGCTCCCGCGGCGGTGCCCGAGGCTGAGGCCATGGTCACCTGGTCGGGCAGGTAGGCGTGGAGGGTGAGATAGATCCCCCGGACAAAGGGGCCCGCGTGCGCCATGAGCCGTGTCGTTGCGTCGGTGCGGCCGACCCAGTCGCGCCAGCCCTGGAGAATCTCCGCTTCGTGCCGGTGGCCCAACGTTGAATACGCGAAAAGATTATGGGCCCGGCTGGGGTGGTGGGTGGTGGCCTTGAGCTGGGCGCCCGCGCCGCTGCTGCCGGTGACCGCAAAGAGCGAAGGGGTGACATCCAGGCCGGCGCGGGCGATCGGGTACAGGGCCAGCTGGGCTGCCGTGGCGAAGCACCCCGGGGCCGCGATGGCGTTCGCGCCCCGAAGCTTGGCTCCCACAATATCAGCGAGACCATACCGGAACCGGGAGACCAGCTCCGGCGCGGGATGCTTCCCGTAATACCGTTCGTAGAGCCGGAGGTCCTGCACTCTGAAGTCGGCTGCGAGATCGACAACCAGGCCGGGGCCGGCGTCGATTATTTCCGGCGCGACCTTGGACGACTCACCATGCTCGAGAGCCAGAAAGACGACATCCTGGCCCCGCGCCGCCTCCCCAGCGGTGGCACCGGAGAAGCGGGCGCCGGTGAGCGGGGCAAGCGCGGGGTGCACCTCCCCGATCGGCTTCCCCGCCTGGCTCCGGCTGGTGACCACGCACTCGGTCACCTGCGGATGCTGGAGCAGGATGCGCAAGAGCTCGCCGGCTGCGTAGCCGGCGCCGCCTACGACAGCGACTTTCATCCGACGGAGAGGGCGGAGACGGGTGAAGGATCGGAGCTTTCCGCCTTCTCCGCCCAATCCTCAAGCGCCTTGTGCACCACCGAGACCAGGCCGGACGCATCCCTGCGCGCGTTGTGCGCCGGGAGGCCGAGCCCGGTCTGGATGTACAGCAGGCCGACCTCGTTGTCGGTGGCGGGGCCGGTGAGGGCGGTGATCGGCAGAGCGAATTCGTTCCGCATCAGCTCGGCTGCGCCCCAACAGGCCACCGGGTCGGGAGCCGCCATGATGTAGGCCGCCCCTACTCGCATCAGGTCGGCGTCGTGCAGGATATCCTGCACCCCGTATTCGCCCAGGATCCCGTCGCCCAGCTCGGCCACGATCACGTCCGGCTTCGAGCCGGCGAGCCGGTTGAAGATCCCTTTGGCAGTGGCGACGGTGACGCCGGGGTGGGTGCTCGCGATCCCCACATCGTTGAAGGTGAGTGCGGCGACGGCGCCGGCGTCGAGCATCGAGAGCGCATCGCGCATCAGCGAGACGCCGGTGAGCTTGGCGGCGCAGACCCGAAGCCCGCCACGAGCGAGGCCGCGAACCAGCTCGGTGGCCGCAACCGTCTTCCCCGCATTCATGCAGGTACCTGCCACGTACACCACCGGCACGCTGCTTTCGAGCCGGTCGGATGGCGGGACCGCGCGATCTCGAATGTGCGCCGGCCGGCCCACCCGGTCTCCCAGCTCGGGAAAGGCGAGAATGGCCCCCAGCACCTCGGCCTTGAAGGGAGGGCCGATCTCGGGATTGGCGGAGGTGCAATGCCCCAGAATTCCCCCGAGATTCAGGACTTCAATGGTATCGCCGACGGCGATATGAGACGGAACCACCCCGGCATAGCCGCGGAGCGCGCGCCGGGTGCCCAGGGTGCCCGCGAGCACGTCGCCGCCTCGGAGCGAGAGCATCCGGCCGGTGACGTCTTCGACCGTGTTGTAGGTCGACTTGTCCTCCAGGATCCGCACCGCGAGCAGATAGCCCTCTGCGGCCACGATCTGGTCACCCACGATCACCTCGGGCGTGAGCCCCGCATTGCGGGTAGACGAGGCGATCCGGTCGAGTCGGACACGGGTGGTGACGACCATTTTATTTCTCCTTAGCTCCATTTGCCGCCCGAGCCGCGAGCAGCGAGGGTACCGCGGCAACTCGAGCAAACGCGCGAGCCTCGTCGCCGGTCCAGAGCCGGTTCTCTTCGCCGTAGGTAGCTACGGCGGTATCCATCATGGAGTGAGGGCTCCGGGTACCGACGACGTGGAAACGACCGGTGGCCAGGCGGACGCGGGTCTCGCCGGTTACCCGCTCCTGGGAGCTGGTGATCAACGCCTCGATGTCGCGGAGTGAAGGGTCGAAGTACTGGCCCTCGTGCAGCCGATCGCCGTAGAACCGCGCGAGCTGGTCCTTCCAGAACGCCTGCCACTTGGTGAGCACCAGCTTTTCCAGCTCCCGGTGGGCGCCGATGAGCAGCAGAGCAGCGCCCGCCTCGAATCCGATGCGGCCCTTGATGCCGAGCGCGGTCTCACCGACGTGAATGTTGCGGCCGATGCCGTAGGCTCCCGTCAGCTCGCCCAGGTTCTGGATCAACGCGGGGCCGGTGAGCGGCTGGCCGTCCAGCGCCACGGCAAGGCCGCGGTCCCAGCCGATGACGATCTCACGGGTGTCGGGAGCGTCAGTCGTGGGCTCCAGCAGCTCATCCGGCGGGCCGGCCCAGGTGTCGTGGGTCCAGCCGCCGCCCCAGGTGGTGCCCCAGAGTCCGCGATTGATGGAGTAATCGCCGGCCTTGGGCGGCACCGGGAGGCCGCGGGAGGTGAGAAAGGCGATCGCCTGGTCCCGGCGAACCGCCTCATCCCGAATCGGGGTGACGATCTCGAGATCGGGCGCGAGCACCCGAAGCGCGACGTCGAACCGAACCTGATCGTTTCCGGCGCCGGTAGATCCGTGCGCCACGGCCCGCGCGCCGATGCGGCGAGCGACGTCCACGACGGACAGGGCCTGCTGGGTCCGCTCCGCGGCCACGCTCAGGGGGTAGACCTCTCCCCGGAGCACGTTGCCCTGAATCAGGAAGCGGACGAACCGGTGGTACACCTCCTCGCGCGCATCGACCTCATGATGCTCGACCGCACCGACGCACTCGGCCTGGCGCCGAATTGCCCAACGCTCTGCGGGGGACGAGCCGCCGGTGTCCACGTAGACGGTGTGGACCGCCCACCCGGCGTCGGTGAGCCGAGGGACACAGTAGGAGGTGTCCAGTCCCCCGGAGAAGGCAAGAGCGATGGTGCCGCGAGCAGAATGCATATTGCATAAGTATGCATATTTTCCGGCCCGGCACAAGCCCCGATTCCTCATCCCGACTGGTAGGTCCCTCGCTGCGCTCGGGATGAGGTGCCGAGTTACTTACCCAGCTCGATTTTCCCCAGCCGGCCGGTCCCGCTGAGCGCCAGCCAGACTCGATGGCGGGTACTGTCGGTCTCCATGTGGCGGACGACGGCGCCGGCGGTGGGGATCTTTACCGTCTCCATCTTCTCACTCTTGGGATCGAACGCCACCATCAGATTGCTGCGCGACTCGTTATACCAGATCAGCCCGTCGGTGCCGATCGCGATTCCGTAGGGTCCCGCGTCCCCCGAGGGAGACTTCCACTCGCGCACCTTCCCCGATTTGGGATCGAGCGCGCCCAGGTATCCCCGCCCGTAATCGGTATACCAGACCGTCCCGTCGCCGCCCACTTGAAGACGGCGAGGGCGGGCCCCCTCCGCGGGGAGCACGAACTCCTTCATCGAGCCATCGGCGGGATTCACCCGGCCCAGCTTGTTGGTGCCGAGGAGCGCAATCCAGATGAAGCCGTCCGGTGCGGAGACGATGCCGTAGGGGACCGATCCGGGAGTAGGAGCGGGATACACCTTCGCAGTTCCAGTCTTGAGATCCAGGCTGCCGTAGACGTTGTTGCTGGCGTCGGTGAACCAGACCTTTCCCCGATAGATGATCGGCGTGTGCGGATTGCTGGCCTCCCCGGGAAGCGGGTACTCCACGATCTTGCCGGTCTTCGGGTCGAGACGCCCCAGGAGTCCGGCGCCTTGACCGGTATACCACACCGAACCGTCCGGAGCGACCGTAAGGCCGTGGGGTCCCGATCCTGGAGTGGGCGTGGGGTAGTCCACCACCTTGCCGCTCTCCGGGTCCAGTTTGCCGATGTAGCTGTTGCGCTGGTCGGTGTACCACACGGTGCCGTCAGGAGCGACGGCGGGATCGTGCGGAAAGTTGCCGGGACGGGGGATGACGTATTCGACAATCTGAGGCGGCGCCCCGGAGCTCGGCTCGGGGGAGGAGAGGTGTACCGGAGCCAGGGCCGGCAGCAGAGCCGCCATCCACCAGGCCTGGGACAGGGCATGGATTCGCATCGCGATCCTCCAGGGAGCTCGTTCTTTCATGCTCGGGGTCCTTCCTCGACTGACGGCCGGGCCAGGGATCAGGTTTCCCGCGATCTCTTGCGCCTGCTCGGTCGCCATTGTACTCTGACTATCACAACTGCTCCTTCGTGGTCATTTGCGGCGTATTGCAGCCACGTTAAACAAATGCTAAAAAGCCTCGCGTCCCGAGTGTCTTTTTGGCACCGGGCGCTTTTCATTTAGGCCGGTCCAAGAGACGCTGGGAGCAGGCGGAAAGATCCGACATGCCCGCTGCGCCTACCCAAGCGGTTCTCCCTGAAGAGCTCGTGGCCCCCGACTCCTCGGGTGAGGCCCTCCGCGTCCTCCCGCTCCAGTGTGCCGTGTGCCAGGCCGAGTATCCACCTGGTCCCAGTGCGATCTGCGAACGCTGCCTTGGTCCCCTGGAGCCGGTGTATCCGGCTCACCGGGCTTGGCCGGATCGCGCCGCTATCGCCGGGCGAGACCGTTCGCTTTGGCGCTATGCGGAGTTTCTGCCCTTTGAGGGAGCTCCTACTCTCTCGCTCGACACCGGACTCACTCCGCTGGTGGAGGCGCCCGCACTGGCCCGGAAGCTGGGTGTCGCTCGGGCTTGGCTCAAGAACGACAGCGTCTCGCATCCGAGCCTCTCCTTCAAGGACCGGGTCGTCGCCACGGCCATCAACGCCGCCAAGGCACTGGGGCTCGACACGGTCGGCTGCGCCTCGACCGGCAACCTGGCCAATGCGGTGGCCGCCCAAGCGGCCCGGGCGGGACTCCCGGCTTGGATCTTCATTCCCCACGACCTCGAGCCTGCCAAGGTAGTGGCGACTGCCGTATTCGGCCCCCACCTGGTTCGCATCCGTGGCACCTACGACGACGTCAATCGCCTCTGCACCCAGGCGGCCGACCGGTTCAACTGGGGCATCGTGAACGTGAATCTCCGGGGCTACTACGGCGAGGGGTCCAAGACCATGGCCTTCGAGGTAGCCGAGCAGCTCGGGTGGCGCCTGCCCACCGCGGTCATCGCTCCGATGGCGGGTGGATCGTTGATCACCAAACTGCGGAAGGGGTTCCGGGATTTTCTGGAGGCCGGCCTTGTGTCCGGGGATGTGCCGCGGCTGTACGGCACCCAGGCCGCGGGCTGCGCTCCGATCGTGCGGCTGGTGCGGGAGAACACCGACGTGCTCCAGCCGGTCATTCCCAATACCATCGCCCGGTCGCTGGCCATTGGAAGTCCGGCCGATGGAGTCTTCGCGGCCCGCGCCATCCGGGAGACCGGGGGATGGGCCGCGGCGGTCACGGATGACGCGCTGTCCGGGGGAATCCGGCTTCTGGCCGAGACCAGCGGCGTGTTTGCCGAGACGGCCGGTGGGGTGACCCTGGCGGGGGCTCTCGCGCTGGCTGCCGAAGGACACTTCACGGCCGGCGACGAAGTAGTCCTCTGCATTACCGGCAACGGCCTCAAGACCGTAGACGCAGTTCCCGACACCGTGCGTGACTTGCCGATCATTGCGCCCAAGCTCCGCGAGCTGTCGGCGCTGGTCGAACAGTCAGCCTGACCGTAAGGAGAGCAAGGCTATGTCAGTGACATTGAGTCTTCCCACCATCCTGGCCCGCCTGGCGGATGGCCAGACGACGCTGGAAGCCAGCGGAGCGACGCTGGGTGAGGTAGTGGCGAGGGTTGCCGAACGGTTTCCCCGGCTTGCGCCCAGACTCCAGGACGAGAGGGGCGGACCCTATCCCTTCGTGGCGTTCTACCTGAACGATGAGGACGCGCGATTCCGGGGCGGATTCGGAGCCCCGGTAACCGATGGCGACGAGATCACGGTAGTCGCCGCCATCTCTGGAGGATGATGCTCCAGGCGGTTTACCACCGCTCTGCCACCGCCTGGATCAGGTCGGCCAGGCTGACCACGTCCCTCAGGTCGATGGTCTCCGCCGGCGAGTGGGAGTAGCGGAGGGGCCAACCGATCGGGACGTCCGGTACGCCGTACGGCACGAACATCGAGCCATCGTTCCCGCCATTGGTGGTACCCACTTGAAGTGGTATCCGTCGGGCTCGCGCCAGGGCCACGAGTGAGTCCACCAGAGCCGGTGGTGTCACCGAGCTGTTGTCCAGCGCTCGTGCGACGGCCCCACCCCCCAGGGGAGCCAGCCCGAAATTCTTCGGCTCCAGCGGCGAGTCGGCGCTCACGAAGGTGTCGATGGCGTAGACCCGAACCGGCCTGAGGCCGAGCGCACTTGCTGCGGCCCGGGCGCCCTCCAGCCCAATTTCCTCCCGCACGCTCCAGATGAAGATCACGGTGTGACGAAGCCGCTCGGGATCCAGGCGCCGGACCGCCAGGATCTGGGCCGCGTCTCCCACTCTATCGTCGAAGGAGCGGCCGGTCGCCCGATTGCCGGCCAGTCGCACGAACTCCTTCGGCATCGTCACGGTGTTGCCTACGCCGATACCCATCGCTTCGGTGGCGGCCCGCGACTTGGCCCCGACATCGGCCCGCAGTGCTGGAGGAGTGCGGTGTAACTCCGCCGGTGCCGTGGAATCCCGGGGCATGAAGACTCCCGGAATCACACTCCGTTCGGTGTGCACCAGGGCCGGCTGGGCCTCCCACAGCGAAGGAAAGATTCCTCCCACCGGAGCCAGCTCGAGGGATCCGTCCTCCCGAATGCCGGTGACTCGAAACCCTACTTCGTCCAGGTGAGCCACGAACACAACGGTGGGCTCACCCTTCCCGATGGTCAGCCAGAGATTACCCGCGGTATCGGTCACGGTCCGGGCCCAGCCGGGAAGCAGTTTCTGGACCGTCGCCCGCACCGGCGCCTCCATACCGGAGACTCCGTAGCTTTGGAGCAGAGGCGCGAGGACCCGCTCTACCTCCACGGTGCCGCCCGACGCTTGAGCCTCGAGCAGCGCGGGGCAAACGAGCAGGAGCAGGACAGCCCGGGATCTCACCGGTCACCCCCGATCCACTGCACCAGCGCCACCCGCAGCGAGTCCGCGTCAGCCAGCCGGACGGTCTCTACCGGAGTGCCACCATACGTGATCGGAAGGGACCACCGCATCACTCTGCCCAGGCCGGACCAGCGGGACGATGCGTCACTGTCGGTGTCACGCTGCAGCGCACCCTGCGCACCGGGTCGGCTGTCAACGATCAGGGTCTCGTCGAATGGTCCCAGGGTCCTCGCCAACGGACCCAGCCCGAGCTCTGGTAGTCCTTGTTCGACCGCGAACGCTACCGTCACCGGAGGAATCAGCTTGGCTCGTACGCTGGATTGCCGCACCGCCAGCACCAGAGCCGCGCAGGCCGCACGACGCCCGGCCACTGGAGCCGCGAGCAAGCCCTCACCGTAACTCTGCGGGCGCTTGGTCTGGGTGACCGGGGCGAGGACACCGAGCCCCAGTGCCGTCGCCTGAGCCCGCGACTCCGCGCCGACGTCCACGTAGGCATCGTCTACGCTGAATAGGGAGTCGGCCGGTGCATTCCGGCCGCGAGTCAGATGAATCGAGCGCACCGCGACGACGCCGGGAACCGGTCCTCGTCGACCCTGAATGGTGACCCGATGCCCCTCGAGTTGCTGATCGAAAAGCGGCGGCACTTGCCCGGGCACGCGCCGGAGGGTGAGATAGCCGTCCTCACGGACGGCTCCGACCACATACCCGGGCTCGTCCAGCGGGCAGACGACCAGACGCTTGGCCGATCCGCCCCCAAGCTGAAGCCGCGCATTTCCCCCGCGGTCACGGGTGGATCCGGGTACGAGGCGGATGATGGTATCCACCATCGCCTGCTCGTAGCCCGTGACCGCGGAGAGGGAGGCCAGCCGGGCCGCCAGGCCGGAAACGGAGCTATCGCCCGCCTGTGCCCTGCTCTCCCTGGCCGCGACTAACCCGACCAGGAAGAGCGTGACAAGGGCTGGAGAGGAACTCAATTCCTCGAGTCGCTCCTGGCCGCGGTTTCCTCGACGGGGCTTCCGCCATTGGCCGTGTCGAGATCATGGACGTACAGGGCAGCGCCAAATCCGGTGTCGGTCTCTTTCACTACCCCCCGCAGGAGATTCAGGGCCTCGGTCAGACTCCGGGAGAAGGCGAACTCGAGCGCGGACGGCGCGGGCTCACCATCCCTGGTCTCGGGGAGGTAGGCGGTCAGGAAACGGTCGACTATGACGGGGTGGATGTCTCGATTGGCGGGATGAGGCAGGCCGTGGCGACGTTCAATTTCAAACAGGAGGCGCTCAGCCACGAAGAGGCGCTCCTGTTCAAGGGCGGCAGGAAGCATCACATAGTTCCTCTCGGGAATCGCCGGCGCGGCTGACGTACGGCCGGCAAGTAATTGGATCGGGCGACGCCAGACGCCACGGGACCGAAACTGGCGGCAACTGTCTACCAATGCGAAACCCTCAAAGTCTACGTAAGAGAAGAAAGACCGAACTCCATCCATCGCTCACCAACCTCCAGGTCCTCGCGGGTCAGTCCGTGCGCCGCGTTGGTCCAGTGGAGAGTGACATCGGCACCGGCCCGGCCCAGCAGGTCCGCGAGTGCCTGGCTCTCCGCTGGCCGAACGATCGGATCGTGCTTCCCAGCCGCGATAAGCACCCGCACTCCCTCCAGCGCGGGCAAGGGATCTGGCACCAGCGGGACCATGGGCCGTAGCAGGAGCGCGGAGCTCAAGCTGCCGGGATGTAGGAGCAGCAAGGCGGCAGCGATGTTGGCTCCATTGGAGAAGCCCAACGCGACCGGCGGGATCTCACCGAGCCCATAGCTTTGTCGCGCGGCGGCCAGGAAATCGGCCAGCTGCCGGGCCCGAAATCGAATGTCCTCCACATCGAAGACCCCTTCCGCCAGCCGGCGGAAAAATCGCGGCATGCCGTTCTCCAGCACCTGCCCCCGAGGGCTGAGCAGCGGGGCTCCGGGAGCCAGGGACCTGCCCAGCGAGAGCAGGTCGTCCTCGTTCCCACCGGTGCCGTGGAGCAGAAGCACAGGGACCGCGCCAGGACGGCTGCCCGGGATGAAGCGATGCACAAAGCCCAGCTCCGCGCTCATCTCACCCGCTCCACCGGCGCCTGGGGCAGCCGAACCGGCGGTAGTACCCCTTCGATCTGATCCCGGCTGGGCTGGTACATCGGCGGGAGCTTCAACTGAGTCCCCAGCTCCGACCGGGACTCATCGATAAGGAACCCTGGACCATCAGTGGCGATTTCGAAGAGCACGCCGCCGGGCTCCCTGAAGTAGACAGAGTGGAAGTATTGCCGGTCGATCACTGGAGTAATTCCCCGCCCCTGGGCCTCGATCTCCGCGCGCTTCATTAACTGAGCCTCGTCGCTGGCTGCCCGGAAGGCCACGTGGTGAACGGTTCCCACCCCGCCGGCTCCGCGCCAGAAGCCAGGCGCCCGGCGGAGATTGACCACCGTCCCCACCCCGAAATCGTTCGACTGGAGCCGCAGCAGCCCACTCTCCTCGGCGCCAGGTGCGAAGCTCATGGTCTCGGCCAGGAAGTCGGCGGAGCCGCTGTCGCCATCCTCCCACAACGTGACCCCATGCAGCCCGCGGATCGCATGCTCCGGCGGGAGCGGCCCGTCGGCCCATGGGGTGGTACTCATGACCCGAGCTGTGGCGACCAGCTCCAACAGAAGTCCGTCCGGGTCGGTCAACGTCAGCACCGGTTCGTCGAACCTCCGGGTGGGGCCCTCGTACTTGATACCCTGGGCGAGCAGGCGCTCGATCCAGAAGCCGAGCGAGGCTGATGGAATCCCGAAAGCCACGACGGAGGCCTGCCCGGTTCCCTGGCGCCCGCGCTCCCCTCCGGGCCAGGCGAAGAAAGTCAGGAGGGATCCTGGCCGGCCGATCTCGTCCCCATAGTACAGGTGATACGTGCTGGGATCGTCGAAGTTGACCGTCAGCTTTACCAGGCGAAGGCCGAGTGTACCGGCATAGAAATCGAGATTGCGCTGGGGATCGCTGGCGATGGCCGTGATGTGGTGGATACCTTCCCCTCGTCCACTAAACGGGTCATCGTTTCCCAGGATTCCTCGCCACACTTGGTGAAGATGTAGGGGCGCTCGGCCGGAGCGAGGCCATCCAGTGCCCGGCACCCGAGAGCAACCCCTTGACCATGCCTGAAGCTAAAGCAGCCCTCGGCCAGCCGCCGGGCGACGGATCACCGAACGGCTACGCCCCAAGACTGGGACTGTTCTCGGCCACGATGATGGTGGTAGGCGGCATCATCGGGTCGGGAATCTTCCTGAACCCAGCTCTGGTGGCCGATCGGGTTCGCAGCGTGGGCCTCACCCTGACGGTCTGGGTGCTCGGCGGAGTCATTGCTCTGATCGGCGCGCTGGTCTTCGCCGAGCTGGGCGCCCGCCGTCCGGTAGCGGGGGGAGGCTACGTCTACCTCCGGGACGCCTACGGACGGCTGCCCGCGTTCCTCTATGCCTGGACCCTGCTGCTGGTGATCGCCACCGGGGCCATTGCCGCCGTAGCGGTCACGTTCGCCAGCTACACAGCCGCGCTGCTCGGCTGGCCGCCGGCTACCCGAGTTCCCCTGGCCATCGGCGCGATTCTGCTGCTCTCGGCCGTCAACTACGTCGGGGTAAAGCCGGGAGCCATGACGCAAAACGTGCTTACACTCCTCAAGCTGGGAGCCTTGGGCTTCCTGATCGTTGGCGGGTTGAGCGCCACCTCACCGGCATCAATCGCGGAGCCGCTCTCGCCACTTAGCGGCAGCGTTATCCTCGCCGTTGGGGCGGCTCTGGTACCGGTGCTCTTCGCCATTGGCGGCTGGCAGCAGACCAACTTCGTGGCTGAGGAGCTGATCGATCCGGCGCGCAATCTGCCGCGCGCGCTGTTGGCCGGTGTGGCCATCGTGGTTGCGGTTTACCTGCTGGCCAACGTCGCGTATCTCAGAACGCTGGGGATCGCCGGTCTGGCCGGAAGCAGCGCGCCGGCAGCGGATGCCATGGGCGCGCTGTTTGGCCCCAGGGGTCGAGCTCTCATCGCCGCCGGTATTGCCATCTCCACCTTCGGCTTCCTCAACCTGGTCATCCTGGTCTCGCCCCGAGTCTACCGGGCCATGGCAAGCGACGGCCTCTTCTTTCCCAGCCTGGCCCGGCTTCACCCCCGGTACCGCACCCCCACGGCCGCGATCGTGTTTCAGTGCGGGTGGGGGATCATCCTCACCCTCACCGGCCGCTACGGCGATCTCCTGGACTACGTCGTGTTCGGCGACTGGATCTTCTTCGGGTCTACCGCCGCCACCCTCTTCTTTTTCCGCACTCGCGAGCGACGCGGGCTGGAGCAGCCGGATCTACGCTTCAGGATGCCGGGATACCCGGCCGCACCGATCATTTTCATCCTTGCGGCAGTGTACGTCGTGGTAGGGTCGATCGTGTCGAACCCGTTAAATGCCATCAAGGGAAGCGCGCTCATCGCGCTCGGGGTGCCGGTCTTTCTATTCTGGGATGGACGGGAAAGACGGGAAGGACGGGAGGAATGAGATGAGTCTAGGGAAACTCCTCATCCGTCCTCACCTGCGCATATCCGGCCTCTCATGCGATTGGGTCGCAATCTCCTCGGCGGCATCTTCGTCCTCGAGGTACTCCGCCCGGTACATCCGGATCAGCTCGAAGAAGTACGAGATCGCCAAGGGCCCGATGAGCAGGCCGAGCAGGCCGAAATATTGGATGCCGGCAAAGGCGCCGATGATGGTGATGAACGGGTGGATCTGGGCCCAGCGGCGGAAGACCAGCGGTCGGATGACGTTGTCGACGTTGCCCACCACGATGACACCCCAGAGAGCCAGGGCGATCGCCCGGCCATACTGCCCCTCCAACGCCAGGGACAGCGCACCCGGGCCCCAGACCAGTCCGCTGCCCACCACCGGCAGGATGGCCATGACGATGGTCACCACCCCCCAGAACAGCGCGTTCTGAATACCAACGGCCCAAAAGGCCAGACCGACCAGGAGGCCCTGCACTGAAGCGGTCAGCCCGGTTCCGATCAGGGTGGAGATGGTCACGTCGCGGAAGCTGGTCCGCAGCATCTCGGCGTTATGGCGGGAGAAGGGGATGAAGGGCTGGACCTGCCTCCAGGCCGTTTGGGGGGCAAGGAGCAGGTAGTAGAGTCCGAAGAAGGCGATGGTCAGCTGAATTCCCAGCCGGGTGGCAGTGCCGATGAGGCCGAGGGCGCTCGAGCCGATCCAGGCCACAATGCTCGACCCTATGGCCTCAAGCTGGGCGCCTACATCGTAGGGCCCGATCCGGAGCTCGCGCAGCCGGGCGAGCAGGGGGCTGCGGATCACTCCTTTCGCCATATCCTGGGCCTCGCCCGCAATGATGCCGACCAGGGAAACCCCGGGGCCCAAGACCAGGATGACGCCGAGCAACACCACCAGACCCGCGGCCAGTCCCGGTTTCATCCCCCGGGCCAGCCAGCGATACACCGGGGAAAACACGACGTAAAGAACCGGGGCCCCGACCAATCCGGTGCTGAAGGGCCACAGCGCATAGACCAGGCCCATGCCCAGCACGAAGATCAGGAAGGCGGCTCGGTCGCGCTTACTGTCCAGGAACGCCATCGGGGAACAGTAGGCCCGCCTGGAACTTGCCGCCAGCGCCCTGGCTCCTCGACCGGACCCTCGGGGAGATGTATCTTCGGGGAAGTCAGACTCAAACCCTGCGCAGGACTCGTGGTCCCACTGATTCAGATTCCAGTCAGCCTCTTCATAGTCGGCGGCCTGGCGATCGTGCTGTTGGTCGGCCTGGCGGTGTTGCTCTCGAAGGAGAGCGTCCGCCGGCGCCGGGTCGAGCGCGCCGCGGCGGAGGTCCGAAGCCAGCTGCAGACGGTGACCGCCACCATGCGCGAAGGGGTGATCGCCTATGACATGGACCGGCGGCTCAAGTTCGTAAACCCGGCCTTCGAGCGGCTCACCGGCTACCCGGAAGAGGATCACCGCGATCAGGAGTTCCTCCAGTACATCCATCCCGAGGATCGGCCTGCGATCCTGGCAGAGTGGGAGCGCCTAGCCCTGGGCGGGGCGCTGAGAGACCAGGAGTACCGGGTGGTCACCCGTACGGGTCAGATCCGCTGGTGCTCCAGCGCCTGGGAGCCGATGCGGGACGAGTCCGGAAGACAGATCGGGTACATGGGCACCGAGTTCGATATCACCGAGCGCAAGCTGGCCGAAGAGGAGCTGCGGTCGGATACCGAGCTCTTTCAGGCGGTGCTCGAAGTGGAGCAAGCGGTCATGGCAGCGGGGCTCGACTCGGGGACCGTCATGCGGGTCATCGCTGAACGCAGCCGGGAGCTTACCAAGGCCAGTGGTGCGGTAATCGAGGCGATCGAGGGCGAGGATCTGGTTCCGCTGGTGCACGTGGGGACCGACGCCCCGCGGCTGAAGCTCGGCTCGAGCCTCTCGGGCATCTGTGTCCGCACCGGCGAGCTGCAACGCTGCGATGACACCACCTCCGATCCCCGGGTGGGCCACCCTTACTACCGGGAATTAGGCATCCACTCCCTTCTCGTGGTCCCGCTGCGCGACGAGCAGCGGACTCTCGGGGTCCTGAAGGTGGTGTCTCCCCAAGCTCACGCCTTTACCGACCGGGACGCCAAGGCACTCCGTCTCCTCGGTGGTCTCATGGGTGCGGCCTTGGGCCACGCAGCCGCGTTCGAAGGACGGCAGACTCGACTGGAGGACCGTACCCGCGCGCTGCAGGAAAGCGAGCAGCGGTTCAAGCAGCTGGTGGATGTGGCCCAGGAGGGAATCTGGGTGGCCGACGATCGCGGGGTCATGACCTACGTCAACCAGCGCCTGGGCGACCTCCTGGGATACTCCAATGGGAGCCTGTTGGGCCGCCCGGTCTACGATTTCATCGACTCCGATTCACGACCCGGCGCCAAGCACACCTTGAGCCACCGTGGATCGCGGCCGGGCCAGAGCCAGGACCTCCGGTTCCGGCGCCGGGACGGGAGCCAGGTCTGGGGACTGGTCTCATCCAGCCCTATCCTGGGGAAAGACGGTGTGTTGGTGGGAACCGTCGGAATGGTCACCGACATCACCGAACGGAAGCGGGCCGAAGATCAGCTCCGCCGCTCGGCCGACCGCCTGGCCATGCTGCACGACATGGATCAGGCCATCGTCGCCGCCCAATCGCCGGCTGAGATAGGCCGCGCGGCACTGGGGCGAGTGCGCCGAATGGTTCCGTGCCAACGATGCACGGTGGTGCTGTTCGACTTCAAGCGCCGCGAGGCGCAGATGATTGCCGGCTTCTCCGGAGGAGCGCACCTGACCGGGGAAGTGAGCCCGCTCAGCGATCATTTGCTGGGCCAGGCACTTCGAAGTGGGGCGGTACGCTATATCGAAGACCTGAGCACGGTCGAAGACCCTCCTCCACTCCACCGTCAGTTGCTGGCCGAGGGCATGCGGACTGTGCTCTCGGTTCCCCTCCTGGTCGAGGGCGAGGCCATCGGCGAGATCAACCTGAGCTCGGCTACCCCGGCGGCGTTCGACGCAGAGCACCGGGACATCGCCCTCGAAGTGGCGACGCCTATCGCCATCGCCATCCAGCACGCCCGGCTCCGGGAGGAGCTCGCTCGCCAAACCGGCGAGCTGGAGCGGAGACTGGCCGAGCGGGGCGCCGCCGTCCGGGCCGCGGTGGCCGAGCTCGAAACCGTGCTGTACTCGGTTTCGCATGACCTTCGGGCTCCTCTGCGCCAGCTGCTGGGCTTTTCCCGTCTGCTGCTGGACGAATCAGGCCCCGAGCTCGATGCCGCGACCCGGCATTACGCCGAGCGAATCCACCAGGCGGCCGACAAGATGACGACTCTGGTGGATGATCTGGTCAACCTCTCCCGCATCGGCCGGCAGGATCTGTCCCGGCGAGAAGTCCAGCTCACCCCTTTGGTGGAAGACGTCATCGGACAGTTCCGGCTGGAGAAGGACGGCAGAACGATCGATTGGCAGATCGAGGAGCTGCCGACAGTCGAGGCCGATCCGGGGCTGATCAAGATTGCCCTCACCAACCTCCTCTCCAATGCGATCAAGTTCACCCGTACTCGGGACAAGGCGACGGTTCGAATTCGCCCGGTGGAGTCGGACGGACAGGTCGGGCTGGCCATCGAGGACAACGGAGTGGGATTCAAGATGGCGTATGCCGGCAAGCTGTTCGGGATGTTCCAGCGGCTGCACCGATCTGACGAGTTCGAGGGCAATGGCGCCGGCCTGGCCGTGGTCCAGCGGATTGTTCACAAGCACGGCGGACGGGTGTGGGCCGAAGGCGAGCCGGATTCGGGGGCGACGTTCTACCTGACGTTCGGCAGCGGGGCGGGTGCCCTCCGGGCGGATGGGCAGCGGGGCAGTAAAGAAGCGGGGCAGCGGGGCGGCGGGGCAGCGGAGCAGCCTGGCGGTGGCATATCCGGCCCGCATTCCAGTGATACCGATCTGAAGGTATCGTGAGCTCTACCTGACCGAGACCGCCCCGCTGCCCCGCCGCCCACCCGCCCAGAGGGCACCCGCCCCAGCCATCACCGACATCCTGCTCGTCGAGGATAATCCGCTCGAGGTGGAGCTTACCTTGCGCCCGCTCCAGGAGCTGGATCCAACCAGCCGGATCGACGTGGCACGTGACGGCGAAGAGGCGCTCGACTATCTCTTCGGCCGCGGCGCATTCCGGCACCGGAGCGGAGCGCCGCTCCCCCGTCTGGTGTTGCTGGATCTCAACCTCCCCAAGCTCGACGGGCTCGAGGTCCTTCGCGCCATTCGAGCTAATTCCCGGACCTCCATAGCTCCGGTGGTCGTGCTCACTTCCTCGGATGACCCTCGGGAGCTGGCCCAGTGCTACCAATTGGGGGCCAACAGTTGCGTTCAGAAGCCAGTGAAATACCAGGAGCTGTGCGCGGCGGTGCAGGCGGTAGGCCGCTACTGGCTCGCGCTCAACCAGCCTCCACCGGCCCCCACCCTCCCCACGGCGTAGCCTGCTGACTGCAACTTTTGCCGGGCGCCGGGCGTCGGTTGAGACAATCATTTCCTCATCTGCCGAGGCGATCGTGCTATCCGCTGCTTTTCTCGCCCTTACGCTGCCGCTGTCTGCGCAGGCCCCCGCTCCCGCGCCGGCAGGGATCGAGATTCCCTATAAGAAGTTCGTGCTCCCCAATGGGCTCACGCTGATTGTCCATGAAGACCACAAGGCTCCCATTGTGGCGGTCAATGTGTGGTATCACGTCGGCTCCAAGAACGAGAAGCCCGGCCGGACCGGATTCGCCCATCTCTTCGAGCACCTGATGTTCAACGGGAGCGAGAACTACGACAAGGATTTCTTCGGCCCAATGGAGAAGGCCGGCGCCACCGACATGAACGGGACCACCAACGAGGACCGCACCAACTACTTCGAGAATGTGCCAACCAACGCGCTCGACCTGGTGCTCTGGATGGAGTCCGACCGGATGGGGCACCTCACCGGCGCCATCAGTCAGCCCAAGCTCGACGAGCAGCGCGGAGTGGTGCAGAACGAGAAACGGCAGGGTGAAAATGAGCCCTATGGTAAGGTGTGGGATTTTCTGACTCCGAAGCTGTACCCCCCCAACCATCCCTATTCCTGGACCACCATCGGTGCCATGGAAGACCTGGATGCCGCCAAGCTGGATGACGTCAAAGAGTGGTTCCGGACTTACTACGGCGCGGCCAATGCCGTGGTGGTGGTGGCAGGAGACATCGACGCCGCCACAGCCAAGCAAAAGGTCGAGAAATATTTCGGAGACATACCCGCGGGACCGCCGGTAGCGCGGCAGCAGGCCTGGGTGGCCAAGCGGACCGGAAGTCAGCGCGGCATCATGCAGGACCGGGTACCCCAGGCAAGGATCTACCAGGTTTGGAACATCCCCGGCTGGGGTACAGCCGACGCCGACTATCTGGACCTGGTCAGTAACGTCCTCAGCAGTGGGAAGACCTCCCGCCTCTACAAACGCCTGGTCTACGACGAGCAGATCGCTACCGACGTGTCGGCCTCGCTGGATCTGCGAGAAATCGGCGGACTCTTTGTCATCGAGGCCACGGCGCGACCGGACGTTGATCTGGGCCGGGTGGAGAAGGCAGTGGACGAAGAGCTGCGACGGTTTCTGAGCGGCGGCCCTACCCCGGCCGAGCTCCGTCGCGTCAAGACGCAATATCGGGCGGGCTTCATCAGAGGAGTGGAACGGATCGGCGGCTTTGGCGGGAAATCGGACGTGCTGGCGCAGGGAGAGGTATTTGCCGGCCGACCCGACTTCTACAAGGTCCGCCTGCAGCGGGTTCAACAGGCCACTCCCCACCAGCTGGTCGGCTCGGCCAGGCAATGGCTATCGGATGGCGTGTACAGCTTGGAGGTTCAGCCCTATGCCGAATTCCAGACGGCAAAGGCCGGGGCCGACCGCTCCAAGCTTCCGGAGCCCGGTGCGCCTCCCGACACCAAGTTCCCGGCGCTGGAGCGAGCCACCCTCTCCAATGGGCTCAAGATCGTGCTGGCGCGCCGGCCTTCCATCCCGCAAGTCCGCTTTGACCTGCTCCTGGATGCCGGTTTTGCCGCGGACCAGTCCGGCATTCCCGGTACCGCGAGTCTTGCGATGGCGATGCTGGACGAAGGGACCGCCCAGCGAAACGCGCTCCAGATCAGCGATCAGCTCGCACAGCTCGGAGCCAATCTCAGGACCGGCTCGAGGCTCGACGTGTCCAGTGTCTCCCTGGAGGCCCTCCGGGAGACCCTCGACCCCTCTCTGGCGATTTACGCCGACGTGATTCTGCACCCCTCGTTCCCCCGTTCGGACTTCGAGCGGCTCAGGAAGCAGCGGCTGGCTCAGATCCGCCAGGAAAAAGCTGACCCGGTCGGCCTGGCGTTGCGGGTGTTTCCCGGACTGCTCTATGGGAAGGGCCATGCCTACGCCAATCCCTGGACCGGCTCGGGAACGGAGGAGTCGACCGCGAAAATCACCCGGGAGGATCTCGTCCACTTTCACCAGGCCTGGTTCAAGCCCAATCACGCTACGCTGGTGGTGGTCGGGGCGACGACCATGGGAGAGATACGCCCGAAGCTGGAACAGCTCTTCGCCGGCTGGAAGCCCGGCGACGTGCCGACCAAGTCCATCGCCGAGGTGGCCCAACAGCCGAAGCCGGTGGTCTATCTGATCGACCGCCCCGGCTCGTTGCAGTCGCTCATCATTGCCGGAAACGTCGCGCCTCCCAAGTCGAATCCCCATGAAGTCAGCATTCAAACGATGAACGGGGTATTGGGCAGCGACTTCAGCTCTCGGGTCAACATGAATCTGCGGGAGGACAAACACTGGGCCTACGGCGCCTTTACGTTCTTCCGCGACGCGCGAGGCCAGCGGCCCTTCGTGGCGTACGCACCGGTTCAGACCGATAAGACCAAGGAAGCGGTAGTGGAACTGGACAAGGAGCTTCGCGGAATCATCAAGGATCGGCCGATCCAACCGGATGAGCTTTCCCGAGCCCAGGCATCCCTGACCCTGACCTTGCCGGGATCGTGGGAGACCATGGACGCTCTCGCCGGGGCCATAGTGGACATCGTGTCTTTCGGCCTGGACGACCGCTACTATGATACCTTTGCCGACAAAGTCCGGGCCCAGACCATACCGAGTCTGACCGCTGCGGCAGCCGAGGTGGTTCACCCTGACAAGCTGGTGTGGGTCGTCGTGGGTGATCGCTCGAAGATCGAGGCTGGATTGCGCGAGCTGAACCTGGGTGAGATCCGGCTCATCGACAGCGACGGAAAGCCGGTGAGCTGACTCGCCGCAACACTTTCCAGAAAAGGAGAATGACAATGCCGACCAGCAGTGCAAGCGCAGTGTGGGAGGGTGTCCTGAGGAACGGCCGGGGTCACTTCAAGGCAGGCTCCGGCGCATTCGAGGGCGACTACTCCTTTGCGACCCGATTCGAAGGAGCCCGGGGCACTAATCCCGAGGAGCTCATTGCGGCGGCACACGCCGCCTGCCTCAGCATGGCTCTTTCCGCGGGCCTGGAGAAGAGCGGCACACCGGCCACCCGCATCAGCACCAAGGCCTCCTGCACCGTGGAGAAGGCGGGAGAGGGATTCAAGATCACCCGCATGCGATTGGAGGTGCGGGGCAAGGTGCCGGGCGTGGACCAAGCCGGCTTTGTCAAGGCAGCCGAAGCGGCCAAGAACGGGTGTCCGGTATCGACCGCGCTGCAGGGCAACGTGCAGTTCGAATTAGACGCCAGACTTGAGGAGATGGAGTCAGTCCGGTCAGGACGATGAGAGTTTCGCGCCCATCCGGAGGTAGCCCATAACCATCTTCTCCAGCCGTTCCTGCAGCTTCGGATCCTTCAGCTTGCCGCGCTCGTCCAGGGCTTGAGCCGCCTGGGCGAGCGCAAACATGTCCGGGTAGAGAATGACGCCGAGCCCCTCGAGCGGCACCCGTAGGGCCCAAAGCCCTCGGATCCCGCCCGCGAGGGCGCTCGATGCCGCCAGCAAGAAGCCGTGTTTTCCTCTGAACGGCATCGGGTTCAGTCGTGACACCCAGTCGATCGCATTCTTGAGCGTGCCGGGGATCGAGTAGTTGTACTCCGGCGAGGCGACCATGAGTCCGTCGGCGGCTTGGACTCGGCGGCTCATCTCCAGGGCCCCGGCGGGAAACCCAGCCGAGCTCTGAACGTCGGCATTGTACAGCGGCATGTCGAACTCGCGAAACTCGGCGAGGTCGACCACGATGCCGGAATCGCGAGCCAGCTCGACCGCCAGGTTGAGCAGCTTGCGGTTGAGCGATTCCCGCCTCAGGGAGGCCGCAAAGGCCAGGAGTTTCATCGCGGGAACCGCGGGCGCTTCACTCGGACGAGATCGTATAGCGGATCAATACGCCCTCGACGAACCAGGCGGTGACTCGGCCATTGGGTGTGGAGTAGACCCGCTCCGCCACCTTGAGGCTCCCCTCTTTGCGCTCACTGCTTGACGATGCCGGTCCCAGCAGCGCATCCACTTCTTGGCGCAGCATGCCCTTGTGCAACGAGCCCGGTCCACGCGGCAGGCTGGGTGCCGGCGGCGACGTCGCCCCGGGTTCCGAAGTGGCAGGCTCGTTGGCCCGGAGCTGCCCGAAGTCTAGGTATTGCGCCAGTGCGGCCATGACGGACTGAGGCGTGAGCGCTTCGGAGCGAACCTCGTCCTGGTAGCGGATGTTGAAGCGCGATCCACCCTCCAACCGCATCTGCCGGATGTTCTGCTTGCGATGCTCCTCTGCTTCGGCAACCGCTGACCGATTGCGTGCGTCCTCCCGCTCGCGGGCGGCCTGCAGATCATCGAGCTCCTCCTTCATCGCCCGCTTCTTGGCCGGATCGGTCTCCCGCGGAATTTCGGCTTCGAGGTTCTTCTCTCGTTTGGTCTTGGGAGCCGCCTGGGTCCCGACGTTGCTCGAGGTCTCATCCCCAAAGGTGCCGTATCCCCCACCGCCGAGCTGGAACTCGATGTGCTTTGACTTGAGCCTGATTTTCGTGACGGTGACCGGCTCGCCCGCTTTGATGGCAGTGCCAAACTTCTTGAGCCGGCTGGCGTACTTCGGGTAGTCCAGAGGGCGGGGACTGCCCGGGTAAATGTCTATCCCATCCTCCGTGCCAGGCATCGCCAGCTTGGGAGAAACGGTCATGCCCTCGAAATACTCCTTGAGCACCGTTTCGGTTTGGGCTGCGAGGGGCGCCGCCCCAAGCGCGAAGGCCAGCGGCGCCGCAAGCCATTTCAGCATCGTGATCTCCTGTCTGGGCGGGAAGGCCGATCGGTTCTGAGAGACGCTAAGCAACTCCGGGAGCCAGCGCGAGGGCTGCTGCTCGAGGTGAAGCAGCCTGGTGGGGAAACGGAGAGGAGGCGTATGAGGCTGGCGGCCGGGAGCCACTCTGCATATTGTATACAGAATACCAGATCACATAGGCGACTCCAATGATCGTCCGAACTCCCCTCCGTAACGAGGTCTACCGCGAGATCCTGGAACGGATCTACCGCGGTGATCTGCCCGCCGGAACCCGGGTACGAGATACCGTTCTCGCAGCCCAGCTCGGCGTGAGCCGAACCCCGGTCCGGGAAGCCCTGCTCCGTCTGTCCCGCGAAGGTGTCGTTGATGCCGACATGGGGCGCGGCTTCACCGTGGGGCGCCTGGACCCGGCGGAAATGCGGGAGACGGGCGCCATCCTGTCGGCACTCGAGTGCCTGGCGCTGCAGCATTGCGGCGACATTCCAGCGGCGCGGCTGGCTCGCCTGAGCGAGATCGACGGCGAGCTGGCCCGGACCCGGGGCGACGTAGACCGCTGCATCGCATTGGACGAGGAGTGGCACCGAACCCTGCTCCAAGACTGCCCCAATGGGCGTCTCCGCGATATCATCGCTACACTCTGGCAGGTGCCCCGCCGCTACATGCGGGCCTACCTTCGCGAGGCCGGCCGGGTCAGTCTCTCGACTCAGCACCACTCGCGGATCATCGAGGCGTTGCGGCGAAACGACCGCGCCACCGCGGCCGAGCGCTTCAGCCATCACTGGCAGCGCGGCATCGAGGAGCTGGGCGCATGGATCGAACGATGACCGTGACTCTTTCAGACGACCTTCTCCGCTGGCGCGCGGACACTCCGGGGTGCGACCGCGTGGTCCACCTCAACAACGCGGGCGCAGCGCTGGTCCCCCAACCGGTGCGCGACGCTGTGCGAGCCCACCTCGACCTCGAGGATCAGATCGGGGGGTATGAAGCCGCCGAAGCTGAGATAGGATCGCTTCGCGCGACGTACCAGGCGGTAGGCCGGCTGCTGGGGGCCGGACCTCAGAACGTCGCCCTGGTGCAGAATTCCACTGTGGCTTTCAATCAGGCGATCAGCGCCTTCGATCTTGGCCCCGGCGACGTCATCCTCACCACCCGTGCCGACTACGCATCCAACCAGATCACGTACCTGTCCCTGGCACGGCGGCGCGGAGTTGAGGTGGTTCGCGCTCCCGATGCGCCCGAGGGAGGAGTTGATCCGGAGGAGCTACGCAGACTGATCGCCCGGCGTCGCCCCGCGCTGGTCTCGCTCACCTGGATCCCCACCAATTCCGGCTTGGTGCAGCCGGCCGTGGCCGTGGGTGAGATCTGCCGCGACGCCGAGGTCCCTTACCTCGTCGACGGATGTCAGGCGGTAGGTCAGATGCCGATCGACGTGCGCCGATTGCACTGTGACTTCCTGGCCGCGGCGTGCCGGAAGTTCCTTCGAGGACCGCGGGGGCTGGGTTTCCTGTACGTGTCCGATCGGATGCTACAGCGCGGAGCTCATCCGCTCCTGGTCGATATGCACGGAGCTACCTGGACCGAGGCAGATGCCTTCGACCTCACCCCCGATGCGCGCCGGTTTGAGACCTGGGAGTTCGCTTACGCCCTCGTGCTTGGTCTGGGCGCGGCGGCGCGGTATGCCCTCGCTGTCGGCCTCGATACCGCCCGAGACCGGGCCCGGGAGCTCGCCGCCTACGTGAGGCATCGCCTGGAGACGGTCCCCGGCGTTCGGGTCCTGGACCGTGGCCCCGAGCTCTGCGCCATTGCCACGGCATCGATAGCAGGACGTGACTCGAAGGAGATCAAGCTCGCGCTTCGGGCCCGGGGCATCAACACCAGCTCCCCGCACCGGGAAGACGCCGTCATCGATATGGACGAGAAGGGTGCGAGCTCGGCGCTTCGGATCTCGCCCCATTATTACAACACGAAGGAAGAGATCGATACAGCCGTAGGGGCCCTGGAGGAGATATTAGGGTGACCTCGGTTTGCTACTCCCGCTTACCGCTCACGCTTTTTTGCGGTTCCCGCTCACGCTCTTGTCTCAACACCGGCTCCAGCACCTTCCACACCGTCTCCGCCATTTTCCGCTGGCCCTCGGCCGTCGGATGCACGCCATCCCCCTGGTTCAAGCCGGCAATGCCACCCACGTCTTGGAGGAGGAAGGGTACCAGGGTCGCGTCGTTGGCGCGGGCGACCTCAGGGTAGAGCGCTTGAAACCCCTGGCTGTACGTCCTGCCGTAATTGGGCGGGACTCGCATGCCGAGGAGCACCAGCTTTGGAGGAGGCCGCAGCCGCTTGGCCCGATCGAAGATGGCCTGGATGTTCGCCCGCAATGAGTCTGGCGGAAGACCGCGAAGCCCGTCGTTCGCTCCGGTCTCGACCACCAACACGGAAACCGGCTGCTGAAAGAGCCAGTCAACTCGTCTCAGGGCTCCGGCCGATGTCTCCCCGCTCACCCCGGCATTCACCACCCGATAGCCCAGCCCTGCCGAGTCGATCTTTTTCTGAATCAGAGCGGGATAGGCCTGCTCCGGATCGAGACCCAGCCCGGCCGTGAGGCTGGTGCCGAGGAACACGACGGACGGTTGCTCCAATGATGGCGTCGAAGTTGGAGAGCTTGCGGGTGGATTATCTCGGGGGCGGTCGCAGCCAAGCACGCCTGCAACCAGGCCGAGCACGGCCACGTATCTGAGTATCATTGGAGATGCCTGACGCCATGTTGCACTGCCAATCGCTTAGCCGGACCTACCGCTCGGGTGGCCGGGATATCGTCGTGCTGAAGGATATCACCTTCAGCCTGGAGCCAGGCGGATTCCTTGCCATTCTCGGGCCATCGGGGAGTGGCAAGACGACGCTGCTGGGACTTCTCGCGGGCCTCGATCGGCCGAGCGGGGGAGAGGTGTATCTCGATGGGCAGAGTCTCGGAAGCTTGAACGAAGATCAAAGGGCCCGCCTGCGGGGGGAGAAGATCGGTTTCGTCTTCCAATCGTTCCAGCTGCTTCCCACGCTGACCGCCCAGGAGAATGTCCAGGTGCCGCTCGAGCTTCGCGGCGCCGCGAATGCAGCCGCGAGAGCGCGCGAGCTGCTCGGCCGTGTGGGTCTGTCCGGCCGGGAACACCACTACCCGACGCAGCTCTCGGGTGGCGAGCAACAGCGGGTGGCGCTGGCGCGCGGCTTCAGCATCGGTCCCAAGGTTCTTTTCGCCGACGAGCCCACCGGCAACCTGGATGCAGGCACCGGCGCCACGATCATCGACCTGATGGTGGAGCTGAACCAGGATCTCGGCACCACCCTCGTCCTCGTCACTCACGATCTCGACCTCGCAGCTCGCGCGCATCGCACCATTCGGCTGGCTGACGGGAAAGTCGTCGCCGACACCGCCGCGTGACCGGTCCTCGGTTCGTGGCACGGATGGCGGCGAGGGAGCTGCGCGCCGCCCCGCGGCGTCTGTTTCTGCTCATGGGGACGGTGGCGATTGGGGTCGCGGCCCTGGTGGCCATCAATTCGTTCACCGACAACCTCCAGGATTCCGTCAGGCAGCAGGCGCGGGCGCTGCTGGGCGCCGACCTGTCCCTGGTAGGCCGGCAGCCGTTCTCCCCCCGAGTCGAGGCGCTACTCGACACCTTGGCGAGGCGCTCCGAACAGGCTCGGGTCACCAGCTTTGCCGGCATGGCGTATGTCCCTCGCACGGCTGGGACGCGGCTGGTTCAGGTGGCCGCAGTGGAGGGACGGTACCCCTTCTATGGAGAGATCAAGACCGCCCCGCGCAGCGCCTGGAGCGAGCTTCAATCGGGACGGCACATCGTTGTAGACCCTTCGCTGCTGACCGCCCTTAGCGCCCGGCTCGGCGACACCGTCGCCCTGGGCGAGGGACGGTTTGTCATCACCGGCACGATCCAGAGTGCGCCGAGCGAAGTCGGATTCCGCTTTGCATTCGGCCCTCGAGTGTACATCCCCGCGAGTTATCTCAAGGAAACCGGCCTGCTGGGGTTTGGCGCCCGGGTTCAGTACGAGAGTTTCCTGAAGCTCTCGTCGGGCACCTTGGCCCAGCAGCTCGCCGAGCGTTATCGGGCACCGCTCAGGCCGGAACGGGTGCAGGTTCGCACGGTCGCCGATGACCAGCGCAACCTGAACGACGTGCTGTCCCGCCTGACCGGATATTTGGGTCTGGTAGCGCTCATGGCCCTGCTGCTCGGTGGGGTCGGCGTGGCGAGCGCGGTGGTGGTCTTTGTTCGGCAGCGCTCCGAGTCGATTGCCGTGCTGCGCTGCCTCGGCGCCACCGGGGGGCGGATCTTCGCCATCTACCTGACCGAGGCCGCAATGATGGGACTGGCCGGCAGCGTGGCCGGCGCAGTGCTGGGCCTCGCACTCCAGCGCCTCCTGCCCGGACTGCTCGCCGGACTTCTTCCGGTGGATGTCGCGCCGACGATCTCCTGGAGCGCGGTGGGGTTGGGTATCGGGATGGGACTCTGGGTGGCGTTGACCTTCACCTTGCTCCCGCTGCTCGGCGTGCGCCGGATCTCGCCGCTGTCGGCGCTGCGCCGCCCCTATGAACCCGATCGAGCCCCCCGAGACATCCCGTGGGCGCTGGCGGCACTCGCGCTGGCTGGAAGCGTCGTGCTCCTCGCCGTGCGCCAAGTGGGGAGCTGGCGTCAGGGTGCGATCTTCGCGGGAGGAATCGCGGTGGCCCTGCTCCTGCTCTGGGCTGCCTCCTGGATTCTCATACGACTGGTGCGCCGATGGCTCCCAGCGGGGTGGCCCTATGTCTGGCGGCAAGGCCTGGCCAATCTGCACCGGCCCGCGAATCAGACGGTGACCCTGGTTCTGGCGATCGGCTTCGGAGCCTTCTTGCTGGGCACGCTCTTCCTGGTGCAGCACAATCTCCTGCAGCAGCTTCGGCTGACCGGCGGTTCCGCCCGACCCAATCTGGTGCTGTTCGACATTCAACCCGACCAGCTCCGTGCTGTCGAGGGCGAAATCCGGAGCGCCGGCCTGTCCATGACCAGCCCCACCCCGATCGTGCCCATGCGGATCCGCTCGGTGAAGGGACGCCCGGTCACTCAGCTGCTTGCGGGCGACTCCGCGAGCGGAGATGGTCCCTCGAATGCCTGGGTCTTTCGCCGGGAGTACCGGTCCACCTACCGCGACTCCGTCGTGGCCACCGAGCGGATAGTGGCCGGGAAATTCCATGGCGAGAGCAGCTCGCCAGTGGGGATCTCGGTTGAGCAGGACGTGGCTCGGGAGCTCGGCGTCGGTGTCGGTGACGAAATCGTATGGGACGTGCAGGGCATCGGGCTGCCATCACGGGTTACCAGTCTCCGCGAGGTCGACTGGGCGAGGTTCGAGCCCAACTTCTTCGTCGTCTTCCCACCTAGCGCGCTCGAGAAGGCGCCGCAGACTGTGGTGATTCTGACTCGAATCGGAAGTCCCGCTGAACGGGGCCGCTTTCAGCGCAGATTGGCCGAGCGATTCTCCAACGTGTCGACGCTCGACCTCTCGATGCTGCAGGAAGCCCTCGAGCGGCTGGTCGACAGGGTCGCATTGGCCATCCGATTCATGGCGCTCTTCAGCCTGGGTGTGGGTGCGCTGGTGCTGGTCGGCGCGCTGGCGACCAGCCGGTTCCAGCGGATCCGGGAGGGAGCATTACTCCGCACCCTGGGAGCCACCCGGAGCCAGATCTTACGCGTGGTGCTGGCCGAATATCTCTCCCTCGGCCTGCTCGCATCGGCCGTGGCCCTCGTCCTGGCCGCCGCGGCCGGCTGGGCGCTGGCGCGCTTCGTGTTTGAAGGCAGGTTCTCCCTGCCGCTGCTCCCCATGACCGGACTGACCCTGAGCATCGTGGCCCTGACTGTCTTGGTGGGTCTGGCAAACAGCCGCGACGTCATCCGCCGGACCCCGCTCGAGGTGTTGCGCGAAGAATGAGCCCTGCGCAACATTCCCGCGACTCACCCTCTGAGGACCCACCGCATGCTTGCAATCGATCTGACCGGAAGGCGGGCGCTGGTCGCGGGTGTCTCCGACGACGGCGGCTTCGGATTCGCCATCGCCAAGGCGCTTGCTGAAGCGGGTGCCGGCATCTGCCTGGGGAGCTGGCCGCCCGCCCTGGGCATCTTCACCAAGCTGCTCGAGCGGGGGAAGATGGAGGCGTCCATGCGACTCTCCGACGGCCGCAAGCTGGAATTCGAACGGATCTATCCCCTGGACGCCGCCTTTGACACCCTGGCCGACGCTCCGGCCGAGGTGCGGGAGAACAAGCGCTACAAGGACGTTGGCGACTTCAGCATTCAAGGAATGACCGAGCGATTTCGCAGCGACTTCGGCGCCGGCAACCTCGACATCGTGATCCACAGCCTGGCCAACGCGCCCGAGGTCAAATCGCCGTTGGTAGACACCTCCCGGCAGGGGTATCTCTCCGCCATCAGCGTCAGTGCCTACAGCAACGTCTCGCTGGTGCGTCACCTGGCGCCACTGATGCGGGACGGCGGGTCGTTCTTGTCGCTGACTTACATGGCAGGAGAGCGCGTGATTCCAGGGTACGGTGGCGGCATGTCGTCGGCCAAAGCCGCGCTCGAGGCAGACACCCGGACATTGGCCTTCGAGGCGGGACGTCGGTGGGGAGTTCGGGTCAATGCCATCTCCGCCGGACCCTGGGCCTCCCGGGCGGCGACCGCGATCGGATTCATCGACACCATGATCCGCTACACCACCGCCAACTCTCCACTCCCGCGCGCCATCGACGCCGGCGATGTGGGGAGCACGGCAGCCTTCCTGTCCAGCCCCCTGGCGCGCGCCATTACCGGGAGCGTGGTCTACGTAGACAACGGTTATCACGCCATGGGGATGGCGGTGCCTAATGGTGAGAAGTGAGAAGTGAGAGGTAAGAAGGGAGAGGTAAGAGGAAAGAGGTGAGAGGCTATCGCCCTCGCGCTACAGCCTCGATCAATTGAGCGAGAACGGCAAGCTCAAACGGCTTCTCGATCAAGGGTCTGGGGGTCCGGGTCACAAATTCGGCAAGCGACGGCGACGCCAGGTCTCCCGTGGTGAGGATGAGGCAGGCAAAGAGGTCGGGACGGTGTTCGGCCAGCCAATCGTGCAGCTCAACTCCGGAGCAGTGTGGCATGCGGAGATCGGAGACCACGACCTGGTATCCGCCCGGAGCAGAGCGCCCCAGCTTCCGGAGCGCGGTTCTCCCATCTTCCGCCTCATCGGCTTCCCATCCCCGGCGGCGGAGATAGCGGGCGAGCGCGCTTCTGATCGTCGGCTCGTCGTCGACGACCAGCGCCCGCCGCCCGCTCGCTACCGCTCCGAAGCTGCTGGGATCGGGAAGGACCACGAAGCCTGGTTGAAGCCGAGGCTGATGTAAGGCCAGGGGGGAGCCGCGGGTGTGAACTCGAGCTTCTTCGTATAATACTAGCCTATTCTGCCCCGCCGGCCAGCAGGGCAGCAGCGGCATACTCCGGATTTCAGCGAGAAGTCGCATGGCCGAGTTGATGTCTCAACCCGACGGGCCGGTTCACCGGCTCACCCTCAACCGGCCGGCTCGCCGGAACGCGCTGACTCCCGGGATGGCTCGGGGGCTGGCGCAAGAGATCGAGCAGATCGAAGAAGTCGGAGAAGCCCGAGTCATTCTCCTCTCCGGCGCCGGCGGTCATTTCTGCGCCGGTCTCGATCTCCATTGGCTCGAGTCCCTCGGCGATACTCCCCGGATCGCCGACCTCCAGCATGGGCTGGGCGACTTTCAGTCGGCGGTGCTGGCGATCGTGCGCTGCCCCATTCCCGTGCTCGCCGTCGTGCAAGGCACCGCGGCAGGCTTCGGCTTCGATCTCTCCCTGGCGTGCGACATGCGCCTGGCCGGAACCAGCGCCTCCTTCACGTCTGCCTTTGCCCGCATGGGGCTTGTCCCGGACGGGGGATCCACCTTCACGCTGCCCCGCTTGGTCGGGGTGGGCCGGGCCATGCGAGTGCTCCTGACCGACCAGACGCTGGACGCGGCGGCCGCCCTGTCGATCGGGCTGGTGGAAGAGGTGATCGACGAGGCCGAGCTGGACGCGGGGGTGCAGCGGATCGTCGGCGCCCTCGTCGCCGCGGCGGATTCCAGCATCAGGGCGATCAAGCGACTCTCCCGGGCGCAGGAGGTCGGCGCCCTGGAGCAGGCCATGGCGAGCGAAGGCGCGGTCCAGCTCCAGGCGCTGCAGAGTGATGAGTTCCGCCGGCGGCTGGAAGCATTCACCTCCCGGCTGGCCGCTCGGCGGGGCGGCGGTTGAGCCAACCGCCGGCCACCGTCTTCCGGCCGGATCTTCTCCGGGGACGGGTGGCGCTGGTGACGGGAGGCGGCACCGGGATCGGGCTGGGAATCGCCTCGTCTCTGGCCGCGGCCGGCGCCATAGTCGCAATCGCAAGCCGAAAGCCCGAGCACCTGGGACCGGCGGCGGAGGAACTTCGGGCCGCCGGCGCCAAGGTCAGCGCGGTCGAGGCCAACGTGCGGGAACCGGAGTCGGTGGCGCGCATGGTTGACCAGGTCGCCCGGGAGCACGGCAGGCTCGACATTCTGGTCAACAACGCGGCAGGAAATTTCTACGCACCCAGCGCCACGCTCTCGCCCAATGCCTGGCGCGCGGTCGTGGAAACGGACCTGTACGGCACGTTCTACTGTTGCCAGGCGGCTTATCCACTGATGAAGGACCAGGGTGGCGGCCGAATCATCTCCATCTCCATGACGCTGCATTATCGCGGCTGGCCTCTGATGGCACACGCCACCGCAGCCAAGGCCGGCGTCGATGCCCTGACCCGAACCCTCGCGCTCGAGTGGGCCCGCGATCGAATCACGGTCAATGCGGTTGCTCCCGGACCGATCCCCACCGAAGGCGTGAAGAAGGCCTTCACTCCGCCCGGCGCCGATGCGCCCGATCTCTTCGGCATGGAGAAGTACGCGGCCGATTCGATTCCGCTGGGCCGGTGGGGCACGCCCCAGGACATTGGCCAGATGGTCACCTACCTCGCCGGCCCAGCGGGTGATTGGATCACCGGGGCGATCATGGTCGTGGACGGAGGTGCCTGGCTGAAGTAAGTTCTCCGCCATGTTCCTAGGCCACTACGGCGTCGCCTTCGCGCTCAAACGCGCCGAACCCAAGCTCTCGCTCGGAACGCTGTTCGTCGCCGTGCAGTTGGCCGATCTGCTGTGGGGAATCTTTCTCCTGTTGGGCTGGGAGCACGCCCGGATCGTGCCCGGCTATACCGCGGTCACCCCACTCGAATTTCTCGACTATCCAATATCCCATAGTCTGGTCGCGGCCATCGTCTGGGGCGTCGTGGCCGCCGCCCTGTACTACTCCTGGCCCACCCGCGACACCACTCGCCATTGGCAGGCTGCCGCGATCGTGGGAGTTGCGGTGTTCTCCCACTATCCGCTCGACGTGCTGGTGCACGTGCCCGACCTCCCCATGGCAGGAAATGACTCGCCCAAGCTGGGACTGGGACTGTGGAACAACCCCACCGCCACGATGATTGCCGAGCTCCTTGTGTTCGGCATCGGACTGGCTCTTTACGTGACCTTGAGGTCCCACCGCCATCCCGTCCGGTTCCTCCGGCTGGCGATTGTGGTCGTGCTGCTCGTGGGGACCTATCTGGCAAGCCTCTACGGACCGCTGCCGCCCAGCATGACCGTCGTCGCGGTGAGCGACATCGTGTTTATCCTGGCTGCCGCTGCCCTGGCGGCCTGGGCCGACCGGCGCGCCACTCCCCAGGAGCTCGAGGCCCAGCGGCTCTCCGCCCGATGAGTTGATGGACCGCCTCTTCTTCAGCCTCGGCGCAGGGTCGGCGCTGCTCTCAGTGGCCGCCGGCGCGTTCGGCGCTCACGCGCTCCGTAGCCGGTTGAGTCCCGAGTATCTGGCCGTCTTCGAAACGGCGGCACGCTACCAGATGTACCACGCGCTCGGCTTACTCGCGGTCGCCTGGGCCCTGAGTCGCTGGCCAGGGGGGACAGCGCAGTGGGCCGGGTGGCTGTTTGTGGTGGGAACGGTGCTCTTCTCCGGAAGTCTCTACGCGCTGGCGCTGACCGGTGAGCGTTGGCTGGGAGCGATTACCCCGCTGGGTGGGGTGGCGTTCCTGGTGGGATGGCTCTGCCTTGCCTTTTCAGCCCGGGGTTCCTAGCCCCCCGCTCGCTCTTCCTCCCTCGCCCAGCTGAAGAACACCACTCCAATCGCCGCGAAGATCCAGAGATTGCCTGGAATCCACATCAAGAGCCCGCCGAGCTGCTGATCGTCGAGCGGCGAGAGTCCGGCGGTGCGCGGTGCCGCCAGGTACCAGGGGTACAGCACCTGGTCGGCAAAAGTGATCATCGCCCCTACCAGCTGCATCGGGATGCCGACCAGGAACAGGTACAGCATGGCCAGGAGGGGTGGGAGGCGAGGCAGCTCCGGCAGAGGGCTCATGACCGGCCACCACATGAGCGTCGCCGTCACCATGAAGAGCAGATGGGTGGCGATGTGCACCTCGTGGTTCCGCATCATGAGATCGTAGGAGGGCCGCAGGTGCCACACCGCTATGGTGGCGCTGAACAGGAGCGCGGCGAACCAGGGACGGGTCAGCAGCCTCGCGATCGGGCGAATACCGGGGCGAATCAACAGGTAGCGCAGCAGCCATGCGGGTATGCCGGCAAGGAACAGCGGAGGGAAGACGAGGGTGAGCACCAGGTGCTGCACCATGTGCACGGAGAAGAGGTAATAATCGCTCAGGTCGTGGATCGGCCCATTGAGCGAGACCAGCAACAAGGCCAGTGACCCGCCAAAGGACAGGATCTGAGCGGGAGATGCGGGCGGGCTCCAGCCGTGGCGGCGCCGGAGCGGTCCGATGCCGTAAAAGTACAAGGCACCGAGAAGTCCGGTGCCTAGGAGGACGCTGGGATGGAGCGACCAGCTCCACTGGTACGGCAGCGTCGGCCGGGGTTGCTCGTCCATTACCGGAGGCTATTGGCTCTGGCCTCTTCCCCTCACCCCGACCGCGCGAACGCCATATGATAGGCCATCAGAATCATCAGGGAGACGATGATGATCGTCGCGATGATCAGGGGAAAGACGAAGATCCCGGTGAACAGCTTGCTGTCCTGCTTGAGGTGCATGTAAAACATCCCGACCAGGGCAAACTTGGCCGCGGAGAGCAGGAGCAACATGGGAACGAAGAAGGGCTTGATCGCCGACGACAGCGAGCCGGTATGCTCACCGTAGGTGATCTCATAGAGACCGACCTCGAGGGCGGTGAGGACGAAAAGCACCAACCCGACCTTGGCGTACACAGCAGCGCGGGGGTGGGCGTGCTCCTGATGGGCGGCGGTGGTCACGTGGGCGTCCATGTACCGGGGCTCACTTGATGAGGTAGACGACCGGGAAGATCACGATCCATACGACGTCGACGAAGTGCCAGTACAGCGCGGCCATCTCGAGGTTGAGCGCCTTGGACGGCGGGATCTTGCCCCGCGCCGCCAGAATCCAGAGGGTGACAAGCCAGATCACACCGATGGTGACGTGGGTGCCATGGAAGCCGGTCAGGACATAGAAGCTCGCGCCGAAGAGATTCGTCTTCAGGGTGAGCCCTTCGTGGACGAAGTGGGAAAATTCGTAGACCTGCATGCCGACGAAGAAGACACCGCAGGCGATGGTGGCGGCCAGCCAACCCACCAGCGCCTTGCGACTCCCCCGTTGCGCCCCGCTCAGCGCCAGCACCACGAAGAGCGAGCTGAACAGCAGCAGCGCCGTCCCCAACGTGACGAGCGGTATCTCCAGGATCGGCTTGAAGTGTTCACCGGTCGGCGAGGTCCAGGGCTCGTGCGGAAAAGGTCCCACCAAACTGCGGCCCTTGTTGACCAGATAGTTCGAGATGAGGGCGGCGAAGAACAGGCATTCGGAGCCGATGAAGGTCCAGATGGCCAGCTTCCGGCTGTCCAGCCCGGTTGCCGTCGCATGCTCGAGCCCGTGGGGAACCTCGTGAGCTACTGCGGCCACAGATACTCCTCTTCAAAAAAGCGTGGACTCATCCCGCGGGCTCGAAGGCCCACTTGAACACCCCGAGGAACAGGACCCCCGCCGCGACCACGACGCCCAAGGGGCCGAAGTGGGGCAGGAACATCAAGGACAGGAGCACTGCCAGGACTCCGATGGCGGCGACCACGGGCCAGTAGGATGGGTTCGGCATATGGATGCCTCTTCCGCTCACCCGAGCCGGCTCCGGCAGCGGACCGCGCCGCTCCCGTTTCATCTCCCAGAACGCGTCCCGTCCATGGACCACGGGAATCTCCGCGAAGTTGAACTCCTGCGGCGGTGAGGGGATCGACCATTCCAAGGTGGCGCCGTTCCACGGATCGGCCGGAGCGTTCCGCGGCTTGCGCCAGCTCTGGAAGACGTTGACCAGGAACACCAGGAAGGCGACTGCCAGCAGGAACGAGCCGGCGGTCTCAATCTGGTTCAAGGTCTCGAAGCCGAGTCCTTTGGGGTAGGTGTACGTCCGCCGCGGCATTCCGTTCAGTCCCAGGAAATGCATCGGGAAAAAGGTCAGGTTGAACCCGATGAGCATCAGCCAGAAGTGCACTTTCCCCAGCGACTCGTTCAGCATCCGGCCGAACATCTTGGGCCACCAGTAATAGGCACCGGCGGTGAGTCCGAAGATGCTGCCGCCGAACAGCACATAGTGGAAATGCGCCACCACGAAATAGGTGTCGGTTTGCTGCAGGTCGGCGGGCGGCGATGCATGCATGACGCCCGACAGGCCGCCGATGATAAACATCGCGATGAAGCCGATCGCGAAGTACATCGGCGTTCGGAACTGCAGCGAGCCGCCCCACATGGTGCCCATCCAGTTGAAGATCTTCACCCCGGTGGGGATCGCGATCAGCATGGTCGAGAGCGCGAAGAACGCGTCGGCAATCGGGCCCATGCCGGTGGCGAACATGTGGTGGGCCCAGACGCCGAACCCCAGGAAAGCGATAAACACACCCGAAAACACCATCGCCGCATAGCCGAAGAGCGGCTTGCGGGAGAAGACCGGCAGCACCTCCGAGATGATGCCGAACGCCGGGAGAATGAGGATGTAGACCTCGGGGTGGCCGAAGATCCAGAAGAGATGCTGCCAGAGAATCGGGTCTCCCCCGCCGGACGGGACGAAGAAATGGGTACCGAAGAACCGGTCGAACATGAGCAGGAACAGCGCCACGGTGATAACTGGGAACGCCAAGAGCAGCAGCACCTGGGTAATGAAGCTCATCCACACGAACATCGGCATCCGCATGAGCTTCATGCCCGGCGCCCGGAGGTTGACGATGGTCACAAAGAAGTTGACCGCCGCGGCGAGTGACGCGATCCCCAGGACTTGAAGACCGATCATCCAGAAGTCGACGTTGAGCCCGGGGGAGTACTGTGTGGACGTCAGATTGGCGTAGCCGAACCAGCCTGTGTCCGGCGCTAACCCGAACAGCCAGCTCGAGTTGAGGAACAGGCCCCCGGCCAGGAAGACCCAGTAGCTGAATGCGTTCAGCCGGGGAAAGGCCACGTCCCGCGCCCCGATCTGTAGCGGGATCATGAAATTGAAAAACATGGCCGACAACGGCATGATCGCCAGGAAGATCATGGTCGTGCCGTGCATCGTGAACAGCTCGTTGTACCTCTCCGCCGACAGGAAGGTGTTCTCCGGACTCCCCAGCTGGATCCGAATCAGCAGCGCCTCGATGCCCCCCAGCAGAAAGAAGATGAAGGCGGTGGTGCCGTAGAGGATCCCGATGCGCTTGTGATCGACCGTGGTGATCCAGCTCCACAGGCCGGTCTTCTCGCCGTGGCCGACCGCCCGCACATCGTGCTGATCTAGGACTCTGGTTGCCATACGAACCTTGTGATCGTTGTGGGTCTACTGGTGCGCCCGAAGAAAGGCGACCAGCGCGCGCGCCTCCGGCTCGGTTACGCCCAGGTTGGGCATTAGAACCCCCTTCTTGATGACCTGGGGATTCTGGATCCAGCGCGCCATGTTCTCGTCGGTGTTCTTCAGGGTGCCGGCCGCGATGTACGACCGGGCGCCTACGTTGGCCAGATTGGGACCGATCATCCCCTTGGGCGCGTTGACCGCGTAGAGCGCGTGACAGGCGACGCACCCCTTGGCCTGGAACAGCTTCTCGCCGGTGGCGTAGTCGGGACCCTGACCCGCGACCGGCTGGACCGTCGCGCCCGCACTCGCGGTCCGAACCTCCTGGTCGGAGCGGGCCCCGGCCGCGGGCTTGGGTACGGGCGCCGGCTTGGCTGCGGGGGGTGGTTTGGGCGCCAACGTCTGCATGTGCGCTACCCAGGCCTGAAACTCCTCCGGCTTCTGGGCCCGGATTCGGTACCCCATCCGGGCGTGCTGGATCCCACAGAACTCGGCGCACTGACCCGGGTACTCGCCTACTACCTCGGCCTTGAACCACAACCGGGTCTCCCGATTGGCGAACACATCGCGCTTGGCCGCGAATTGAGGCAGCCAGAAGCTGTGAATGACGTCCGCGCTTCCCATGTGCAGCGAGACCGTCCGACCCATCGGGACGTGGATCTCGTTGGCCGTGGTCAGGTTGTATTCGGGATAGCGAAACTCCCACCACCACTGATGGCCCACCACCTCGATCCGGAGGGCATCCGCCTTGGGAGTCGCATTGGTCAGAAAGATCGCCTGCACGGTGGGCACGGCGATGGCGGCAAGAATCAAGGCTGGAATGACGGTCCAGATGATCTCGACGGTGGTATTGCCGTGAGTCTGGTGCGGCTCAGAATCGCCGGGCTTGCCTCGGAAACGAAAGATGGAATAGACCAGCGCACCTTCGACCAGGACGAACACGAGGACGGCCCACTTCACCGTGGTGTCCAGCAGGTCGTCGGCGATGCGGGCGAAGTCGCCGCGAGGTAACAGCGTTGTCTGGGGATAATGCTCTGGACTGCAGCCCGCCAGCACCAGAGTGAGCAGGCAGAGCGCGGCGACCAACCGGGACGAGCGCCAGGCAGTGGTCCTGAGAGGCATTACCCGTTCATCCTGTTCGTTAAGAAGCCACCGGCACAGAGGGAAAACGTGAGCCAGCAGCACTTTACCCTTTGCCCTCCTGAGTGTCAAGGAACCTTTGCCTCGCGACCGGTTGGCCGGCGTAGTATCTTTGAAAGTGACTTTCCTTCCCAGCCTGGAGAGGTCGCTCTCCGGGCCGATCCTTTTTACGCCTGGTTGCACCGATGATTCGTGAGATGCAGGAGAAGCTGGGCCGGGAGATCGATCAGCTCAGCCATGAGCTCAATATTCTGTTGCCTCAGGCGATTGCCCAGGCCGTGGCCCTGGGCGATCTGCGGGAGAATTCGGAGTATAAAGCGGCCTTGGAGCGGCAGCAGTTTGTCCAGGCCCGGCTCGGCCAACTCCATCAGCGGCTGAGCCAGCTGGGCCAGCTGGCCAATACGCAAGCTCCTCTGGATCGGGTGGGACTCGGGTCGCGGGTGAAGGTCGTCGACCTGGAAACCAACGAAACCGACACCTACGTGGTGGTTCTGGCGGAAATGATGGACATCGACGAGGGTCACATCTCCCTCGCGTCACCGCTGGGTCGCGCGCTGGGCGGAGGAAAGGTGGGCGAAGAGGTGAGCCTCCGGCTGCCCACGTCCAACCGCAGGCTGCGCATCGTTGAGCTCGTGACGGTCCATCAAGCCACGGAAAACGGGTCCAACGGGAAGCGGTGATGGAGTTCCCCAAGAAACAGCTGATGGTGGTTGGTGACCGGGTCCTCATCACACCGGAGGATGGGGACGAACGTACCCGGGTGGGACTCTACCTGCCGGCCACCGCCATCGACGCCCAGCAAGTGCAAACCGGACTGATCGTGGCGACGGGCCCGGGAACTCCAGTGGCCGATCTCAGCAGCCTCGATGACGAGCCCTGGAAAATCGACACCAGAGAGAATCGCAACCGGGGAATGCAAGCCCGGGTGGGAGACCACGCGATCTTCTTTCGCAAGGCGGCGGTTGAAATAACGTTCGAGGACAAGAAGTATCTGGTGGTGCCCCAGGCGGCGATATTGGTGCTGGTGCGGGATGATTTGCCGATGTGAACGTGAGAGATGAGAAGTGAGAGGTAGAGGGTTGATCTCTCGCCCATGCCCCCTCTCCCCCTCTCCCCCTCTCACCTCTCACCTCTCACCTCTCACCTCTCACCTCTCACCTCTCACCTCTCACCTCTCACCTCCTTGTGCTACTTCCTCTTCATCGCCAGCCCGCTCACCCTCAGCGAAGTCCGCTCCATGCTGCCTCAGAAAGCGGTCGCCGATCTGGGGAGTTTCGCGGAGCAGCAGACGCTGAGAACAGTGCATCCGGAGGCGCAGACGGTGGCGCGGCTGCTCATCGGGCGCTGCTCCTGTGACTTCATCCGGCCTCGGCTGGCCGATGCGCGGGAGGACGAACGCTATCTCCGGGAGCGGTACCGGCGGCTCGAGGTTTCCCGTCCTGCCATGATCGAGGCCCTCGAGCGCCATCGGCGAGGAGCCGGTGTGCGGCCGCCGAGCGGAGGGTGGCCAGGAGCCCTGGCGAGATTCGTCGCCGAGCACGCCCGCAATGCCGGGCCCACCCTCTACCATCTCCACTTCTCTCCCCAGGCTTCGTTGGCCGCGCCGGGCAACATTCGACCGGTCTCGGTCGCCGAAGTGCTTTCATCGCCGGAAGAATGGCTCCGGGAAGAGTCACCGGCACTGGTGAGCCGTTGACGGTGGTCCACGATTCTGGCGTGACGCACCGCGAAGGAAGGTTTGCCGGCTGTGACGGCAGCTCATTGTACTACCAGGCCTGGACCCCTTCCCAATCGCGCCCGCGGGCCGTTCTCGTCAATCTCCATGGGTTGGGCGACCACAGCGGCCTCTACCCCAATCTCGCAAGCTATATCCCCGCGCGAGGCATCGCGCTCTATGCTTACGACATGCGGGGCAATGGCCGCTCGCCCGGTCAGCGGGCTTACCTGCGAAGCTGGCAGGAATACCGGGAAGACCTGCAGGCATTCGTTGCGCGGGTGCGGGAATGGGAAGGAGATCTGCCGCTGTTTCTGCTGGGGAACAGCCTGGGAGGTCTCGTCGTCCTCGACTACGCCTTGGACCATGCCGCCGGATTGGCGGGTGTGATCGCCGCGGCCCCTCCACTGGGACCGATCGGCGTCCCGCCCGTGCTCATGGCGCTTGGCCGGGTGATGTCGCGGATCATGCCGCGCTTCTCCCTGCGGGTGGGGATGGATCTCACCGGCCTGGCACGAGACCCGGCAGTGAGAGAAACGCTACTGGCAGACCCGTTCTTTCATCGCCGGGGCACCGCTCGCCTGTCCACTGAGGTCACCGCAGCGATAGCCCGGGTCCATCAGCGGGTGGCGGACCTTTCGGTACCGGTCCTCATTCTCCACGGCTCCGCCGATCGCTTGGTGCCGCCTGACGGCAGCCGAAGCTTCTTTGCCAAGGTGCGCTATCCGGATCGGGAGTTTCGGGAGTACCCCGAGGCCTACCACGCCCTGTTTGCTGATATCAACCACGACGAGGTGCTCGGCGATCTCGAGCGCTGGCTGGAGGCCCATATTTCGGTTAAAGTGAGGATGACCTAAAACCCTCGCGCCGATGCCTAGCGCCCTCGACTCCCCGCCCTCCCTGCGACGCGTCACCGCCCTCTTCATCCGCGCCTTGCGCTTGCGCTGCCCTCACTGTGGCGGGGAGCCCATATTCGTCACCTGGTCTCATCTGGTGCCCAACTGTCCGGTGTGCGGTCTCGGATTGGAACGGGGGGAGCAGGGCTACTGGTTAGGAGCCTACTTCTTCAACCTCATGGCCATGGAGACGGTGTTCAGCGTGTGGGTAGTCGGCTTCCTCCTGTGGACCTGGCCCGATCCGCCGTGGGGGCTGTTCCAGGCCACGACGATCGTCCTTATGCTGCTGGTCCCCTTCGGCTTCTTTCCTTTCTCCAAGACCCTCTTCCTCGCCTTCGATCTCTGGATGCGTCCGCCTACCGAAGAAGACTTTGTCGCGCCTCACGAAGAGGCCCGAGTGCTCCGCCGCAAGCAGACCTGAGCGACAGCTCACCGCCGAGTGGCACCCAGCATGGGGAGGTACTCCACCCACGGGCCGACCGCCTCGGTATACTGCCGTCCCATGACTCGGGCAATCTGACCCAGGTGATTGAGGTCGTGCGCCACCCAGGTGGCCAGCAGCTGGCCCAAGGTTACCGGACCGAGCTCGGGGTGGCGCCCGCGACGGGCAAACTCTTCCCTACCTAAATCGAGCGACTCCAGCCGGGCGATGTTCGCGGCGCGCAGCTCGGCAAAGGTGTCGAGCAGCTGGCGAAGCGACTTGCCGCGGGAGGCCTCGAACTGGGCAAAGCGCTCGAAGGGGGTGAACGGCCGCGACTCACCATGGGCGAGGAGGATGTCCACCCGATCCATCCAGTCGGTGCGCTCCCCATGAATGAGATGGCCCACGATGTCGAATGGACTCCAGGTCTCGGCACCTTCGTTGGCCCTGATCCAGGAGTCGGGCAGGTCTTTCAGCCAGGCCCGCAGTACCGACGGCGTGCTGCGGAGAACCGGAAGGGCGTCATCGAAGGAGAAGTTCATCAACCGGTCCTCACATGGCTGGCCGGCGTGGTGTCGGCTTTCTCACCGGCAGGAGAAAATAGGCTGCAAGCACCCCGTGCACCGCCAGGCTCGCCCACGCGTCCACGAATGCCAGCGCGAAAGAGATGCCATAGGCTATCGGCCCCAGCATGTAGCGTCTGCTGATGGTCCGTACCGCTTCCCGGTCGGCGTTCTCATCCAGCAGCCGTCCCCCGCGCACCGCGTACCACCAGAGGGCATTGTAGGCCACCGCGATCAGGACGAACGTCGCGCTGTAAAGGGCGACCGCGACTCTCCTTCCTTTCGGCTCCGGCAGGTACTCGGCCAGGACCGCGGTGGGAAACGGCAGAACGGCGATACACATCAGGAAGAACACGCTGATGAGAAGGAAGTAGCGGTCGGTTCGCCGAATCAGCACGAACATGCTGTGATGGTTTACCCACATGATGCCGATAGTAAAGAAGCTGATGAGATAACCGAGGTAGGCTGGCCAGAGGCGGAGGAGAGCTGGGAGCAGCGTGCTTCCGTGACCGGTCAGGTCCGGCAACGGGACCCGAATGTTGAGCACGAGGAGAGTGATGGCGATGGCAAAAATTCCATCGCTGAACGCCTCGACCCGAGCCGTCTCGGAGGGGCCGCTTGCTGCGGGGTCGGCCATAGATTGACCAACTTAACACCCCCTCCGTTCTTCCTGATCCGGCCGGGGGTGGGTTACCCATTCAAGGCTGAATACATGGAGACGCCAATGCTTCTGCTAAACCGATTGCCGGTCTTGGCCCTGTTCTGCGGAACGATGGTGAGCGGAGCGGGATGCGCCGGAAAGTCGAGCCCCGGCTCGGCTGGGCCCAAGGCCGACGCGGTGGTCTTCGAAGACCGACTCACGGTGGACGAGAACGATGATAAGTCCCCGCTCCGAATACCGCCGGCTCAACTGCCGGCCGCGGGTGAGTGCCGCCTCTGGTTTCCCGGGAAACCGATCCGGGAGCAACCGCCCGCCGGAGCCTGTGCCCAGGTCGAGCCGACTGCCCCGCCCGAGAGCTGGGTGCTGTACCGGCCGCGGCAGGATCGCCGTCTGATCCATGTGCGCATTGTGGATCCGGACCGGGCGGGGGTCATCACGAAGGTGCGAGTATACGACGCGGAGCTGGGAACCTATCTAGGTACGAAGCAGCGCCGCAGCTAGTAAGGCCGACACCTGGGTGTCACCTTCCTGCTTGACGCCACCTATCTTCGGGATATATTCGGTCTAGCGCTCCGAACAAATCCCGAATCTACGGGGGCTCACGTGTCGCCGCTTCAATCCCACCTCACATCTTCGTCGGATCGCAAAACCGCTCTTCATTCCGCATCCGGTAGCGCCTCTCGGCCGGAAGAACCTCGTCAGCCAGCTCATCTGATCGGCGTCTGTCCCGATTGTGCCGGTCCCATCGTGCGCTCCTCCGCTTGCGTCAGCTGCGCCCAGTGTGGATGGGGACAATGCGGGTGATGAAGGCAGGGAAGCAGGTAGGCGGGAAAGCGGGGAAGCAGGAGAGGCAGATGGACTTATTGCCAACCTTACCTGCCTTCCCGCTTACCCGCTTACCCCTCCTCGACCAGCGTAGCCGGGGCACCAAGTTCATCGAGCTATCGGTAAGCTCGGTGCTCAACACCCCAGCCTCCACCGGCATGGGGTTCTGGTCCATCAATCCGTATGTCGGCTGTGAGTTCGGCTGCACCTACTGCTATGCGCGGGATACCCATCGGTGGACAATGGAGAGGGCGGGAAGCCCCGCTGTCCTGCCTCCCTGGGAGGCCTTCGAGCGAGAGATCCTCGTAAAATCCAAAGTCGCCGAGGTGCTGGCGCACACGCTCAATCCCGCCCGGATAGCCGGTCACTCGCTGGTCATCGGCACCGCTACCGATCCCTATCAGCCGGCCGAGCGGCGGTTCCGGCTCACCCGTCGGATTCTGGAGGTGCTGCGCTCCTATCACGGGCTCTCGATCGGCATCATCACCAAGTCACCACTCGTCACCCGCGACCTCGATCTCCTGCAGGCGCTGTCCCAGCACAATGAGGTGAGCGTCAACATCTCACTGGCCACAGCGGACTCACGGCTCGCGCGCCGGTTGGAGCTCCGCTCACCGGTACCGGGGGCGCGGCTCCGGGCTCTCCGGCGGCTCACCGAGAGCGGTATTCATGCGGGGCTTCTGGTAGCACCGATTGTCCCGGGAATCACCGACGATTGGGCCGGATTGGCCCGGCTGATGGAGGCGGCCAAGGAGGCGGGTGCCCGCTACGTGGTCGGGTCGGCGCTCCGGCTCGGACCCGCAGCGCGGCACCGCTTCCTTCCCCACCTCGAGCGGGAGTTTCCCGAACTGGCCGAGCGCTATCGGCGCCACTATGCCGGGAAGGACCATGTCAGCCAGAGCTACCAGGACGCGCTCACCCGGCGGCTCCGCGCGCTGCAGCAGGCGTTTGGATTTGCGGTCGATGAAGCGGGCACCCGCGAAGCGGGTGGTCGGCGCCGGCGGCAGCTCGAGGGCCGTATGCCTCGGAAGGAGACTGCCGGCTCTGCGGAACAGCCAATTCTGTTATGAGACGCCACCCGAGGAGGAGCTGCTATGACCAATGCTGAGCATGACCGCCGCATCGATTACATCGAGTTCTCCGTCAAGAGCGTGACGGATGCCAAGCGGTTCTATGGCGGCGCCTTCGGCTGGACCTTCGAAGACTACGGGCCCGACTACGCCAGCTTTGCCGACGGCCGGTTGAGCGGAGGCTTTCAGACCGTCACCCAGATGCGAACCGGTGGTCCGCTGGTGGTCATCTATGCGGCTGATCTCGAAGCCATGGAGCGGCGGGTCAAGCAGGCCGGGGGAAAAATCGTGCGCCCGATTTTCAGTTTTCCGGGCGGCCGGCGATTCCATTTTACCGACCCTAGCGGCAATGAGCTGGCCGTCTGGTCCCGTTGAGAAAAGCGTGAGTATTATCTATGCGATCGGTACTGTTCGTCGATCCACCCGCCTTTTGTACCACCCTCGAGGGCCTGGCGGTACCTGCGCTCCGGACGCGGCCCCTGGCGGTCGCACCGCCCGGTATCGATCGAGCCACGATTCTGGCGCTGTCGGCCGAGGCCAGGCGGGCGGGGCTGGTACCAGGAATGCCGGTGCGAAAGGCCCAGCGGCTCTGTCCCGACCTCATCCTTCTGCCCCCCAACCCCCAGCTGTATGCTCGCGCTTCCCGGGCACTGCACGAGATCCTGCGGGGCTTTGCTCCCACCATCGAGCCACGGGGATACGGTCATGCATTCCTCGATCTCACCGGCACCGGCCGTCTCTTCGGTCCGCCCCAGGACGTCGCTGCCCGCATCCGGCGGGAGGTGAGCGAGCGGCTGGGACTTCCTCTCTCGGTAGGGATTGCCGCCAACAAATTGGTGAGTCAGGCAGCCATTAGGGCGGGGAGGCGGGAAGGTGGTGCGGGCGTCCTCTGGGCGGATGGGGAGCAGGAGCTGCTCTACGTCCCATCGGGAAAGGAACGAGGTTTTCTCGCTCCGCAACCACTCGAGGTGTTGCCCGAGCTCGATCCCCGCCTGCGCCTAAGGCTGGAAGATTATCAGCTCGATTTCATCGGTGAGGTCGCGGCCATTTCCGAGAGCGCACTCTGCGCTGTCTTCGGCCGGAACGGCCGGGTGCTCCGGGCCCGAGCGCGAGGTATCGATTCCCGTCCAGTGTTGTCCCCAGAACGGCAATCCGAGTTTCATCAGGTTCATACTCTGACCACCGACACCAACGACATTGGCGTGCTGCACCCACTGTTTCGGCTGATGAGCGAGCGAATGGGTCGGCGGCTGCGCCAGCGCGGGCTCACCGCCGGACGGCTTCGGCTGGAGGCGACCTATGCCGACTACACCGCCACCTCGCGCACCATCCCCCTGGGCGCCGCCGTCCTCGATGCGGAACTCTGGGATGCCGCCCGGCGGGCCTTTGCGCTGGCCAACAGCAAACGGCTGGCCGTGCGGGCAGTGGCGCTCACACTGGACCAGTTGATGGAGGCTGAGGCGCAGCTGGAGCTGTGGGGGGGACAGCGGGAAGGCGGGGAAGCGGGGACGCCACAGCATACCTGTCCCGCCGACCTCCAGCGCGCAGTCGACCGTATCCACGCACGCTACGGCGCCAGTGCGGTGGTGAGGGGCGGCCCGCTCACCGCTCACCGCTCACCGCTCACGCCTCACCAGGTCACTACGATTTTCCCAAAGGTCGCGTTGCCCTCGAGCACCCGATGCGCGTCGGCCAGCTGAGTCATCGGATACGTTCGTTCCAGCACCGGCCGGAGTGCGGCCCCCTGGTCCGCCCGGGTCTCGAACAGAGGCAACATCCGCGCTCCGAACTCCCGCACCAGTGGAATCCGCTCCTCCAACCCCCGAGTCCGCATCATGGTGCCAATGACCTCCAGGCGCTTGTGCAGAATCGGCCTCAAGTCGGCGTCGGTTCCGCTCCCGGCCAGGAAACCGAGCAGGATCAGGCGGCCTCGGGGAGCGAGCACCGCCAGGTTGTCGGCCAGAGCAGGTCCACCGAGGACATCGAGCACCACCTGGACCGGCTCGCCCACTGCTTCACGAAAGGGCGTTTGGGCAGTGTCGATCCCAATGTCGAGTCCGTAGACCAGAGCCCGGGCAAGTTTATCGCCACTGCGCGAGGTGCCGAGGACCGTGGCGCCAAGCTGCTTGGCGATCTGCGCCGCCGCGGTGCCGACCCCGCTTCCAGCCGCGTGGATCAATACCCGATCGCCGGGCTGGAGCCGACCCCGAGTCACCAGCGCATCGTAGGCGGTAAGAAACGCCTCGGGAATCGCCGCTGCTTCGGCGTAGGACAATCCCGGCGGGATGGGGAGCACTTCGTCCTGGTGCACCACGACCATCTCCGCCTGAGCCCCACCCCCCACCAGGCCCATGACCCGGTCGCCGACTTTCCAGCGGGTGACCCCCGGCCGCACTGCCTCGACTTCCCCGGCATATTCGAGTCCCGGGATGTTCGCCGGCCAGCCATGCGGCGCCGCATACTGGCCGCGTCGCTGGATCAAATCGGCCCGATTCAGTCCGGCCGCGTGGACCCGCACCCGGATGTGATCTTTCCCGACCTCCGGCTTGGGCACCTCGCCGATGGTGATGACCTCGGGACCGCCCGCGCCCTCATAGATCACTGCGCGCATGGGTTCCTTGTTGTTCAAATCACGGAAACACGAAAGTCACGGAAACACGAAAACAACAAACGAACTTACAACATACTGCACCCGTTTTATTTCGTGCTTTCGTGTTTTCCGTGCTTCCCCGTGATTGTCTTGTCAGGAGCAGGAATGGCCCAGACGTATTGCGACGCGGCACCCGGGCATGAGTGGCACGGACCCTACCATGACCGGGAGTACGGCTTTCCGCTGGAGGATGATGCGGCGCTCTTCGAGCGGTTGATCCTAGAGATCAATCAGGCCGGCCTTTCCTGGCTCACCATTCTCAAGAAGCGGGATGCCTTCCGCCGGGCATACGGCGGCTTCGATCCCGAAGTGGTAGCGGCCTACGGCGCCCGCGACCGCAAGCGGCTGCTGGGCGACGCCGGCATTATCCGCAACCGATTGAAGGTGGATGCCGCCATCGCGAATGCACAAAAGATTCTCGAGCTTCAAATTACTCATGGATCGTTCGCCGGCTGGCTGGCAGCCCATCACCCTCGCTCCAGGGAGGAGTGGGTCAAGCTCTTCAAGAAGACCTTCCGCTTCACCGGCGGCGAGATCGTCGGCGAGTTCCTGATGAGCATCGGCTATCTCCCCGGCGCCCATGTCCAAAGCTGTCCGATATACCCCGTGATCCTCCACCGGCGCCCCCCCTGGTCGCGCTAGCATGTCCGCGATAAGTCCGGCTCGGATCACCGGCCCGGCAGGCGCGCTCGCCCTCGACGATGGCGGGCGCGGGGGATTGCCGGTGGTGTTCGTGCACTCGCTGGCCGGCAACTCCCGTCATTGGGCCGCGCAGCTCGAGCGCCTCCGGCCTTCCCGCCGGGCGGTCGCGCTCGACCTCCGGGGACACGGACAGTCCGAGCCACCCAAGAACAGCGACTACTCCATCGCGGGAATGGCGGGGGACATTGCGGCGGTGGTGGATACGCTGGGCCTGGATCGATTCGTGTTGGTGGGCCACAGCATGGGAGGAGGAGTGGCTCTCACCTACGCCGGCGCTCATCCCAAACGGGTGGCCGGCCTGTTGCTGGTGGACCCCATCGGCGATGGAAAACAGATCTCCGCTGCAGCGGTCAAGCCACTTCTCGCCGGACTGGACGCGAGCTATGACAGCACCATTCGAGAGTACTGGACCGGCATCGGCGGTCCCGAGAGCGCGGTGCGGGAGCGGTTGCTCGCCGACCTCCGGGCAACACCCCGGGAGACGGTCGTGCCGGCCTTTCGAGAAGCGCTGCAGTTCGATCCCGACCCCTCGCTCGCCCGGTATCGGGGCCCGATGCTATCGATCGTCACCCCATACAACGATCAGCCGTTCAGCCTCCACCGGCTGGGAAAAGGATTCCCCCACCGGATGGTGCAGGGCACCGGCCACTGGATCCAGCTCGACAAGCCGGAGGCATTCAACCGTCTTCTCGACGAGTTTTTAGAGAAAACAAAAGCGTGAGCGGGAAACGAAAAACGTGAAATGTTCACTCACCTCCACGTCCATTCCCATTTCTCCTTTGGTCTCGGCGTCTCCAGTCCAGAGGACCTCGCGGAGGCGGCGGCCCAGCGGGGTTTCCAGGCGCTGGCCTGCACCGATACCAACGGCGTCTATGGCGCGGTCGAGTTCCAGCGCGCGTGTGCCGCCGCGGGTGTGCGCCCCATCCTCGGCGCCCACCTGGTGGCTGATGGCCAGGAGACGGTAGCGCTCGCCTTAAACGAGCAGGGTTGGGGAGCGCTGTGCCGTGCCATAACGGAAATACATTGGAAGGCGGACGGGCGGACGGGCGGACGGAATATTGCGTTGGATATGCCGCTCGACAGGCCAGGTATCCATAAGATCGACTGTCCGCCTGTCCGCCTGTCCGCCTTGCTCGCGAACGACCGTGACGGCCTCATCCTTGTATCTCGCGACCTCACCTTCCTCGAAGAGACGCTGCACCTCAGCGGCCCCACCAATCTCTACGCCGAGCTGCGGCCCGGGAGAGCTCGCCACGCGGTGTTGGCCGCTGCCCGGCGGCTCGGCCTTCCCGTGGTCGCCACCAACGGCGTGGTCGCCGCCCAAGCAGAGGAGTGGAGCCGCCACCGGCTCCTGCGCGCCATCGCTCTGAACACCACTCTTTCATCCTTGCCCGCGGAGGAGGTCTGGCCTCATCAGGCCTGGCTCTGCCCCGGCGAGGAGTTGGCCCGCCACTTTCCCGATTGCCCCGCAGCCATGCGCGCAGCGGAGGAGATCGCGGAGCGATGCCGCTATACCATCCCGGTCGGCCGGCGCACGGTGCCGCCGCGGGTTGCCGATACCGACTCGGCCTTTGCTCAGCTCCGGGAGATGACGCTACAGGGAGCCCGCTGGCGCTATCCCGTCGTGACCCCTGAGCTGCAGGAGCGGCTGGACCTGGAGCTCGGGATCATCGCGCAGAAGGGATTCGCCGACTATTTCCTCGTCGTGCGCGACATCGTCCGCAATGGACCCACCCACTGCGGCCGGGGGTCGGTCGCCAACTCGGTGGTGAGCTACTGTCTCGGCATCACCCACGTCGATCCGATCCGCTCCAAGCTCGTGTTCGAGCGCTTTCTCAATCTGGAGCGCAGCGATCCCCCCGATATCGATCTCGATTTCCCCTGGGATGAGCGCGACAAGGTGCTGGAGTACGTCTTCCGCCAGTATCCCCGGCTCCATTCCGCCATGGTGGCCAACCATAACTGCTTTCAACCCCGCGGCGCCTTGCGTGAGATCGCCAAAGTGCACGGCAGGCCCGCGGGCGAGATCCGGGAGGTCACCCGGCGCATTCCCTTCTTTGAGAATGGCGAGCGGCAACTCCCCGATCTGATAGCGACCCACCCCAACTTTCGAGGACTGAATCTGGCCAGTACCTGGCAGGGGTTCGCCCGCATGGCCGTGGGTCTGGTCGGGATCCCGCGGCACCTGTCGGTTCATGCCGGCGGAGTCGTGATCACTCCCACCCCGCTCACCGACTATGTGCCCGTGGAGCGGGCGGCCAAAGCCCTCGGCTGCAATCCCGATCTCCCGGTTCCAGTCATCCAGTTCGAGAAGGACGGCACCGAAGACGCTGGACTGGTGAAGATCGATCTCCTGGGCAATCGCTCGCTGGCGGTAATCCGCGATGCCATCGAGGCGGTGCACGGCCATACCAGTTACCGGATCGACTATACCTCATCTACCGCCGGCAACGACGAGGCAGCCAAGGAGCTGTTCCGCACTGGGAAGACTATGGGAGTCTTCTACACCGAATCCCCCGCCTCCCGGCTCCTCTGTGCCAAGAGCCGGGCAGACACGTTCGAGCTGCTGGTGCTGAACACCAGCATGATCCGCCCCGCCTCGAACAAGTACATCCAGCTCTATCTCGAGCGGCTGCGCAACGGAACCCCCTATGAGCCGCTCGATCCGTGTCTCCGCAATACCCTGGAGGAGTCGTTCGGAATCATGGTCTATCAGGAAGACGTGGTGAATGTCTGCGCCACGTTCGCGGGCATGTCGCCCGCCACCGGCGACGGGCTTCGCAAGGCGCTCTCCAAAAAGCGGCCGGCCAAACACCTCGGGGCCTACGCCGAAGAGTTTTTCACCGGAGCAATGCGGCTGGGCCGCGACCCGGACGCGGCCAAGCGAGTGTGGGAGATGATCATGTCCTTCGCGGGTTACAGCTTCTGCAAGGGACACTCATGCTCCTACATCCAGGTGGCCCAGCACGCGTGCGCGCTCCGAGCCCATCACCCGGCGGAGTTCATGGCGGCGGTGCTGTCCAACGGCGGTGGATTCTACCAGCCGTTTGCCTATGTGGCCGAGGCCATGCGCATGGGGCTCACGGTGCTTCCCCCCGACATCAATGCCAGCGATTTCCGCTGCAGCGGGAAGGGGCGGGAGATTCGTATCGGCCTGCAGTTCATCAAGGGGCTCTCGGCAGATGCGGTCGAGCGGGTGTTCGCGGCGCGAGAAGGCGGGCTCTTCACCAGCATCTTTGATCTTCGCGCGCGCACCGGAATCGCTCCCAGCGACCTGCGTCTCCTGATCAAGGTCGGCGCCCTCGACTCGATCGCGCAGGGCTGGACCCGGCCGATGATGCTGTGGCTGGTGGACTCGGGCGGACGGGCGGACGGGCGGACAGGCGGTCAGGTAGGTGCTGCACATCCGAGAGATTCATGGATCGGAGCAGACCGTCCACCCGTCCGCCTGTCCGCCCGTCCGCCCGATTGGTTCGAAGACCTGCCGACCGCCGTCCCGACTCTCAAGGAATACTCCCCCGAGCGCCGCCGCCGGGAGGAATACGAAGCCTTGGGGTTCATCAGCGACGCGCACCCGATGCAGCTCCACGCCGACCAGCTGCGGCCCTTTCACCTTTGTCCCAGCACCGAGCTGCATCAGCATGTCGGCCGCCACGTGCTGGCTGCCGGGATGCTCACGACCGCCAAGCCGGTGCACACCAAAGCGGATGAGCCGATGGAGTTTGCCACCTTCGATGATGGTCACGGATTGATCGAGGCGGTGCTATTTCCGAGGATCTACCGTGAGCGTGGTCACGTCCTGTTCGACCAGGGACCCTTCATCTTCCGAGGGAAGGTGGAGGAGGAGTTCGGGGCGGTGACGCTTACGGTGACCCACCTGGACCGGCTGGAGCGGGCGCGAGTCAGGCTACCGAAGTGAGCCCGCCGAGCGCTCGAAGACCATGTCCCCCTCCTGCGCGAAGCGGACCTTACGCATACCGATCGGCGTGCGGAATGTGGCCCGGCCTCTGACCGCGAAGTTGTGGGTACCGGAGCCGAAGACTTGAAGGTGCTCCGGGGTGGCGTGCTCCTCCAGGGCCAACGCCAGCGCCACCGTCGACACCGTGTCGGTCGCGACCTGCACCGTGCTGTCCCGCTTGAGACTGCCGATGGGAACGCCATCCAAACGAAGCGACAGCTCAACCTGCTCGGTCGAGAGCGGATAGTCGTTGGGGTTTCTTACTGTCAGGGCGACGATGACGGGGGACGATCCTGATTGTCTTGATGGCTCCAGATTGAGCCTGATACCCGCTACCGTTACCACCGGGTCTTCGTACAGCCAGAGGCCGACCGGAGTGCAAGCAGTCACCAGGCACAACCATCCTGCTCGACGCCATCCAGTGCCGGTCATTACACTCCTTAAATCTGTGGAGAATTGGCTAATGCGCGTCCCCCGTATGCTGGCCAGACTCGGACTCTCGCTCAATCTGGCTGTGGGCGCCAGTGCCTGCAGTTCTCAGTCCGGGCCGAACCTGCCACAGGGGAGCGGGGCCCGGCTGCAGGAGGTGGCCGCCGGCCTGACCTTTCCGCTTTATCTGACGGCTCCACCGGGGGATCTGACCCGGCTCTTCATTGTCGAGAAGGCCGGTAGCATTCGCATCGTCAAAAACGGCACTCTCCTGGCCACTGCGTTCCTCGACATCAGCGGACAGGTATCAAACGTCGGCGAACAAGGGTTGCTCGGCCTGGCCTTCGATCCCAATTACGCTTCCAATGGACGTTTCTTCGTCCACTACACCGACCCTATCGGGAATACCCGGGTCTCCAGCTTTCAGGTTTCGGGCGATCCCGACATCGCCAACGCCGGCAGCGAACAGATAATTCTGACCGCGATCCAGCCCTACGCCAATCACAATGGTGGGCAACTGGGCTTCGGCCCGGACGGGATGATCTATCTCGGCTTGGGCGACGGTGGGTCCGGAGGCGATCCCCAGGGTCGGGGCCAGGATCGCTCCGACCTGCTCGGCTCCATCCTTCGGCTGGACGTGCAAGCCGGCTCCTCTTACAGCCTGCCTCCCGACAACCCGTTCATCGGCCAGGCCGGCGTCCGGCCGGAAATCTGGAGCTACGGTCTCCGCAATCCCTGGCGCTTCAGCTTCGACCGGGGGACCGGAGATCTGTATATCGCTGATGTGGGCGAGTCGCGATTCGAGGAAGTCGATGTCTCCCCCGCGGCAGAGGGGGCTGGAAAAGGGGGGAACTTCGGTTGGAACCTCATGGAAGGAAAGCATTGCTTCAACACCACGCCATGCAATCAGGCCGGGCTGACTCTGCCGGTACACGAGTACAATCACGGCCAGGGCTGCTCCATTACCGGCGGCTACGTCTACCGCGGCAGTGCCATTCCGGCACTTCAGGGCCTCTACTTCTTCGCCGATTTCTGTCAGGGATGGGTCCGCAGCTTTCGCTTAGCCGGCGGGGCCGCCACGGAGCTGACCGACTGGCGGGTGCTTCAGCCGGGAGGTTCGATCACCAGCTTCGGGGAGGATGCCGCCGGCGAGCTCTACCTGATGTCCGCGAACGGTGGGGTCTTCAAGATCGTGCCGGAGCCTTGACCCAGAGCCTCGCCGATTTCGAGCGCCTTCGGCAGCGCATCCCTCCGTCGGTCCGGTTCGGGACCTCGACTTGGAATTACCCTGGGTGGCGGGGCCTGGTCTACCACGAGGACTATGGACCCAAGGGCGCCGCCGCAAAGATGTTGAGGGAGTACGCTGCATTCCCCCTCTTCGGCACCGTGGGAGTCGACTCCAGTTTCTATGGGCCCCCGACCGAAGCCGTCCTTCGGAGCTACGCCGAGCAGCTCCCACCCGGCTTCCCCTGCGTGAGCAAGGTGTGGAGTCAGATCACGGTGCACACCTTTACCAAGGCCCAGGATCAGGAGCGCGCCGGTAAGGTCAACCCCGATTTTCTCAACCCGGATCTGTTCATCGAGGAGATCTACGAGCCGTACCAGCGCTACTTCAGCGCGAACACCGGCCCTTTTGTCTTCGAGTTCCAGACCATTGCCAAGTCCAGCGGCATCGGCGCCCAGCGCTTTGCGGACCGGCTGGACGAGTTCTTGTCGGCGTTGCCGCGTGAAGGTCAGTATGCCGTCGAGATCCGCAACGATGACTTCCTCACACCCATGTACTTTGCCGTGCTGCGAGAGCACGGCGTGGCCCACGTCTTCAACTCGTGGACCCGAATGCCTCCGATCGGCCATCAGCTCGACCTGCCCGGGTCCATCCCGGCATCGTTTATCGTCGCCCGCGCCCTGCTGCGACCCGGCCGCACGTACAATGAGGCGGTGGACGCCTTCGCCCCGTACGACCGGATCCGGGAGCCGAACCCGAAGCTGCGCCGGGATCTGGTTCGGCTGGTTCAGGCCGCGGTAAATCTGAGGATTCCGGCGTATCTGCTGGTGAACAACCGGACCGAGGGCAGCGCGCCGCTGACCATCGCGGCGATCGCAGAGATGCTCTGATCAGTCGCCGTTCTCGAACAGCCGTACGCTGACCGACCAGTCGCGCCGATCCGGCGCGCCGATGCGCCAGCGGAATCTGATCGCTTCGCCACAGCCACTCCCGCCCGTTGAGCCGTCGCAGGTTGGTGCGCTTCATCCCGATGGTCGGGACCGCTACGATTTCAACTTGGGCCGAGCGAAGAGCAACCGCTGGAAAGCCGGAGACACTAGTCTGACGGAAGGACATGCCCAAATGCGCGCACGGGCCAGGTGCCGAACCCGGCGACTTTGGCGGGCACCGCGAAGAAGCGGAAATCCTGCTGCGGAAGGCTGGCGAGGTTGCACATGTGCTCGACGATCGGCACGTCGGCGGCGAGCAGCGTCGAATGGACCGGGCGGGTGAGATCCTCGGTGTCGTCAATGTTGAGGGAATCGATGCCGACCAGAACCACGCCCTGACTCACCAGATATTCCGCGGCATCGCCGCTGAGAAAAGGGTGCCCCGATAGGTAGCGCTCGGTGCGCCAGTGCGCGTCCCAACCGGTATGCACCAGCACCGCTTTGCCCTGGACCTCCACCTCGGCGAACGCCGACCGGTCAATCGGGCGACCGGCTCCAGCCGGAACCTTCACCACCACCGCGTCGAGGTTCGCCAGCGATTCGAGTGGGAGTCCAGCCAGGTCCTTGCCCTGGGCATACCGATGGAACGGCGAGTCGAGGTAGGTCCCGGTATTGGCCACCATCTCGATCTTACCGATCTGGAACTCGACCCCGGGTGCGTAGCGGCTGCGGGAGGCCTCACGACTCAAGTAGTCACAGATGAGTGGCCCTGGCAGACCGGGATAGGTGGTCATCCCGTGCTCGATCGTGTGGCTGAGGTCAATGAAGCCGTTGCCCCGCCTACCCAAGCGCCGCCTCCACATCTACGCCGGCCACGGCGCAGATCCGCGCGATGGTCTCGCCGATCTTGTTGTTGGGGGTGGACGCTCCGGCCGTGATCCCAAGGACGCTCGAGGATCCCAGCCAGCCTTGGATCACGACTTCCGATTTGGTGCCGATCGGCTGATGCCGGATGGCGCCAGAGGTAACATCCACCGCTTCAGCGTCCTCGATGTGATAGGCGACCACGCCGTGCTGCCGGACCAGCGCGGCCAGGTGGCAGGTATTGCTGGAGTTGTATCCTCCCACCACGACCATCAGGTCAAGCGGCTCCTGCAGCAACGCGAGCACCGCGTCCTGACGCTCCTGGGTGGCGGAACAGATGGTGTCGAAGGAGCGAAAATGCTGGTCCACCGACTCGGCTCCGTAGCGCTGGACCATGCTCTTGCGCACCTCTTCCGCAATAGCGAGCGATTCACCCGAGAGCATGGTGGTCTGGTTGGCCAGTCCTACGCGGGTCAGGTCCCGCTCGAAATCGAACCCGGGTGACACCGCGCTGCCGAAGCGAGCTTCCAGGGTGGGAAGCTCCCCTCCCCGCTCGATGAAGTCGCAGATCTCCCGGGCCTGGCTCATGTCGAGCACTACCAGGTAGCGGCCACCCGGATACTTCATCACCTGGCTGGCCGTGGCCTTGGTCTCCTCGTGGTAGTGCTTGCCATGGATGATGGCGGTGAAGCCATCCCTGGCATAACTCTCGACCCGCTTCCAGACGTTCAGCACCGACCCGCAGGTGGTGTCCACCAGCACACAGCCGATAGCGCGGAGACGTTCGAAGTCTCCTATGGTCACCCCAAAGGCCGGCATGATGACCACGTCGTCCGGCGTGACCGCGGAAAAGTCGAACTCGCCGCCCTCGCGGTGATCCAGGAGGGTAATGCCCATGTTGCGGAGCTTCTCGTTGACGTGGGGATTGTGGATGATCTCGCCCACGAGAAAGAGGCGGCGGTCGGGAAACTTGGTCCGGGTCTCGTAGGCGTATTCGACCGCCCGATCTACCCCGTAGCAAAAGCCGAATTCGCGGGCCAGGCGGAAGGTCAGCCGGCCTACCTGAAGCCGATAATCATTGGCCTTGAGCGACTCGACGATGCCGCTGTGGTAGTCCGCGGTGAGCCGGCCGGCAATCTCGCTCTTGAGGCCGAAGCCCTTCCGGAAGTACGTGTTCTCCATGCGTCAATGTACCACGGTGTCAGCGGGCCGAGCATCTCTCTTGGGTCCTTTCCCGGGAGGGACGCACCCCGGGGAGGGATGAATGGTGAGCCCCTGAAAAGTCCCCCTGACCGCCACTCGTTGGGTGTCGACGACCGAACGGGCGCCGGCGGTCACACTGCCGCCCAGCTCACCCGACGGGGATCGGTCCAGAAATACCGTCCCAGTGTCTCCCTGAAAGCCCTTGACTGCATTCTGAGTGAACCACCGAAGCGCAATCCCTGCAGCCGGAGGCAGGCTCTCCGCCTTGAGCGGGTCCATGATCCGGTACCGCCCCGCGATGAGAGTGTCTTTAGGGTAGAGCGCGAGGGCGATACCGGTATCGCCCTGGACCGCGCGGATCTCGAGCAGCCGGGTGGCTCCGCACCACTCGGCGCTGGCAGGCGCGGAGATCTTACCGCCATCCGGTCCGCTCCACTTTGCCTCCAGGTGCCCGCCTTCGGCCGGCTTTTGCGGCATCCAACGACAGCCGGCCAGGAGGAAGGCAAAGGCAACCCACCTCGAGGCCAAACGATGCCTCGTGAGATCGGCCGCCGGGTGAACTTGGTGTACTGAAGGGGTTGGAGAAGGAGGGTTCTGGCGAGAGACTAGGAGGTTTGCGCCCATTTGCTCCGGCCGTCGCGATGGAGCCCGTACGCCTTCAGCCGGCGCCAGAGGGTGGTACGGCTGATACCAAGCGACCGAGCGGTCTCGGCGAGCTTCCAGCCGTGCGCGTCGAGTGTCTTGACGATAGCCTCTTTCTCTCTCGCGGCCAACGTGGTGGCGCCGGCCAGGCCCGGAATGAACATCGCCTCGCCCAGCTCGAGCCCGCCAACCCGGAGCGGGCGCAGGCGGCCGCCGAGCGCGGCCAGCCGGGGCTGGAGATCGGGTGCCCCCTCTGACAGATCCATGCCGGAGAGCGCTTCCCGGGCCGGCTGATTGGAGTAGAGCAGCCGCCCCTCGACGTCAAAGACGACGACTCCCTCGCTGAACCCATCGAGCAGGGCCTTGGCCAGGGGGGAGAACACTGAGGACACTGAAGGCATGGTCGGATAGAGCGACAGAGTCTCTGGCATAATTCAAAGATACGGGGACAAGGGCCGTCTGGTTTCCTCACCTATCTAGACGACCATAAGCCGGCATGGTGCACAATGCGCCGTCGGGCCTTCACTCCCCCACCGGCTCTACCGGGATCTCCCGATGCTGCCGGAGCTCGGCCAGGATCACCAATCCGAGACCGGTGAAAATGGCCAGCCCGGCCACCACCGCTCGGGTCGTCAGGCGCTCACCCTGGAGAACCAATGGAGCCACCGCCGCGGCGAAGAGCGGCTGCAGGTAGATGTATACCGCCACCAGGTTGGACGACACTCGTTGGAGCGCCCAAATGTTGAGCAGGTAGGTGACGATGGTGGGGAAGATCACGATATAGGCCACCCAGAGCCACACCGTGCCGCTGATGGTCGAGATCTGGAAGCTCCGCATGGCGACCAGCCCGAAGGGCAGGACTCCAAAGGAGGCGAACAACATCACGTAGAAGCTCACGGTGATCGGCTGGTACCGGCCAACCACCGACCGCGAGTAGAGGAAATAGGCGGCATAGCAGACCATGCCGAGCACGATGAGCGCGTTCCCCAGAGCCACATCCGGAGCGAGTGAGATGCGATCGGGGCCGATGAGGTAAATCGTGCCCAGGGCCGCCAGGCCGATGCCGACAAACTTGAGTGCCGAAGCTGGCTCCCGCCCGGTGAGCACCGAGCCCAGGACGGTAAAAACCGGGACGGTGGTCACCAGAATGGTGGCGTTGATGGCCGTGGTGTGACGCAGCCCGTAAAGGAAGAGGGTCTGGTTGGCAGCGATTCCGAGCAGACCAAGTACGGCCAACCGGAGCAGGTCGGCCCGGTCTCGCACCCACTGACCGCCGGTTGCGGCATTGACGAGAAAAAGGACCGCGGTTGCTCCCAGTACCCGAAAGCACACCAGGGCACCCGCGGGGAAGTGCGGAAGCACAAACCGCCCGGCGATAGCCAGGCTGGCAAAGAGGAGCTGGACCACCACGAGGGCCAGGTGGACCAGTGGCTTGGCCGGTGAAACCGGGTGGGTCGAGGTCGAGGCTACCGGCGCGGGCGCCCCCGGGGTCCTCCGCCACGCCGGGCCCGGTGGCCCTGACGCTGACGCCGCCGCCCGTCACCGCGGCTGGAGTCAGACTCTTCGTCGGCGTAGGTCTTGGGGGAGCGCCGCAACAGGTCTTGCAGCGCCGGGATGGTGTCGGCCAGAACCGGCGGGTGTCGCCCACGCAGCACCGCAAAGCGAAGCGGCCGGTCCAGCCGCGGCAGCTCGTCCGGCCGCAAGCGCTTGGCTTGCCCCTCGCGAAGCCGGACCCGAGCGATCCCCTCGCCGTTCTGAATCTCATAGTCGAGCGGTACCGCGTCGCCTCGAACATGCAGGCTCCCGGGCAACGCCTGCAACCGCTCGCGGGCAGCGATCTCCACCACCTCCGCCGGGTCGAGCACGATCCGGGTACGGAGAAACTCATCCCAGCTGGTGACCCCCTCGAGCTGCCGTCGGATGAGGGCCCGTATTCTCTCCGGTGCCAGCTCTTTCAACGTGCCGCCCGACCGGCGCCAGAGCTCATCCAATTCTGCCAGGGTGCGGCGCAGCCGGTTCTGATCTGGATGGGTGGTCTCCCCCCTGATAAGGGCCTCGGCGAGCGCGTCACGGGCCGCCGGCTGAAGGTCCGGGGGAATCTTCCCCTCGAGCGGCTCGATCTCGGTGTCCAGCTCGAATCCGAAGTAGCTGCGCCGGCGCTCGACCATCAGGCCCTGGCGCTGTCGAGGCCCGCCCAACACGATCTGGGGTGGTCCCAGAGTGGCGTACTTCCGCACCAGGTCGTAGGACAAGGTGGTGCCCTCGATCGCTGCGCGGGGAACGCCGAAACGGTCGGCGAAGTATCGCAGCGTTCCGGCCACGGCACCCCAGCTTCCCGCCACCGAGGTCTTGGAGACTCTCGCCTCCTGTCCATCGGCGGTGTGCTCATCGATCACCAGGTCGAACGGCATGATGCGGGCGAGCAGGTCGGCCCACTGCCGCCGCACGTCCTTCGAGGCGTAAGGCAGCTGCTTCGGCAGGGGGAGCTCGAGCGACCGGTAGACTGACGCCAAGCCCAGCGCAGTGTCCTCGATCGCCTTGACCAGGACCCCCCGACGCTCGGCCCACTCGGCGAGGCCGTCCTCGAAGAGATGGCGGGGCAAGCCATACACCTCGCCCAGGTAACCATGCTGGTTGACTGCCTCCGCATAGAGATTGTAGGCCGTGAGGTGGTCGCTGCCGTTGACGATCACGCCATGGAGATCGCGCTCTTCCCGCGTCATCCGATGAAGTGACTCGATGTTGGAGGAGACTGCGACCATCGGGATCAGCTCTTCGCCCGCATGGACCAGCAGTTCACCCCAGGGCCGCTCCACCGGTAGCGCCTCCACTTCCCTGCCGTAGCTGGTCAGCTTGCCGCTTTCGATCAGACCCCGGCTGGTAAGCAGCGTGATCGCCCGATTGTACGCGGTGCGGTCGAGCGGTACGGGGAGATCCAGGTCTCGTGCATCGACCCCGAGCGCAGCACACGTGATGGCGACGCGCTCCGCGTCGCCGGCCAACTGGAACTCGGGTGGGGTTGGCCGAAGCGACTCAAAGACGAGACTCCGGTCGCTCAGGATGACCACTTCGCCGTTGGGCACCCGGCCGTGCACTCGGCCGGCCATCTGGAGAATCTCGTTGGCGCCCAGATACAGCCGATGCAGCACGTTGCGACCGCGGTCGACCACGTTGCCGTACCGGGCGTCGTAAATCACCACGGTATCGAGGCCCCGGACGTTGAGCGCCGACTGCCCGGCCGCGGTCATTGCCAGCAGGAAGGGACGCTCGACCTCCCCCTCCAGGAAGGGGCGAATCACCCGGATCGGCTCCCCACCGTGGTAAAACGCCGTGGTGAGCCGGGGCCACTGGGACCCGAGCCCCTCGGCCAGCTTCTCGACTTCGGCGCGGGTGGGGACGAACACCGCGACCCCGCGCTTCTCCTTCATTAGATGGCGGATGTAGCGGTCGTTCAAGAATTCGTCGGGCTGCTGGGGAAGCACCTGCACCTTGGCCTTCAGGGCAGGATCGAAGGCCTGGGTCACCAGCACCTCGGAGCTGTTCAGATACTGAGAGTAGAAGGTCGGGTCCACCGTCGCGCTCAGCCAGATGAACCGGCAGCCCGCCCGCTTGCCCAGTGCAAGACAGAGCTCCAGCTCTGCCGACGTCTGGTGGATCTCGTCCACCACGATGGTGTCCCGTCCGGTGATCAGGTCGTCCTGAAACCAGCGGCGAGCTATCCCCGTGGTGACGATCACCACGTTCCAACTGGGCGTCTCCGGTGTAGCCTCCCGCTCCCGGTTGACCACTCCGGCGTGGAGCGGTTCCCGGAGGATGGACTCGGCGATGGGGCGAATGCCCAGGGTCTTCCCGGTGCCGGTCCCCGCCACGATACCGAACGGAAGCCCTGCTCCCGCCCACTGGCGCAGCTCCTCACCGTGCTCTCGCTCGAGGAGGGTGTCTACCTGAAGTCTCAGCGCCAGCTCGATCGTCTCGCATGCCGCTCGGGTTGGTGCGATGATGATGATGCGGCCCTTGGGGTGGGGAGCGAGGCGATAGGCGTTGGGATCGGGCGGGAGATGGTGGTCGCGGGAAGGATGCATGTGGGAAGATAGCTGGGAGCTTGGAGTCGGGAGCTAGGAGTCGAGGTGCGTAACGTCACCCGTGGCCCCAGCTCCCAGCTCCGTCAGAACCCCGGTTGCAGCGCGAACTCCCACACCCAGTTCTTGCCCGGACGATCGAAAGGATGAACCAGGTCCACTTCACCGATGGCGAAGCCGAGGAGGTTGATCCGGAGGCCCGCGCCGGCGCTGAAGACTGGATCGCGAGTGCCGGAACCAAACACCGAAGGATCGTGCGTTGTATCCCAGGCCAGCCCCCCATCACCGAACACGGCGAACTCAATCGGGAAAGCCCCATAGTACCCCGAGCCGAGTCCAAGTGCGCCCAGCAGAGGGAAGCGAAGCTCGGCGTTGCCCACGACCATTCGACTGCCGAGCAGCTGGTCAAAGACCGGGCAGGAGTTCGGGTCCTGCCCCGGGCCGGGCTGGCACTCCGACGGGTCGAAGGAATTGAAATCATACCCTCGCACCAGACCGGGGTAGCCGAGATAGAGTGGCTGCAGCCGGGCATCTTCACCGCCCTTGCCGTAGCGGCCGTAGTGCAGCAGCCGAGCGGCAAACGTGAACGGCCTGACCGGCATGATATACCTGCGATAGTCGGCCAGCACCCCGACATAGTTCAGCGACCCGACGGTCGGTGACACCTCGAGCCGATAGCGTTGCCCGAAGATCGGGCTGGTGGCTCCGAAGAACGAGTTGTCGTAGACCAGTGCGGCGCTTCCCACCCCGAGACTCAGCGCTTTGCCGGCCGGGAGGTTCTGGGTCTGGTCCACCAGCAGATTCCCGGTCAGGAGCGAAAAAGCCTGGGTACGAAGCTCGTTGCTGAACGCGATGTTGGTGTAACCGGCCTGAAGCTCGACTCGTTGGACCGGGCTGAAGGGGTAGGCCACCTGGCCGAAGATGTCACGCTCCGTCTGGCGCTGAGTCAGCTGTTGGTCGACCACGGCCGCCTCGCCGTTCACATTGGCCGTGCTCTCGGCGAAACCGCCGGTGAGGTAAGGAGTCTGTTCCGCCCCCAGTGTCCAGTTCAGCCGGTGGCTGAGATTCTGGTAGGCGACCAACGCATTTACGTCCTTGAGACTCCCCTGCACGTTCAAGCCGGTCACCAGATTGTGATTGCCCAGGATGTCGCTGAAGTAGAGCGACGCCCCGCCGCCGACGTAGGTGCCGAATTGGCTGCTTCCCACCAGCAGCGACGGCTGACCCACATAGGTCAACGACAGACGGGGTTTGTAGGGCCCAACCGGGAAATCGGTCTGGGCCGGAAGTCCCGTCAGGGGATCGTGCAGTAGCTCAACCAGGGTTGGGTCTTTGCGCGCGAGCGGCGGCAGCGTAGCTGTCGGAACCGGGACCGAGCCGTAGGCGCGGTATGCCACCGCCGCCGGCTCCGCGGCCACCGGCTCCGGGCTGTCAATGGCATAGAGCTCGTATCCATTGGCCCGGAAGACGCTGTAGAGCAGGCGGCCCGATCGCTGGGCCACGGAAAGCGCGGGGCTGGTCTCGGTGATCCCGCTGACTCCAGTGAACAGGTTGGTCAGCCTGGAGAGCTGGCCGCTGGCAAGGTGCAGCTGGTACACGTTGGTGATCCCGTCGGGATCGGACAGGAAGTAGAGGCTGCTCCCGTCGGGCGACCACTGCGGGTTCAGCTGGCGCGCCGTCTCCGAGCCCGGCACAGGACGGACTAGGCCGCTCGCCACGTCGATCAGGGCGAGTGACTGCGGGCCAACCTTGAGCGTGCCGAGGTCGGTGCTGAATCGGTCGGTGGCGAAGGCGATGGTTTGGCCGTCGGGCGACCACGCCGGCTGGAGGTCCGCAAACGGATCGTCGGTGAGCTGGCGGAGTTGCTTGCTCTCCAGATCGTAGACGTAAAGGTCGGTGAGACCGCCCGACAGTCCGGAAAACGCGATCGTGCGCCCATCGGGCGACCAGCTGGGATTCAGGACCTGGCCCAGCTTGGGAAATGGGATCTCCCGCGTCCTCTTTCCCCGTGCCACATCGTACAGATCGAGCACCGGCCGGCCCCCGCTGATCGCCGAGAACACGAACTGCTTCCCGTCCGGGGACCAGCTCCCGGCAGATTCGATGAATTCGAGGCTCTGAAGGTGGGCGTCGACCGCAGTCCTGGTCACCTGACGCTTGATCTTGCCGGTCCTTGCATCGGCGAGAAAAAGGTCGATGGAGAAGAGATCCCGGTCCGACAGGAACATCATCTGGCTGCCATCGGGGCTCAGGGCCGGGGAAACATTGTAGCGGGTTCCCTTGTGTGCACCGACGACTTGGGGGCCGAACGTATCGGGCTGACGGGTCTCAGCCAACATCGGATCGTAGGTGGCGTGGAGCTCCGCATGCCAGCGGGACACCAGGGTGTCGGGGCTGATGCCCAGCACCTGGCGGATGGCCGGCTCCATCGCCCGCCGCCGGGCAGCCTCGACGAGAAGACGTCCAATCGCCTGGTCGCCCCAGTGTCCGCCCACGTAAGCCAGCAGTGCGTGGCCATAGCGGTAGGGGAAATATCGAGGATCGTCCAGTTGCCGGAACGTGGGCAGGGTGTCTTTGGCAGTGCCCTGGATTGCCCCTCGCATCCACATAGCCGTCGGCGCGTGGATAGGACCCAGGGAGAAATACTCGGCCATACCCTCGACGAACCACAAAGGAAGGGCGGTTGCCCCCGGCATCCCACCGGCACGGGCGGGGCCCCGGCCGGTGATGTCATACTGGAATGCGTGGGTCAGCTCGTGCCCGATCACATGATCGAGGTCGCTGAGCGTTCCTCCGATTGGAAGTACGATCCGCCGCCGGAGAGCCTCGGTCACGCCGCCGGTTCCCTCGCCGATATCACCCCCCACGGCGTTGGTCTGCTGGAACTGCGTCGGACTGGCGTACAGGATTAACGGCTGCCGCCCGGTGAGCTCGTGGTTGAACAGCTTCCCCAGGCGGGTGCGCCAGCGCTCGCCGATACGAGCGGCGTCTCGGGCCGCCGCCTGCTCACCGGAATAGAAATAGATGTCGAAGT
>JBGQLP010000016.1:0-61886 GCA_041500125.1 Gemmatimonadota bacterium
CGCTCGTACTGATGGTTGTGCCCACTGAGGACGATCTCGGCGCCCGCCGCCTGAAGTGCATCCCAGATCGGGCGCATGGCCGTGTCAGGAGCATGCACCGCTCCGGAGGTAAAGAACGGCCTATGCCAATAGGCCAGGATGCAGGTAGCGGGATGAGCCGCGAGGTCAGCGTTGAGCCAGGTAACCTGTTCGCTCACACTGCCCTCACTGTTCAGAGCGATGATGTGCCAGGTGCCCAGGTCGTAACTGTAGTAGCCCACTCCGGCGGTGCCAGCGGCTGCTCCGAAGTACGCGAAATACGGAGCGGCGCCGGCCTGGTGATACTCATGGTTGCCCGGCACCGGGTGGGTCCGATCCTTGAACCCGCCCCAGGTGGCCTCATAGCAGGCATAGTCCGCCGCCGCTCCATCGGGGTACGCATTGTCGCCCAGCGCAAACACCTGGGCAGTGGGCAGAGCTTTGATGAGCTCAGCCGTGGCCCCGTCCTGATTCGCCGGGTTACAGCCGGAGATATCGCCTGCGCCCACAAAGACCACGGCCTCTTCAGTGAGGGTCACCGCCTCGGAGCTCGACCCGGTGGCCTCGGCATTGTCCTCGACGGTGAGCCGCACGGTGAAGCTTCCCGCGTGCGGGTACGTGTGCACCGGATTGAGGTCCGTGGAGCCGGAGCCGTCACCGAAGTCCCAGGTGCGACTCATAATGGGGCGAGTATCGGTGCTCTGATCGGCGAAGGTGCAGCTGAGTCCGGTGCAGGTCGGAGTGAACTCGACGACCGGGCCGGCAGCAGGACCGATGTCCGCGCTGCCGCCGCAGGAGCCCAGGGCGAGCACGAGACCGGCGAAGAGCCCAATTCCAGAAATTCGGGCCGTCAAAGTGCCCATGAGAGATCCCCTCAGCCTGTCACCCAGTCCCGCGGCTCGAGCATGTCGATCAGCCGAGCCTCGAAGGAATCGGGTGGGTATGCCGGGGCCGGCTCCCACGCCGCCAGTGGGGGCAGGCTCATCAGCACGCTTTCGATCCGGGCACCGGTCTGCAGCCCAAACAGGGTACCGCGGTCGTGAACCAGATTGAACTCGACGTAGCGGCCCCGTCGCGCCAACTGCAGGCGGCGCTCCCGCTCGCCATAGCCAGTATCCCGCCGGCGTTCTACGATCGGCCGATAGGCCTCGGGCAGCACACTTCCGACGTCGCTCACGAAGGCCAGCAGACGCTCCAGGCAAAGTCCTCCTTCTCCGTCCCGAAGGTTGTCGAAGAAGATTCCACCGACTCCCCGCCGCTCGTCCCCCCGGTGAGTGTTCACGAAGTAATGGTCGCACCAGGTCTTGAATCGAGAGTAGAACTCGGGATGGTGCCGGTCGCAGGCCGCCTTCAAGCTGCGGTGAAAGTGAATCGCGTCCTCTGGATAAGGATACGTGGGCGTGAGATCGGTTCCTCCCCCGAACCAGGCATCGACCGGCTCCCCTGCTGAACCGGTGAGCTCGAAGTACCGAACATTCAAGTGGATCGTAGGGATCATGGGACTGCGGGGATGCACCACCAGACTGAGGCCGGTCACGAAGAAGCCGGTCGGCTCCAGCCCGGAGACACGCGCCCCAATCCGCTGGGCGAGCTGGGGAACCAGCACCCCCTCGACCGCGGAACGGTTGACCCCAGCCTTCTCGAAGGTGGAGCCGCCGGTCAGGGTCCGGCTGACTCCGCCGCCCCCGCCATCCCGCTCCCAGCGATCCTCCCGGAATCCGCCGCCCCGGTCCAGCGTGGTGAAGAGCTCAGTCGCCTCATCGTGGAGGCGCTCGATGCGCGAGGCCACCTCATCGCGGAATTGCCTCCCCTCTTTCATCTCGGCCGCCACTCCCGCACCGCCTCCACGAACGCCCGCGCATGGTCCACTGGGATGTCGGGCAGGATCCCATGGCCCAGATTGGCGATGTGTCCCCGGCCGCCGAATGCGTCGAGCATGCGATGGGTGCGCTCCCGGATGGACGCCGGCGAGCTGTACAGCCAGGTGGGGTCGAGATTGCCTTGAAGGGCGGCGACCGACAGTGGGATACGCTGCCGTGCCTCGGCCGCATCAGTTTGCCAATCGACACCAATCACATCGGCACCGGTCGCCCGAGCTATCTCGTCCAGAGCCCAACCGGATCCGGGACAAAAGACGATGACCGGCGCGCCGGCCGATCGGGCCAGGCGGGCAGCCTCGCTCAAATAAGGAAGAGCAAACTCGCGAAAATCCGCCGGCCCAAGGGCCCCGGACCAGGAGTCGAATAGCTGCACCGCCTGCGCACCTGCCTTGACCTGGGCGACCAGAAACTCGCCCACCGTGCGGGCCAGGCGAGCCAACAGGCGATGCGCGCGGGCCGGGTCTTCCTGCAGCAATCGCTTGGCCTGGCTGAAGGACTTGGAGCCGCTCCCTTCCACCATGTAGCTCATGAGGGTCCAGGGCGCCCCCGCAAAGCCGATGAGGGGAACCTTCTCCGCCAGCTCGGCCCGAGCCAGCCGCAGTCCTTCGAGCACGTAGCCCAGACCCTCCTCGATGACGACATCGTGCAACCGATCGAATTGACTCGGGGTGCGGAGCGGATCATGGAATCGAGGACCCACCCCGTCCTCCACCGAGAGTCTCATGCCCATCGCCTGAGGGACCACGAGGATGTCGCTGAAGATGATCGCCGCGTCCACGCCGAGCCGGTTCACCGGCTGGAGCGTGACCTCGACTGCCAGCTCCGGGGTTCGCACCATGGTGAGGAAATCGGCCCGTTCTCGCACCGCACGGTACTCCGGCAAGTAGCGGCCTGCCTGCCGCATCATCCAGACGGGAGGCCGCTCGACCGGCTCCCGGCGGCAAGCACGCAGCAGAAGGTCACTCATCAGTCAGCGGTTTGGCGAGCAGGGCGAGAATCGCCGACGAAAGTGCCCTGATGGTGGGCTCGTTCGCCACCGCGGCGGGCGACCAGCCCGCGGCGCGGGCGGACGCGGCGGTCGTCGGTCCGACGGCGAGTAGCTCTGGGCGGGTAGCACGAGGGCAGGCACGAGCCAGGAGATCAGCCACGCTGGGGCTGGCTACGACCAGCACGGTACCCGTGGCCGCGGCCGTCCTCGCCTGGGCCTCGTCCGCCAGGACGGAGCGGTAGCAGACCACCTCGTGCACGTCAATTCCGCGGTGCCGAAGCTCCGTGGGCAACTCGTCGCGCCGAACATCCCCACACGGGAAGAGAACCGGACCGCTCACCGCCTCCTGGATCATGCTGCGGGCGAGATTCTCCGCCGCCCCCGCTCCGGACGTATCGGGACGGCTTGGTACTCGAACCGGTCCCAGCATGCCTCCCAGCTCGGCGGCCGTGGCAGGGCCCACCGCCCAGACGGCGGGCATATCCTCGCCATCACTCCACGACCTGCCCCGTGCCTGCATCCTCTTGAGGAAGGCTCCGGCCGCACGGCGCGACGTGAACGCGACGGTCCGGAAACCGCTCAGCCGGTCGAGCGCCGCATCCAGCGGTCCCCAGTCCAGTGGTGGGCCGAAACTCAGGAGTGGGCGTTCCTCCACTACCACCGGAACCGCTTTCAGCGCTTCAGCCAATCCGGGAAATGTTCCTGCCGACGCAGTGAGCACCACGGTCGCAGCCATCAGGGCTCGCTGACGCCCGGCGCTCCAGCCGCGCGCGCTCCCGCCAGAATCATCCCGGCACCGTCGGTCAACAGACGTTCCGCCAGGACGCAGCCGAGGGCGGCAGCCTCAGCCTCGTCAGCGGCTCGTCCAACTTCATGCCCCTCAACCATCGCGTCACCCCCGGTGGAAATCACCCGGCCATGCAGCCGGAGAGCGGGCTTTCCTCCGCTGCCGCTCGCCTCGGCGTGGGCGGCAATCGGCACCTGGCAGCCTCCCTCCAGACGGTGCAGGAAAGCTCGCTCGGCGGCAACGGGCACGGCGGCCACCGGGTCGTGGACCACCTGCCGAACCGTGGCCGCAACCGCCGTGTCTGTGGCCCGCACCGTCACCGCGAGCGCGCCTTGTCCCGGCGCCGGGAGCATGAGCTCGGGTGGAAGCCGCTCCCCGATTCGGTCCCCCAGGTCAAGCCGTACCAGGCCGGCGGTGGCCAGCACAATGGCGGCCCACTCGGGGTGCGCGTCGAGCTTGGCCAGGCGGGTACCTACGTTGCCACGGAGGTCGGCCACGAGGAGATCGGGACGGGCGTGCAGCAGTTGAGCACGACGGCGCAGGCTGCTGGTTCCGATCACGCCACCTTGAGGAATGTCGCTCCAGCGAAGCGCTGCGCGGCCGACCAAGGCATCGCGGGGATCCTCTCGGGAGCCTACGGCAGCTATCGTGATCCCATCGGGAAGCTGAGTCGGGAGGTCCTTGAGAGAGTGCACCGCGAGGTCGATCCGTCCCTCGAGCAACGCATCGTCGATCTGCTTGGTAAAGATCGCGCGACTGCCGATTCGAGCGAACGGGACCTCTGCAGCCAGATCACCGGTCGTTTTGATCTGAACGGTCACGGTCTCGTGACCAGCCGCACGGAGCAAGGCCCGGACCCGCTCGGTCTGCCATAGCGCCAACGCACTGCCTCGAGTGCCAATCCGAAGAGGAGTCCGCTGAGACCTCAACCTCGCTCCGCGTTCATAGCGACTTCCTCAACCCCCAGCAGCCCCGCGGCGCGTGAAGCGGCCCCCTCGCCCGATCCGATCGCATCGGCCAGGGACACACCGTCCCGATAGGTCCCGGCAAGCACCAGGCCCGGGTTGCTCCGTTCCATTTGATCGGCGATGTCCTTGAAGCGGCCGTAGCCGAGCACGTACTGCGGAATTGCCTTGGGCCAGACCTGGACGGCTCGGAAGGTGGGCTCGTCGCGGGTTCCGAGCAGGGGACGAAGGTCGTCAAGCACCCGGGCGGTCAGCGTCTGGGTATCGGATTGGACGAAATCAGGATCGCGAGTGCCGCCGACGAAGACGGTCAACAACAGATGTCCCTCAGGGGCCCGTCCGGGAAAGATCGAGGAAGAGAAGATCACACCCAGAACCCGCCGACGCTCCACCTCGGGCGCCAGGAAGCCAAAGCCGTCCAACGGGTGGGCGACCTGCTCACGGCGGAAACCCAGCGCCAGCACGGCAATGGGAGGATGCACGATGCTCGATAAGGTGGCCAGACGCGGTCCAGCCGGAAAGTCGAGGTCGATGTCATCCAACGCGGGTGCGGGCGCGGCGTAGATCACGGCGTCGTACAACTCGGGAGCTTGGAACGCGGCTCCAACCGTCCAGCCCCGGGTGCCACCGCGCAGCTGGGTCACCGGGGAACGAAGCCGCACGTCGGCCATCAGCTCGCGACCGAAAGCGTCGGGTATCTCCTGCAACCCGTCTTGGAATGAGATGGGACCCGCTGCTTCGGCCGCACCCGGCCCGGCTTCCCGGCGAGACTTCATTGTCTTCATGTAAGCCTTCATCACTGACCCATGGGCTCGCTCCAGCGCATGGAGCTGAGGCATGGCGTGACGGACGGAAAGCTGCTCCGGGTCACCACCGTAAGTCCCGGCCACGAATGGATTCGCGAGGTAGTCCAGCACCTCCTGATTGAATCGGCGGCGGACGAACGCAGCCACGCTCTCATCCACGGGAGAATCACCGGCCTCGGTCAACGGCTCGCCGAAGATCGCCAGCTTTGCGCTGTTCGAGAACAGGCGCGAGGTCAGCAGCTCGGAGGGGGTTGTGGGAAGGCGGACCAATCGCCCCCGCCGAACGATGTAGCGATGCCGTGCCAGCGGCGAAGTGGTGACGGTGCGTGCTTCCAAGCCGAGCTCGTCGAGCAATCCCGCCACCGCGGGTGTCGGGGGCGATAACGAATTGGGGCCCAGCTCAGCCAGGTAACCATCCTTCCGCTCCGACTTTACTACCCCACCAATCCGATCACTGGCTTCGTATACAACTATCCTGACTCCCCGCTGCTTCAGCCGATAAGCCGCGGTGAGCCCCGTGAGACCGGCACCGATAACAGCTACCGCGGCCATGCAGCCCCAAGTGCGCTCTCGAGCAGCTCGAGTTCGGCTTCACCGTGTACCGAGGAGGTGAATGCGGCCTCGAATGCCGAAGGGGGCAGATAAATGCCTCCCTCCAGCATGGCGTGGAAGAAGCGACTGTAGGCCTCACGATCGCTTTGCTTTGCCTCGGCAAAGGACCGGACCGGTCGGGCAGTGAAGAAGGGGGTGAACATGGTACCAACTCGCTGCACTTGGATTGCGACGCCCGCCCGTTCCGCCGCCGAAATAATGAGCCCGGCTGCCTGTTCCGCCCAATGGGCAGCTTGCTCCCAGGTGCCGGGTCGGGAGAGTACCTCGAGGGTAGCCAAGCCGGCCGCCATGGCTACTGGATTTCCCGAGAGCGTGCCCGCCTGATACACCGGGCCGGCGGGTGCGATCAGCTCCATCAGCCCGCGGCTTCCTCCGTATGCGGCTGCCGGCAGCCCCCCACCAATCACCTTGCCCAGACACGTAAGGTCAGGCTGGATCCCATACAGGACCTGCGCGCCTTGGGGGTGCACCCGCCAGCCGGTCATCACTTCGTCGAAGACCAGCAGGGCCTGGTGCCGCCTCGTGACCTCCCGAATTCCCGGAAGGAAGCCGGCAACCGGCGGAACCACCCCCATGTTCCCGGCCACCGGTTCCAGCAGAACAGCAGCGATCTCTGAGCCCCGGGCAGCAAACAACGTCTCGACCGCCGCCAGGTCGTTGTAGGCAACCACCAGCGTATCGGCCACGGTGGCCGGCGTTACCCCCGGCGAGTCAGGCAAACCCAGGGTCGCCACCCCGGAGCCCGCGGCCGCGAGAAGCGCATCGGAGTGCCCGTGGTAACAGCCGTCGAACTTCACGATCAGGCGGCGTCCGGTGGCCGCTCGAGCCAAGCGCACCGCGCTCATCAGCGCCTCGGTGCCGCTGCTCACGAAGCGAACCATCTCCAGCCCGGGAAAGGTCGCTACGACGCGTTCGGCCAAGCGGACTTCGAGCTCGGTGGGCGCGCCGAAGGTGGTTCCCTGCCCCGCAGCCTGCACCACGGCCGCGAGTACCTCGGGATGGGCATGACCCAGAATCAGCGGACCCCAGGAGAGCACCAGGTCTACGTAGCGGTTACCGTCGGCGTCGACCAGCGTGGGACCCTCGCCCCGGGCGATGAACCGGGGCGTTCCTCCCACACTTCGAAAGGCCCGCACCGGGCTGTTGACCCCGCCGGGCAGCACCCGTTGGGCGGCGGCGAAGAGTCGCTCGGATGCTGACGTTAGGCGCGCCGCTACCCGGAGATCGGTCAGAGGACGCCCTCCGAGCCCAGCCAAACGGCGGCATCCTTTGCGTGATAGGAAATGATGGCATCGGCCCCGGCGCGACGCATGCCGGTGAGCGCCTCCAGAACGATGCGGCACTCATCGACCCACCCCTGGCGAGCGGCGGCTTTCACCATGGCGTATTCGCCACTCACGTTGTAGGCCACGAGAGGTAGCTGGGTGCGCTCCCGCACCGCTCGCACCACATCGAGGTACGCCAGCGCAGGCTTCACCATCAGGAGGTCGGCGCCTTCGGCCTCATCGAGCGCAGCCTCCAGCAAGGCTTCGCGAAGGTTGGCGGGATCCATCTGATATTGCCGCCGGTCGCCGAAGGCCGGGGCGCTGTGGGCGGCTTCGCGGAAGGGACCGTAGAAGGCGCTGGCGTACTTCACCGCGTAGCTCAGAATCGCGGTGTCGGTGAAACCCGCGTCGTCCAGCGCGGAACGAATGGCGCCCACCATTCCATCCATCATGCCGCTGGGAGCGATGATGTCCGCGCCGGCCCGGGCATGGCTCACCGCGGCACGGCCGAGAATCTCCAGCGTGGCATCGTTGTCCACCGACCCGTTCCGGATCACGCCACAGTGACCGTGACTGGTGTACTCGCAGCAGCACAAGTCCGAGATCAGAAGCAGGTCGGGATGCCGCTCTCTCTGGCGCCGAAGCGCACGCTGCACGATTCCGTCATCCGAGAAATTCTCCGACCCGATCTCGTCCTTGAACGCAGGAATGCCGAAGAGCAGCACCGCGGGGATTCCCCGGCCACGGAGGTCGTCCACCTCGCGGTCGAGCATCTCGTCGGCCGACAGATGAAAGACGCCGGGCATGGACTCGATTTCGCGCTCCACCCGGGCGCCGTGGACCACGAACAGCGGCTGGATCAAGTCGGCCGGCGAGAGCTCGTGCTCGCGCACGAGTTGGCGCATCGCAGCGGTTCGGCGCCTGCGCCGGGGTCGGTTGGTAGGGGGGAGGGGCACGAAGGGAAGACTATGGACCGGGGGGCTGCCCCGCAACCAGAACGAAGAGTTGCACCCCAAGTGGCACGTGCTTTGCCCTTTAAGGAAACAGAACCGGATTTCCCGCTTTCACGTTTAGGTCTAGGAGGATTTACACTAGGAAAGAAGTTTGGCCTCGAGCCTGGCCAAGTACTGCACCCGTCGTAGGCAGAATGGGTTAGCAATGGTCAGGCGTAGTGTTCCTGGTCACGGTGCAAGCACCGCCGGGTATCACGGCCAAACGCACTCTTTCCCCGCAACTTGAAGCAGGTCAGGTGGGCGCCGACCCCCACGGCAAAAGTGCCGCGCCGCCCGCCCGCGCCAGGAGCGCAGGTATGAGGCTGTCCCTCTCGGTCCTTTCCTCTGTTCTAATAGCGACGCTGGTCCTGAGCGCCTGTGGCCGAAGTGCGCCGCAGTTCCGTGAGACCCCCGCCCCCGATCCTTCTATTGCCATTATCCGGGCAAACCTTTGGGACGGCACCGGCCGCGGGCCGGTGGCAAATGCGGTCACGCTGGTCCGGGGAGACCGGATCCTGTGTGCTGGAGCCGCCGGTGAATGCCCGATACCGCCCCGCGCCAGGATCATAGATGCTCACGGCCAATGGCTCATCCCGGGCCTGATCGACAGCCATGTGCACCTGCTTTTCCTCACCCAGGGCAGCGCCACTGAAGAGCTCTCCCTCGACCTTCGCGATCTCCTGGCCCAGGGAGTCACGACCGTGCGAGATATGGGGACCAACCCAGCTGAACTCATGTCACGGGTCAATGCGCTCCCGGCCGCGCCCAGAGTCTATGCCATGCAGCTGGTGGCGGGTCGCCGCTTCTTCTTCAATGGCTTCGGCGGGGTCAGGACCGCACGGGGTGTGGTCTTTCGTCAGCCCCCTGCCATGACTATGCAGGCGCTGGGTTGGACTCCCATCCTTTATAACCGCGACGACGACCCCGACTCGGTGGTGGCGCAGGCCCGGAACGCCGGGGCCATGGGTCTCAAGCTCTACGCTCAGCTCGATCTCGAATCGGTGAAGAAGCTGGTCGCAGCGGCTCATCGAGCCGGCATGCCGGTCTGGGGCCACGCTTGGGTGCAGCCCGCCAGCGCCCTGGAGCAGGCGACAGCCGGACAAGATGGCGTGGTGCATGCGGCCGGCCTGGCCGGCGAGCTGTTCTCGCCCGAGGAGCGGGACACGCTGGTCCGGGATGGCGATCTGCAGATGGCCACCGCAGAAGTGGCCACGGTGGGGTCGGCACACGATCCCCGCATTAGCGAGGCGCTCGACTCGATGGCCAAGATGGGCACGTTCTTCGAGCCCACTCTCGATGCCACCCGCCACAGCGTTGCCTACTTCGACTCCAAGCGGCGGCACATTCCCTCGGAGCAAGAGGATTACGTGCGGGCGGGCTCCGGCTTCGGGATGGAGGTCACCCGCGAGGCCATTCGGCGCGGCGTCAGGATCAGCGCCGGCAGCGATCACGTTGCCTACGGCCCGGCAAGCGAACGGGCATCACTGTTCGGCGAGCTCCGACTTCTGGTGGACTCGATCGCCCTCACGCCAGGGGCGGCGCTCCTTGCGGCCACCCGGGATGCTGCCCGCGCAATCGGCGGCGACCCTGCCCGTCGCCTGGGAACCATCGAAGCCGGGCGTTACGCCGATCTAGTGCTCCTGAGCAAGAACCCGTTGGTGGATATCGACAACCTCGATTCGGTCGAGTGGGTCATGAAGGCGGGACAGATCTGGCGGCCAGGTCAGCTCCGGAGTGGGATAGCCATGCGGTGAAGCGTGAGCGGTGAGCGGGAAGAACACAACGCGTAAGCGGGAACGAATGACCCTCCGATGGCAATGACAGCGGAGGGTTTTTCTTTACCGAGCATGCACGCCGCTGCCTGTTTCTGCAGGGAGCTCGGCCCGCTCGGCCCACTCGGTCCATGACCCCACGTAGATCCGGACCCGGGGATAGCCCAATAAGTAGCGTAACGTGAAATGAACATGGCTGGCTTCGGTGGCGCTGTTGCAGTAGACGATGATGTTCCGCTCCGGCGTGATTCCCTGCGCCTCATAGCTCTTGCGCAGCTCGGCCGAGCTCTTCCAGACGTGGCCGAAGCCCACCTGGGTGAGATCATCCTGCCAATAGTGATTGATGGCTCCGGGAATGTGGCCCCGCCGCATTTGAGCGCCTGCGTCGCCGGCGTACTGATCGGGCGGCCGGGCATCCACCAGGGTGGCGTTCCCGCTCCCAATCGCCGAGCGCACCTCCTCCAACCCGACGCGCTCCGGCTCAAATGCCTTGGCCAGGGATCCTACCCCGCTCACCCGGGGGTACCGCCGGGCAATCGGCCGCTGCTCCAGTTCCCACTTGTAGTAGCCGCCGTTCAGCAGGTACACCTGGGGATAGCCGAAACCGGCCAGGAGCCAGGCGAGGAAAGTGGCGTCGATGTTCCGCGTCTCTCCGGCACTGTAGATCACCACCGGTTCGTCGAAGCCCAGTCCGAGCCGGGAGAACAGCTCGCCATAGGCTCGAGCGGTCAGCAATTGAGTGGGAACTCCCCGGTCACTGGCCCTCAGCGTCTCGGGGTTCAGGTACACCGCCTCGGGGAGGTGGCCCTTCAAGTAGGTGAACACATCGCCTCGTACATCCACCAGGTGGACCCTGCGGTCAGCCTGCCATCGGGCCAGCTGGTCGGTCGATACCAGTTGTGGAAGCCTCTCCCGTGCCTTGTTTGAGCTGGAGCACCCGAGTGAAAGACCGCCCAGCACGAGGAGGAAGGCCACGAAGGGCCCTCTCACGGAACCGAATCCAATCCCATATAGGCCCGCTCCTCTTCGAGGTATACTCGCACAGCATTCCGGCGCCGCCTGGAGTTGAGCGACACCGGCCGAGTCTGATCCGCCGGGGGCAAAGGCCTGAGAGCGCGTCCCATGGGAGTCCCGCGCTCCACCGCAGCTCGCATATCCGAGCGAAGCTCGGTGATGTAACCCCGGGTCTTGGCCACCAGCGCGGCGGGGTTGAGTGGGATCGCCCCATGCCCCGGGACCGCCGTTGCCGGCTGAAGGCTGTCGATCGCCGCGAGGGCCTCGAGCAGCCGGCTCGAATTTCCGTCGACGACCATGGTCACCCCGTCCTCGATGAGGATGTCGCCTGCAAACAGGACTCGCTCACGCGGAAGCCAGACCATGAGATCACCGGCCGAGTGGGCCGCACCAGGATGGGTGACGACGATCGTGCAGCCGCCCGGGGTGAGGGTGTCGGCACGGGTGACCGGGATATCGGGCGTGTCGGCAAACTCGAACCCCCGCATCGCGTCGAGGCCTACCACTCGGACCCAGTCGGCCATGAGAGCGTCTTCGCCGGCCTCGGAGGCGAGTACCCGCCGGTCCGGGTGGGCTATGATCTTGGCGCCCAGTCGGCGAAAGACGATGGCACCGAAATGATGGTCCGGATGATGGTGAGTGAGGATCAGCCACTTGATCGGTTCCGAGGTCACTGACCGTATCGTCCGAACGAGCTGCTCACCCTGCTGCGGACTCGCCAAGGCATCGATCACCACCACTCCTGCCGCGGTAACGATGAAGCCGGCATTGGGCCTTCCTTCCGACCCCCGGCCCGTGTCACCCACGACCGCGTACACGTTCGGCGCAAGCCGACGCAGTGGAAAGGGAGGGGGTTTCGGGCCTCCTATGCTCCCGATGAGAGCGGCGAGACCCAGGGCATGAAGGGGGGCGAGTGAAGTCAGGCTGAAGCGAAGCTGATGTTGACCGATTGCTTGAAGATCGCGCCTTTGTTGTCGGTCCAGACCATGGTGAGCGGAGCTTCCTTGTCCGCCGTGAGGGTGAAACTGACTACCGGGTCGCGGCTGATGCCGGAGGTCCACTCGAAGCGGGCGACCTCCTGACCGCCATACGTAACCACCACATGCTTGATGAAATACGCTGGGATCGGATCCCCCTCAGCGGTCCGAAAGAAGCCGGTATCCATCGGGTGGGAGATGATAGAGTTCACGGTAATCAGGTCACCGCGTTTGATCTGGTCCGGTACCCTGATTCTGGCTTCGCCGATGTTGGAGGTCATCATCCGCACCCATTCAGCGTTACGAGCACGCGCGTGTAGCCGGCCCAGACCTCGCCTGTATTCGTCTCCAGAATCGCTCGGACCCAGGTGGTTCGTTTCATCTTGATGCGAGTCGATATCGATACTTGGCCGAGGGCAGGAGTGAGATGGAAAGCGGCAACATGCGGGTCGGGATTGTGGTCAACGATGAGATGAACGCCCTTCACAAACCGATCGCCCGTCATCGGCAAATCACTCTCGATTATCACCGGGACCACCCGGCCGTCCTCCGCCACCACGGGCATGTCGAGATCCACATGCCCCCGGCGGATGGGACGATCCGCGAATAGATCCTTGAGGATGCGGGCGACTTTTTCGTTGGGGACTTCCGGATCTTCGGGACCGAATGGAAGGCTGCTGGCAGCGGCAAACTCAGCCTTGGCCGCGAGACCCGCTGCGACGAGGCCGGCGGCAGTGCGAAGGAAGTGTCGGCGAGTTGGATCGTTGCTCTGGGACATCGGTCCTTCCAGCACCCGGCCCGGCCGGTCGGAATTCATCAGGCTGCAATCAGCGCGCGGTCCAAAGCTTGGATCCCTACGCACCTAAGTCAAGCCAATTGCTTAGAAAGGTCAGAAGGGCAACCACTTAGGATAATATCACCGGGCAGGACAGGTGTCATAGCTCCCATCCCGACCCCTGCCCGACCACCTCACATTGCCGTCATCCCCCGAGACAGCCGAGGCAATAATCTGCAGCCACTAACCGGCCGCCAAACCAGCTCCCATTCTCGCCCCAGTCGGGGCGGCGCAGCCCTTGCTCCAAGGCCGCCGTTACGGCTTTCCGGAGCCAGAAATGGCCGCTTGTGCCACTTCCTGCATCGCACTAGTTTAAGCCGTTCAGCGACATAATGATGTGGAGATTCTGACCTCCTCTCGTGCCGAGGGACCGTGGACACACAAGAACTTCAACAGGTCGCGCTGTTTGAGAAGTGCCGGCAGTTTACCAAAGCGCGCGAGTTGCAGGCGGTCGGCCTCTATCCGTACTTCAATCCGATTTCCGAATCGGAGGACACCGTTGTCGTCATTGACGGTCAGAAGCGGATCATGCTGGGGTCGAACAACTATCTTGGCCTGACCCACCATCCCAAGGTTCTGGAAGCCGCCTCCCGTGCCCTCAGCCGCTATGGTTCGGGTTGCACCGGCAGCCGGTTTCTAAATGGGACACTGGACCTCCACGAACAGCTGGAAAACGCCCTGGCCGAATTTCTCGGCAAAGAGGCCTGTCTGGTCTTTTCGACTGGCTACTCCGCCAACCTCGGGCTGATCTCCGGCCTGGTTGGCCGCGGCGACGTCGTGTACCTGGACAAGCTCGACCACGCCTCCATTGTGGACGGGGCCAAGCTCTCCTACGGGGAGACCGAGCGCTTCAATCACGGTGACCTGGCCAACCTGGAGCGGCGGCTGGAGCGGAACGGGAACGGCCGCGGGGCCATGATCGTCGTCGACGGGGTGTACTCTATGGAGGGCAACATCGCCGATGTCCCGGCCCTCACCCGGATTGCCCGGAAGTACGGCGCTGCGCTGGCCTTGGACGATGCCCATGCCCTGGGCGTCCTGGGGCCCAACGGGGACGGCACGGCCGCCCATTACGGGATGACCGATGAGGTCGACATCATTGCCGGGACGTTTTCCAAGTCGCTGGCGTCGATCGGCGGATTCGTGGCGTCCTCGGAGAGCGTGATTCACTATCTGAAACACCACAGCAGGCCCCTCATCTTCACCGCGTCTCTGCCGCCGTCGAATACGGCCGGGGTACTCGCGGCTCTGCATGTCCTCCAGCAGGAGCCGGATCGCCGCGACCGGCTGTGGGCCAACACCCGGCGGCTGCACGAGGGCTTCCGCAGCCTTGGCTTCGACATTGGCCCGACCGAGACCCCCATCGTCCCCGTGCTCATCGGACCGATGGAGAAGACGTTCCTGATGTGGCGCCGGCTGTTCGACGCGGGGGTCTTCACCAATCCCGTCGCCCCGCCAGCGGTGCCGCCAACGCAGTGCCGGTTGCGGACCAGTCTGATGGCCACCCACACGTTCGAGCAGATCGACTTTGCGCTGGAGCAGTTTGCTTTGATCGGCAGGGACCTGGGGGTCATCTGACCGATCCGCGCGTCCGAGAGGCGCGCGACGGGCATGACCTGAAGCGCTTCATCGACCTCCCCTACCGGCTGCACGCGCGGGACCCTCTCTGGGTCCCGCCTTTGCGTCGGGACGTAGAGACCCTGCTCTCCCGCACCAAGAATCCCTTCTTCGAGCACGCCGAGGCCGAGTACTTCATCGCCGAACGGAACGGTGAGGTGGTAGGGCGTATCGCCGCAATCAGCAACCGTCTCCACAACGAGACTCACAACGATAAAGTCGGGTTCTTCGGTTTTTTCGAGTGCGCCGACGACCAGGCTGTCGCCGAGGCACTCTTCACCGCCGCGGGTGACTGGTGCCGAGCGCGGGGACACGATGTCCTCCGTGGTCCGGCCTCATTCTCAGTCAATGATGAATGCGGGCTGCTGGTAGACGGCTTCGAGACGCCGCCGACGCTGATGATGCCGCACAACCCGCGATACTACATCCCCCTGCTGGAGAAGGCCGGTTTCAGGAAGGCCAAAGACCTCTGGGTCTATCAGGGCGGCAGCGAGGAGCGCTACGTCCCGGTTCCCGAGCGGCTGGCCCGCGCTACCGAGCTTATCCGGCAGCGCCAGGGCATAACCCTTCGGTCGCTCAACATGAAGGACTTCGAGGGCGAGGTCGAGCGGATAAAGGAGCTCTACAATTCGGCGTGGGAGAAGAACTGGGGCTTCGTTCCGATGACCGAGCACGAGATCGACCACCTGGCGGAACAGTTCAAGCCGGTGGTGATCCCCGAGCTGGTGCCGATGGCCGAGAAGGATGGCAAGCTGATCGGCTTTGGGATCGCGCTGCCCGACCTCAACGTCGTGTTCCAAAAGAACCGGTCCGGCCGTCTCTTCCCGATGATCCTCAAGTTATTGTGGATGCTGAAGGCGAGGCGGATCCGGCGGGCCCGCATCCTCCTGCTTGGAGTCGTCCCGGAGCACCAGGGCAAGGGGATCGATGCCATGCTGTACCATTGGATCTGGACCAAGTCAGGAGAGCGCGGCATTTACTGGGGTGAAGCGGGTTGGATTCTGGAGGACAACCCGGCAATGAACGCGGGTCTGGAGAAGATGACCTTCCGGGTCTACAAGACCTATCGACTGTACGATCGGGGGCTATGAAGGTCTTGGTGACCGGGGCGACCGGCTTCGTCGGGAGCCACCTCGTCGAGGCCCTGCGGCGTAGTGGAGCTGAAGTGACCGCGCTGGCGCGCTCTCCGGAGAAGGCCTCGGCGCTCACGGCCCAGGGAGTCCGGGTGGTGCGAGGCGATCTGCACGATAAGGCATCCTTGGAAGCCGCGTCCCAGGACCAGGAAATCATCTTTCATGTCGCCGGGGTGGTAGCGGCACAGGGCGAAGCCGAGTTCCTGTGGGCCAACCGCGATGGCACCGCAAACGTGGTTGCCGCGGCCGAAGGCAGCGGTACACCGCGCTTCGTCCTGGTGTCCTCTTTGGCCGCCGGCGGACCGGCTCCCAAGGGTTTACCGCTCAGCGGGCGGGAGCCACCCAGGCCGGTGACGGCGTACGGTCGCAGCAAGCTGGCCGCGGAGCAGGTCGTGAGCCAGAGCGGTCTTTCCTGGTCCATCGTACGGCCACCGATCGTCTACGGCCCACGAGATCGCGAGGTCTTCAAGATTTTTCGACTCGCCCGCCTCGGCATCGCTCCCGTATTCGGCGACGGGTCGCAGGAGCTCTCCGCAGTGCACGCGGCCGACCTGGCCAACGCCCTGATCGCGGCCGGCCAGAGCGAGGCCACGGTGGGAGGTACCTACAATGCTTGCCACCCAGAGGTGTTCACCAGCAGCGAGCTGGGGCGAGCAGTTGGAGCCGCAATGGGCCGATCGGTAGGGACAGTGCACATCCCGCCTTTGCTGGGGCGAGCCCTCCTGTCGGTGACCGAGGCCTCCGCGCGGCTCACCCGTCACGCCACCATTCTCACCACCGACAAAGCGAACGAATTCTTTCAGCCGGCCTGGACTGGGGATCCCACTGCCCTGACCCGCGACTCGGGATGGCATGCGGCGTACGACCTCCGCACCGGCCTGGCAGACACCTATCAATGGTATCGGAAGACCGGGTGGCTGTAGCCCTGACGGTCTCCTCCACGGAATCCAGTGCAACCCAGTCCAGTCGGCTCCGGGCCGTGGACCTGCTGCTCCTGGGCTACCTGACGATTGTCTCGATAGTTGCCGTGGTACGCGCCTCCAGCCGCCCGGGCTGGTGGCTGGTCCTGGTGGCCCACGCGCTTTTCGTCCTCCTGCTCTTCCTGCTGACCCGGCCGAGGCTTGGGCGGGTGGGCCGAACCCTGAGAGAGATTTATCCGCTCCTGCTGCTTTTGGGCCTGTACAGTGAGCTGGATGTCCTCAACTCCGGCGCGGTTCACGACCAGGCAGTACAGCGGTGGGAGCTGCTGGTGTTTGGGACCCAGATCAGCCGCCAATGGTGGCAGCTGGCCCCGAGCACCTTCTGGTCCACCCTGCTGCACGGCGCCTACCTCTCCTACTATTTCATCGTCTCCGCACCGGCCCTGTACTTTGCCTGGCGGGGAGATCTGCAAGCGGTCCGACGCTTCGTGCTCGTGGTGATGGCAACGTTCATCGTGTGTTACCTGGTCTTCCTCTTCTTCCCGGTGGCTGGTCCCTACTACCAGTTCCCCCGCCCGGCTCCCTGGTTTACCGACAATCTCCCCGCCCGGCTCGCGTACCAGGCACTGGCGAGCGGGAGCTCCTACGGCGCGGCATTTCCGTCCTCCCACGTCGCAGCAGCCTTGGCGGCCACCTTGGCCGCGGCACGCATCTCACGACGGCTCGGTCTGATTCTGTCGCTGCCGACGCTTCTCCTCACCGTGGGGGTCGTCTACTGCCAGATGCATTACGGAGTGGATGCGCTCGCAGGGCTGGCAGTAGGGGGATTGATGACGTGGGTGGTGGGGAAGAGCGAGAGCGGGAAGGAAAAGGCGTAAGCGGGGAAGGACAAACGTGAGCGGTAAGCGGGAGCTCCAATAACACTCGACCCTCCGATTTCTACCAGCCGGAGGGTCGCTTGTTTCTGGGAGCACCCGCTCACCGCTTACGCTTTTTGTCTCTTCCCGCTCACGCTTTTCTACTGCACCGTCAGGTTGCCCTTCATGCCAAGGGCCAGGTGCGGCAGGCAGAAGAATTTGTAGACCCCCTTCGGCGCACCGGCAAAGCTCACCTCATAGGTCGCCTCAGGATCGGTGAGGAGCGGTCCCTCGAGGGGAGCCATCTGGTTCGGCATGTTCCTCTTCAACACTTCAGCCGCCGCCGCCGGGATGCTGTCAGGCCAGAACGAGACGTTATGGGGCCCCCCGCTCTTGTTGTGGTAGCGGACCACGTCGCCCGCGCTGATCACCAGGCTCGAGGGGGAGAATTTATAGTTGGAGCCGTCCAGCTCCATGTTGACATCATGGGTCTTCCCGCCCCCGGCAGGAGCGTTCGCCGCGGGGGCGGGCGGCGGCTGCTCGGGAGGTGTGGTTGTCTGCTGATTGTCAGCCTTCTTCTCGCCGCCGCAGGCCGCCAAGGCGAGGGCCAGCCCCGCCACTATCGAAGTCATCCGCATTTTCGCCGCTTTGCCTCCCAGACATGAAGTTGCCCACTTTGTGAACCCTTTCACTATAAGCGGGGGGGTAACAAACGGAAGAGGCACCGGAAGGCTGCCAGTAAGGAGCAAGGGCGTTAGCTTTGATCGGATAGCTGGCTTCGCTCCCCCTGGGTACTCATGGGTTCCTCCGTCGACTCCAGAACTAATACTCGAAACCCAGCCGCGCCTCCCTGCCGGGGACTGGGAAGCCAGTGCCGTGGAGTGCCCGTCACCCTTCGGGTCGGGCCCCTGGAGGAAGGCACCACCTCGCTCGACCATGAAGCGACCTGGCTCATCGGCCATACCCAGAACATCAGCTTCTACGACCTCTGGGAGGACGAGGGAGAGCTGTACGTAGACGCGATGCTGCACGTCCCCTGCCGGTACCTGCGGCGGGACGGATCTCGTGCCCAATGCGCGGCGCACGGGTACGCGGGGCCGGCTCCTCACGGGCCGCACAAACGGGACCAGCCCCGGCGATTGAGTCGGGGCCGCTTTCTTATCGTGGAGAATCGCCGGACCGCCGTTCGGGCGCTGCCGGAACCGGCCCGTAGCCTTCCAGTCTTGAGTGGCGGCAACCCCTGCGCGCTGGCGCCATGCCGCACAGCCGACAACCTCCGTGGGGCGGCCTGCTGCCGGGATCTCCAGATCGAGATCATGTGCACCAAACGGCAGCGGAAGCTGGAGGCTCTGGTGCGTTCTCGGCGCTCGCCGTATCTCTGCAAAGTGGAACGCGCCGGGGACTTCTCGATCGAGGCCGAGATCATCTCTGCCTGCGGGTACCTCGACGACGACGGGATAGGCTGCAGCCTGCATGGCCGTCAGCGGGCCGACGGCCGCACAGCCAAGCCGGACCTGTGCAGCGAATGGCCCCCTAAGAAGCAGGACCTGCATCCCGGCTGCGTCTTCGCGCGCCGCGGACGCCAAGCATGACGAAATGACTGTGCAAGTTCAGACCTGTGGGCCGTCCTCATGGGCGACGCAGCCGGGACGCTTGGGCCCCAATCGATTCGAGGAGCGCCGTTGATGGACGAGCTCGAGCAGCTCTACCAGACCACCTACACCGCCGTGGTGCGCTTCCTGTACCGGAAGGTATGGGACGCCGAGCGCGCGGAAGATCTGGCTCAAGAGGTGTTCGTGCGGGCCCTGGCTCACCGGCCGGAGAAGCCGCGGGCCTGGGTGTTCGCGGTGGCGGCAAACCTCGCCCGGGACGAGGCCAGGGCGGCCATGCGCCGGAAGCGGCATCTCACGCTGCTCAAGGGCGATCCGGTATCGCAGCCTACCATGGAGCCGGCGGCCGATACCCTGGTGGAGCATGATGAACGAGTGGCCTCGGTGCAGGAGGCGTTGACAACCCTGACCCCGCGGGACCGGGAGATTCTCCTGCTGTGGGATGCGGGGCTGAGCTATCCGGAAATCGCCGCCCAGACCGGCCTAGCCCTCGGTGCGGTGGGGACTACGCTGGCCCGGGCCCGGCGGCGCCTGGTCGAGGCCCATGATCGGCAACACGCATCCAAAGCGAGCCATGCGGCACATTCCTGAGGAGGAGCTGCACGCCTATCTCGACCAGGGGCTGAGCCGTTCCCAGTGCGTCGAGATCGAAAGCCACCTGGCCGCCTGTCCCTCGTGTCAGGCCGCCCGAGATGCCATCGCGGCGCTGCGCGATCGGACCACCGCCCTCCTGTCCAAGCTCGCCCCACCCCGCGGCTTCCCGCCTGCCTTTGAATCGCTCCGCCGCCGTGCTGCGGTACAGGCCATGGCGCGCCGGCGGCGCATTCAAATCGCGGCCTGGGTTGCCAGCCTGGTTGTGGCGGTCGGCCTGGGGTGGATGGCGAACTACCTGCTCACGACTCGAGCAGCCGCACCTACCGAGCTAGCCGGCCCCGCAGCAACCCCGCTGCCCATCACGGCCCCGGCCATCCCCGCCGCGGTGGCCCCATCGATCATGAGCTCGCCACTCAAGAGCTCCACTGTGGCCCGTCGGGTCAGTCGGCGGCAAGCGACCCCGACCGTCTCGACGTCCGACGTCAAGCTCACTCCGGTAGTCGCACCGCCCTCGCTGCAGCTCTCCTCGGTCGACATCCCCCACCCGGAGATGGAGCTCAACGGCATGTGGCGCACGATGTCGTGGGACGGAGCTCAGGCGGAAGCCGGTGACAAGCTGCCCCATATCGATGGGCTACCGGTAGTGCAGGTGCAGCTGCAGTTGCTCCCGACCGACCAAGGGAAGCAGCCTCTCATGGTCGTGGCGCAACAACTCTCGTCCGGCGAGGTGATCCGGACCATCGAAGGCCCCACCAACGACGTCTCTCATCTCCTGGCTCAGCGGACCGTGAGTGATCCCGACCCGACCTTCTCTCGCACCGACTCCAATGGCGTCCGGAGCGGCCCCGATCGCACCATGGCCATGCAGCGGGGCGATCGGATGCTCGTGATCACCGGGGCGCTTCCCTCGGATAGTCTCTTGGCCATGATTCGGCGGTTGAACGCGGAGATGCGGAGCAAGTAAGGAAAAAGCGGGAGCGGGACAAGGACGGACGTAAGCGGTAAGTCCTAGTCCCGCTCCCGCTTTTCGTACTATCGAGGCCGATTTCTCCTCTCCAGCAGCTCCGGCGACACGTAGTCCCTCGGTCCCTCTTCGTGGTCGAACTCCAGGGAAGTCATCGTATGCCCTCGCTCCCGATCGAGCGTGATCTCGGCCAGGCGGGGCGAGATCATGGGAAAGGTCCGGCCGAACATCGCATAGCAAAAGAGGAATAGCCCGGCAAAGAGGAGCGTGGGACCCGCTTCCGGGCTCGCGAACGTAGGCCCCGGGAGGGCGGTCACCGAAGGCATGACGAGCAGATACCGCTCCAGCCCGAGTGCAGTGAGACTCACCGTGGCAAAGAAACCCAGGGTCACCTTGGACTTCTTCGGCGCCACGCCGAGGAGCCCGAAAAAGGGGATGATGAACATTCCCCAGAGCACAGCCGTCCCCACCGGGAGCCAGTGGCCCCACAGGCGAGCGAAGACAAATCCAGTCTCCTCGGGCAAGTTGCCGTACCAGATGACCAGGAACTGGGCCCACATCAGATAAGTCCAGAACACGCTGAAACCGAAACACAGTTTGCCCAGGTCATGGCGCTGCTTGGGGGAGATAAGGTCTTTAACACCGAGGTGAGCCGCGCCGTGAATCATCAGAAGGGCCAGCAGCATGTGAGCGCCAAGAAAGGCTCCCATGAAGATGAAAGCGCCCAGCAGATTGGAGAACCAATGCGGCTGCAATGCCATAATCCCGTCGAACGCGATCAGGGTCAGCACGTAGACGTAAATCACCGCGTAGGTGGGCGCGAGACGATGGATCCGCACCTCCTGCTGGAACCCGTCCGCCGAGCTGCCGGTGTAGCCGCGCGACCAGCGCTCGTACCGGAGACGGCGCTCATCCGGCGCACCTACCTTGACCGCGTACATGTCCGGAATCATGTCGGCCCAGACCAGCTTCCAGCCCACTAGCACCAACGCGAGGAGTCCCAGACCGAGGCGGGCGAACATGAAATCGTGTGACAGCCAGATCGCCTTGGAGTGCTGGAGCTCGTGCAGCGCTCCCTGCATGGGACCGTAGATGGAGTCGTACCCCGCGGTGAAGATCAGGATCAAGCCCACCAGCGAAACCGGCAGGAAGGCCACACAGGCCTCGCTGAACCGGATCATCATCCCGGACCATTTGGCGTTGGTGATCTTCTGCACCGCGGCAAAGGCCACGCTCCCGGCGGCCAGCCCGGTGAAATAGATCCAGTTCACATGAAAGAGTTGCCAGGCTCGGTCGGCCTGGGCGTGGCCGGCGAACAGCGATTGCACAAAGAGGATCAGGCCGAGGATGGCGAGTCCCGCGCCGATCCCCATGAACAGGTCGAACCTCCCCGCCACTGCCCGCTGCGCCAGGCGCTCCCGCAGGAGGGGACTCATCGGCCCGCCGCTGAAGTGGAGCCGGTTGCGCTCGGTCCCGGAGGAACGGGTGTCGCCGCCCCGGGAGGACCCGGCGGGACCGGGGCCCCGGCCTGGAGCTTCCGCACATGGGTCACGATGGCCCAGCGCCCGGTGGGATCGTACACCTTGTCGCCATAGCGCGGCATGACTCCCCGCCCATATCGAATGATGCTGTAGATGTAGCCATCGCTGTACCCGCGAGCCCGCGCGGTCAGCAGGGACGGCGCCCCAATCTGCCGCGACACCGTGCCATCGGCGTTTCCGCTCGGGCCGTGGCACACGCTGCAGAAGGTGTGGTACAGTGTATCGCCGGCGGCTTCCACCTCCCGGGGAATTACCGGGACGCTGGGGCCCGGCCGGCTGGCGGTGCCGCCCGCGGCGGTGAACGGGTTCTTGAGCGCGTTGACCGTGGTGGTCTTCCCCGTGGTCCACTCTGCTGACCAGTCCGGCTCACCGCCGCTCACCGGCACGGTCCCTTCAGGGGTATAGCGCGGGACCTGCGCCGTCTCATAGGGCCGGACGTACCGGGCATGGACCATCTGATCGAACCAGGGGATGATGCGCCACAGATCATCCGGTGAGGGGAGACGGTAGTAATAGAAGTCACAGGCGCCCAGAAACAGCAGGAGGGCGGCCAGAGGTGCTCTAGGCGCTCTCATAGCGCACCTCCACCGCGCCCGCCGAGCGCAGCAGTTGCTCGATCGCGGCCCGTTGCTCCCCGATCACCGGCGCGAAGATCCCGATCTGATCGTCGCTGAAGCGGGGATCGTACGCCACACCCCGCTTCCCCATCAGGACCGAGAACAGCGCCACGGCGGCTACCGTGCTCAGCGCCCCGAGCAGGATGGTGAGCTCGAAGGCGATGACCACATAAGGCGGTATGGAGGCAATCGGTTTGCCACCGACCAGCACCGGCCAGTCGTAGGACATCCAGATCGTCATGGCAAACCCAGCGGTGCACCCGCTCAGACCGCCAATGAGGGTAAACAGGCGGACTGGGCTCACCCGGTGATTGAGGGCTTCCTCGATCTCGTGGTTCGGCGCAGGGCTGTAGACCACCAGATCCCGCTGACCCATGGCGCGCAGCGCGCGGATGGCGTCCACCGCGGCATCGATGTGCGCGAAGGACGCCAGAACGCCTGGCACCGGACGCTTGGCCCGCTTGAAGAGAGCCATCAGCCGTGGCCTCCCCGTCTCCGCGGCATCGGGATCATCTCCTTGATCTCCTGGATCGCCACGATCGGGAAGTTTTTGGCGAAGAGAAGAAACCACACGGAGAACCAGCCGAAGGAGCCGGCCAGAATTCCCCAGTCCGCCCAGGTGGGGTTCATCTGGCCCCAGGCCCAGGGGATGTAGTCGTTGCTGAGTGAGGAGACGATGATAACGAATCGCTCGAACCACATCCCGATGTTGATGAAGATCGAGATCACGAACAGGGCCGTGAGATTAACCCGGATCTTCCGGAACCAGAGCAGCTGCGACACGAACGCATTACAGATGATCATGGTCCAGCCCGCCCACCACATCGGGCCGAACGCCCGGCGGAAGAAGGTGGTCTGCTCGAATATGTTGCCGCTGTACCAGGCGACGAAGTACTCCATGGCGTAGGCGTAGAGCAGGATCGAGCCGGTCAGCAGCGTGAGCTTGGCCAGGTTGTCGAAGTGGTACTCCGGGGTGAGCATGTGCTCGAGCTTGAACGCACGCCGCAGCGGTATGATCAGGGTGAGCACCATTCCGATGCCGGAGTAGATGGCACCGGCCACGAAGTACGGCGCGAAGATGGTTCCGTGCCATCCGGGGACGATGCTGGCCGCGAAATCCCAGGACACCACGGAGTGGACCGAGAGCACCAGTGGAGTGGCCAGCGCCGCCAGATACAGGTACGCCCGGGAATAATGCCGCCACTGATTGTCGGTGCCCTTCCACCCCACCGAAGTCCAGGAGTAGATCGCCTTCCTCCAGCCGGAGACTTTATCCCGCACCGCCGCCACGTCGGGCAGGAGACCGAAGACCAGGAAGGTGGTCGACACCGTGAGGTAGGTGGAGATGGCGAACACGTCCCACAGCAACGGCGACTTGAAGTTGGGCCAGAGAAAACGCTGGTTGGGATAGGGCAACAACCAATAAAAGACCCATTGACGCCCGATGTGGATGATCGGGAAGAGGCCGGCAGTCATGACTGCGAACACCGTCATCGCCTCTGTGGACCGATACACGGCGGTACGCCACGGAGACCGGAAGAGAAACAGGATGGCCGAGATCAGCGTGCCGGCGTGACCGATACCGATCCAGAAGACGAACGTCGTGATGTACACGCTCCAGAACACCGGCGGGTTGTACCCGGCGTGCCCCAGCCCGTCCTTCACGAGGATGAGGAAGGTGAGAATCCCGACCAAAAGGAGCGATACCGCTCCACACAGCAGGAGCACGTATCCGCGAGTCGGGGGCCCCAGCGTCGCGACCACGTCGCGGGTCACGTCCGCGTGAGTCATGGTGATCGCGTGCGACTCGTGACCGGCCGATGGCGGGTGGGTAATGGCAGTCATCTCAGGCCTCCGCCGAGGGCACGACCTTGGCCAGATAAGTGATTGCCGACCGGGTATTCAGATCCTCCAGCACGCGGTACCCCCGGGGGTCCTGGTGCAGCCGCGCGACCCGGCTGGTGGGATCGTTGACGTTGCCGAAGACGATCGCGTCGGAGGGACAGGCCTGGGCGCAGGCCGTGGTGAACTCGCCGTCGCGGATAGAACGATTTTCCAGCCGCGCCTGGTTCTGAGTCCCTCGAATCCGCTGAATGCAGAAGGTGCACTTCTCCATGACGCCGCGGGCCCGCACCGTAACATCCGGGTTCAGCTGCAAGTGCAGCGGCTCCGGCCAGGCGAGCTGGTTGTACTTGTACCAGTTGAAGTAGCGGACCTTGTAGGGACAGTTGTTGGCGCAGTAGCGGGTTCCCACGCAGCGATTGTACACCTGGCCGTTGAGCCCGTCCGGGGTGTGATAGGCGGCGTAGACCGGACAGACCGGCTCGCACGGGGCGTTGCTGCAGTGCTGGCAGAGCATCGGAACGAACCGGGCCTTGACCGGATCGTCGGGCGCCTTGCCATCCTCCCAATAGCGCTCGATCCGCAGCCAGGTCATCTCGCGACCCTTGTAGATCTCCCCCTCCCCAACGGTGGGAATGTTGTTCTCCGCATAGCAGGCGGTAACGCAGGCCTCACAGCCCGTGCACTTGGCCAGGTCGATGGCCATTCCCCATCGGGGGAGCTCTTCTCTGGCATAGTCGCCGTGCTTGGTGGCCCGCAGCTGGGCCGCACTCCACCCCTTGAGAGCCTCCAGCTCCAGCGGAGTGTTTTCTTCGTGCTTGCTGTGGCCTTCGGCCAGATAGGCCTGCTCTACCGTGAGGCCCTTGCGTGCCGCTTCGAGTGGGATGGCCTCGGCGATGCCCCGTCCCAGCTGTCGGGGATTTCCCGCGATCGAGGCCAGCTTCTTGTAGCCGCCGGTCTTGGCCAATGAGACCCGAGTCGAGAGATAGGGCAGAAAGCTGCCCTGAGGCGCGCCGAGCAGATCGAGCGCGTTTACTCCCCGCCCCTGCGCGTAAGCTCCATACTCGGTGTGACCAAACCCGAGTGGCATGGCGACCACATCGGGGCGGATGCCCTGGTAGATGAAGACCGGGGCCTCCACGGTGCCGTGGGGCGAAGTGATCCGGAGAATCTCGCCGTCCTCGACATCGAGCTTGCGGGCAGTTTCGGGATTGACCTCGACCCACGAGTGCCAGGCGATCTTGGTAACGGGATCGCTGTTCTCCAGCAGCCACGGCTTGTTGGTGCCGCGGCCATCGTAGAGCAAACTGTGAGGATAGGGAGCAAAGACGAACTCGCCGTTCCCTTCGAACACGGGCCTGGTGTACTTGACCTGGCCGGCGCCGGCGGCGAGAGATACAGCCGTGACCGGGGCGTCGGCGAACACCCCACCGTGTTGGACCGCGCTGTGCCAGAAGGCGGCGAAGTCTCGCTCCTTCCGCCCGGCGGCCAGGGCCTGCCAGCGAGACTGCAGGTGGACCTGGTAAGAGGGAGCCGTGAATCTCGCCAGCGGACCGCCCATCTTCTTGGCCGTCCTGAGGAGAACGTCTCCGGCGGCAAGGGTGTTGAACACCGGTTCCATCACCGGTTGCATGAGGCTGTACACCCCCGCCCGGGGCCGCAGATCGTCCCACCGCTCCAGCGCGTGGTGTTGGGGCAGGATCAGATCGCAGAGGGCGGCGGTCTCGTCCAAGTACATCGAGGTCGAGACCTTGAAGCCGACCTTCCGGAGCTTGGCTTCGATGCCACTGGTCTTGGGGAGGGTGTACGCCGGATTGGTGTCATGCACCAGAAGCACAGCCACCTGACCGCCGTCGATAGCGGTGAGCAGACTGTCCAAGGCAGCATAGCCGTCGCCGGTATCGAGGTCGGCGCCGAAGCGCACCGTCTCCCCGACGTTCCCCGCGACATAATTGAGAATATTGACCGCCGCGCAGAGCTCGGCTGCGCCGCCGTGCTGATTGCCCACACCGCCGGCTACCGCCAGACTGGGGCGAGCCGCACTGAATTCCCGCGCCAAACGCTCAACGGTGGCGGCTGGCAGGCCGGTTTCCTGAGCCGCCGTGGCAGCGGTAAACCCACTCAGCGCGCTACGAAGCCCGGCATTTCCGCCTCGCTCGGCCGACACGAGGTTTGCCATGGCCAGGGCCAGCGCCGCTTCCGACCCGGGCCGGACCGAGTGCCATTCATCGGCGTTGAGGCCGGTGAGGTCCATCCGGGGAGCCAGGTAGACGAACTTGGCGACGTCGCCCCGAGTGAAGCCATGGGACTGAGCGAAGCCACGCTGGTGCTCGATGGACCCAGGCCAGGTTTCCAGGAAGTCCGCCCCGAAGGAAACGATGTGCTTGGCCTTGGCAAAATCGTGGGCCGCGACCTGGTCCAGCCCGAATACCTGACGATTGGCCGCGCGAAGCGGCTCAGCGGCAAACGGTTGGTAGCGCACCACCCGGCCGCCCAGCGCTCCCACCCATTCCGCCAGCAGATCGGAAAAGGTGCCCCGCCCCGCTCCTGAAATCGCGGCGACTCGATTGCCGGCCGGGCCCAGCTTGGCAGCCAGTTTGGCGATCGCATCATCCCAGGTGATCTCCTGGAATTTGCCGTCGGCCCCTCGGGCCATCGGTCCTTTCACGCGGCCTGGATTGTAGAGTCCCTGCAGCGCTGCCTGACCCCGGGAGCAGAGCTTGCCCTGATTGATGGGATGCTCGGGATTGCCTTCGAGCTTGACGGCGCGCCCTTCCCGGGTGCGCACGTGCACGCCGCAGCCGGTCGGGCATTCGGTGCAGCTGCTGGCGTACCAGGTCGACACGCCGGGCACCTGGTCTTCGGCTTGGACCAGGTAGGGTATGAGCCGCTCTACGTTATCGGTGGAGCAGCCGGAAAGCGCGAGCGCACCACCACCGGAGACGCCGAGGACGGTGAGAAAGCGCCGGCGATCTATAGTGGGGGGTGAGTCGTCAGCCATTCATGGCTCCGATTGTACTCACGACTAATAGTGGCATACCGAGCAATCCCGCGAGACCTTCCGCTCGAGGTGGCAGGTGATGCAGAACCCCATCCGGTCGACCTTGTTCACCTGGAACACCCGCGGCATGCGCTGAACGTCCCCATGGCAGGTGCCGCAGGCATTGGGGCCGAGCGCCTTGATGTGCCGCTGATGAGGAAAGTGGGCGTGGCGCGGGAGGTAGTGCACCCGCACCCATTCGATTGGCTTCTTCTCGCTCCAGGCCTGGCGCACCTTCTTGATCTCGGCCTGATGAGAGCTGTCCCGGCCGCCAATCACCAGATGGCACCCCATGCAGGTCTGGACCGAAGGAATGCCGGGCTCGGGTGACACGGCAACCGAGTAATGGCAGTACTGGCACTGCATCTTGTACTGCCCGGCATGGATGTCGTGGCGGAAGAAGATCGGCTGGCGAGGGCCCTGGAGACGACCACTGTCGGACGCGGCGATGACGGGGGCGGTGATCGAGTCGGCGGGCGAGGTGGTCTCTTGTGCGCGTGGAGGCTTTCCGCCGAGCGTGAGGAGGGCAGCCACACCTCCGGCTGCAACGCCACCGACGACGAATGCCAGCTTCCGCATCATCATCTCACCGTAAGAAAGAATCCCGGCCCGCCCTGGGCAACGCGCGCCGAAGTATAGTCCACGCATCCGATTACACAACCCGATGCCGTGATAATCCGACCGTTTCAGTCGGCTTCAACCCCCTCTGCGCCGGCGTTGCCACCCTGGATTCGGGGGGCACGTCGCGGAGTGGGTCGCTCCGCGAGCCACTCCGCCTTGCGGCGGGCCAGATTGAGAAAGGCATCGATGGCGCGCCGGTCGCTCAGCTCGAGCCAGCACCACTTGACCGGCCCGGTGCGCTGCCCTTCCAGCAGCGCGCGGGCAATCACCGCCGCCAGCTTGGGTCCCTTGGACAGCCGGCTCTCGTCGCTCTCGGAGAGTGTGAACGTGGCATCGACCCCGCCGCGCATGAGGTGCAGCCAGCAGAGCTTGCGATTGCCCACGCCGTACTCCCAAGCCCAGCGCCAGGTCGAGCCCATGTAGCGCACCTGCTCGCCGACTCCCTCGATCTTGAGCAACCCGTCCCGCAGGGCGCGGAACCGGGTGGCCAGTGCCGGAAACAGGTCGGTGAGCGGCGCGGTCGGCACCGGCTCCTCGCCCTCGGTGATGTACAGGTTCGATGTCCAGTAGGCGTTCGATCGTCCCATCAGGATTTCCTTTGATGCACGCGGTCCAGGAAACGAACCACCTCGATCCCCATGGCCCGTATCAGCGACGCTTCTCTGCCATCCAGCCCGGCGCGGAACACGATCTCGCGAAAGGACCGCATCACGTTGTCCGGCAGCCTGGTCTTGAAGAAATCGATGGCCTCCAGTGCGCGAGTCCAGTCCGCAAAGAGCTCCTCGAGCTGCTCCGAGGTCGCGGGCCCCGCCCGGTTTCGGGGCGGCTTTACCGGCACACCCTCACCCCCCCGGGCGATCCACGACTCGTAGCTCATGATGGCAACCGCCTGGGCGAGATTGAGCGAGCGGTGGCCTGGATCGGTAGCGATGGTCACCAGGGCATGACACAGATCCAGTTCCTCATTGGTGAGTCCGCTGTCTTCCCGCCCGGCAATGATCGCTACCGGTCCCGCCGTGGCTTCCTCGGCCAATGCCCCCGCGGCCTCTCTGGGCCGTAGCACCCGCCGCTTGGCCGCACGCTCCCGGGCCGTGAGCACCGCGGTGAACACGCAGTCCGCAATCGCCGCTTGCAGCGAATCCACTATCTCGATCCGGGCGACCAGATCGGCGGTGTTGTGGGCGATTCCCTCGATGCGGTAGGGGTCGAAGACCTCGGGATTGACCAGCCGCACCTGCTCGATGCCGAAGTTCTTCGCGATCCGCACGGCGCTGGCGATGTTGACGATGTCTTGTGGGTTTACCAGGACGAGGATCGGGGGTCGGACGTCCAAGGTTCATCCTTCTCCCAGGAACGACGTGTCGTGCCGTTTCGCCTTGAGGGCGGCGGCCATCCCGGCCTTCTCCACCGCCTTCATGTACGCCTCCTTCGGCTCGACCAGCTTGCTGTCCACCAGCTCGATGAGGGCGTCATTGAGGGTGATCATCCCGCTCTTGCGGTTGGTCTGCATGATCGAGGGGATCTGAAACGTCTTCCCTTCCCGGATGAGGTTGGAGATCGCGGGAATGGTGAGCAGAATCTCCCGTGCGGCCACCCGCCCGCCCCCAATCTTCTTGCATAACGTCTGCGCGATGACCCCCCGCAACGACTCGGAGAGCATGACCCGGATCTGCGACTGCCGGTCGGCGGGGAACTGGTCGATGATGCGGTCGATGGTCGACGCGGCGGTGGTCGTATGCAAGGTGCCGAACACGAGGTGACCGGTCTCGGCGGTCTCGATCGCGATGGAGATGGTCTCGAGATCGCGCATCTCTCCCACCAGGACGATGTCCGGATCTTCCCGCAGCGCCGCACGGAGGGCGTGCTTGAACGATCTGGTGTGCAGCCCGACCTGCCGCTGGGTGACCAGGCATTTCTTGCTGGGATGCACGAACTCGATCGGATCTTCGATCGTGATGATGTGATCGGCCCGGGTGCGATTGATGAGGTCGACCAGTCCGGCCAGGGTGGTGCTCTTCCCTGAGCCGGTCGGACCGGTGACGAGGACGAGTCCCTTGGTGAGATAGCAGAGGTTCTGCACCTCCCGGCTCAGCCCCATCTCGTCGGCGGTGCGGATCTGATTGGGGATGATCCGAAAGACCCCTATGGCGCCAAACCGGTCCCGGCCGGCGTTGCAACGAAACCGGGCCAGGCCCTCGATCTCGTAGGCCCAGTCGGTGTCTCCGCCCTCCCGAAATTCCCCTATCTCCTTTTCGGTCATGATGCTGAGAAGCATCGCCTCCAGCCGTTCGGCTGCTATTGGCGTCTGTCCCTGGCGGCTCAACTCTCCGTGCAGGCGCAGCATCGGTGGTTCACCGGTCCGGAGATGCAGGTCAGAGGCTCCCGATTGGACCAGTTGGCGGAAGAGCTCCTCCACCGCCGCGCGGTGCCCGCCGGCGTCGGCTGCGGGCCGGGCGACAGGAGGGGGCGGAGAGAACGGAGAAGGCGGAGACGCTGGAGCGCCGGCAGCGGACGGGGCTGCCTTGGTCTGGGGCGCGGCCGGTGGGGCCGGCGTCGCCGGGCGCAACACGGCGGCACCGTTGGCGCCGGGCTTGAGCTCTACCCGGATCTCGCCGAATGGCGAGCGATAGGAGAAGGAGACGTCAGCGAAGCCGAGCTGCGAGGCGGTCTCCGCTGAGGCGATCTCCCGCACCAGACCTTGTATCTGCGCGTCATTCAGAGGGTCTCGAGTGATGGGTCGAACTGACCCGTTCTGCACCAGGGAAGCGGGCTTGCCGACCGCTAGTTGGAGCGCCTCGGCGCGTTGTTCCTGCATCACCTGGATGAGCTTATCGAGTCGCGCCATTGAGTCTCAGTCGAGAGGGCGGATCAGGCGTACCAGCGATTTGTTGATGTACTGGGTCAGGTCATCGGTCCCCAGGGTAAAGAAGCGGCCAGGAGTATTCACGTAGTCCAGGGCCCGCGCGCGCGAGGGCGGAAGCTCGAAGGCGGAACGGCCTCGGTACTCCACCCCATCCGTCAGCTGGACCGCAAGAGACACCAATTTTGCCGCGGAAGCGCGGTCGGGGTCATCCTCGAGCGGTTTGTGTTCCTGGCAGGAGACGACCGAGACCTGCGCCTTGGAAACGAATGTCACTCCGCCTTCAGGCTGAGTCAGCGCGAAGAACGGTTCATCCCGGTTGAGCATTTCGAGGGGGCTTTCGGTGTCCGACGGGTGAGTGGGGCTGGCCAGGAGATGTAGCTCCCCGGAGAGAACCACTCCTTCGGCGAGCACCACCCTCGCCGGAACCCGCTGCGTGGCGCCCCAGTCGGTCATTGAATTATTCGGCACATAGGGCCGGAAACTGAACGAACCGGCCAGCGGCGGCAAGTGGGGCTAGGCTAGTCCCGGATCGCGACCCCCGCCTGCCCCTCGATCAGCTTGATGGCCTCGAGGTAGTCGGCCTCCTCCCCCAGCTGGGCCCATGTGCTCGATCCGCTTCCCAAAGGCAGCGAGGAACGGCTGGGCCCGGCGAAAGGTCGCCTCATCGCCTCCGACCATCACCGTCAGGGTGCCCGCCTCGGCGCCGTTGGTGCCGCCGCTCACCGGCGCATCGGCGAAGGAGATCCCCCGGTCGGCCAGCCGGGCGGCAAGACGGCGTGAGGTAGCCGGGTCGCCGGAGGTGCAGTCGAGCAGAAGCGACCCGGCCGCCAGCCCGGCGAGCAGACCATCGCTGCCCTCCAGCAACGCCTCTACCTCGCGGGAGGTGGGCAGGCAGGTGATGACGACGTCCGCACCGCTGGCAGCCTCTCGGGGAGTCGCGGCGGCACGGGCCCCATGGCGCGCGGCAAACTCGGTCGCCCGTGCCGGCGTCCGATTCCAGACGGTGAGCGGCCAGCGAGAGGCCAGGTGTGCCGCCATCGGCGTGCCGATCGCGCCGAGGCCGAGGAATGCCACAGACATGGCCGGCAAGTTAGCGGCGCGCCCGAGGGGGCGGCCAGCCCTCGACAAACCGAGCCGTGCGAGCAACGATTGTCCATGGCAGCGCGCTCTCTCTGGTCCCGAGCCATGCTCGCGTCGCTCGGAGCCCTTCTGGTGCTTTTCATCGTGGGCCCGTTGCTCCGGCTTCTGTGGGAGTCTTCCCCCCGAAGCCTCGCCGACGCGCTCCACGACGCCGAGCTGCGAAGCTCGATACTGCTCACCGTGTTCACCGCCAGCGTGGCGACGCTGCTGGCCGCGTTGCTGGGAATTCCCCTCGCGTACCTCCTGGCTCGGCGGTCGTTCCCCGGGCGCCGCATCGTGCAGGGACTGATCGATCTTCCAGTGGTGATCCCTCACCCGGTTGCCGGTATAGCGTTGCTGCTCTTCCTCGGCAGACGGTCCCCGGTCGGCGGCGCGCTGGCGCAGCTCGGGCTCGAGTTCGTGAGTCACGTACCGGGAATCATCGCGGCGATGTTGTTCGTCTCCTCGCCCATCCTGGTAAGCGGAGCTCGGGAGGCCTTCCGGAGCGTGGATCCCCAGCTCGAACGGGTGGCCCGAACTCTGGGAGATACCGGCTGGAGTGCCTTCCGGCGGGTAACCCTGCCCCTCGCCGGCCGCGGGATCCTGGCGGGCTCCATTCTCGCGTGGGCCCGGAGCGTGAGCGAGTTCGGCTCCATCGTGATCCTCACCTACAACCCCAAGGTCGCCAGCATCTTCATCTTCGACCGGTTCACCGCCTTTGGTCTGAAGGCGGCGGTACCGGCGGCGGTGATTCTTCTCCTCGTCGCGCTGACCGTCTTCGTCGTGGTGCGCGTGCTGCAGCCGGAGGAGCACGGGTGATCCGGCTGGAGCAGCTGCACGTCCGGGTAGGCGACTTCGATCTGCGGGATATTTCGCTGGAGGTTCCCCAGGGTGGGTACGCCCTGATCATCGGACCGACCGGCTCAGGCAAGACCACGCTGCTGGAGGCGGTAGCGGGACATGCCCGGCTTCGGGCGGGCCGGGTATTCATGCACGATGAAGACGTGACCGCTCTTCCCCCGGAGCGTCGAGGCCTCGGCTTTGTCTATCAGCAATACCATCTCTTCCCCCACCTCAGCGTCCGCGAGAACATCGGCTATGGAATTACCCGACTCAAGGGCTCCGATGGCCGCGACCCCCGCCGGCGGGTCGAAGAACTGGCCGACATGCTCACCATCGCCCCACTTCTGGACCGTTCGATCCGGGGATTGAGCGGGGGAGAGCAGCAGCGGGTGGCCCTGGCTCGCGCGTTGGCTCCCCGGCCATCCATCCTCTTGCTGGACGAGCCGTTCGCCGCAGTCGACCCCGCCACCCGGCAAGTGCTTCGCCGCGAGCTCCGCGAGCTACACGAGCGGGAAAAGATCACGACGCTCCAGGTCACCCACGATTTCGATGAAGCGTTGCGGCTGGGCGATCTGGTTGCGGTTTTATCCGAGGGACGCATCGCCCAGAGCGGAACGCCGGAGCAGGTGTTCCGCCACCCCAACTCGGCCTTCGTCGCGCGGTTCGTGGGAACCGGCAACGTCATTGCGGGCACCGTGCAGCGCGCCGACGACGCAGGGCCTTCGATGGGATCATTTCGGGGTCGATTCCGGGGTGGCAATCTCACCCTCGATGTGGTGGCCGACCGCGAAGGACCGATCCACGCTGTCATCCGTCCCGAGGACATCGTGCTCAGCCTGACCCCCCATCCGGATTCAGCCCGCAATCATATGGAAGGGAGAGTCGTGCGACTGGAAAGGCTGGGCCCCGTCGCTATGGTGCATCTGGACGTGGGACGGCCGCTGATCGCGTCGGTCACGACGGCCTCGAGTGAGGAAATGGGCCTCGCCCCGGGAGTACCCGTGATGGTGGCATTCAAGGCAACCGCGATCCTTCTGGTGTAAGCTCCATCATGTCCGCTCGCATTCTCCACGTCGATCTGGACGCCTTCTTCGTCGAGGTCTCCCGCCAGTACCATCCGGAGCTGCGAGACGTCGAGCTGCTGGTGGTCGGCGGACGCCGGGACCAGCGCGGCGTGGTCCAATCGGCATCACATGCCGCTCGGCGATTCGGAATCCACGCCGGCATGCCCATCGGTGAAGCGGTGCGACTCTGCCCCCAAGCCACGTTCTTCCAGGGGGCCTTTGTACACTATCGTGAGGCCTCGCATGCGGTTCGCGCCGTACTCGAGGATTTCTCTCCCACCGTGGTCATGTCGTCGCTGGACGAAGCCTATCTGGACTTTGGCGGGACCGAACGGTTGCATCCGGTCTCACTGATGCCGGTGGCCGAGGAGCTGCGCGATCAGGTGAAGCAGAGGACCGGTCTCGATGCCAGCGTGGGGATCGGTCCCAACCGCATGGTGGCCAAGCTTGCCTCCGACTACGCCAAGCCCCGCGGTCTGATGGAAGTGCGCGCCGGGTGGGAAGAAGGATTCCTCGCCGGCCTCCCGCTCGGCGCACTCCCGGGCGTCGGCCCGAAAACCGCTACGCGATGGGCCGAGCTGGGTCTCACAGATGTACATCAGGTGCAGGCAATGGACGAACGAGGGCTGGAGAAGCTCATCGGCCCGGATGCGCGGCATTTGAAGCTTCGGGCGCACGGACAAGGCGGCACCACCCTTCGGTCCAGCCGGCTACCCAAATCAGTGAGCCGGGAGACCACGCTCTCGCGGGACCTGAGAGATCCGGCGAAGCTGGAGGAAATACTTGCCCTGCTCACCGCCAGAGTCGGCGCGCAGCTTCGCGACGAACAGATCCTGGCCAAGGCCGTCACCCTGAAGCTCCGGCACGACGATTTTCGAACCGTCACCAGACGGCGAACCCTGGAGCTGGCGACCGATCTGGATGCGGAGATTTACCTGGTGGCCAGGGAGCTCTTCCGCTCGGCCTTTGCCGAAGTGCGAGAGCGCGACCGTGGAGTGCGTCTCATCGGAGTCGCGGCCACGAACCTGGGAACGGCGGCGGAGGAGGATTTGTTCGAGGCTCCAGAGCGGACCCGGCTCCGGCAGCTGACGGTAGCGGTGGACAAGGTGCGGGGAAAATTCGGCTTCGACGCGGTCACCCCAGGATCGCTGCTGGAGCTTCGCCGCCGGCGATCCCACGAATAATCAGCGAAAATCCTTGGACTCGAATCGGAGTCCGACGATTCCGTCTGCAGTGGTCACGCTGGGGCCCAGATCGCGGAAGGTGGCGCTCCGGCCACCAGGATCTCTCGCCTGCACCGTACTATTGCGGTAGAGCCGATAGTACCCGATGAACACCCGGCGGGCCCCGGGTCGCACCGCACAATTGCAGTCCACCCATCCCTCCAAGCCGGCATTGACCACCACCCGAAGCAGACCGTCGCCTGAGTTGGTGATCAGAGGGGCGAAGTAGTCCGCGTCCGTACCCCGCGCGCTGGCGCTCTGGTGAACGGTTCCCCGGGACTGCCGCACCACCACCGACCCCCGCAGCTCTTCGCCCATCGGCCGCTCGTCCGCGGACAACGGGCGAGCCAGGTTCCATTGCACCACCTGGGCACCGCTCCCGGGGACCGAGAGTCGTACGGTCTGGCCGGCGGGCAGGGTGACCGGTGATGTCTGACCGACCGCGATCCAGATCGGGGCCGCCAGCTGGTTGGTGAAGACGAGGGTGCGGCGGCTGACGAGGTACCATCCGCCCAGGGCGGCTCCAACCACGAGCAGCGCCGCCAGCATGGCCGGGCCCACTCGGGGAGGGCGTTGGCGGCGTCGGGCAAGCGTCGGCTCCGGTTCGGATGCGGTCATAGGCGTCGCCAGGGCTTGGAGTTGGGCCGGTGAAGGTTAACCGATCCGCCGGCGCCGGCCACCGCTCGCCGGGCTGGCGAAGGCTATTTGCGGAGCCTGACTGTACGCAAAAATATGCATAAGATGCATATTCCTACCGCGTAATCGTCATTTTGTCACGTTGGGCCGAATTGTCGCCGTCCTATCCTTGCAGGTTGTGCACGATTCCCTTGACAGCAGAGAACCCGGGCTCTATACTATCCGCTCATAGAAAGCGTGTGCTGGCCTGGCCCTGTCACAGCGGAAATTCATGCGGCAATCGATCTCGCGCCCACCCAATTCCCAGCGCCTCAATGGGGCGGCTGTCGGGCGAAACCGGCCGACACCCCCGATCGAACCGCCAGGACCTTGGCCTGAGTAGCCTATGCGCTCACCCGATGCCCCTGCGTTCGATGATTCAGCGCGGGGGCATCGTCTTTATGTGAACCGCTGATCCCGAACCGAAACCCGATTCCGCGAGAACCCCATGGCGACGACCGCACGGCCCACTGCTTCAGCTCGCACGTCCACCAGCAGTGAAGTCCAGAAGGTGTTGGACCTGATCAAGCAGAAGAACCTTCAGGTTGTGGACGTGAAGTTCTGCGATCTGCCGGGGACCTGGCAGCACTTTTCGATTCCCGCCGCCACCCTGGACGAGGCGATGATCCGGGAAGGCCTGGGCTTCGACGGGTCGTCCATCCGCGGCTTCCAGGCCATCAATGAGAGCGACATGCTCCTGCTCCCGGACGTCTCGACGGCGTTCGTCGATCCGGTGCTCTCGGTGCCCACGCTCTCGCTCACCTGCGACATCTACGACCCGGTGACGCTGGAGCCTTACTCCCGCGACCCGCGCTTCATCGCGTTCAAGGCGGAGGAGTACCTCAAGACCACGGGGATCGCCACGACCTCGTACTGGGGCCCCGAAGCCGAGTTTTTCATTTTCAACTCCGTGCGCTTCGATCAGAACGCCAACGAGGGCTACTACTACATCGATTCGGAAGAGGGCGTCTGGAACTCGGGGCGGAACGGGGCGCCGAACCTGGGCCACCGCCCGCGGCACAAGGAGGGCTACTTCCCGGTGCCTCCGGTTGACCGGCTGCAGGACGTCCGCTCCAAGATCATGCTCGCCTTGATCGACGCGGGCGTGCCGGTGGAGGTGCAGCACCACGAGGTGGCCACGGCCGGCCAGGCGGAGATCGACATCCGGTTCGGCTCGCTGGTGCAGACGGCGGACCGGATGCTGACCTACAAGTACATCGTCAAGAACGTGTGCCATAACCTCGGTCTCACGGCCACGTTCATGCCCAAGCCCCTGTTCGGCGACAATGGCTCCGGGATGCACGTGCACCAGTCGCTGTGGAAGGGCGACAAGCCGCTCTTCTTCGACGAGAATGGGTACGCCCTCATCTCCGAGACCGCGCGCCACTACATCGGCGGCCTGATCGCGCATGCGCCAGCGCTGCTGGGACTGTGCGCTCCCACCACCAACAGCTATCGGCGACTGGTGCCTGGGTTCGAGGCGCCGGTCAACCTGATGTACTCGGCTCGGAACCGGTCCGCCATCTGCCGGATTCCGATGTACTCCAGCAACCCCAAGGCCAAGCGGGTGGAGTTCCGGGCGCCGGACCCGACGGCCAACCCGTATCTCGCTTTTGCGGCGATGCTCATGGCCGGGCTCGACGGCATCAAGCGCAAGCTGGAGCCGCCGGCGCCGATCGACGAGGATCTGTACGAGATCCACGACGAGCGGAAGAAGCTGATCAAGCAGGTGCCGGGAAGCCTGGCGGAATCCATCACCGCGCTGGAGAACGATCAGGCGTTCCTGCTGGAGGGTGACGTGTTCACCCCGGATGTGCTGGAGACCTGGATCGCGATGAAGCGGGCGAAGGACATCGCGCCGGTGAACCTGCGGCCGCATCCGTTCGAGTTCTTCCTGTATTACGACGCGTGATCGAGGAGTCGAGGGTCTGGACCCTCGACCCTCGACCCTCGACCCTAGACCTCTCTACGTGGGAGCAAACGCCGTGACGACCCTACCCCTGCTCGCGCTGCAAACCGCCGCACCTCCGCCGGCCATCGTTCCGGCCGATACGGCCTGGATGCTGACTTCGACCGCGCTGGTCCTGCTCATGACCCCCGCGCTCGCCTTCTTCTACGGCGGCCTGGTGCGAAACAAGAACTCGCTCAACACCATGATGATGAGCTTCGTGGCGCTGGGTGTCGTCGGGGTCACCTGGGCCGTCGCGGCGTACAGCCTGGCCTTCAGCGATGGCGGCCCATTCCTGGGCAGCCTGACCAACTTCGGTCTGAATGGTGTAGGCCTGGAGGCCAAGGGTACCATCCCCCACGTGCTCTTCATGGCCTACCAGGCCACGTTCGCCATCATCACGGCCGCGCTGATCTCCGGCGCCGTGGTGGAGCGCATGCGATTCGGGCCGTATGTCGCCTTCATTGCGCTCTGGACCCTGTTCGTGTACGCGCCGGTGGCGCACTGGGTCTGGGGCGGCGGGTGGCTCATGACCCGCGGCGCGCTCGACTTCGCCGGCGGACCAGTGGTGCACATCAACGCCGGTGTCTCGGCGCTGGTGGCCGCGCTGGTGCTCGGCTCCCGGAAGGACTACGGGCGCACCGCGGTCCTGCCCCATAACGTGCCCTTCGTTCTGTTGGGCGCGGGGCTGCTCTGGTTCGGTTGGTTCGGCTTCAACGGCGGCAGCGCGCTCGCGGCCAACGAGCTCGCCGGCCTCGCCTTCACTAACACCTTCCTGGCCCCTGCGGCGACGCTGGTGGTCTGGACGCTGCTGGATTACTTCCGGACCGGTAAGGCTACGGCCGTCGGTGGGGCCACCGGAATCGTGGTTGGGCTGGTCGCCATCACCCCGGCGGCGGGCTTTGTGAGCCCGGCCAGCGCCCTCATCCTGGGCGCCGTGGCAGCGCTGCCGAGCTACTTCGTCATCTCGCTCCGCTCCCGCACCCGGATCGACGACTCGCTCGACGTCTTCGCCGGCCACGGGATCGGCGGACTCACCGGCGCCCTGCTCACCGGCGTGCTGGCGCAGAAGGTCTGGAACTCGGCAGGCAACGACGGCCTGCTCTTCGGCAACCCGCACCAGCTCGCGATCCAGGCGCTCGCCTGTCTCAGCGCCGCGGTCTACGCCGGGATCATGACGTTCGTGATCCTCAAGGTGCTCGGTCTGGTGATGGCGCTCCGCGCGGTACCCCGCATCGAGGGTGTCGGCATGGACGTGAGCCAGCACGGCGAAGAGGCCTACGCCAGTGGCGAAGGCTCGATCCTGGTGCCCCCCGAGGCAGCGCTCGTACCCGAGCCGTTGCCCGCGTTTACTCCACAAGTCGCATCGCGCTGACATCGGGAGCGATTACCATGAAACTCATCGTAGCGATCATCCGCCCCGACCGTCTCAACGAGGTGCTGGAGGCGCTGTACCGTACTGAAGTCCGCGGCCTCACCGTGTCCCGGGTGCTGGGACACGGCGGTGAGACCGAGCATGTCGAGACTTACCGCGGCACCACCGTCAAAATGGAACTGCAGGAGAAGGTTCGCCTGGAGATCGGGGTCTCGGAGCCGTTCGTGACGGTGACCATCAATGCGATCCTGGGTAGCGCCCGCACCGGCGAAGTCGGCGACGGCAAGATCTTCGTCCTCGATGTGGCCCAGGTCTTCCGGATCCGAACCGGAGAGCGGAACGAGGCGGCGGTGACTCCGGCCCTGGCCGCGTTGGCGTGAGGAAGGCGGGTAGGCGGGTAGGAGGGTAAGCGAGTAAGTAAAAGCAGGGAGCCGGAACTCAGTTCGAGTTTCGGCTCCTTTGCTTTGCTCAGAGTAAAAACTACTACAGACCTGCTTACCTGCTTACCCGCCTACCCGCCTACCCGCCTACCCGCCTCTTCCCGTACATTCCATCCATGTCCGATCACCTGAAAAGCTCTGCCATCACCCAAGGCGTCCAGCGCGCCCCCAATCGCGCCATGCTCCGCGCCGTGGGATTCGGCGACGACGATTTCCGGAAGCCGATCGTCGGGATCGCCAATGCGCACAGCACCATCACCCCCTGCAACGCCGGACTCGGTGAGCTCGCCGGCGCGGCGGAGGCGGCGGTGCGCGCCGCCGGCGCCATGCCCCAGACCTTCGGGACCATCACGGTGAGCGATGGCATCAGCATGGGCACGGAGGGGATGAAGTACTCGCTGGTCTCCCGCGAGGTCATTGCCGATTCGATCGAGACCGCCTGTGGCGCGCAGAGCATGGACGGCGTGCTGGCGGTGGGCGGCTGCGACAAGAACATGCCCGGCGCCATGATCGCGATCGCGCGAATGGACATCCCCGGGATCTTCGTGTACGGGGGGACGATCAAGCCGGGGCACTACGCCGGCCGCGATCTCACAGTCGTCAGCGCCTTCGAGGCGGTGGGGCAGCACAGCGCAGGAAAGATCGACGATCGGGAGCTGCTCGAGGTGGAGCGCCGGGCCTGCCCCGGCAAGGGTTCCTGCGGCGGGATGTTCACCGCAAACACGATGTCCTCGGTCTTCGAGGCCATGGGGATGAGCCTTCCCTACTCTTCCACCATGGCCGCGGAGGACGCCGAGAAGGTCGAGAGCGCGGCGCGCTCGGGGCAGATCCTGGTCCAGGCCATCAGGCAAAAGCTTCGGCCGCGCCAGATCCTCACCCGCAAGGCATTCGAGAACGGGATTGCCGTGGTCATGGCGATCGGTGGGTCGACCAACGCGGTGCTGCATCTGCTGGCCATCGCCCGGGCCGCGGGCGTCTCCCTCACCCTCGACGATTTCGAGGTTATCCGCGCCCGAGTCCCGGTGCTCTGCGACCTCAAGCCGTCCGGACGGTTCGTCGCCACCGACCTGCATCAGGCCGGTGGGGTGCCTCAGGTAATGAAGATCCTCCTGGAGCACGGCGCAGTGCACGGCGACGCCCTCACCATCACCGGCGAGACCGTGGCCGAGACGCTACGCGACGTGCCGGCAGAGCCCCGGGCGGACCAGGAAGTGATCCGGCCCTGGAACCGGCCGCTCTACCCCCAGGGGCACCTCGCGATTCTCCGGGGCAACCTCGCCACCGAAGGCGCTGTCGCGAAGATCACTGGGGTGAAGCAGTCGAAGATGACCGGCCCGGCCCGGGTGTTCGACTCGGAGGAGAGCTGTCTCCAGGCCATCCTCGAGGGGAAGATCCGCGCGGGCGACGTGATCGTGATCCGCTACGAGGGGCCCCGCGGGGGCCCGGGGATGCGGGAGATGCTCGCGCCCACGTCGGCGATCATCGGGGCCGGGCTGGGGGACTCGGTCGGCCTGATCACCGACGGCCGATTCTCCGGGGGAACCTACGGCATGGTGGTGGGCCACGTGGCGCCGGAAGCCGCCGTCGGCGGCGCCATCGCCCTGGTGAAGGAAGGCGACCGGATCACTATCGACGCTGGGCGCCGGCTGCTGCAGCTGGAGGTGAAGGCTGACGAGCTCGAGCGGAGACGTGCCGCCTGGAGCTCACCCCAGCCCAGGTATACCGCTGGAGTCCTCCACAAATACGCCCGCCAGGTCTCCAGTGCGAGCATCGGAGCGGTGACCGATCTCTAGCCCGGTGGGACGGGCCAGATGGTCCCTCTCCCGTGAGGCCCTGGGCTACGGAGCGCTCGGCGTCGTCTGCCTGGCGCTCTTCCTATTGCTGACCGCAGCCGTGATGACGGGACGAACGGAGCAGTGGGACAGTCAGCTGATGCTGGCGATTGCTGCGGAGCGGCAGCCTTGGCTCACCGGCGGCATGAAGCTTCTGAGCCTGGCCGGCTCGGGAGCGATCGAAATTCCCTTTGCCCTGTTGCTCATCCTCGGGCTTTGGGTTCGGAGCCGAAAGGCGGAGGCCCGCTGGTATACCGCGGCGGTGCTGAGCGGATGGGCGCTGTACGCCCTGGCCAAGATCGCCGTGCATCGGCCGCGCCCTCACGTCATCTCCCGCCTCATGCACGGCGCCGGCTGGTACTCCTATCCCTCGGGTCACAGCATGCTCGCGCCGTTGGTCTTCGGACTCGGCGTCATCGCCTGGGCGGCGCCATGGCCTTCGCCGGCCCTGCGAAGAGGAGCCCTGGCACTGGCGGCGCTGATCGCGCTCGGTATCGGCTTCTCGCGAGTATACGTCGGGGCACACTACCCGACCGATGTCCTCGGAGGGCTGCTGCTGGGGACGGCGTGGAGCGGATTCTGGCTGGTCTGGTGGGAGCGCCGGCTAGGCGCGCGCTAGCGGCCGGCGAGCTGCACGGCCAGATCCGACCGTACGAAGCGCGCGATCCTTTCGCCGATCTCTCGGGTTCCCAGAGTCGCCTCTCCCGGACTCGCGATGTCGGGCGTCCGCGCCCCGGCATTGAGCACCGCGGCCACCGCTCGCTCCACCGCATCCGCCGCTTCCGGCCGCACGAGACCGTAGCGCAGGAGCATCGCCGCCGAGAGGATGGCCCCAATCGGATTCGCAGTTCCCCGGCCGGCGATGTCCGGAGCCGAGCCGTGCACCGGCTCGAACAGGCCGGGGCCGTCTCCGATCGAAGCCGAGGGCAAGAGCCCGAGCGAGCCGGCCAGCACCCCGGCTTCATCGCTCAGGATATCGCCGAAGAGATTCTCGGTGAGCAGCACGTCGAATGACGCCGGATGGGATATCAGGCGCATGGCGGCGAAGTCGACGTACAGGTGCTCCAGGCTCACGTCCGGGTACTCCCCGCCGATCCGGCTCACCGTGTCGCGCCAGAGCTGAGAGACCTCCAGCACGTTCGCCTTGTCCACCGAAGTCACCTTGCGCCGCCGCTCCCGGGCAGCCTGAAATGCCACCCGCGCCACCCGTTCGATCTCGCCCACGCTGTAGCGCAGTGTATTGACCGCTGCCTGCTCGTCCCGCGAGCGGGGTTCGCCGTAGTAGAGGCCGCCGGTGAGCTCCCGCACGATGAGGAGGTCAACGTACTCCAATCGCTCCGGGCGGAGGGGTGAGACTTGCCGCAGAGCCGGATGCACCGACACCGGCCGCAAGTTGGCGTAGGCGCCGAGCAGTTTTCGGAGCGCGAGGAGCCCAGCCTCCGGCCGCCGGTTTCCGGTGGCGCCGGCCAGGGCCGGATCGCCGACCGCGCCCAGCAATACGGCATCGGCATCCCGCGCTGCATCCCGGGTGCGCGCCGGAAGCGCCTCGCTTTCGCGAGCCACGGCGGCGGCGCCGATCAGGTACTCCGGCGTCGCGATCCGGTAGCCGTAGAGATCGCCCACAGCGCCCAGGATCCGCACGGCTTCGGCGGTGACTTCGGGACCGATGCCGTCACCGGGAAGGACTGCCACGGTGAATTGGGTCATGAAGCTCGCCGCTCCCGTAGTGCGGCACGGCGGCGCTCGAAGGCCGCAATGCGGGGCTCATCCAGCAGCGTGCGCCCGATCTCGTCCAACCCTCGCAGCATCATGTCGCGACGATAGGGATCGATCGGGAAGCGGGCCTCGAAGCCGTGCGAGTCGCGGACCGACTGCGACTCCAGGTTCACCGTGACCTCGTAACCAGACATCTCCTCATGCCGGCGAAAGAGCTCATCCACCTCCGGTTCGGCGAGCGCCACGGGCAGGAGACCGTTCTGGCAGCAGTTGTTGAAGAAGATGTCCGCGAACGAGGGCGCGATGATGGCGCGGAATCCGAAGTCGGCGAGCGCCCAGGGCGCGTGCTCCCGCGATGAGCCGCAACCGAAGTTCGCTCCGGTCAGCAGTACGGTCGCTCCCTGAGCCTCGGGACGATTGAGCTCGAACGCCGGGTTGGGGCTGCCGTCAGACAGATAGCGCCAATCGTTAAACAGAAACTGCCCGAAGCCCGAGCGCGCGATGCTTTTCAGAAACTGCTTGGGAATGATCTGATCGGTGTCCACGTTCGCTCGCCGCAAGGCCGCAACGCGTCCGCGATGAGCAGTGAATGGCTGCATACGCTTCCTTGATCTTTATACGAGGCAGTCCGGCGATGGGCGATGAAATCGCTTCAAGCTACTTCTGTAGATCTTTTATTGGCTTAAGCTTATGAGAGTCACATCAACCCGAATGCGAGCCCGCATATTCGCGAGTACCAGACTCGCCGGCGGTGGTTCCGGTGCGCATATGTGCGCGCACGTCCACCAGGCATCCTGCCACTGCAGCGGCCGCGGCCATCGCCGGACTCATCAGATGAGTGCGACCTCCCCTGCCCTGCCGGCCTTCGAAGTTGCGGTTGGATGTTGACGCGCAACGCTCGCCGGGACCGAGCACATCTTCGTTCATGCCGAGACACATGGAGCAGCCGGGATTGCGCCATTCGAATCCGGCCGCGGTAAAGATCCGGTCCAATCCTTCGCGCTCCGCCGCTGCCTTTACCTGCTGCGACCCGGGGACCACCATCGCGCGCACTCCGCGGGCGACCCGCCGCCCGCGCACCACTTCGGCCGCTTCGCGCAGATCCTCGAGTCGTGCGTTGGTGCAGGAACCGAGGAACACGCGGTCCACCCGAAGTCCCGCCAGCGGAGTTCCCGGCGCGAGGTCCATGTATTCCAGAGCCCGCCGATACGACTGCCGTTCCGCGTCGGACTCGGCGTCGTCGGGATGGGGGACGTGTCCGGTGATGTCCACCGTCATGCCGGGACTGGTGCCCCAGGTGACCTGAGGCTGCACCGATCTCGCGTCGATGACGATCTGCTGGTCGTACACCGCGCCGGGATCGCTCTGGAGCGAGCGCCAGGACGCAACTGCGCGATCCCACTCCACTCCGCTCGGCGCGCGGGGGCGGCCGGCCAGGTAAGCCAAGGTGGTCTCGTCCGGCGCGATCATGCCGGCTCGCGCGCCGGCCTCGATGGACATGTTGCACACCGTCATCCGGCCTTCCATTGAGAGGGCGCGAATGGCCTCACCGGTGTACTCGATGACGTGGCCGGTGGCGCCGGCGGTCCCGATCCGCCGGATGAGCGCGAGGATCAGATCCTTGGCGGAAATGCCGGGCTCCGGCAGACCGGAAAAGTGGATCTCCATCGTGCGGGGCCGAGCCTGCACTACGCACTGAGTCGCCAGCACGTGCTCGACCTCGCTGGTGCCGATCCCAAAGGCGAGCGCGCCGAAGGCGCCATGCGTGGAGGTATGGGAGTCGCCGCAGACGATGGTCATCCCCGGGTGGGTCAGTCCCAGCTCCGGCCCGATCACGTGCACGATCCCCTGCTCCGCCGACTCCAAATCAAAAAGCTGAATCCCGAACTCACGGGCGTTGCGCCGCAGCGCCTCGATCTGTCGGGCGGAGACCTCGTCGGCAATGGGGAGACGGCGATCGCCGGTGGGCACGTTGTGATCCACCGTCGCGACGGTGAGCTCGGGCCGGCGCACTCGCCGGCCACTCAGCCGCAGCCCTTCGAACGCCTGGGGCGAGGTGACCTCGTGCACCAGGTGGAGATCCACGTAGAGCAGGTCCGGCCCATTGGGCAGCCGGCTCACCACGTGGGCGTCCCAGACTTTTTCGAGCAGCGTCCGCGTCATGGTCAACGCGGCAACGGATGAGCAGGCCGCCGTGGCCGTTTTTCCTTCTTCTCCGCCGTCCCCGTCCCCTCGCTTCCGCTCGGGGCATGCTTCTCCGTCCTCTCCTTCTTCTCCTTCTTCTCCGCCTTCTTTCCCTCCTCCGACCACGGCATCATCGCCCGCAGCTCCGCACCCACCTGCTCGATCTGATGATTCCGGTCGGCCTGACGCAGGCGCTCGAAGTTGGGGCGGCCGGCCCGGTTCTCCGCCAGCCACTCGCGGGCAAAGGAGCCGTCCTGAATGGCGTCGAGAATCTTCTGCATGGCCGCCCGGGTCTCGTCGGTGATGACCCGGGGTCCCCGGGTGTAGTCCCCGTACTCCGCGGTGTCGCTGATCGAGTAGCGCATGAACTGCATCCCGCCCCGATACATCAGGTCCACGATCAGCTTGAGCTCGTGCAGGCACTCGAAGTACGCCATCTCCGGGCGGTAGCCGGCGGCCGTGAGGGTCTCGAAGCCCGCCTTGACCAGAGCGGTGACGCCGCCGCAGAGCACCGCCTGTTCGCCGAACAGGTCGGTCTCGGTCTCTTCCCGGAACGAGGTCTCGATGACTCCGGCGCGGGTGCACCCAATGCCGGCCGCGTAGGCCAGCGCGTTGGCCAGGGCCTGGCCGCTCGCGTCCTGATGGACCGCCACCAACCCGGGTACGCCTCGACCCGCCTGGTATTCACTGCGCACCAGGTGGCCCGGAGATTTGGGAGCGACCATGGAGACGTCCACTCCCGGCGGCGAGGCGATCTCGCCGTAGTGGATATTGAACCCATGGGCGAACATGAGCGTGTTGCCCGGGCGGAGGCCGGATGCCACGTCGGCGTCGTAGATGGCGCGAGCATCCTGATCCGGTACCAGCATCATGATCACGTCGGCCACTTGCGCGGCTTCGGCGACCGGGCGGACATCGAGGCCCGCAGCCACGGCCCGATCCCAGGAGCCGCCACCGGGGCGAAGCCCGACGACCACCTCGGCGCCGCTCTCCCGCAGGTTGAGAGCGTGAGCGTGGCCCTGGCTGCCGTAGCCGATGATGGCAAAGGTGCGGCCGGCAAGCCGGCTGCGATCGGCGTCGGAGTCGTAGTAAACCCGCACTGGCTCAGTCATGGTTGATTTCCGAATTGGGTGTGGGGCCAAGGGCGATGGTGCCGCTCCGCGCTACCTCGATCACCTCGAATCGCTCCAGTGCGCGGATGCACGAGAGCACGAACGCCTCGGAGCCGGTCAGCTCCACAATCATTGCCTCGGGCGAGTCGTCCACCACCGCCGCGTTGTAGAGCTGCACCACGTCGAGTAGCTCGGCGTATCGCTCGTGGGGAGCCCGGACCTTCACCAACGCCAGCTCCCGCGCGACTCCCTCTCGGGAGGGAAACGCCACGGCTGCCCGCACGCCGATCATCTTCTGGAGGTGCTGCACGGCCCGGTCGGCTGTCGCCATGTCCGAGTGAATCATAAGAGTCAGCCTCGAGACGCCTGGAGTGGCCGTGGGTCCTACGGCCAGACTCCGGACGGGTAAGTTGCGCCGCCGGATGAGTCCGACGGCACGGTTCAAGGTGATCAGCCGGTCCTCCAGGAGAACCGACACGGCTTGGAACGCCGTCATGCCGAGACCAGCGGTGGGGCCGGCTCGCCCTCGATGGGCTCGGAGAGAGAGCCACCGGGAGGAATCATGGGGAAGACATTCGCTTCCTGCTCGATCATGAATTCCACCAGCGCGGGACCCGGCTCGGCGACGGCGGCCCGGACGGTTTCGTCGAGCTCTGCGGCCGATTCGACTTTCCACCCGGCAATCCCGTAGGCCTGCGCCAGGCGCACGTAGTCGGGACTCCAGATGGGAGTCGCCGAGTAGCGGCGGCCATGGAAGAACTGCTGCCACTGCCGCACCATGCCCAGATACCCATTGTTGAACACCGCCATCTTCACCGGGATCCCTTCCTGCACCATCGTGGCGATCTCCTGCATGTTCATCTGGAAGCCGCCGTCGCCCGAGATGGCCCAGACCGGTTCACCCGGACGGGCCAGCGCCACGCCCATCGCGGCCGGCACGGCAAAGCCCATGGTGCCGAGTCCGCCGGAGGTGATGTGGCTGTTGGGATGCTGATAGCGGAAGAGCTTGGCGACCCACATCTGGTGCTGACCCACGTCGGAGACGATCGAGCACCGGCCGCCCGTGGCCTGATCGATCGCGCCAAGGATCACGTCAGGCGAGAGGCCGCCGCGGAAGTTCTCCTCCCGGGGACGCACGAAACTCTGGATCTCGGCCCGCCAGGCGTCACACTTTCGGGGCGCCACAAGGGGAAGCAGGGAGCACAGCACGCTGCGCACATCACCCACCAACCCGAGGGCGACCGGCACGTTCTTCCCGATTTCCGAGGGATCCAGCTCCACGTGGATGACTTTGGCCCCCCGGGCGAAGCCGGCGAGGTTCCCGGTCACCCGGTCGTCGAACCGAAGTCCCAGTCCGATGATGAGGTCGGCCTGCTGGATGGCGCGGTTGACGTGGACCTCTCCGTGCATGCCCGGCATGCCGAGATGGAGGGGATGGGACTCGGGGAAGCCGCTGATCCCCAGTAGCGTCGTGATCACGGGCATGCCGGTCCGTTCGGCCAGGGCCCGCAGCTCGACGTACGCGTTGGAGAGCAGGACCCCGTGGCCGGCCATGATCAGCGGACGCTGAGCTTCGGCGATCAGGCGGGCGGCGTCTTGAAGGGCGGACGGGCGGTCGGCCGGTCGGCCGGTTGGCTCCAGGCGTTCCCCTCTCCGCCTGTCCGACTGTTCGCCCGTCCACTCCATCTTCTGATTCTGTACGTCCTTTGGAATATCAATCAGCACCGGCCCCGGGCGGCCCTCCTGCGCCACGTAGAACGCCTCCTGCACCGCTTCCGCCAACTCCTCGACGTCTTCCACCAGCCGGTTGTGCTTGGTGATCGGCTGGGTAATGCCGATGATGTCGGTCTCCTGGAAGGCGTCGCGTCCCATCATCGCCCGGGCGACCTGGCCGGTGATGGCGACCACCGGGGTGTTGTCCATGTGCGCCGTGGCGAGACCGGTCACCAGATTGGTGGCCCCGGGACCGGACGTCGCCACGCACACGCCGGCCCGGCCACTGGCTCGGGCGTATCCGTCCGCCGCGTGGGCCGCCGCCTGTTCGTGCCGCACCAGCACGTGGCGCAGCTCAGGAAACTCGGGCAGCGCGTGATAGAACGGCATGATGGCGCCGCCCGGGTAGCCGAAGAGGACATCCACGCCCTCTTCGAGGAGAGCGCGGCAGAGGATTTGGGCGCCGGTCAGGGTTTCAGTCATACTCCCCACAAGTACACCGAATTCAGCGAACTATCCTCCAGCCGCTCGGCGTAGCGCGCTTTGTTCAGGGCGTGCACCAACGCGCGGGCACTGGCCTCGACGATGTCGGTGGAGGCGCTGTGGCCCGAGAGCGACTTGCCGTCGATCTTGGCCTGGAGGAACACCTGGCCCACGCTGTCCCGTCCGGGCGTGACCGACCGGAGCGTGAGGCTCAGGACCTCGACGGCCCGGCCGAGGATCTCGCTCACGGCAGTGAAGGCCGCGGAGATGGGCCCGTCGCCCGTGCCACGCGCGGAACGCTCGCCCGACCAGGGCCCGGTCATCCGCACCTCCGCCGTCGCCGTCACGCTGCCACATACGACCCGGAGATGCGTGAGCTGAAATTCCTCCGGCGCGTCGTGGAAGCTCTCGTGCAGCAACGCCAGCAAGTCCTCGTCCAGGATCTCCCGCTTCCGGTCGGCCAGGGCCGTGAAGCCCTGGTACATCTCGGCCACCTCTTCCTCACTGAGCTGGTATCCCAGCTCCTGATAGCGGCGCTCCAGGGCGTGCCGTCCGGAGTGTTTGCCCAGGACCAGGGTCGAGCGAGGGATACCGACCATTTCCGGACGGATGATCTCGTAGGTGAGCCCGTTCTGCAGCATCCCGTGCTGATGGATGCCGGCTTCATGGGCGAACGCGTTGCGACCCACGATCGCCTTGTTGGGCTGGGGGAAGACCCCGGTGAGATGGGAGAGCAGCTGGCTGGTGCGGTAGATCTCGCGCGACTCCACGTTGCAGTGGAAGTCCAGCGCGCCACTCCGGACCCGGCTGGCCATCACGATTTCTTCCAGCGCCGCGTTCCCGGCGCGCTCGCCGATCCCGTTCACGGTGCACTCCACCTGGGTCACGCCCGCGGCTATGGCGGCAAGCGTATTCGCGACCGCCAGGCCGAGGTCGTCGTGACAGTGGGCGCTGAGGACCACCCGCTCACAGCCGGGCACCCGGTCCCGGACGGCGCGGAACATGGCCCCGTATTCCGCCGGCGTGGCATAGCCGACCGTGTCGGGCAGATTGATCGTGGCGGCGCCCTCCTCGATGGCCGCCGCCACCACCGTGCAGAGGAAATCCAGATCGGTCCGGCTGGCATCTTCGGCGGAGAATTCCACGTCGTCGGTGTACTGGCGGGCGCGGCGAACCGCGGCTCTTGCCATGGCCAGCACTCCCTCCCGCGTGTTCTTCAGCTTGTCCCGGATGTGCAGATCGGAGGTGGAGATGAACACGTGGATGCGCCCGCGCTCGGCCGGGCTGAGGGCCTCGCCGGCCAGGTCGATATCCCGGTCGTGGCAGCGCGCCAGCGCCGCGATCACCGGCCGGCGGACTTCGGTCGCGATCTCGCGGACCGAGCGATAGTCATCGTCGGACGCGGCGGGAAAGCCGGCTTCGATCACATCCACGCCGAGGGCGTCGAGCTGGCGGGCGAGCCGGAGCTTCTCCTCGGGGGTCAGGCTGTTGCCGGGGGCCTGCTCGCCATCGCGCAGGGTGGTGTCGAAGATCAGGACTTCCGGGATTGGCATACACGCTTTCAGGGATGAAGGCAAACAAAAACGCCGCGGGGCTGTCCGCGGCGTCGGCTGATCATTGGAGACTTACTGTCTCATGTCGCTCGTCTGGGCACGCCGCGGACCTGTCGCTCACCAATAAGGACGGTAAGCAGACCAAGGAGGACGAGTAGGACGAGCTGCAGCTGCATGTGGCGCGCCTCGAAACTTTATGAGTGAGACAGGATACTCAGCCTACGACAATGCCAGGGGCCTGTCAAGAGCTTTTGGGAACTCAGAGGGAAAGTACCCCGCGGGCGACAAATTGGCCCAAGCTCACCGCTTGACGGATTCATCGCAGTGCATAATAATACGGCATGAACGCGTCGCTCGCCCCCGTCATTAATACCGCCGGTCTCGTCCGCTCCAGGGGAGCGCCCGGGTGAGGTAGCGCGTTCATGCGACCCCGGCCTGCTCCCAAGTGGGAGCGGGCTTTTTTATTGCCCCGAATGCGGTCTCTCCGGCCGATGGGGCATGACCACTCAGGAGGCACCATGGCCGCCAATGGGCAGCGGATCCACCCGGCCGGTTCCCGTCACCCCAATCGAAGACACGCCGCGTCCATCGCGGGAACACCCCTCGACCCCAGTCGCGAGCATGACGCCTGCGGTGTCGGCTTCGTCGCCGCCGCGGCAGGAGCTCGCACCCACGAGGTGGTGGAGATGGCGCTCGAGGCGGTGGCCCGGGTGGCTCACCGGGGGGCCGCCTCCACCGACAACTCCGGAGACGGGGCGGGTCTCCTGACCCAGATTCCCCACCGGCTCTTCTATCGCGATTCCTATCGGCTCGGCCTGCATCTCCAGCCGGGGCTGCCGTTCGGCGTCGGAGCGTTCTTCCTGCCGAGCGCGGCCGAGCCACTGGCCGCGTCGGTGAAGATGATCGAAAGCGTGCTGACCGGGGACGGCATTCCGATTCTGGGATGGCGCGAGGTGCCGACCAACCCCAACGCGCTCGGCCCCACCGCGCTGGCTTCCTGCCCCGTGATTCGCCAGGTCCTGGTGGGACGGCCGGCCCTCGCGACCGATGAAGACGCGTGGGAGCGGGCACTCTACCTGGCGCGGCGCGAGATGGAGCGGCGCGCCACAGCGGCCAATCTGCCGGGATTCTACGCCTGCTCGCTGTCCTGCCGCACCGTGGTGTACAAGGCGCTGCTGACCGGAACTCAGCTGCCCGCGTTCTTCACCGACTTCCGCTATCCCGAGTACGAGAGCGCCATCGCGGTGTTCCACCAGCGCTACTCGACCAACACGCTTCCGAGCTGGCCGCTGGCGCAGCCGTTTCGGCTGCTGGCCCACAACGGCGAGATCAACACGCTGTGGGGCAACCGGAACGCCATGACCATGCGCCAGCCGATGCTGGCGTCACCCTTGTGGGGATCGAAGATCGAGCGGCTGCGCGACGTCATCTGGGCCGAAGGCAGCGACTCGGCCAGCCTGGACAACACCATGGAGCTGCTGGTGCGGTCGGGCCGCGATCCGGTGCACACGGCCATGATGACCGTGCCCCAGGCGTGGGAGAAGTATTCGGATCTCGACCCCGCGGTGAAGGCGTTCTACGAGTATCACCAGTGCGTGCTGGAGCCGTGGGATGGGCCGGCGGCGCTCGCCTTCACCGACGGCGTGGTGGCCGGTGCGGCGGTGGATCGCAACGGACTCCGCCCCTGCCGCTACAAGGTGCGCGCGGACGGTCTGGTGGTTGCCGGCTCCGAGGTCGGATTGGTGGATCTGGATCCTCGCGAGGTGGTGGCCTGTGGCAAGGTGGGCCCCGGTGAGGTGCTGGTCATCGACACCCGACGAGGCGAGGTGATCCGCAACCTCGATGCGAAGCGCCGGGTGGCGGCACAAAAGCCGTACGCCCGCTGGGTCGCCCGCTACATGGCGACGCTGGTGCCCGATCCCACCCGGGTGCCGCCCACCCACACGGGCGAAGCGCTGCTCCGCTTGCAGCGGGTGTTCGGGTACGGCGCCGAGGATCTCCGGATCGTGCTGGAGCCGATGGGCAGCACCGGCGGCGATCCGGTGTGGAGCATGGGTGACGATACGCCGATCCCACCGCTCGCCGCGGTGCCGCAGAGTCTCTACGCCTACTTCCGCCAGCGGTTCGCCCAGGTGACCAACCCGCCGATCGATTCGCTGCGGGAATCCATGGTGATGTCGCTCCGGATGCATCTGGGACGGCGGGGCTCGCCGCTGCTGGAGCGGCCGTCGTACGCCAGGATGCTCCGGCTGGAGCACCCCATCCTCCTGGCCGAGGAGATGACGGCGCTGCGCAACGTCGCCGGCTTCTCGACGGTCACCCTCGATGCGGTGTGGGATCCGGCCAAGGGCACCGTCGGACTCCGCCCCGCGCTGACCGCGCTTCGCCGATCAGCCGAGCGCGCCGCTCGGCGGGGAGCCCACATCCTGATCGTGAGCGATCGCGCGGTGGGAGAGAATCGGGCACCGATCCCGATGCTCCTCGCCATCGGCGCCGTCCGCCAGCACCTGGTCCACACCGGGCTTCGGGCTCGCGTGGGTCTCGTGGCCGAGGTGGGCGACGCCTTCGATATCCACCACTTTGCCACGCTGATCGGCTACGGGGCGGAGGCGGTGCATCCCTGGCTCGCGCTGGAGACGGTGGATGAGTTGTTCGGCGGGGAGGCGGGAAAGCGGGGAGGCACGAACGGTGCAACGCACATTCCCACCGAGGAACCGGCACGTCCTACGCCCACCGAGGCTAGGCACCAGTACCGAACCGCGGCCGAGAAGGGGTTGCTGAAGATCCTCTCGAAAATGGGGATCTCGACCCTCTCCTCGTACTGCGGCGCCCAGATCTTCGAGGCGCTGGGATTGGGGCACGAGGTGATCGCGGCGTGCTTCGACGGCACCGCGTCTCCCATCGGAGGCATCGGCTTCGAGGAGATCGCGGAGGACATCCAGGGCCGGCACCAGGCGGCCTATCCGGTGGACGCTCCCACTTCCCTGCCCGACCACGGCCGGGTGCGCTTCCGCAAGGAGGGGGAGGATCATGGGTGGGCACCACAGATCGTCGTAGCGTTGCAGCGGGCGACGGGGGCGAAAGCGGAAAAAGCAGAAAGGGCGGCAGGGACGGAAGTGGCCCCCACCGGGTACGAGAGTTTCCTGGCCAAGAACATCGCCCGGCGTCCAGCTGGACCGAGGGACCTCCTCGGTCTGCGCGCCGGAACACCGATCCCAGTCGATGAGGTCGAGCCGGCCGAGGAGATCCGCCGCCGGTTCGTGTCCTCCGCCATGTCGCTCGGCGCACTCTCGCCGGAGGCGCACGCGACCCTGTCGATCGCGATGAACCGGATCGGAGCCCGCTCCAATTCGGGTGAGGGTGGCGAGGATCCGGAGAACTACCGCACGCTGGAAAACGGCGACCGGGTGGACAATCGGGTGAAGCAGGTGGCCTCGGCCCGATTCGGCGTGACCACCGAGTACCTCACTCGAGCCGAGGAGCTCGAGATCAAGATCGTGCAGGGCGCGAAGCCGGGAGAGGGCGGACAGCTTCCGGCGCACAAGGTGACCGACCTGATCGCCCGGTTGCGTCATGCGGTGCCCGGCATTCAGCTCATCTCGCCGCCACCGCACCACGACATCTATTCGATCGAGGACCTGGCGCAGCTGATCCACGACCTCAAGACGGTGAATCCGCGGGCGCGAGTCGGGGTGAAGCTGGTCTCCGAGAGCGGCGTGGGGACCGTCGCCGCCGGCGTGGCCAAGGCCTACGCCGACTACGTGCTCATTGCGGGACACAACGGCGGCACCGGCGCCTCTCCGCTCTCTTCCATCAAGCACGCCGGCTCGCCCTGGGAGCTCGGCCTGGCGGAGGCGCAGGCCACGCTGGTGCGCAACGGGCTGCGCCACCGCATCGAGGTCCGCACCGACGGCGGCCTCAAGACCGGGCGGGACGTGATGATCGCGGCCCTGCTCGGCGCCGAGAGCTATGGCTTCGGCACCGCGCCGCTGGTGGCGATGGGCTGCGACATGGCCCGGCAGTGTCACATCAACACCTGCCCCACCGGGATCGCGACTCAAAGGGAAGATCTGCGCGCCAAGTTCAAGGGAACGCCGGAGCAGGTCATCGCCTACTTCACCTTCATCGCCGAAGAGGTGCGCCGGCTGCTGGCCGAGCTGGGCTTCCGCACCATGGACGAGATCATCGGTCGCAACGATCTCCTGGAACGACTGGAGCGGCCCGACGTGCCCCGGGCGCAGATGCTGGATCTGTCGATGCTGATGGGGGGAAGGCGGGAAAGCGGGGAGGAGGGGAGGCAGGTTGTCCGTCGGCGAACGGTAGAGCGCAACGACCGGCCAGGTCTGGTGTCCCTCGACAAGGAGATCCTCAGCGAGCTGGAGCCGTATCTCGATTGCTCGCTGCCGTTCTCGGGCAACTATCAGATCCTCAACCATCATCTGGCGGTGGGTGCCCGAGTCGCCGGAGCCATCGCCGAGCGGAATGGCGATGCGGGTCTGCCGCCGGGCTCGGTGCGGCTGCGCTTCCGGGGGACCGCGGGCCAGAGCTTCGGGGCGTTCCTCTGCCGCGGCGTGCACCTCGAGCTGGAGGGCGAGGCCAACGACTACGTCGGCAAGGGGCTGAGCGGAGGCGAGATCACCATTCGGCCGTTCCGGCAAGCCTCGTACGCCCACGCGTCGCACCAGCACCTGATCATCGGCAACACCGTGCTCTACGGCGCGACTGCCGGGAAGCTCTTTGCCGCCGGCCAGGCGGGCGACCGCTTCGCGGTGCGGAACTCCGGTGCCGTCGCGGTGATCGAGGGCGCGGGCAACCACTGCTGCGAGTACATGACCAGCGGGATCGTGGTGGTGCTCGGCCGAGCCGGACGGAATTTCGGAGCCGGCATGTCGAACGGTCTGGCCTACGTGCTGGACGAGAACGGCAGCTTCGCCGGCCGGCTCAACGGCGATATGGTCGAGCTGAGTGACCTCGACGCGGAGGACGTCGAGCTGCTGCGGAAGTTGATCCGGGAGCACGAGGAGAAGACGGTGAGCGCGCGGGCGCGGACGATGCTGGTGCGGTGGGAGGAATATCTGCCGCTCTTCCGGAAGGTGGTGCCCAAGGGCGCGGCCGCGCTGGTCGAGCTGATACGGGCGAAATACCTGGAGTCTGCCCAGGCGGAGCCGGAGCTGAGCCTGGAGCGCCGGACCGCCTGATGAGGACAATCACACTCGGCGGCCGCGGAGAACCGCGACTCGCGAGCCCTCAGCCAGCAAGGCCGACATCGGTCTTCCGCTGAGGAACGGCACAAACGCGGCGCCGTAGAGTCCAGCGACATCACAGTCTAAGGACGCACCCGAGGCGCCCCACACGCGCCATTGAGGGTGCAGGACCTGGTACTCCAGACAGCCGTTATCTGGCTGCACCGTGTAACCCCAGTAGTGCTCCGTGAGGAACTCCTCTGCGGAGTCGGCCGCCGGGATGGCCGGCTGGCCCATGGCCACCACTTCAACACTCTGCCAGCGACCCGCCTGGCGCCACTCGTAGCGTGCCAGCTGTGGAAGCCCCAGATCAGCACCGCCTCTGGCGACGGTATGCCGCATCGGAAGCGCGATGTACGGCTCGTTGAAGCGGCGCCGGGCCACCGCCGCAATCATCCGGCGGGGGACAATCTCCCGGATGAACACAACGCCACGGCGCCACCCCTCCGGCACTCGGCGGCGCACGTAGAAGCGCAGGTTTACCTCCTCGAAGTTTCGGTGGAACGGCACCGGCATTCCGAGGACTCGGGTATTCAGGAATTGGAAGCCTACCACACTGGCGAGGGTATGGCCCTGCCAGGAATCGAGCTCGGTGCCTCGGGGGACCAGCGGACGCAGGATGGCGGGAGGCACCTCGTATTGAAGCATGGCGAGGGAGCACCAGTCGGCCGTCAGGAACGGTCGCTCAGGCCGCGCTGGCTGGTGCATCGCTGTCTCTGATGTGAAGGTCTACCCGCCCCGTGAGCTGGTCATTCGGCCGCATCGAAACAACCTAAACGCCCGCCTCGTGGCGGGCCTTTGATATTCTATTCCGCGTGGACGCGCACCCGGCCCTTACGGGCCGGGTCGGGTGGCCGCAGACCCATATAAATGATGTAGGCCCGCCCGCCGGGCGGGCGTCGAGGCGCCGGCTGCGAACCGAGTCCGGATTGACAGGCTATGAGCAAATTGGTAACTTGCTGAGCAGCAAGCAAGCTGCAACCTATTGCGCGAGTGCACATTGGCAACCAATCCAGAGCGAGTGCGGAACCCCGACCGGAGCCGAGCTGCGATTCTCGATGCCGCGGAGCGCCTGTTCGCCGAGCAGGGGTACGACGCGACCAGCCTCAACCAGGTCGGTGCGGCGGCCGGCGTCTCCCGCGGCACCCCGGGGTACTTCTTCCGATCTAAGGCCGACCTCTATCAGGCGGTGCTCGATCGGTCCTTTGCCGAGGTCCGGGAGGCAGTGCGCGAAGGCCGGGCCCGGGCCCTCGCCAGCAACGAAAGCGCGGAGACCATTCTGGCTGGTGCCGTCTCCGATTACTTCGACTTCCTGGCCGCTCGGCCGAACTTCGTCCGGCTGATCGAGCGCGAGGCCCTCAGCGGGAGCCGGCTTCCGCACGGCGTGAGTCATCTCTCCGCTGGCCAGGAAGCCCTCGCCGCCATCAGCGCGGAGCTGGGTCTGGACGATGCCCCGTCGGGAGAGGCGGCACAGCTCCTGCTCAGCATCATCTCGCTCTGCTGGTTCCCCATGATTCACGCCCGCACCGTCGCGCCGGCGGTGGGCGTCCGATTGGAAGACGCGGACGAGCTGGAGCAGCGGAAGCGCCACGTCATCAGCCTGGTGTTGCACGGACTCCGCGGTTCCGTTCGCTTCGCTCAGGACGAGAGCTCCTCGTTCACCACAACCTCAACCGAGCCATCGAGCCATGACTGACCTTCTCACTCCCCCGGTCCGCACTCCGCACACTCCACTCGCGACCGAGCAGGAAGCCCGGGAAGTCGCCGAGGCGGCGCGGGAGAAGGAGTGGGAGTCGCCCAGCTTTGTGCGCGAGCTGTTCGAGGGCTCATTCCGGCTCGACCTGGTGCACCCCTTCCCGCAGCCGGATCCGGCTGACCTCGAGCGGGCCCGCCCATTCATGGAGAGGCTCGAGCGCTTCATGCGGGAGCGGGTGGACAGCGACAAGATCGATCGCGACGGGAAGATTCCGACAGATGTAGTGAAGGGACTGGGTGAGATCGGGGCGTTCGGGATCAAGATTCCGACTGAGTACGGCGGGCTCGGTCTCAGCCAGTACAGCTACACCCACGCCGTCGGGCTGGTGACCAGCCAGGACGGCAACCTCACTGCCCTGCTCTCCGCGGCGCAGTCGATCGGCGTGCCGACTCCGCTCAAGCTGTTCGGCACCCCGGCCCAGAAGAAGAAGTATCTCCCCCGGCTCGCCAAGGGTGCGGTCTCGGCCTTTGCACTCACCGAGAACCAGGTCGGATCCGATCCCGCGGCGCTCAGCACCACCGCCACGCTGTCGCCCGACGGCACCCACTACATCCTGAATGGCGAGAAGCTCTGGTGCACCAACGGCACCATCGCCGAGCTTATGGTGGTGATGGCGCGGACCGGTCCCAAAAAGATCAGCGCGTTCATCGTGGAGACCAACTGGCCCGGCGTGGAGGTGGTGCAGCGGCTCCACTTCATGGGCCTCAGGGCGCTGGAGAACGGGATCATCCGCTTCACCAACGTGAAGGTGCCGGTGGAGAACGTGCTCTGGGGCGAGGGCAAAGGACTGAAGCTCGCGCTCATCACCCTCAACACCGGGCGGCTCACGCTGCCGGCGTCGGCCGTGGCCGGCGCTAAGCGCTGTCTGGAGATCGTGCGTCGCTGGGCGGCCGAGCGGGTGCAATGGGGCCAGGCGATCGGCAAGCACGACGCCATCGCCCAGAAGATCGGCCGGATGACGGCGGAGATCTTCGCGATGGAGGCGGTCTCCGACCTGGCGTCGCTGATGGCCGACCGGGGCGGGGCCGACATCCGGCTCGAGGCGGCGATGGCCAAGATGTGGAACACCGAGATCGGCTGGCGGATCGTGGACGACACCCTCCAGATCAAAGGTGGCCGGGGCTACGAGACCGCGGACAGCCTGAGGAGCCGGGGCGAGCGCCCCGATCCGATCGAGCGGATGATGCGCGACTACCGCATCAACCTGATCTTCGAGGGGTCCAGCGAGATCATGCGGCTGTTCATCGCGCGCGAGGCGGTGGACACCCACCTGAAGCTGGCCGGGGACCTGATCGATCCCAAGGCGCCGATGGCCAAGAAGCTTCAGGCGCTGCTCCGCTCGGGTCTGTACTACGCCGTCTGGTATCCCAAGCTCTGGCTGGGCTGGGGCCGGTTTCCCCGCTATAGCGAGTTCGGCCCGCTAGCCACTCACGTCCGCTTCGTGAATCGCGCGTGCCGGCGTCTGGCCCGGACCCTCTTCCATTGTATGGTGCGGTTCGGACCCAAGCTGGAGAAGCGGCAAGCGGTGCTCGGCCGCCTGGTGGAGATCGGGGCCGAGCTGCTGGCCATCTCGGCGGCGTGTGCCCGGGCCTATTCCATGTATAAGAAAGATCCCAGCAACCGGGGGCCGGTGGAGCTGGCCAACCTGTTCAGCCGCCACGCGCGGCGCCGGGTAGAGGAGAAGTTCGCCGCCGTGTTCGACAACGACGACGTGGCGACCTATGCGGTGGCCCAGCAGGTGCTGAAGGGCGAGCACAGCTGGATGGAGACCGGGATGGTGAGGGCGGAGTAGACGGGCGGACAGGCGGACAGGCGGACGGACAAGGGTTGGCGCTTGAAGAAGCTCGGAATGACGCGGGAGGCCGCTCGGAATGACCGTGGGGCCGCCCGCCTCGCTGTCCCAGTGTTCCGCTGTTTATCTTTCCATCAACTAACCCACCTGGACCCAGCATGGCTATCGCAGAAGGCAGAACCATCCCCTTCGTTGGACCTGAGGCGATCGATGTCGCCGTGCTGGAGACCTTCGAGTACGCCGGCCCCGACCAGGACATCGTCACCGAGACCCGGGAATTCAGCGCGGTCTGCCCCTATAGCGGCCTGCCCGACTTTGCCACGCTCACCATCCGCTATGTGCCGGCAGACCGGTGCGTGGAGCTCAAGAGCCTCAAGTACTACGTGACCAGCTATCGCAACGTGGGGATCTTCCAGGAGCACGCGACGGCGAGAATCGCCGAGGATCTGTTCAAGCTGCTGGAGCCGCAGATGCTGGAGGTCAGCACGCTGTACAATGTGCGGGGTGGGTTTGAGACTCGCTGTACGGTGCGCTTACCGAAGGGGTGACCTGGTAGCTGAATTGTCACCCTGACAACGTACCGCCTTACCGCCCACCCCCATGCTTCGCCCGCAGGATTTCGAGCTCCCGGAGTGCCCCGGTCCGATAGGGCGGCAGTGGCCCGCTCGCGAGATACCTCTCCAACGCTATGATCGCACCCGCCGGGTCCGAGGAAAGCTTCCTCCCCGCTTCCAGAAGCACATTGAAGTACTCGTCTTCGGCCTGCTTCAAGCCGGCCTGCTGCGGGCTGGTGGGTGGAGGTTCCCCCTGCTGCCAGCGGGAGAAGCGCTGGTCAATGACCGGAGCGAGCTTGTCGTAGTTCGCCCACGAATCCTCGACATGGTAGAGCGTCGGAACGCTGTCGCCGAGGACGGCTGCATAGTCTTCCAGGTAGCAGTCGGTGTCATAGTAGACTTGGGTAAAGTCCTTTCCCACCCTGGTAAGCAGACCCTCGAAGAACTTCTCGTCCAGCTCGGAGAACAGCAGTTCCCGGCCGGTGATCTTCCGCTCCCGGAGCAGCGGCAGGGAATCGCGGGCGTACTTCTGCAGCAACGCGCTCGCCAGGCCACGCCCGATGATCCAGGCGAGGTACATGCCGATGTGGGTTCCGCCGTTCTCCGGCGGAAGCTCTTTGGGATAGAGGTCGCCGCCGCCGTAGTGCCACTCGGCGCGGTCTATGCTTTTGCCCATGAGTCGGAGGTTTAGAGGTCGCCTTAGGTATCGGTCGGAAACCCATGGGCCTGCACCTCCCGCTACGTCCCCGGAACACCCATATCCGCCCAGATCTTCCACCCGCCGTCCGGTTGCCGCTTCCATAGGGTCACGTAGTGGCCCCCGATCCGCTGCTCGGCCTGGCCCTTCGGCTGAAAGGTGTACGACCACAGGCCCGTCTCGTAGGCGGTGTCGCCGACCAGCCAGAGATCTTTGGTCTCGAGCGTGACGCGGACCGGGCCCACCTTGCCCACGAACTTTCCGACGTCATCGGCGATGGCGGTCCGGCCCCGGACCACCACGCCGCCTTCATTCAGGCGAGCACCCTCCGGGTCGTAGACCTGGGCCAGGGCGTTGGCGTCGGCTCGCTTGAACGCCGCGATGTAGGCCGCGTTCCCGGCCTGAATGCCGCGCCGGGCCAGAGCGACATCGGCCGGCTGGCCGGTCTGTGCCGCGAGGGGCGCCGCGACGGTGAGCAGGAGGAGAGGGATCGGGTTGCGGCGGATCATCGCGCAGGCTCCGTGCGGGTATGCGGAAAGTACGGGCCAAGCGCGCGAAAGGTTCAGGGCAGTCCTCAGCTGACGCTGGTGCCGAACAGGGCGCCAATCGCGGCCGTGATGCCCATGGCGAGTGCTCCCCAAAAGACCACGCGAACGACGCCGAGCAGCGGACGCGCACCACCGGTGCGCGCTGCGAGCCACCCCAGAATTCCCAGGCATAGGAGCGACGCCACCGCCACGGCTGGCACCAGTCGGTTGGTCGGCGCGAGGAGCGCGACGATCAAGGGAAGCGCTGCCCCTACGGCAAAGGTCAGCGCGGACGTGAGGGCGGCCTGCACCGGGCGCGCGGCCAAGGCCGAGGAGATGCCCAGCTCGTCCCGGGCATGAGCAGCCAGGGCGTCCTTGGCCATGAGCTCTTTGGCCACCTGATGGGCGAGGGCGGGCGTCAATCCGCGCGCGACGTAGATCGCCGCAAGTTCCTCCTGCTCGGCCGGGCCACCCGCAGCCAGCTCCCCACGCTCCCGCTCCAGATCGGCTCGCTCGGTATCGGCCTGGGAGCTGACCGAGACGTACTCGCCGGCGGCCATGGACATGGCGCCAGCTACGAGGCCGGCAACACCCGCGACCAGAACGGCTGAGCGACTGGCCTCAGCCGTCGCGACGCCAAGCACCAAACTCGCCGTAGACACAATCCCATCATTGGCCCCGAGGACGGCGGCCCGGAGCCAGCCAATGCGCTCGGTGCGATGCTGCTCTAGATGTCGGGGGCGCGTAGGAGCGACTCTCCTGCAATGGGATGACCAGTAAGATGCACTTCGTCTATGCGACAGTCGAGTGGTGATGGTAGTATCGGGAATGCTGGTGCGTACAGCGGGTCCCGACGATATTGACCGACCCTGGCCGATAGTCGGCCAGGCGTCCTGAGATCGCAGTC
>JBGQLP010000017.1:0-60675 GCA_041500125.1 Gemmatimonadota bacterium
GCGCGATGCCGATGGCCACCAGTCCGGCAGTGAGAATGGTACCGGGGGAGGCGCCGAGCCGCTCGAAGTACTGAGTGTAGAAGTGAATCGCGCCGAATACCGCGACGAGATTCACCACCCAACGGCGGTTCTCCCGTGCCGCCCAGGACCCCGCCCCGATTAACGCCGCCGCCCACGCAATGGCAAAGGCCCAATCCGGTATAGTCTGACTGCCGCGGCCGCCAAACCCGAGCTCCCCGGTGCCCGGCGTGTCACCCCAGAGCGAGCCCACCCAGAAGCCGAAGTTCACCAGGAACAGTGAGGTCCGTGCCGAGACCAGCGCCAGCCGCTGAAACTCAGGCTGCAGGGAGAGCGACCAGCGGTAGCAGGCCCAGCTCAGCACTGTGAAGAGTACCACCGTGACGGTCGGTTCCTGGATGACGAGCACGTACATGGCGTGGCCGTAGCCGGTGCCGGCCCCCACGGTATGGGCGAGGGCGAGGGTTCCCAGAGCGATCAGCAGGCCGCTCCGCGCGAAGACACCTGCGACCAGGAACAGGGCCGTCACCGCCATGAAGCCCGGAGTCCTGCCATCGGTCAAGGCCAGAACGCCGCCGGCCGCGAGCAGAGACCCGACCAGGAGCAGGATGGAGCCGAGCACTCCCCAGGTTTTGGGGGACTGGGCGGAGACCGAAACGCCTGCGGCTCCCATGACCACGCCCAGGACGACAGAGCCCGGGGCAGAGTGCAAGAGTACCAGGGCGCCGGCGGCAGTGGCGATGACGCCGAAGCCGAGGAGCAGGTTCAGCGCCAACGACCCGGTGTCGGCGGCGGCAGAGCTCTTGAGACGCGCGTGATCAGCGGGGCTTATGCGTCCTTCCCGGAGCAGCTTGTCGATGTCGACCGTGACCTTCATGGGTCTCTCGCTGGGATGGTAGGCCGGGGGTTACTCGGGGGGAGCACTATCCATGCCTCTGAGGCCTGGATGGCCAATTGCTGAAACCAGTTGCAGTATTAAGGACCCTCCACGTCGCGTTTTCGTTCGCCGGTGGAAGGGACGGCCCAGCGTCACACGCCACAAGCACTTAGATTCGCAAGCTCGACTACCGTCACATTCTTTTACAATTCAAGCCCCCCTATGTGGTTTGCCAACTCATTACGACGTATGTAGTTACATGGCTAAGCGCGTGGCTTACAGCGTGCTTTAAGGGAGCCCGGATTCAACCTTATCCGGGAGACACAGTGAGTACCTTACGCCTGATTAGACGCCTCACTCAAACGACGCTGGGAGGCTGTCTGCTCCTCATCGCCGCCCCGGGTGGCGCCCACGGTCAGGTGGGTATCACTTCCGGCCTGGCGCAGGTTGCGCTGGTCGCCAGGATCGCTCCTCGGGGCTCGATTCAGGGCGTGAGTGCCCAGCGGGAAACGACGACGGGTACCCTGCGCTATGGTTCCGTGACGGTGAAGGTGTCGGCCAACAGCGGATACCAGCTGCGGGTGCGGGGAACCGCGGCTTCGGCTTCAAGGATCTGGGTTCGGGCGGTCAGCGGCGAGTTCCAGGAGGTCAAGGCTGGTTCAGCCGTGACGGTCGCGAAAGACGCTCAGTGCGCCGGCCAGTGGGAGCGCGAGGTGCAGTACCGGATCCAGACCCAGGCGGGTGGGGTCAGCACCCCGGCGCCGCTTCCGGTGGTCTATGAAATTGCGATCAGCCCGACCTTGTAAGCGCGCGAGATAGGCAGTCGGAGAAGAAAACCCGCCCCATCACCGGCTCCGGTGGTGGGGCGATGTGCTTCTTACAATCGGGGCGCCCGGATTTGAACCGGGGACCTCCTGCTCCCGAAGCAGGCGCGCTAACCGGGCTGCGCTACGCCCCGTCTTTCCTGAACAGCGTGAGCGGGACTAGGACTCCTAGTCCCGCTCACGTTCCTGGTCGAGTGCGCCCTGAGGGACTCGAACCCCCAGCCTTTTGATCCGTAGTCAAATGCTCTATCCAATTGAGCTAAGGGCGCTCATGGGCGGTACAAGACTCGAACTTGTGACCTCCACGATGTCAACGTGGCGCTCTAACCAACTGAGCTAACCGCCCGTCTTCGAGAGGACGGGAAAGACGGGAAGGTTGGTAAGAACGGGAAGGAATTCGAAAGGCGGGAAGGTCTGCTCGAGCCGGCGGGACTCCGCGCCCTGAGCGATCTGTCCCGCCTTTATCCGCCTGCCTGCCTCACCTTTCCGTCTTTCCCATCCTTCCCGTCTTTCCCGTCCTTCTAATAGCGGGGGTGGGATTTGAACCCACGACCTCCGGGTTATGAGCCCGGCGAGCTACCAGACTGCTCCACCCCGCGACGTGTGCTTCAGACTCTGTGTGCCCCGGCCGATACTCTGACAGTCCAGGGGACGTGTTCGCCGGCATGACCGGGAGTCGGAGCCTCGCTCCGCCTCTGCATTCTGCCGCCCCCCTGCCGATACTCTCTATCAATCCGCCGGCCGTGAGGCCCGTGTGATAGTGGGTCGGAGCGTCAGTTCCGCTTCTTCGTAGAGCGGGAAACGGGACTCGAACCCGCGACCCCAACCTTGGCAAGGTTGTGCTCTACCAACTGAGCTATTCCCGCGAAGCGGTGAGGAGTTTAGCGCCCGTCCCGCCGCGGCGCAACGACCTGTTGACCGGGTTCGTATTCGGCCGAAGGGGGATGGAGGCGAGGGGGATCGAACCCCTGACCTCGTGAATGCCATTCACGCGCTCTCCCAACTGAGCTACGCCCCCGCTATATTGTCCCGCCCTCGAACGGCACCGCGGCAAGCACGGAAACGTAGCCCGCGCCAAAGTGAGTGTCAACGAGGCCACATGGCCCGCGAGAGGCCAACAGCGCTGGATCGAAGGGTAATTTGCAGAGATGAGTGATCAGGCATTTCCCGACCCGCGTCCCGATGACCTTACGATCGCCGAGATCCTCGCCCAGCCCGCGCCAGTCAAGCCCCGGCGGACGCGGCGGCGCGAGAGCGCCAAGAATCTCGGCGTCTACGATGCCGATCGCGACATCCTCGACCAGTACCTCTTCGAGGTCAGTCAGACCCCGCTGCTTACTCCGCAGCAGGAAATGGCCATCGCCCGCCTGGTACGCGCCGGTGATCCCGAGGCCATGCAGGAGCTGGTCAAGCGCAACCTGCGCTTCGTCATCTCGGTCGCCAAGAAATATCAGAACCGGGGGCTGGCCCTCAGCGACCTGATCGGCGAAGGCAACCTCGGTCTCCTCACGGCTGCCCGCAAATTCGACCCCGACCAGGGCGTCAAGTTCATCTCCTACGCGGTCTGGTGGATCCGCCAGTCGATTCTCGCCGCTCTCGCCCGCCACGGCCGCACCGTGCGGGTGCCGCTCAACCGCACCGCCGATCTCTCCCGCATCACCCGCACCGCCGAGACGCTGCGCCAGGACCTGCGACGGGAGCCCACTCCCGAAGAGATCGCCGACAGCACCGGTCTCTCGGTAGACGTGGTCCGCTCGCTGGCCGCGCTCAACACCGCCGAGGTGCGGCTGGACGCCCCGCTGGATCCGGAGGGCGAGCGCTCTCTCATCGACCGCTTCATCGCCGAGGAGCAGGGCGACCCGGAAGAGCGCGCGATGGAGCGCTTCCTCGAGGAACAGGTCGAGATTGCGCTTCGCTCGCTGGCCCCCCGGGACGCCAAGGTCCTGCGACTCTACTTCGGGCTCGATGGCGGCCGGGAGCACACCCTGGAGGAGATTGGTGGGATGCTCGGGGTCACTCGCGAGCGGGTCCGTCAGCTCCGCGACCGCGCGCTCAAGCGGCTGCGCGAGGGCGAGGTGGGCCGCGCGCTGGCGAGTTTTGCGGCATGAAGGGCACGGGCTAGGTTCCCTCCGTGAATCATTCCGTGGCATCCCGTGCCCCCACCCGGGAAGGCTTTGTAGCGCATGTGGGCCGCCGCAGCCTGGAAGCGGGACGCGCCCTCGCCGACATCGGTACCTGGCTTCCCCTCCTGATGGGGCAGATGGTGCGGCTCGGCGTCGATTCGGTTCCCATCGCCTTGTTCATCGCCGTGTTCACCGGCATCGTCCTTTCCCTCCTCTCCTCCTACATCTTCACCGGCACCGTCCCTCTCTACTTCGTGGGGGCGCTGGTCGGAAAGACGATCATGATGGAGCTGGGGCCGGTGCTGACCGGAATGGCTCTGGCCGGCCGGGTGGGCGCCAGCATTGCCGCCGAGCTGGGGACCATGAAGGTGACCGAGCAAGTCGATGCTCTCGAGACCCTGGCCTACGATCGGTATGCCTACCTGGTGGTTCCCCGGGTGCTCGCCGCGACCCTGATGTTCCCGGTCGTGACGGCGTTTGCCGTCGCGGTAGGCGTGGCTTCCGGCTGGATCACGGCGATCAACCTGCTGGATCTTTCGAGCACCGAGTTTCTCAAGGGGCTCAAACAGTTCTACCAGTTCAAGGACCTGTGGTTTGGCCTGGTGAAGAGCGCCAGCTTCGGGGGCGCGGTGGCGCTTATGGGTTGCCTCCGCGGTCTCTCGGCTCAGGGTGGCGCCGAAGGTGTGGGACAGGCGACGACCCGTGCCGTGGTTCTCGGCTGCGAGGCGATTCTGGTACTGGACGCCTTCTGGGCCCTCGTGCTGCTGTGATCCTCCTCGACAACCTCACCAAAACCTTCGGGCCTCGCACCATTCTGAGCGGGGTCTCGCTGGAAGTCCCCGACGGCCAGAATACGGTGATCATCGGCGCCTCCGGTGCGGGCAAGAGCGTCACCCTGAAACTCATCGTGGGGCTGATCGAGCCCGATGGTGGACGGGTGCTGGTGGATGACGAGGTGGTGCACGACCTGGCTCGCGATGAGCTGGCCGCTCTGCGAGGCCGGATCGGATATGTCTTCCAGTTTGCGGCTCTGTTCGACTCCCTGACGGTGGCAGAGAATATCCGCCTGGGTCTGGTGAAGCGGGGCTACGACGCAGGCGTGATCCGGGAACGAATCGAGGAGAGTCTGGCTGTCGTGGACCTGAGCGGCACGGAGGACAAACTCCCGGCCGAGCTCTCGGGGGGAATGCGCAAGCGGGTGGGTATTGCCCGAGCGATCGCGCTGAAGCCGCGCTACATTCTCTATGACGAGCCAACAACCGGGCTCGACCCCATCACCGCCACGGTGATGGATCGACTCATCATACGGACCCGCGACCTCGGCGTTACCGGGTTGGTGGTCACCCACGATATGCGGAGCGCCTTCAGCGTCGGCGACCGCGTAGCCATGCTCTACCAGGGCGCCATCCGGCAGGTTGGTACCGTGGATGAGATCCAGGCGTCCGACGACCCGGTAGTGCGGCAGTTCATCGAAGGGCGCCCCGGCCCGGAGCTGGTAGAGCCGGTGGCGCGGAGATCCGTCGGGTGAAACGGAGCAACGAATTCGCGGTTGGGCTCGCGGTGCTCGCCGCGCTCGCGCTGGTCATCGGCGGCGCCATCTGGCTGAGCGAGACCGACGTAAATCAGAAGAAGGCCACCTATGCGGCCCGGTTTCGCACGGTCGGCGGGCTGGGCGTGGGTGGGCCCGTTACGCTGAGGGGGGTGAAGGTGGGACGAGTCGAGGCCATCAAGCTGGTCGAGAATGAGTGGGTTGAGACCGAGTTCAGCATCGACCGCTCGGTGGAGCTGCCCCGCAAGCCGGCGGTGATCTCGGCCTCGGCCAGCCTCTTCGGCGAGTGGACGGCCAACATCGTGCCATTGGAGCCGCTCCCTACCGACCCCAATCTGCGCAATGCGCTGATCGAGTCCGATCAGGCCGGCGGAGAAGCGTGGCCGGGCGCGACGCTCCCCGACATCGGGCAACTCACGGCGCAAGCCAGCCGGATCGCGGGAGACGTCGCGGACGTGACCCAGCGGATCGGGCAGGCCTTCGACAGCACCGCCCTCAGGAATTTGCAGCAGAGCGTCAAGGACCTGGCGACGATCTCGGGCCGGCTGGTCAAGTTCGCCCACGCCCAGACCGATCGCATGGATCGCGTGGGTGAGAACGTCGTGAGCTCGGCCGACGCATTTACCGGCGCCGCCAAGACCTTTCGAAATGCAGTGGCCCGGCTGGACACCGCCACCAGCGATAATCAGCTCCAGGATATCCTGAACAATTCGCGTAGCTCGAGCGCCGACATCCGACTGGCCGCGGCCGACCTGCGATCGGTCATGGCAGCCGCTCGGGCAAACCAGGCCAGCCTGGTGCGGGTGCTTCTCGCTGCCGATTCCTTGATGACCAAGCTCCAGGCGGGGAGAGGCACCATTGGAATGCTCGCCAGCGATTCAACGCTTTACCACGAGACCACCAAGACCGTCATCCAGTTTCGGGAGCTGCTGACCGACATCCAAGCGAACCCGAAGAAATACCTCAAAATCTCCGTGTTCTGATGAGCAAGCGTCGCGCCGAGCTGGAGGTGAGTGCCGGCGGGATCGTGTTTCGCCGGGTACCCGGCGAAGGCGCGCGCTATCTCCTGATTCGTGACTCCTACAACAACTGGGGCTTTCCCAAGGGGCATCTGGAAGGGGATGAGTCCCCCGCCGAGGCGGCCATAAGGGAAACGGCCGAAGAGACCGGGCTGAGTCATCTGGTCGTCCAGGGACCCATCCGAGTCATCGATTGGCACTTTCGGTTCCGCGGTCGGCACATCCACAAGTACTGTCATTTCTTTCTTTTCGAGAGTCCGGATGGAGAGGCCTCTCCCCAGGTGGATGAGGGCATCACCGCCTGTCAGTGGCGACCGCTGAGCGAGGCGTTGGAGATCCTGAGCTACGACAATGCTCGAGGAGTGCTCAAGCGCGCCGGCGAGATGGTGCGGACGCTGGTGGCCGTTGGGTCAGGGCGGTCGGGTGGACGGCCCGACGGGCGGCCTGGCGCACAGCGCGAAGAGCGCCGGGGGGGGGGAGAGGAAGGAAAGAGTGAGAGGGTCGAAGCCATCTGATGCCCACCATCGCCGCGCTGCTGGAAAGCCGAGCCGCACTGGTTGCTCTCCGCCGAAGCTTGCCCAAGGGCGGCCCCAGCGTTGTCTCCTGTCGCACGCCTGCGAGCTTGCACCGGCTGTTGGACCGGCGCTTGGTCGACGCCGTCGTGCTCGCGCCTCTGCCCGGCTTGCTTCCCCAGCTCACCGAACTGCGGGTCCGCCTGCCGTTCATTCCGTTGGTGGTCTACGGCCCTTTCCGCCCCGATGACGGTGAGCTCCTGTTGGCCTGCCGCGAGTCGGTATCCGCAGTAGCCGTGGAAGGGGTGGATGATCCCATCGTCGGGGACCTGGTGGTGCGCTCGTCGATCACCGCCGAGCGGCGGCGGGCCCTGGCCGACGCCCCTCGCATGCTCCGGCTCACCGAGACCCTGCAGCGCGCTGCCTGGGATGTGTTGGTGGGTGAGGTCGAGCGCCCGATTCGCACCAGCACGCTCGCCGAGCGGCTCCGGATCAGTCGCGAGCATCTGTCCCGGCAATTCGGCGCGGGCGGTGCTCCCAACCTCAAACGGGTGATCGATCTGACTCGGGTGGCCTGTGCCGCCCAACTTCTGGGCAACCCCGGCTACAGTGTGCCCACTGTCGTTCGGGTGCTGAACTTCGCCTCACCCGGTCACCTCGCCAACACGGCGCGCCGCATCGCCAATGTATCCAGCGGAGGGTTGGGCGAGCTGGGTCCCCGCGGCGTACTGGCGGCGTTTGTGCGAGGGAATACGCGAAGTCGGGTGTAAGCCTCCACGCCTCTGCTCCTTGCCGCGCCGAGCATTGTGATTATTTTCACAAGCTAGATTAGAGCCCACCTTCAGCCTAGTTCGGGATTCCATGGCCACTGAAACAACCCTTCGTCCTGGCGAGCTCAAAGAAATTCTGTTGCGGGAGATCGCCTCGGCGGATCTCGGTGCCGAAGACGTGAGCGAGGTTGGAACCGTGTTGGAAGTGCGGGACGGCATCGCCCGCATCTACGGTCTCAAGTCCGCGGTCGCCAGCGAAATGTTGGAGTTTACGGCTCAGGAGACGGGGGACACGGTGGCCGGGCTGGTGCTCAACCTCGAGGAAGACAACGTCGGCGCCGCGATCATGGGCGATTACCTCAAGCTGAAGGAAGGCGATGAGGTGCGCCGGACCGGCCGGCTGCTCGACGTACCGGTCGGCCCCGCCATGCTGGGGCGTGTGGTGGACGCGCTGGGCCGGCCGGTCGACGGTCGGGGGCCAATTCAGACTTCGGCCAGGCGCCAGGTCGAGATGGTCGCGCCGGGCATCATCGTCCGCCAGCCGGTGAAGGAGCCGCTGCAGACCGGCATCAAGGCGATCGACGCCATGATCCCGATCGGCCGGGGCCAGCGGGAGCTGATCATCGGTGACCGCGGCACCGGCAAAACGGCCATCGCGGTGGACACCATCATCAATCAGAAGGGAGCTGGAGTCATCTGCGTCTACGTGGCCATCGGGCAGAAGCGCTCGACCGTGGCCACCGTGGTGGACAAGCTCAAGGATGCCGGTGCGATGGACTACAGCATCGTGGTCATCGCCTCCGCGTCGGATCCCGCGCCGCTCCAGTTCATCGCCCCCTACGCCGGCTGCGCCATTGCCGAGTACTTCATGTACGAGGAAGGCAAGGCGACGCTGTGTGTGTACGACGACCTGTCCAAGCAGGCCGCTGCGTACCGGCAGCTCTCGCTCATTCTCCGCCGGCCGCCCGGCCGCGAGGCCTATCCGGGCGATGTCTTCTATCTCCACAGCCGGTTGCTCGAACGGGCCGCGAAGATCAACGAGAACGCGGAGACGGTGAAGCTGGACCCGCGCATCAAGAAGCCGGGCGGTTCGCTCACCGCGCTCCCGATCATCGAAACCCAGGCCGGCGACGTCTCGGCCTACATCCCGACCAACGTCATCTCGATTACCGACGGCCAGATCTTCCTGACCACCGATCTGTTTTACTCCAACGTCCGCCCGGCAGTTGATGCCGGCATCAGTGTGAGCCGGGTAGGCGGCAACGCCCAGATCAAGGCCATGAAGCAGGTGGCCGGCCCGCTCCGGCTGAGCCTGGCGCAATACCGTGAGCTGGAGGCCTTCGCCCAGTTCGGGTCCGACCTCGACGCCGCCACTCAGCGGCAGCTTTCCCGCGGCGCTCGGCTGGTCGAGGTGCTCAAGCAGCCGCAGTATCGCCCGGTGCCGGTGGAGAAGCAGGTGGTCATCATCTTCGCCGTCACCAATGGCTATCTCGATGATGTCGAGGTACCGCACATCCGGCAGTGGGAGCGCGACTTGCTCGAGTATGTCGAGGCATCCCATCCCGCGATCCTCAAGGATATCCGGACCAAGAAGGTGTTGGACGACGATCTCACCAACCGGCTGAAGTCCGCCATCACGGCTTTCAAGCCGATGTTCGCTCCCGAATAATGGCCAAGGGTCGTCAGCTCAAGGGGCGGATCCGGTCCGTCCAGAATACCAGGAAGATCACCAAGACGATGGAGCTGGTGGCCACGTCGAAGCTGAAGCGCGCCCAGGACCGGGTGGTGGGCGCCCGGCCCTATGCCGATGCGCTGCGTGAGGTGATCGCCGATCTGGTTACCCCGGACCTGGCCGACCAGTTCCCCTTGTTGCGCCAGCCGAAGCCTCCGTCCAAGGGAGGCCCCAACCACGCGGCCGTGATTCTGCTGACCTCCAACCGGGGACTGGCCGGCGGATTCAACTCCAATCTGATCAAGGAAGCTCGGCGGCGGATCGAGGCGCTCGAAGCGGAAGGCTATACCGTCGAGCTCTATGGCGTGGGCAAGAAGGGGATCGGCTTCTTCAAGTATCTCGGCCGAAAGCTGGCATTGGAGCGGATGGACGTGGGCGACCGTCCCACCGCCGACCACGCGGCCGAGATCGTGGAGCCGTTGATCCAGAGCTTCGCCGCGGGCAAGCTGGCCAGCGTCGATTTGATCCAGGCCCGCTTCATCAGCGCGCTGCAAACGCCACCCGCGACGGTGCGAATTCTCCCGGTGGAGATGCCGAGTCGGCGAGGGCGTGGGGGGGGTGCCGGCGACGCCGGGCAGCAAGACGGCCGAAAGATGACAGCCAACTATATTCTGGCACCCAGTGCAGCAGCCATCCTGGAGCAGTTGCTGCCGCTGTATGTGCGGAATGCGGTCTACCGGGGGTTGGTCGAGACCGCTGCTGCCGAGCACGGCGCCCGGCGCACCGCCATGAAGAACGCCACCGACAATGCGGGCGAGATCCTCGAGCTGCTCAAGCGGACCTACAACCGCCAGCGGCAGGCGCAGATTACACAGGAGATCGCCGAGATCGTCGGCGGCGCAGCGGCACTGCAGGGATAAGGCGCCGGCCACCAAATCTGAAATAAACAGGGAGTCTAGGCCAACATGGCAACCGCAATCGCAACCGAGAAAGTCGGCCGGACCGCCAAGACGGAACAGAACTTTGGCAAGGTGGTCCAGGTCATCGGTCCCGTGCTCGACGTCGAGTTCGAGCCCGAGCACCTTCCGGAGATTTATAACGCTCTGGAGATCGACGATCCCAGCGGCACCTTCCCGGTTCATCTGACCGCCGAGGTGCAGCAGCACATCGGGCAGAACCAGGTCCGCGCGGTCGCGATGAGCACCACCGATGGCGTCACCCGGGGAATGCAGGTGCGCGACACTGGCGGCCCCATCACCGTTCCTGTGGGCGAGGCGCCGCTGGGCCGGATTCTCAACGTCCTCGGTGAGCCGGTGGATGGGGGACCGCCGATTCCCTCTGACACCGAGCGCTGGCCGATTCACCGGGAGACTCCGAAGTTCACCGATCTCCAACCCAAGACCGAGATCTTCGAGACCGGCATCAAGGTCATCGATCTGATCGCCCCGTTCGTGAAGGGTGGCAAGATCGGACTGTTCGGCGGGGCGGGTGTGGGCAAGACGGTCGTGATTCAAGAGCTGATCAACAACGTGGCCAAGGGGCATGGCGGCCGCTCCGTCTTCTGCGGCGTGGGAGAGCGCACCCGCGAGGGCAACGATCTCTATCTGGAATTCAAGGAAGCCAAGATTCTGGAGAATGTGGCGCTGATTTACGGGCAGATGAACGAGCCACCCGGCGCCCGGCTGCGGGTGGGTCTCACCGGACTGACCGTCGCCGAGTATTTCCGCGACATTCAGGGGCAGGACGTGCTCCTCTTCATCGACAACATCTTCCGCTTCACCCAGGCCGGTTCCGAGGTGTCCGCCTTGTTGGGGCGCATGCCCAGCGCCGTGGGATACCAGCCCACCCTGGCTACGGAGATGGGCGACCTCCAGGAGCGGATTACCTCCACCAAGAGCGGCTCGATCACGTCGGTGCAGGCGATCTACGTTCCCGCGGACGACCTCACCGATCCGGCGCCCGCAACGGCGTTCGCGCATCTCGACGCCACCGTGGTGCTCTCCCGCGCCATCGCGGAGCTGGGGATCTATCCCGCGGTCGATCCGCTCGACAGCGCCAGCCGGATCCTCGACCCGCAGTACGTCGGCACCCGGCACTACGATGTGGCCATCGGCGTGCAACGGATTCTGCAGCGCTATAAGGCGCTCCAGGATATCATCGCCATCCTGGGGATGGACGAGCTGAGTGAAGAGGACAAGCTCATCGTGGCCCGGGCCCGGCGGATTGCCCGGTTCCTCTCGCAGCCATTTTTCGTGGCGGAGCAGTTTACCGGATTCGCCGGCAAGTACGTGAAGTTGGAAGAAACCATCTCCAGCTTCGCGCGAGTTGTCGCCGGCGAATTCGATCAGTTGCCGGAGCAAGCGTTCTATATGCAAGGCGGTATCGACGACGTGATCGCACGAGCCAAGCAGCTCGCGAGCTCGTGATGCAGGTCACGGTGATCTCACCCGAGGCGTCTATGTTCGACGGTGAGGCCGACGCAGTAGTGGCGCCAGCCTTTGATGGACAGGTCGGCATCCTGCCGAACCACGCACCGTTCATGACGCTGCTGGGCGAGGGTCCTCTGACGGTTCGCCGTGCCGGCACCGTCAGTCGCTTCTCCGTACGTGGCGGATTTCTCCAGGTGATTGACAACCGGGTGCGCGTGGTCACCGAACACGTTCAAGGAGACTCTCATGCGTCATAGCACTTTCGGCGGGCTCTTGGTGGCGGTGGGCGTCGCGCTATCGGCGAACGGTCTGGCGGCACAGGAGACGGGCACGCCGATCTTCAAGGCCCCTTATCGCGCCTTTACCAGCCACGAGTTCGGCGCCTCGCTCTCGGATCCAGGCTCGGGTGTCAGCTACGCGCTGGAGGGCTTCTACCGGTACGGCCACGGCCCCTATGATCTGAGCATTCGCGGCGGCTGGGCCAGATTGAACAGCAGCGTGAATGGTGCGCCGACGCCGTGCTGCACCCGCTATCTGGTGGGCGGAGACTTCCGGGCCCAGCTCATCCAGTATAGCGAGAGCTTCCCCCTCGACGGAGCGCTTACCGTCGGCGTTGGCGCGAATGTCGGGAGTGGTGAGGACACGTATTACGTCCCGGTGGGCATCTCCGTGGGCCGGCGCTTCGAGCTCGAGGGCTCCAAGACCAGCTTCGTTCCCTTTGCCCATCCGGTGCTCATCCCCCGGTTCGGTGGCGGGGGCAGCCACGTAGACTTTGCCCTCGGTCTCGGCGTCGACATGCGCTTCAGCCGAAATTTCGCTGTTCGCGCGAGTGGCGGTCTGGGTGACATCGACGGGGTTGGAATCTCCCTGGCGTATATTCGCTGATCCGAAGAGGCCCGTTTCCCGCGCCCGGCCGTGTCCATGCGGCCGGGCGTTTCTATTGGTGGCTTTGCAATTGACTTCCCTCAAAGCCTCGGGGTACCTTCTGGCGCGCTGAAGGGCCGTGCCGCTCACGGCCCGTTTACTTGTAGGGGGACGAGATGAGACCAAATGCGCGAGAGGCCATGGCCGCCGGAGTTCTGGCGCTCGGCTTGGTATTGGGCCCCTCGAGGGTAGCCGCACAGGTTCGCGGCGTACCGGTCTACAACAGCGGGATCGCGACCGGAGTCGCGATCTATGGTGATGTCGGGTTCTCCAACGCGGACGCCGGAAAGGGCACCGCCTTAGCCGTGACCGGTCGGGCCGGCTTCGGACCGCTGGGCGCCACCGCCATCCTTTCGACCTTCAATCCAGACGGTCCGGCCGGTAGCAAACTCTCGGTGGGGGCCACCCTTAACTACAAAGTGTTTGGCGGCCCGCTGATTCCGCTCTCCGTGACGTTGCAGGGTGGAATCGGCTACTCCAAGCCGGATACCGGCCTGCTCCCGGGCAACACCACCGAGCTCCGGTTTCCCGTCGGTCTGGGAATCGCGCTCACCATTCCCAACCCGGCGCTGGCCATCCGGCCCTGGATCGCCCCGCGTCTCGATATCGTCCGCTCGTCTGGCGGCGGTCTCTCGAACACCGAAACTAACTTCGGTCTAGGGGGTGGATTGGAGCTGAACCTCCTCACCGGCCTCGGGCTGCACGCCGCATATGACCGGGTCTTTACGGATGGCGGAGATCCGAGTGTTTTCGGTATCGGGGCGCACTACGCCTTCCGGATTCCTGGTCTGTGACGGCCTGGCGACTCCGCGCGGCGTTCTCGTTGCTCTCTCTGCCGGCACTGCTGCTCCTCTCCTCCCTTGGCGGCTGTGCCGAAACCTTCGATGCCACCACAATCGGAGTGCCGGTGACGCTCGCGTCGCCCGTCGGGCAGCAGCCGGCGGGGGTTCGTTTCCGAGTCACGTCCCATGCGCTCTACGGGTTCTGGGGCCTGGCCAAGATCAAGGACCCCTCGTTGCGAAAGGCCCTCGCGGCGCAGCTCGCCGGCGGGAGTGGCATCGCGGATCTCAAGATCAAGGTCCGTAGCCGGTGGACCGACGTTCTGGTCACCGCGCTCACTGGCGGTCTGATCGTGCCCCGGGCGGTGACTTACGAAGGGATCGTGTTGAAATAAGGTCGGCGAGCATGGTCGCGCTCCGCCCTGATGCACCCATTCCTCGCTCGACCACTTCCCGCGCCAATCGGCCTCGAGTCTGTCGACCTCGATCGTCGTCTATCCAGTTCTCCCACTGCCGCTCCAGCCCGGCGGCGGCTGCTTTCACGCTGTAGCGGCCCAGCGCCGTCGCGGCCCCTGTCTCCAGCAACAGGGCCGCGTCCCGGCTGTTGCGCCAACGAGGTCCGAATATCACGGGCATGGACCACGCGGCAGGCTCCAGCACGGAGTGAAGCCCCGCGCGTCCGAATCCTCCTCCCACGTAGGCCATGGTGCCGCTGCCGTAGAGCGTCGCCAGCACGCCCACTCGATCGACCAGCAGAAGGGTCGCCGGCGGCTCGGAGGCACTGAGGCGCACCGGCGATGGCAATCCGGCAGCCGCGACGCTTCGCTCCAGCCGGGCGAGATGCTTGGCGGTGGGCTCATGAGGAACCAGGATCAGACGAGCGTCAGCCCGGCGTCGCAAGAGACGAGCAAATGCGCGGAGGAGGATGGCTTCATCCGCCGGCCAGGTAGACCCGGCCACCATGGTCGGCGCTCCCCGTCCCCAGCGCAGCAGCGGATCATCGGGAGCGACCGCCCGGACCCGCTGGGCGACGCTGTCGAAGCGAGGATCGCCCAACACCCGGATCCGATCCGGAGCCACACCGAGCCGGGCGAGTCGGTCGGCATCGTCGGAAGAAATGGCGGCGGCGGCGGACACCGCCTCGTAACCGGGGTGCAGGAGGGTCCGAGCCGGCCAGCGAAGCCGACTGCTTCCCGGGCTTACCGTGGCGGCTACGATGGCCACCTGAACCCCACTGGTGGCCGCCCGGGTCGCCAGCTCGGGCCAGAGGTCGAGCTTGGCAAACACCAGCACATCGGGCTCCAGTGCGCGCAGCAGCCGGTCAGCGGCGCCGGGAAGATCGTAGGGTAGATAGTCCGCCGCGTCCACCTCGAGACGGCGGGCCAGTGCCTCTGCCGAGGGACTGAAGTGGGTGTAGACGATTTGACAGTCGGGACGAATCAGCCGCAGGTGCTGGATGACGCTCTCGGCCTGCAGTCCTTCGCCGACCGAGGCAGCGTGAAACCAGACCAGGGGACGCGCGGGATCAAGGCTCCACCGCGCCCAGTCCAGCAGACGGTCGCCGGCCTCTCGCCGGGCCCTGGTCCTGGCTCGGATCTTGGGGTGCAACAGTCCCAGGGCGGGGGCCAGCGCGCTACCCAAACGGAGGGCCGCGCGGTATCCCCAGGAGGTGCTAGGCATGCGGCAATGTTGCCGTCACCCTGCTCAAACGGAAGAGGCTTGCCCTGCATCGCGGGGCCTGGCTACAATTCTTCCTCGCAGTCATGTTCCACCCGAAACCGAGGAGGTGATCCATTGTCTACAGAGTCAAGGGTCGCCTGCGGCCGTTAGCCACTGCTGCAAGCTGAGACCCAGGCGACACTTCGAACCTGGGGGGGCCGCTCAATGCGGCCCCTTTTCTTTGGGCCGACATTTCCTGGCTGAAAGGCGCACATGCCGACCACGATCTCGAACTATTGGCATGCGGCCAGGGCGCGTCGCTACAGCTTGACCTTCGCTTTTCCCCTCCTGCTGGTCTACGAGATTCTCGCCTTCACGCTGTCGGGCAGCGAGTTCTCCGGAGTGCGCAACGGAGCCGATGTCCTGTTGAAGACCATCTTCGTCGCGCTGGGTGGTCGAAGTGGACTGGTGGTCTTTGGAGCGCTGCTGGTCGGCGGAGGCGCGTGGATAGTGGCGCAGGACCGTCGCAAGTCGGGAAAGATCGAGCCGCGGGTGTTCGCTCTCATGGCGGCGGAGTCAATCCTGTACGCCCTGGCTTTTGGGCTGGTGACGAGCACACTGACGGGACTTTTGGTCCCGGGCATTTGGCTGAGCGGACGTCTTGCGACCTCGGCTCTGGGGTCGCTCGCGGACTCCAGCCTGGCCACCCAGGTCATGATCTCCCTCGGTGCCGGGATCTACGAGGAGCTACTCTTTCGAGTGATCCTGGTCTCCGGGCTAGCCTGGGTGGCGCGCAGGGTCCTCGGTTGGAGAGTCACCCCGGCCGGACTCTTTGCGGTCGGGGTCGGAGCCCTGATCTTCTCCGCATTCCACTACATCGGGCCTTACGGCGATCGCCTGACTCTCGGCTCCTTCGCCTTCCGCACCGTGGCCGGTCTCCTCTTCAGCAGCCTCTACCTGTTGCGCGGCTTCGGGATCACCGCGTGGACTCACGCGCTATATGACGTGTTTCTGGCGGTGGGCCGGTAGTGCGTCCTTCGTTGCCCTATCGCGCAGCCGCCTTGCGGGCCGTCTTGGCCTTGTACACCGAATCCAGCACCTGTTGAAAGACCTTCGCCGGAACCGCGCCCTCCAGTAAGCCGCCCTCGATGTAAAACGTCGGTGTACTGGCCGCACCCGACCGCGCCGCGCCCTCCGCATCGGCCTGAACCTGCTCGATCGTTTCCGGCGACTGGAGACAGGCGAGCAAGGTCTGCTTGGAGAGGCCGGCCGAATCCCCCAACGAGACGAAGAATGGCCCGGGTTCCTTCAGCGGCGCCCAGGTGTCCTGATACTGAAACAGGAGATCGTGGATCCGCCAGAACCCCCGTTGCTTCGCGGCGCACAGCGCGAGCTGCGCGGCGGCCGAGGCATGGGCATGGACGCTGGTGAGCGGGAAGTTGATGAACACCCAGCGAACCTTCCCCGGCTTGATGTATTCCTTCTCCAGCTGGGGGAAGGTTTCGGAGGCGAACGCGCGGCAGTAGGGGCACTGAAAGTCCGACATCTCGTAGACGGTCACCGGAGCCTTCGCGGCCCCTTTGCTCCGAGGCTCCAGGGGGGCGGCGGACGTCTGCGCTCTCAACGTAGTGGCGCTGAGCAAGCACAGAACCAACAGACCGGACAGATTCCTCGACATCCTCAGCTCCTCAATAACGGGGTCGCCGCCGGCCGGTGCGACTGGAAAGCAGCAGTGTGTCATCGTCTACCGGGATGTTCCAATACCATTCGGCGTTGGGATCGCTGGTATCCCACGCTCGAGCATACAGCCACCATTTGCCGGGTCCCAGTGAAAAGTGGGCCCAGCCGGTAGCGCCAGTCGTGTCGGTCGCGGCGTCCTGATGCCGCCGCATGGTCAGGTTTTCGACGATGCTGTCGTAACCCTGATAGGTGCTATCTTCCCAGTGCCTGAGCCGGGCGCGGAGACTCTCGCTGCGACTCACAAAGTCGGCGCGAGCTCGGTCGAGTGCTACTCTAGCCCGCTCGGCCCGAGTGTTTACCGCCGCAACCGAGTCGCGCAGAAGCAGCCATCGACGATGGAGCGAACGGTAGTACGGGGCCTGGCGGGAGGCCGTATCCAGCTGTCGTTGGAGCAGGTTGAGGGAGTCCCGTAACTTACCGGCCGCATAGGTCATGCTCGTGTAGGTGGTGAAAGGACCCCGGAACTTCGCGAACAGACTATCGAGCGCGGCCGTGGATGGACGAGGATTCCGCGCTTGCGCCTCGAGGCTGGCAAGAACGCTGTCGCGATCGTACGGCAGGGCGATAACGCCCACGCCGGCCGCGGGTGTCTCCAGCGAGTCCGGCCCGGGTATGGAGACTCGCACTGAGACGTCGCGCTCGCGCCTGCAGGCCACCATTCCGGCAGCGAGACAGACACCAAGGAGCGCGACGCCACCGGTCTTCAGCAGCGCCGAAGTGGCTAACAAAGCGGCAGTGGGCTCAGCAGCAGGAGAGCGATTGACGGGGACACGAGCCAAAGCTACCGCCCTTCTGGCGGTGCTTCAACTGACGGTCGCAGTGATATCGGTGGCCCAGAGCCGGGGTGTGGACACCCTGGTCCCGGCCCAGCCGGTCGGCTACGTGAATGACTTCGCCTCGGCGCTCGATGCCCAGTCAAAGGCCGAGTTGGAGGACCTGATTCAGCGCTTGCGAGCCGCCACGGGGGCGGAAATCGCGGTGGTGACGTTGCCCTCGATCGGGAATTACAGTCCCGCCGAGGTGGCTCTCGCGATCGGACGCAAGTGGAAGGTAGGTGCCCAGGCGGAGATCGGAGACCCGCGGCGCAACGCGGGGCTGGTGCTGCTGCTGGTGCCCCGCCGCTCCGGTGATCCCAACTCCGGGCAGATCCGGATCGAAGTCGGTCAAGGTCTCGAAGGCATCGTCACCGATGCAGCCGCCGGCGGAGTGCGCGATTTGATGCGGCCCGATCTGGCCGCCGGTCGGTACGGATCTGGACTGTTGTTGGGAGTGCGCTCGTTGTCCAGCCTCATTGCCCGAGGCTATGGCGTCACCGACTCGGCCCTCACCGCATACCAACCGCCCGCGGGGCAGGGGGGGAATTCATCTCCGATCAGCAACATCCTTCCGGTTCTTCTGTTCGTGCTCTTCATACTGATCGCATCGGGGGCTTTGGGCGGAGGGCGACGTCGAAGGAGGGGGGTATATTGGGGTGGCCCGTGGATCGGGGGAGGCTGGGGTAGCGGTGGCGGCTTTGGTGGCGGCGGGGGCGGCTTTGGGGGATTCGGTGGTGGCGGAGGATTCAGTGGTGGTGGTGCCGGGGGAAGATTCTGATGCGGGCGACCGTCTCTCGGGTAGTCGATCCCTTTCTCGCCGAAGTCGACCAGGTACTCGGCTCGGGATACAGCGCCGTTCTGTACGGATCGGCCGCGCGGGATGACTTTATTCCCGGCCGCTCCGACATAAATCTCATGTTGGTGCTGGATCAGCTCGACCCCCAGATCCTTCGCTCGCTTGGCCGCGCGTTCACCGGGTGGCGCAAGGGGTCACGGGAGCCTCCCTTGATTCTCAGCCGGACCGAGTGGGAGCGCGCCAGCGACGCCTTTCCCATCGAAATCACCGACATGCGGCTTTCCTATCAGGTGCTCCGCGGCCCCGACCCGGTCCAGAGCATACGGGTGGACCGGGCCGATCTCCGCAAAGCGCTGGAGCGGGAGTTCCGGGGGAAGTTGCTTCGCCTGCGCCAGGGATACGCCACCCACGCTCCCGACCCCAAGGCCCTCGGCATGCTGGCTCTCCAGAGCGCGGCCACTATACTGGTGCTGCTTCGCGGCTTGCTGAACTTGATCGGCAAGCCGGTGCCCACTGATCCAAACCAGCTCGCCTCCGCTGCGGCCAACGCAATCGGCTTCGAGGCCGAGCAACTGCTCCATGTCGTCCGCCACCGGGCCGATCGGGAATGGCGCTGCGGAGCGACGGAGTTCGAGAAGTACATGGAGGCGGTAGGACAGGCGGCGCGGTTCCTCGACCAACTTCAGCTCGGAGATCAGTGATGCAGCGCTTCCGGAAAACTCTGCCACTTCTCGCGGCCGCCGTTTTGATCGTCGGCTGCGGATACAATGAGATCCAGACCAAAGACGAAACGGTGAACAAGGCCCAGGGCCAGATTCAGACCCAGCTCCAGCGACGGGCCGATCTGATTCCCAACCTCGTCAACACGGTGAAGGGGGTTACCAAGCAGGAGGATACGGTCTTCATCTCGATCGCCAACGCGCGGGCTCGACTCTCGGGCGCGGTTCAATCGGGCAACGTTCCCGAGATGGCCGCTGCCAATCAGCAGCTGAGCCAGGGACTGGGACGGCTGCTCGCGATCTCGGAGAACTACCCCCAGCTCCGGTCGAGTGAAAACTTCCGCCAGCTCCAGGATCAGCTGGAAGGAACCGAGAACCGCATTGCCGTCGCGCGCCAGGACTACAATGCCGCGGTGGGCGATTTCAACGCCTATATCCGCCGCTTCCCTTACAATCTGACTGCCAAGGTCTTCGGCAGGGGCAAGCCGCGGGACTACTTCGAGGCCAGCGCAGGGGCGGCCGAGGCCCCGAAGGTGACGTTCTAAAAGGACGGAGAAGGCGGAGAGGACGGAAAGGAGCAAAAAGAGAAGTCCCCGATGCCTGACCCTCAGCGCTCGGGGACTTCTTGATGTCTTTGCCTCTCCGTCTTCTCCGTCCTCTCCGCCTTCTCCGTCCTATTCAATCCGTCACGACCCCCTCAGGCAGCACATACTTCAACGGATTCACCGGCCGCCCATTCACGTGCACCTCATAGTGCAGGTGGGGGCCGGTGGCGAGGCCGGAGTTGCCCACCAGGGCGATCCGCTGACCCCGGGATACCCGTTGGCCGGTCTTGACCAGCAGCTTGGAAGCGTGGGCGAACTTGGTCACGATTCCGAAGCCATGGTTGATCGTGATCGTGTTGCCGTAGCCCGTCTCCCAGCCGGCATCGGTGACCACCCCGGCGGCGGGTGCTTCGATGGGGCTGCCCATGGGAGCCGAGACGTCGATCCCCTCGTGGGGCCGCGCCAGATGCAGGATCGGGTGAGTCCGCATGGCCGAGAAGGCGCTGGAGAGCCAGCCCTGGGTCGGCATGATGGAGGGGGTGGCGGCGAGTCTGGCGGTGTGCAGGGCAAGGCTATCAGCCGCCTCTTTGAATGAAGAAGCGAGCAGATTGGCCCGTCGGATCAAGGCCCCCAGATCCACCCTGACTTCGGCAGAGCGCCGTGCGATGCCGGTGAGGCCGCTCAGGTCCGATGCGCCAGCCGGTCCGCCAATGCCGGCGGCCTGGACCTGTGGATCAATGGGCTCCAGGTTGGCAAGCACCCGGATTCGAGCATCGCGTTGAGAGATAGTTGTGAGGGTGTCGGACAGACTGACGAGCCGGCCGTGGAGCTCCCCGATCTGGCGGGCGAGGGTTGCGTTCTCTTGCTGGAGCCGGGCTGCGCGCGAAAGGTCAGTGGTGTGGGAGATGGTGGCATAGCCGGCCAGGAGCGCCAGGACCACGATGCCTCCCACAGCCGCGGCGGCGAAGCGCAGGAGGTTGTAGGAGACCTCGACGATGCGCGAGGGCTCCGACCCATGGGGGACGAGCACCAGAGTCCAACGGCGTTTGGCCATGACTATACACCTCACAACTGATGTCGCGGTAAACTTCGCCTGATCGGCGCTCCAATCTGACAATCTGCCTGGTCATGGGGGTGACCGGAGTTATCGCTGCAAAGCTAAGGTGGCCCAAAAGGATAGGGATTGTCAAGTGGGAAGAGGAGTGATAACTCTTTCACTGTCAAATAGTTTCGCGAGAAAAGACTTTAAGCGCTATACGCTTGCAGGCTTAGGGAAAAGCACTTCGGCGCGCGAAACCTTGCGTCCCGCCACTCTCGGATCCTCCGTTGTTTGCCAGGAAGCCTCTGCCACCAAGCCATCCAGACCCAGCATCTCCCAGAGACTTTGAGCCTTCCCCGGGATGAAGGGGCTGGTCATCAAGGCCAGGCGCACCAGCGCGCGCGCGAGCGCCCCAAGAGTTTCGTCCAGCTCTGCTTCCTTGCCCGCCTTGGCGAGCGCCCAGGGTGCAGATTGTTGCACGAAAAGATTTGCCGCGGAGACCAGCGACCAGGCCGCCTCGGCCCCACCGCGAAGGTCGAGCGCGTCCATCGCGCGGGCGTACGTGGCCAGGGCCGCGCGTCCCGACTGGTCCAGTCTGCTCGGCTGGACTGTCGGCACCACACCTGAGCGGTACTTCAGGAGCATGGCCAGAGAACGGGAGGCCAGGTTACCCAGCCCGTCCGCCAGCTCGGCGGTGTAGCGCTCGTCGAACCGCTCCCAGGTGAAGTTGCCGTCCGACTCGAAACCCACCTCTCGCAGCAGGAAGTAGCGGAGCGCATCGGGCCCGTGCCGCTCGATGGCCTCGTCCAGCGTTACCGCGGTCCCGCTGGTCTTGGACATTTTGGTGCCTTCCCACTGCACATACCCATGAGCCCAGACCTCACGCGGCAGCTCCAGCCTGGCGCCGAGCAGCATGGCCGGCCAGATGACGCAATGAAACCGGGTGATTCCCTTCCCGATTACGTGGAGGTCGGCGGGCCACAGGCGCTCGTATCCCGGTTCGGGAAATCCTGTGGCCGACAGATAATTGATCAGGGCATCAAACCACACGTAGACCGTCTGCTCTGAGTCGCCGGGGAAGGGTATGCCCCACGGCTGCCGGAGACGGGAGACGGAAATGTCCTGCAGGCCACCCTCGAGGAGGCGGACCACCTCGTTTCGGCGGATCGCCGGCTCCACTCGCAGCTTGCCGCTCGTAATGAGCTCGAGCAGCTGGCTGCCGTAGCGACTCAGGCGGAAGAAATGATTGCGCTCCCGGGTGTGGACCAGCTCCAGGGTAGGGTGCTCGATGCAGTGCCCATCCACGATCTGGCTTTCCTGCTTGAACTCCTCGCACCCCGTGCAGTACAGTCCCTCATACTCGGCCACGTACAGATCATCGGGGTTGGATCGCTGGATGCGACGCAGCAGCTCGGTCACGGCAGCAGCGTGACGCGGCTCGGTGGTTCGGATCCAGTCGTCGTTCGTGCATTCGAGCCGTTGCCAGAACTCCTCGAACCGGGCAGCCATCCGGTCCACCCAAGCCTGGGGCGTGACCCCCGCCCGGGCAGCTGCCTGGAGCACGGACTGGCTGTGCTCGTCCATGCCCATGAGGAAGTGCACCTGATCTCCCCGCAGCCGCCGGTACCGCGCGATCGCATCCGCGCCCACCTTCTCCAGGGCATGCCCGAGATGCGGGTCGCCGTTGGAGTAATCGATGGCGGTGGTCAGGTAGAACTTGGGCACTCGGCGGCTCCTACGTGATCAGCAAGACTTAGCCGCAGACGAACGTAGATACCACCAGAGCCTTCAGTTCTTCGATTCCGGGGTACCGGCGGCGCCCCGGCGGTTACGGGACTCGGCGGTAGGGAAGACCTCACCCAGCTGCTCGACCTCGGCCCGGAGCTGGGCCAGAGGGATGATGCGCGGTCCCTGTTCCTCGTGCCGGAGGAAGACCCGCTCCCGGAAGATGTCGACCGCGATCACCTTCTCCGGGCCGACGGCGGTTTTCAAGGTTTTCCCCTCCTTGGGAAACCGCTTTCGCGCTGTGACGTAGAAATCGTGCTCGTACTTGAGGCAACAGAGCAGCCTGCCGCAACCGCCGGAGATCTGGGAAGGGTTGAGGGACAGGTGCTGATCCTTGGCCAAGCCGAGGTTTACCGGGGAGAGCTCCTTGAGCCAGGTGGAGCAGCAGTATTCCCGGCCACAGCGTCCGACGCCCGAGAGTCTGGCGGCTTCATCCCGCACCCCGATCTGGCGGAGCTCGATCCGGGTGCGAAACAGCGAGGCGAGGTCGCGGACCAGAGCCCGGAAATCAACCCGTTTGTCGGCGGTGAAATAGATGGTCAGTTTGTTGCGATCCCACTGCCACTCGGTGTCGCTCACCTTCATGAGCAGCTCGTGAGCCCGCACCCGTTGAATGACCTTCTGCCGGACCTCCTCCTCCGAAAGCCTGATCTCCTGATGAGTTTTGAGGTCCTCAGCCGTCGCCCGCCGCAACACCGGCTTCAGGATCGCGGGCTCCTCGGCCGCCTCGCCCACCGAGCAGCCGGAGCAGCCGCCACACTTCTTGGCCGCCATGTCGCCGACCGCGGTGACCCTGCCGAGATCGCGTCCCCGCTCAACCTCTACGATCACGCAGTCCTTGACCCGGATCGGGTCGGCTTCATCGTCCCAGAGGAAGTAGGCCTTACGGGTTCCCTTGAAGCGTACCTCGACGGTCTGACTCATCAGGTCTCCGTAAACGCGCCCATGGCGGCGTATTTCTCCGCTCGGCGGCGCACCAGTTTCTCGGGTCGGACCTTCCGTAGCTCGGTGAGGTGACGGATCAGCGCCTCACGCAGGGCTTCCCCGGCGGCATCCGGGTCCAGGTGGGCTCCTCCTACGGGCTCCTTTACGATTTCATCGATGACTTTGAGCCGCAGGAGGTCTTCCGCGGTGATCTTGAGCGCCTCCGCCGCGCGCTCGCGCTGGCTGGAGTCCTTCCACAGAATTGCGGCACAGCCCTCGGGCGATATGACCGAGTAGACCGAGTTCTCCAGCATCAGCACCCGGTCGGCGACGCCGAGCGCGAGAGCTCCTCCGGATCCGCCCTCACCGATGACCACGGCGATGCACGCCGTCGGCAAGGAAGACATCTCCAGGATATTGCGCGCCAGTGCCTCGGACTGCCCGCGCTCCTCTGCGCCCAGTCCGGGGTACGCGCCCGGGGTGTCGATCAGGGTAATGACCGACGCGCCGAACTTGGCGGCCAGCTTCATCAGCCGGAGCGCTTTTCGGTATCCCTCGGGATGGGGCATGCCGAAGTTGCGCTTCAGGTTCTCTTTGGTATCACGCCCCTTCTGATGGCCGATCACCATCACCGACACCCCCGCGAGCCGGGCCCAGCCTCCGACGATCGCGGGGTCGTCCATGTAGAGCCGGTCGCCATGCAGCTCGATGAAGTCGGTGAAGATGGTGCTGAGATAGTCCAGCGTGTACGGGCGCCGGGGATGGCGGGCCACCATCACCCGCTGCAGGGGCGTGAGGTTACGGTAGATGTCGGCCCGAAGCGATTCGAGCTTGGTTTGAAGGCCTTCGAGCTCCCCATCGATGTCGATCTGCCGCTCGGTCCCGATGCGCTTCAAGTCATCGATCTGGCGCTCCAGCTCCAGGAGTGGCTTCTCGAACTCCAGGGTGTAGGCCGAAGCCATCGGATCAGCCCGCCTTCACGTAGTGGACGGATTCGGCGCCCAGCAGATCGCGCAGAGCCCTGACCAGGTCGTCTTCCGCCGCAACGCAGAGGCGGCGGGAGCGGAGCCGGACCGCCTCCCCGTTGCCGTCGCTCCACTCAATATAGAGGGGAGTGGGTCCCGGGTAAGCCGAACAGAGCGCCGCTACTTCCTTGACTGCCGCAGGCTGAGGTGCGGATGGCGCGCCCCAGCTGAGGCTCAGCGCCACCGCGCCGGAAGATTTGAGCTGTTCCAGCGGCCGGGCCGCCTCCACGATGAAAGGCGCCTGGTCCTCGCCCCGGTCTCGGTCGCTGTAGCCGCCGGTCAAGAGGAGAGCCGAATCGGGGAGGATGATCTGATTGAGCTTGGCCCACGCCTCGGGAAATACGATCCCCTCGGCGGTTCCGTGAAAGTCCTCCAGGACCACCCGGGCGTACTCCTTGCCGGTCTTCTTCGAGATCTGCCGCTTGACCGCCGTCACGACCGCGGCCACGCTTACCTGCTGCTCCCCCCACTCGCTCAAGGTGGCCGTCGTACGGCTGCCGAACAACTCGACTTCATCCCGGAAACGCTCGAGCGGATGCCCCGAGATGAAAAAGCCAAGTACTTCCTTCTCCTTGGCCAGCCGCTCCGCCTCGGTCCATGCGGGGATGTCGGAGAAGGCGGTCAGGTGAGAGCCGTTCCCGTTCTCGCCCTGTCCGAGTTCTCCGCCTTCTCCGCCTCCGAACAACGATCCCTGTCCCGCCTCGCGCTCCGCCTGCAGCAGCTGGGCCTCGGCCAGCGCGGGCTCCAACACTTCGATGAGCTGCTTGCGGTGTCCTCCCAGCGAGTCGCAGGCGCCGGCAGCGACCAACGACTCGAGCACCCGCTTGTTACAGAGGCGGAGATCGATCCGTTCGACCAGCTCTCCCACCGACCCGTATGCGGCCGCGTGCCGTCCGGCGATGATCGAGGCGATGGCGCCCTCCCCGACATTGCGCACCGCGCCCAGGCCGAACCGGATTCGATTGTCGCCCACGACGGTGAACTTGAATCCCGACTCGTTCACGTCCGGCGGCAGAATGTGGAGCCCGAGCTCCCGGGCCTCGTTGATGTACTGAACCACTTTGTCGGTGTTGCCGATTTCCGAGGAAAGCAGGGCTGCCATGAACTCGGCCGGATAATGCGCCTTGAGCCACGCAGTCTGGTAGGAGAGGATGGAGTAGGCCACCGAGTGGGACTTGTTGAAGCCGTATCGGCCGAAGGTCTCAATCTGGGCGGCCAAGTCGTCGACCATCCGCCTCGGATGCCCGAGAGCTCTCGCGCGCTCGCAGAACTTGCCCAGCTCCTTCTTGATCAGCTCGGCGTCCTTCTTGCCGACTGCCTTCCGCAGCACATCGGCTTCGGCAAGACTGAAGCCAGCGAGCACATTGGCGATGCGCATCACCTGTTCCTGATAGGTGATGACTCCGTAAGTCGGCTCCAGAATTTCCCGGAGCGAGGGATGCGGATAGGTCACCTTCTCCTGCCCCAACTTCCGCCGGATGAACACGGTGTGCATGCCGGCATCGAGGGGGCCGGGGCGGAGTAGCGCGTTGGAGGCGACCAGGTCGTCGAACCGGTCGCACTTCATGGCGCGGAGGGTGTCGGTTGCGAGGGGTGACTCGAACTGAAAGACCCCCGCCGTGCGGCCCTGCCGCAACAGTTCGTAGACCTTGGGGTCGTCCAGCGCCAGGGTCTCCATCCGCGGGGCGGTGCCGTGCCGGTCCGCGATCATCCGGACTGCGTCGTGAATGACGGTCAGCGTCTTGAGCCCCAGCAGGTCCATCTTCAGCATGCCGACCTTTTCCAGCGCCCCCATCTCGTACTGGGTGATGATGGCATCGTCACCGTCGGGGGCGGCCCCCGCGCCCTTGGTCGGCGCCGTGCAGACCGGCACATAGTCGGAGAGCGGGCCAGGGGCGATCACCACGCCGGCGGCGTGCACCGACATGTGGCGCGCAATCCCCTCGATCCGGGAGCTCAGATCCACCAGCCGGCGATATCCCGGATTGGACTTCACCAGGTCGCGCAGCTCGTCAATCTTCTTTTCGGCGTCCTTGATGTTGAGGCTGTACGCGGGCCCGGAGGGAATCAGCTTGGTGATCCGGTCGGCCTCTCCCGGCGGAATCCGAAGCACCCGCGCCACGTCCTTCACCGCCGCCCGCGCCTTCATGGTGCCGAAGGTGACGATCTGTCCGACGCTCTCCCGCCCGTAGCGCTCGCGGACGTATTCGATGACCTCACCCCGGCGCTCGAAGCAGAAGTCCACGTCGATGTCGGGCATCGACACCCGCTCCGGATTGAGGAAGCGCTCGAACAGGAGATCGAACTTGAGCGGGCACACGTCGGTGATGCCCAGTGAGTAGGCCACCAGCGATCCGGCCGCGGAGCCCCTGCCGGGCCCCACGGGAATCCCCCGTTCCCGCGCGGCGGCGATGAAATCCTGGACGATCAGGAAATAGCCCGCGTAACCCGCGTTCTCGATGACTCCGAGCTCGAAGGTGAGCCGGTCTCTGACCTCTTGGGGCAATGGCGAGCCATAGCGCCGCTCGGCGCCGGTCGTGGCCAGGTGGTCGAGCAAGGCCTCGTCGGTCGAATACTCCTGGGGCCGGGGGAACTCAGGGAGGAAGTAGCGCTTCTCGAAGTCGAACTCGCAGAGATTCGCGACGGTCTGGGTGTTGGCGAGAGTCTCCGGCCGGTCCGGAAACAGCGCCCGCATCTCGGCTTCCGATTTGACGTAGGACTCCTGGCCCAGGAAGCGGAACCGCTTGGGGTCGTCGAGATCGCTCCCGGTGCCGATCGCGAGCAACACGTCGTGGGATTCCGCATCCTCGCGGCGCAGGTAGTGGGCATCGTTGGTGGCGACCACCCCGACTCCCAGCTCCTGGCCCAACCGGAGCATTCCCTCGGTGACCTGGCGCTCCTCGGGGATCCCGTGCTGCTGAATCTCGAGCCAGAAGCCGTCGGGGCCGAACGTCTGGCTGAGCCACTCCGCGCTCCTCCGAGCCTCCTCGAACTTGCCTTGCCGGAGATACAGAGCCACCTCGCCCGACAGGCAGGCCGCGAGGCACACCAGGCCTTCCGAGTGGGCAGCGAGCACTTCCCGATCTATCCGCGGTCGGCGATAGAAACCTTCCACGAAGCCGATGGAGGTGAGCCGGACGAGATTCTTGTACCCGACGCGATTCCGGGCCAGGAGGACGAGGTGGCTGTATGGAGCGGGAGCCCACTGGGGCTTCTCTCGTGCGGTGCGGGGCCCAAAGGCGAGGTAGGCTTCGAAGCCCAGTATCGGCCGGATCTGTTGCAGCTTGGCCTGCTCGTAGAACGCCCACGCCGCATGCATGTTACCGTGATCGGTCACCGCCAGGCTGTCCATGCCCAGCTTCTTGACGTGCGCGACGAGCTCAGGGATCCGGTTGGCCCCGTCGAGCAGGGAATATTCGCTGTGGGTGTGGAGGTGGACGAAGGACAATAGCTCCTTCACCGTGCTCTGGACTCCAGCTCGCGCAACACGGCATCCAGCGGGACACCGCGTGCCTGGAGCAGCACCAATAGATGATAGAGGAGATCGGCTGCCTCGGACGCGAGACGGCCGTCGTCCTCCGAATTTGCCGCTACCACAACTTCAACCGCTTCCTCGCCCACCTTCTGCGAGGCCTTTCCCACCCCGCCGGCAAGCAAGTCCGCCGTGTATGAGCCCTTGGGTCGCTCCGCTGCGCGCTGCGCGATGGTGTGAGCGAGGCGGGTCAGCAGGTGTCCGCCGGGATCCGCTTCAGCCTCACCTGTCGTCCGCCCGATAACCGTCGAGAAACACGTCCTGGTACCGGTGTGACAGGCGGGCCCGGTCTGCTCTACCCGGTACAGCACCGCGTCGCCGTCGCAGTCGAGCCGGACCTCCGTGACACGCTGGACGTGCCCCGACGTCTCCCCCTTCTGCCACAAGGCTCCGCGGGATCTGCTGAAGTAATGGGCCAGGCCGGTGGAGAGCGTGCGGTCCAGCGCGTCCCGGTTGGCAAAGGCGACCATGAGAACGTCGCCGGAACGGCTCTCCTGAGTCACGACCGGCACTAGTCCGTCAGCACCGAACCTGACCGCCGACAGCCGATTGTTTTCGGACACGGAGAGAAGGTACCGGCAGGTTGTGCGATTGTCAAAAGCCCTTGCCACACCTTATCTTGCTGGTATCAACGTGGTTCTTCCGGTGCTGGTTCCCCTTCTTTTTCCGCCCTGCCGGAGTGTTCAGCCAGTGCGATCGAACTCCTTCCCAGCGGCTTTAGCAAGCCTTCTCTTTGTCGCCGCATGTACCAGCGGCACCGGGCCGGGGGGCGTGCCTGTCGACTGCTCCACCGCGACGCCCATCAACCTCCCGGTGGGCGAGCACACCATCATCGACGCATCCTCGCAGGGGTGTGTCCGGCTGCCGGCGACCGGATCGGGCGGTGCCGAGTACCTCTACGTGGCCCTCGCCACCGAGGGCAAGGAAAGCGGCAAGGGGACTTCGGTGGGCTACCAACTGATGGGAAGTGGTGCCGGGTCCCCGCCGCTGGCCTCACTGCGGCGCCCCCTGCTCCGGGCATTTCAGGGCCCGACCAGCGCAGAGGCCTTTCACGGCCGCCTGCGGGCCATGGAGCGCGAGCTGTCGGAGCGTCCGGGGCGGGGACTTCTCGAGGGGGTTTCGGCCAGCACGGCAGCGCAGCCTGCCCCGGTGCTGGGAGAGCAGCGCACCTTTAATGTGCTCAAGAACAGCACCGTCGGCGGCACCTCCGCGAGTGACTACGTTCAGGTGACCGGGACGACAAAATACGTGGGCCAGCACGTGGCAATCTTCCTCGATGATGCAGCGCCGACTCCAGGTTATACCCAGGCCGACATCGACAAGGTGGGATCCACCTTTGACAAGTACCTTTATCCCATTGACGTGGCGGCGTTCGGCAGCGAGTCGGACATCAACGGCGATGGCGTCGTGCTGGTGCTCCTCACCGACCGGGTGACCAAGCTCACCAGTTGCGGTGGCTCGGTGGTGGTGGGCTATTTCTTCGCCCGGGATCTCACTCCTGGGGTCGTCGGCTCGAACGGGGCGGAGATCTTCTACGGATTGACCCCGGACCCCTCCTGCAACATTCCGCCGGCCGACGCGGTGGATTTCCTTCCCCGGGTATTCATTCACGAGTTCCAGCACATGATCAACTACAATCAGCATGTGCTGGTCCGGGGTGGATCGTCCGAGGCTATCTGGCTGAACGAGGGTCTCTCGACTTTTGCCGAGGAGCTTGGCGGCCGGCAAATCCCCGACTCCGTGTGCACCAACAATGACTGCCTCACCCAGTTTACCCTTAGCGACCTGGAAAACGGGTCTGACTATCTCAGTGACGTGGAGTCCCACTATCTGGTAGGGCCCAGTGACCGCCCTCCACCCATCCCACTGGCTGAATACGGTTCCGCCTGGCTCTTTGTGCGTTGGGTGGCCGAGCATTTCGGGCAACCACCGGCCCTCGGCACCGACGCGACTCGGCGCCTGGTTCAAACCAGCCAGATCGGGAGCGACAACGTGACCGCGGCGACCGGCGTGCCCTTCTCTACGCTGGTGACCCAGTGGCAGATGGCCAATTACCTGGACAACCTCCCCGGCTTTACCCCCTCCGACCCCCGGCTACAGTATCAGAGCTGGGATTTCCGACAGGTCTACGACTCACTCAACGGCGGATACCCTCTCGACCCTGATAGCACCACCGGAGCCTACAGCCGGACGGGGGAGTTGTTAGCCGGCTCGGGGCGTCACGTCCTGATTGCTCAACCGCCTTCATCCGGTGAAGTCGACTTCAAGCTGACGGCGACTGACGGCACCACGACACTCCCGGCGACGGCCCAGCCCCGCATCGGTCTCGTGCGGATTCATTGAGGCCCATGGTCTTCTTCGTGGTCGTCGCCGCGCTGTTTGCCGGGTACGGCACCGCCTATCTGGCCAGCGACGATATCCGGTACGTCACCCGGGCTGGGTTCGAGGAAACCCGAATCCTCAAGTCTCGCCAGCCCATCGCCCACCTGGTGCGGGACAGCTCCATCGCTCCCGCCGTGCGTCGGTCGCTCGGCCTGGTGCTCGAGACCCGCGACTACGCCGCCCGCCTGGGGCTGGAGGCCAAGGAGACCTATACCACGTATTCGGACGTGGGCCGGGACACCTTGCTGCTGGTGTTGCAGGCCGCCCCCAGGGACTGCATCTGCGCCCATACTTGGAAGTATCCCATCGTGGGCCGCATACCCTACAAGGGATTCTTCGATCTCAAGGCAGCCCAGCGGGAAGCCTCCCGCTTCGCAGCGCGGGGATACGACATTTACCTGCGGCCTTCGTCCGCCTTCTCGACCCTCGGCTGGTTCAACGACCCACTGCTCTCCACCGCGCTGACCCGTGACTCGGTCGAGCTGGCTGCCACGGTGTTTCACGAGATCGCCCATAATACCCTCTACGTGAAAAGCGCCACGCCGTTCAATGAGAGCTTTGCTCAGCTGGTGGGCTATCGTTCGGCTCAGGCATTCTTCCAGGAGAAAGGCGACAACCTGCTCGCCCAGCAGGCCGCCGATCGCTGGCACGACGAAATCGTGCTGGGCGACTACTACGACGCTTTGGTGCGTCGGCTCCAGGCGCTCTACGCCGAGCACCCCGACCCTGCGACACTGGAGGAGGGACGCCGGTCAGCGGCCGCTTGGGCTCGGGCACAGCTCGAGGGGCCGGTCGGCCAGCGCCTCCGGACCTTCCGTATCGGCCGCCTCACCGAACGGCCGATCAACAACGCGCAGCTGGTGGGAGCTCGGATCTACCGGACCCGCCTCGATCTGTTCGACCGCTGGTACGAGCAACACGGCCGGGATGTCCGGGGAAGCGTCAGCGCTCTCAAGACGCTGATGGCCGGCGCGGAAGGCGACAGCGCGTATGCTCGGTTGGAACGCGCAGTGGGCGACTCTGCGAGTACGCGACGCTGATCGGCGGTCGCTGACTGGATTCCTCGCTCCACTCGGAATGACACCATGGTTCAAGACCTTATTCTGCGCGAGCAGCCCCGCCTGCTCCGAGAGCTGACCGAGTTCCTGTCTATCCCCAGCATCAGCGCACTCCCGGCCCACGCTGGCGATTGCCGGCGTGCCGCGGAGTGGCTGAAGCACCACCTCACGGGCCTGGGCTGCCCGGTGGTGCAGGTCCTCGAGGGACCGGGACACCCGGTGGTGTGGGCCGAAAGCCCACCGGTGCCGGGGAAGCCCACGCTCTTGATCTATGGTCATTACGACGTTCAGCCTCCCGATCCGCTTGATGAGTGGACTACTCCGCCGTTCACTCCCACCGTGCGAGACGGTAAGCTCTACGCCCGGGGAGCCTCGGACGACAAGGGGCAGGTGTTCTGTCTGCTCAAGGCGTATGAGGCGATCCTTGACGCCGGTCGGCGCCCTCCGCTCAACGTGCATTTCATCTTCGAGGGCGAGGAGGAGTGCGGCGGGCAGGTGATCTACCAGCTGTTGCAGAGAGAGCCGGAGCGCACTCAGGCCGATGCGGTGCTGGTCTGCGACATGTCATACTATGCCCCTGGCTGGCCCGCCGTGTACACGGCGCTGCGAGGGCTGTGCTACGCCGAGATTTCAGTCCGCACCCTGGAGCGCGATCTCCACTCCGGCACCTACGGCGGAGTCGCGCCCAACGCCATCGAGACCCTGGTTCGGATACTCAGCGAGCTGAAGACGGAAAGCGGCGAGATCCGGATTCCCAAGCTGTACGAGGCGGTTGAGCCACCCTCCGAAACTGAGTTGGATGCCTGGAAGAAGCTTCCCTTCGATCGGGAGGCCTTCCTCAAGCGGGAGGTCACCGCCAAGGTGCTGACCGGCCTTCGCGATCGCACCGTGTACGAGCGGGTCTGGGCCCTGCCAACCTTTGAGATCCACGGGATTCGGGGCGGCTTCATTGGCGAGGGTGCCAAGACCGTCATCCCTGCCCAGGCAACCGCCAAGGTCAGCCTTCGGCTGGTGCCAGGACTGGAATTTGAAAAGGTCGGACAGGAGCTCGAGCGAGCGGTTACCCAGGTGGCTCCCAAGTGGGCAGAGGTAAAGGTCACCCTGCTGCACGGCGGCGACGCGGTGCAGGTGGACGTCGGTGCGCCGGCGTTCGGCGTACTGGACGAGGCCTTCGAATCGGTGACGGGTCGGAAAGCAGTGCCGGTGCGCGCCGGCGGATCGATTCCCATCGTGCCCCAGCTGGGGCTGGCCGGAGCACCGGTTATTCTGACCGGTATCGGCCTGCCTGATGATGGCCTTCACTCACCTAACGAGAAGCTCGACCTCTCCCAGCTCTGGAGCGGGATCGAGATCTTTGGCCGTTTCTTCGAGTTGTTTGCGGAGAAGGGTGGAGAGAAAACCTCTACCAACCGAGCCCGGAAGGCCGCAGCGCGGTAGGTGCGGCGGATCTAGTCCTCGTCGGGCGAGACCCGCTTGACCGGCCCCGAGTAGCGGGCCTCCGTCCGGGCGTGGAGCTCGTCTACCCCAATCAGTGCACGCACAGAAGCAATGATCCCGGCCACGACGTCGTCGGCCCAATAGGGGTCGGGCCGATCGCCGGCAGGGAGCATTGCCGCGCAGCTCTCCAGATAGCGAATGGCCGTGGTGATCCACTCGGTCTGGGCGGACGCCACCACAGCCCATGATCCCGTGGAGCGCAGCTCCAGCTCCTCCAACGCCTTGAGGTGCTGCTCCACCCCGTCGATCACCGGCTTCGAGCGGAGCCGGTCGGCCACCAGCGACAGCACCGTCCGGCGTTCCGTCTCCTGCGGCTCGGGTAGTGGCGCGAGGTAGTGCCGCTGATCGGCCACCATCTCGGCCAGCCGAATGCACACGGCGCGGATGGACGGCATGAGGGCACGCGGTGCCTCCCGCGACCAACTGTCTGCCGCGCGGAGAATTTCCTTGATCCGCTGGTCGGCCTGGGTCTCAGGCGAAGGGCGCCTGGTCGAGTCAGCCATGATAGGGAGAAAAACTGATTGGTCCCCCAAAGGCAACCGGGGCAGGGAACTGGTCATGTCAGCGCCTCGCTCGGCTCTGCGGGCACCCGGTCGAAGGTCCTCCCCAGCTCCTCCACAACCGCCTCCCGGGTTTCTTTCCAGATGGCCGCGGTGTCGGTCCGACCCAGCTCCTGCGCCACGCTGGTCATGACGACGTCCTGGATACCGCAAGGAACGATGAGATCAAAGTAGGCCAGATCGGTGCTCACGTTGAGGGCAAAACCGTGGTAAGTCACCCACTGCTTCACGTGAATTCCGATGCTGGCGATCTTGCGCCCCCTGGTCCACACCCCCGTAAGCCCTGGATTGCGGCCCGCTTCAATTCCCAGGGACGCGAGCGCTCCCATCAGCGCCGCCTCCAGGTGTCGCAGATACCAATGCAGGTCCGCTCGGTGCTCTCGCAGGTCGAGGATGGGATAGCCCACTAGTTGCCCGGGACCATGAAAGGTCACGTCCCCACCGCGTTCGACTTCGAACACCCCAATGCCGCGACGCTCCAGCTCCGCCGGGGACAGCGGGAGACTGGGCGGCCGGCTGCCTCGTCCCAGGGTGATCACCGGCTCATGCTCCACCAGGAGCAGGACATCTTCGGCCATCTCGCCGGCCATGCGGCGGCGACAGAGACTGCGCTGCAGCTCCAGCACCTCCGCGTATCCCCGGCGCCCCAGGTCCCGCACCACCAACCTTCGGCTCATCCGTCCATCCCCAGGCGCCGCGCCCGGCGGGCGAGGATCAGGGCGGCAACTCCGCAGGAGGCAAGGAGGCCAAGCAGGCCGCTTCTTCCCAAGAGCTGATGGACCGGCATAGAGATCAGCATGAAAAGCACGGTGGCGAAAGCCGCGACGATGGACAATGCCCCTCTCCGGTAGGTTGATCCCACTGGCTCGAGCATGTGCCACGCGGAGTAGGCCGCGAGCAGGATGCCCGCGAGGGTCCCTCCGACCAACAGATAGAATGAGAGGTCCAAGTGCCGAGGGCCCTGGTCGGTGCGCATGGCATCGACCCCCAGCACCGTGGCCGTGATTAGCAACATCCCCACGCAGACGGCGCAGGCCGCGACGGTGCCGATAAATCCAAGCGTGCTACCTCTCACCCCTTACCTCTCACCTCTCTCAGATGTCTATCGCCCGTCCCATCGAGTCCAGACCGGCTTGGGCTATGGCCTCGGAGAGCGTGGGATGGGCGTGGATCGCGAGGTCCACTTCCTCCACGGTGTACTCGTTCTGCCGCGCCACAGTGAGCTCGTGGATTATCTCAGACGCATGGCTTCCCACGATGTGAGCCCCGAGAATCTCACCGTACTTTTTGTCCCGAATGATCTTCACCAGACCTTCGGTTTCGCTGGCAGTGCGGGCCCTTCCGTTGGCGCTGAAGGGGAAGCGGCCTACCTGGTAATCCAGCTTCCGCTCTTTGGCCTGATCCTCGGTAAGGCCGATGCTCGCCACCTCGGGATGACAGTAGGTAACGCTCGGCACGTTGTCGTACTTGATCGGCTGGGGATGGTGCCCCGCGATCAGCTCGGCCAAGACGACACCTTCACGCATCCCCTTGTGGGCCAGCATGGGCGGCCCGGCCACGTCTCCGATGGCGTAGATCCCCGGTGCGGTCGTCTCCAGGGTCGCCAAGTTCACCTTCACGAAGCCGCGCTCGGTCAGCTGCACCCCTATCTCTTGGAAACCGAATCCTTCCGTGTTGACCGCCCGACCCGCGGCCATCAAGACCTTCTCCACCTCCACCGTCTCGCTCTTACCGCCGGCCTCCACCTCGAGTGAGACCCGGTCCTTCTTGACCGTAGCCTGCTTCACTTTGGCGCCAGCGGTGACCGTAATGCCGCGCTTCTTGTAGCTCTTGGCCACCGCATCCGACGCCTCGGCGTCCTCCAGCGGCAGAATCCGAGGCAGAACCTCGATCAGGGTGACCTTCGTACCAAACGCGTGGAAGATGTCGGCGAATTCGCAACCCACGGCCCCGGCCCCGACGATGGCCAGCGTGGCTGGGGGTTTCTCCAGAAACAGCGCCTCATCCGAGCTGATGACGCTGGTCTTATCGATTTCCAGGCCAATTTGCGGAATCCCCTTTACTCGCGACCCGGTGGCAATCACCACCGCCTTTCTGGCCTGGTATTCGTCCTTTCCCACCCGCACGGTCCGGTTCCGCCCCAGCACCCCGGTTCCCTTGATCACTGTGATCTTGTTCTTCTTCATGAGGAACTCGACGCCTCTCGAGTTCTGCTCCGACACCTTGCGGGAGCGGCGCATCGCGACGCCATAATCGGTCTTCACAGTGCCGACTTCGACCCCGAGCTCCTTGGCGTCGTGGGCCAGGACGCTGGCCACGTACGCGCTGTGGAGCAGCGCCTTGGTCGGAATGCAGCCGATGTTCACGCACACGCCACCGAGCTTGTCTCGCTCAACCACCGCCGTAGCGAGGCCGAGCTGTGCGGCGCGAATGGCGCAGACATAGCCTGCCGGTCCGCCGCCCACGATGATCACGTCGAACTGATTGGCCACAGCTCCTCACAGGTGAGAAGTGAGAGGTGAGAAGTGAGAGGTCTGACCTCGCACCTTCACCTACCAGACCAGCGCCAGCGGGTTCTCCAGCATGGCCTTCAATGTCTTGAGAAACTGGGCCCCGGTAGCGCCGTCGATCACCCGGTGATCGCAGGACATGGTCAGGCGCAGGCGGCGGCGGAGGGCGACCGCGCCTTCATGGGCCACCGGCTTCTGGGCGATCCGACCTACGGCGAGGATGCCCGCCTCCGGCGGATTGATGACCGCGGTGAACTCGTCGATATCGAGCATGCCGAGATTGGAGACGGAAAACGTCCCGCCGGTGTACTCCTCCGGTTTGAGGCGGCGCTCCCGGGCCCTCGCGGCCAGGTCTTGCGATTCCGCCGCGATCTGGCGGAGCGTCTTGGCATCGGCATGCCGGATTACCGGCGTGATCAACCCCTCTTCGACCGCGACGGCCATGCTCACGTGGATCTCGTTCCAGTATCGGATGTGATCATCCTGCCACCAGGCGTTGCAGGCGGGGTGCTGCCGCAGCGCCATGGCGACGGCCTTGAGAATGATGTCGTTGAACGAGACTTTGGATTCCAGCGCCTCTCTCGCCTCGGCGACACGCTCCATGTCCACCTCGGTGGTGAGGTAAAACGTGGGGATCGGGCCGATGGATTGGGTCAAGCGCTTGGCGATGGTCTTCCGGATCTGGGTCAGCGGGACGTCGGTGTAAGGCGGGGCAGTGACCGTGGAGGCCGCCGACGGGGGCGTGACGCGTGATGGAGCCTGGTCGAGGTCGCGGGCCACGATGCGGCCTTCCGGTCCTGAACCCGCCACCGCACCGAGATCCAGGCCCCGCTCGGCCGCGATTCTGCGGGCCAGCGGAGAGGCCTTGAGCCGGCCCGTGGTCTGAACAGCTGTAATCCCAGGGGTGGTTGCCGGCGGCCGAGCTGGGGCCTCCGCCGGGGCACGGGAGCTTTCCGTAGCGGCTCGGGCCGGGGGGGCCGGCGACATTGATGTCGGCTGATTGCGATCGGGTGCGGGCTGGGTAGCCTGAACGTCCTTGGCTGATTGCTGCCCACCCACCCGGGGGGCACCCGCCCCGCTGCCTCGTTTGCCGTCCGTCCCGCCTCCCGGCTTCGCCGCCTCCCCGCTGGCCTCCTCCCCCGGGTCCCCGATGACGGCGACGGGCTCGGAGACCGGCACGGTCGCGCCCGCTTCGACGATGTGCTTGAGCAGGGTCCCACCGGCGCGGGCCACCAGCTCCATCACCGCCTTGTCGGTCTCGACCTCGGCGAGGACATCGCCTACTGCGACCGCTTCGCCCTCCTGCTTCTTCCACTCGACCAGTCGGCCCTCTTCCATGGTGGGAGAGAGAGCCTCCATGACGACCTTAGTAGACATCAGCGATTCCGACTCCTAGCTTCTGACTCACTCGCGATACAAAACCTGATTCACCGCCCCGATCACCCTGGCCGGATCCGCTTTGGCAACCTTCTCCAGCTGCTTGTTGTAGGGCATCGGCACGTCGGCTCCGGTCACCCGGATCACCGGGGCATCGAGCTCGTCGAAGGCCTCGCGCTGGATGGTGTCTACCACCTGTGCGCCCACTCCGGCGAAGGGCCAACCCTCCTCCACCACGACGCAGCGATGGGTCTTGGCCACCGAGGCGAGGACTGCGTCGGTATCCAGCGGTCGGATGGTGCGCAGGTCGAGCACGTCGGCGTGCACCCCTTCGCCAGCGAGCTGGTCGGCCGCCTTGAGCGACACGCTGACCGTCTTCGAGTGGCAGACGATAGTGACGTCGGCGCCTTCCCGCTTCAGGTCGGCGCGGCCGATCGGGACGACATGCTCGCCCTCGGGCACCTCGCCTTTGAGGTTGTACAGCATCTCGCCTTCAATGAAGATCACCGGATCGTCGTCCCGGATGGCGCTCTTGAGCAGCCCCTTGGCATCGGCCGGGGTCGCCGGCATGACCACCTTGAGGCCGGGAATGTGGGCGTACCAGCTCTCGAAGGCCTGGGAATGCTGCGCCGCGAGCTGCAAAGCGGCTCCGCCGGGACCACGGAAGACCGCCGGCACGCCGATCTGCCCGTTCGACATGTACCGCATCTTCGCGGCAGAATTGATGAGCTGGTCGACCGCGAGCAGCGCAAAGTTCCAAGTCATGAACTCGATGACGGGCCGAAGCCCAACCATGGCCGCGCCCACCCCAACCCCAGCAAAACCGAGCTCGGTGATCGGTGTGTCCACCACCCGCATGGGGCCGAACTCATCCAGCAGTCCTCGGCTAACTTTGTAAGCGCCCTGATATACCCCGACCTCCTCACCCATGAGGAAGACCGAAGGATCCCGCTGCATCTCCTCGCGGAGAGCCTGGTTGAGGGCATCCCGATAGGTGAGAACAGACATCAGCGGGGCGGGTGCCCTATGGGCGGATGGGCAGCGGGGCAGTCAAGGATTGGCATACACATCCTTGAACAATTCCTCCGGGTCCGGATCCGGCGCCTGGTCGGCGAACTGATAGGCATCCTCCACCTCCTCCATCACATCCTTGTCCAGCGTCCTGACCGCTCCGTCGTCCATGAGGCCATCGGCGATCAAGCGTTGGGACCAGACCAAGATCGGGTCTCGCTTCCGCTGGTCCTCGACCTCCTCCCGGGTGCGGTAATGCCCGTGGATGGGATCCGACATGGAGTGACCCATGAAGCGATAGGTGCGGACCTCGAGCAGCGTGGGCAACTTGTCCTGGCGGGCCCGCTGCACCGCGCGCTCCATCGCCGAGTTCATAGTGAGCACATCCTGCCCGTCCACCACTTCGTTGGCCATGTCATAAGAGCAGGCCCGCTCGGAGACGTCATAGAGCGCACTCGCGCGCTCCAGCGCGGTACCCATTCCGTATCGATTGTTCTCGCAGAGATAGATGGCGGGAAGCTTCCACAAGGCCGCCATGTTGAGCGCCTCGTGGAACGCCCCGTTGTTGACCGCGGCCTCACCGAAGTAACACACCGCCACCTGATTGGTGTTCCGGTACTTGGCCGCGAAGGCCATCCCGGTGGCAAGCGGGATGTGCGCTCCCACGATCGCGTGCCCACCCAGGAAGCCGAGAGAGGCGTCGAACAGGTGCATCGAGCCTCCCTTGCCGCCAGAGCAGCCCGGTGCCTTGCCGAACAGCTCGGCCATGACCGCGCGCGCCGAAATTCCCCGCGCCAGCGCGTGCCCGTGCTCACGGTAGGAACAGGTTATGTAGTCATCCGGTCCCAGCGCCCCCAGGCTTCCGACCGCCACCGCCTCCTGCCCGATGTACAGGTGACAGAACCCGCCGATCTTACCGAGGCTGTAGGCCTCGCCCGCTTTTTCCTCGAAGCGGCGGATGAGCAGCATCTGCCGCAGCCAGTGGCGATACTCCTCAGCCTGGGCCGGGTCGAGGCCCTTGGGTCTCGCCTTAGGGCGCAGCTCGGGCGATTCCGCCACGACGCGCTCTTCGGTGCGAGCCCCTCGCTGCCCCCGGGCTGTGCTCAGGGAGACACCTCGTGCAGCGTTTCGGCTCCCTCGCTTCGCTCGGGGTGACTGCTGGCCTTGGCAGCAGTCACTTGCTCCCAGGCGTGATAAGAGGAACGGGTCAGCGGGCTGGCTTCAACATGAGAAAAGCCCAGAGACAGACCGAACTCTCGCAGCTCGGCAAACTCGTCCGGGGTGTAGTAGCGCGCCACCGGCATGTGGCTAGCGGAAGGGCGCAGATACTGGCCCAGGGTCAGGATATTCACGTCGCTCCGGCGCAGATCTCGCAGACAGACGAGCACCTCGTCCCATTCCTCCCCCATGCCCAGAATCATGCCGGACTTGGTGAGCGCATCGGGCACCATACGGCGCGCGTTCGCCAGCAAGTGGAGAGCCCGGTTGTAGCGGCCCCCCGGCCGGGCCAGGCGGTATAGCCGGTCCGCGGTCTCCAGATTGTGATTCAGGATGTCAGGCCGCGCGTCCGTTACGATCCGAAGCGCGGCTTCCGAACCCTTGAAGTCGGGGATGAGCACTTCGACCGAGGTCTCCGGCAGGCGCCGGCGAATCTCGGTGACGCAACCGGCAAAGATCTCGGCCCCTCCGTTTGGCAGATCGTCGCGGTCCACCGAGGTTATTACCACGTGTTGCAGACCCATCCGCTCCACCGCCTCTGCCAGGCGGATGGGCTCCAACGGGTCGAAAGTGTTGGGCGTGCCGTGGGCAACGGCGCAATAGGTACAGTTGCGGGTGCACACGTCGCCCAGAATCATGAACGTGGCAGCCTTGTGCTCCCAGCACTCACCGACGTTGGGGCAGCGAGCCTCCTCGCAAACGGTGTGGAGCTCGAGCTCCCGCATCAAGCCCTTGATGTGGGCGTAATTGGCGCCGCCTGGCGCCTTTACCTTGAGCCAGCTCGGCTTGCGGGCGCGTGCCACCGACGGCAGAGTGCCGCTGCCGGCAAGGGATGGCTCGGCAGAGCGGGTCAACTGGACTAGCGGAACAGCCACCGCGTTCTCCTCACTCTTGGACTAATGGCTTCCTTCGAGGTGGAAGCTAGCAGGGGCGGCTGGCCCCCAGCTAGCTGCGGCATCGCTCCACTACCTGCTGCTGCGCGGCTTTCACCTCTTCGGACGCCTTTTCCTCGACTTCGGTCGGACCCCGCTGGGTGGTGTACTCGGCAAAAGTACGGCCCATGACTTGGATACCAGTCTGTCCGTCGGCCTGAGGCGCCACCTCGACGTCGACCTTGTTGAGCATCCGCCGAAACTGAGTGTCAGACCGGCGGGTCTTGTCATCGATCTTCGTCGCGCTGATGCGGTGGTCGTTTACGTCGATCGAGGTCTGCTTGTAGCCGAGCTCCTTCAACTGCTGTTTGACGCAGTCGAAAGTCTCTTCCGGTCCGGCCGAGGTTCTCGCGTCGACCGGTGTGGCCAGACGCTGGGCACAGCCTGCCAGGAAAAGAGCGCCCGCCCATAAGACACGATGATGCATCAGCGGCTCCAGGGTTGGAAGAAGTGGCCGTAATGTACACGGGATGGAGGGGAGGAAAAACGACGGCCTCCGCTGCGGGAGGCCGTCGGACTGCGGTGACTGCTTTGCGACGCTTAGAAGAACAACATCAACCCGAAAGCCCCCGCAAAGGTCTTGTTCTTTGGGGTGGCGGCAACCTTTTCCTTGGTCCAGGCGTAATCGCCTTCACCGACCACCTTGAGCGACTTGGTGGCCTGGAAGTAGATCCCGCCGGAGATCAGCGAGTTCTCGGTCTTGAACTGGGCCGGCTCGCCGCTGGTCGCCTTGAGCCAGCTCGACCCGTAGCTGCCGGCCAGGGTCACCTTGCTGCTGGCCGGGGTGACGGTCACCTGCCCGATGAAGCCGTATGACGTCCGGAGCTCGCCGTCGGCTCCAACGCCAAGACCACTGACGGGGCCGCCGGGGCCGCCGACGCCGTTGAACTGGAGCGTCGTGCCGATACCCTTGCCCCAGTAACCCGAGCCGGTCAGCGAGAACTGGGCTCGACCGAACCGGAAGCCACCCCCGGCGCCAGTCGCCGTCTTGGACGACCCACCAGGGGCTGGGTTCTTCGCGTTCTGAACGGTACCGTTGGCCCACACCAGCACGTCGCCGGTCTTGTAGGTGCCTTCAGCCTCGACCCGCGGCACCTGCGTCTGCCCATACACCGGGCCGGCGTCACCGCCCAATCCCGCGGGCTGGAACAGACCGATGGAGAGTTGTCCCGGCCGCCCTCCGGGCGTGGAGTAGGTCATCTGGGCGACGAAGTTCGGATAGATATAGCCGAACCCGATCCGGCCCAGGGTCGTGCCGCCGCCGTTGATCCCGCCGGTGGCCCCGATGCCGAAGAGCGTCTGGTCGGTGAGGATGTTCTGGCGGTTGAAGAGGCCGATCTCACGGCCGGCCAGGATCTGGCCCCAGGTGCCGCCGACGGTCATGTACACCTGACGCATGTCGATCTGGGCACCGAAGCAGTCGTGCGCGTTGACACCGCCGGGCGCGCCGCAGTTGATCTGCGGGGCGAAGCCAAAGTGCACCCCGAGATCAGTATTGCCTTCCTTGCCCTTGGCGTCGAACACGGAAAAGGCGGGCAGCAGGCCGGTCCGGAGATTGAACCCCTTTCCACCGATGCCAATCAATCCGCCCGGGGTGGTGAGCAGATTGGTGCCGCCGGTTTCACTGGTCGACTCGTAGATGGCAAACGCGTTCACGTTCCCCGAGAAGGTGAAAGACCAGCCGTTGGTCATCTGCATCGTCAGCTGTGCCTCGGCGGCGCTCGCCGCTCCCACCGCCAGACCCACACACAACATTGCGACTCGCTTCATAGGTGCGTCTCCCTCAGAGTAAGGATGACCGCCAACCACAGCCTAACTTCGGGACGTAGAGCCTGCACCAGCACGATCGTGCGCCTTAGCGCAATGAATCCGAAGATATGGGACGACCGAGCGTCGTGTTCACCTCCAGGAAAGCGTACCACGTGGGCAGGGGGAGGTGGTTTTTCCACCAGTAAAAATCGCTCACGCGACTCGCGTACACGTTAGAACCGAAAGGGAAACGGAACCTCCTGCTCCTGCTCAATTCCTCCATCGCCGCTCTGACCGCCGCGGTGTCCCGTGCCTGGCTGGCGGCCTGGCTCAGGGCGGCGCCGGCGAGGAAACCGTCCACGTAGGCTAGCCGGGCGTCCGGCTTCATCCGCCGCCAATCGTCGCCATTGAGGCTGAGCCAGTCCCGGCCTGACTGCTGCTGCGGCCAGGGGCTTCCCGTAAGGGCCACCCCGACCACCAGTGCCGCCCAACACCAACGCTCGACTCCCACGGTCGAAACAAACCGGCCGGCGGAGAACCCGGAGCGGGTTCCCGCCGGCCCGGTCCGGGACTTACTTCTTCATGGTGGTACGCTTCGGCAGTCCGAAGACGAACACCGCATCGCCGAGCGTATAGCTCAGCTGGAAGTTTCCGCCGCACGCGACCGCGACGAACTGCTCGCCCCCATGGGTAAACGTCATCGGGGCGGAGTTGCAGCCCGCGCCACCGTTGAACTGCCAGAGCAGTTTGCCGGACTTGGAGTCGTAGGCGTTGAAGTTGCCATTGCCCTCACCGGTGAAGGTGAGCCCGCCGGCGGTGGCCAGGGAGCCGCCCATCATGGGCTGCGCCACCTTGTTTTGCCAGGCGATCTTCCCCGTCCTGAGGTCGACGGCGGAAAAGAGCCCGTACTGCTCTTCGCCCGGAATGGCAACGAAGGCCGAGCCGAGCCAGAGCTTGCCCTTCTCAAATGGTGCGGAATGGGTGATGTAGTTCATCGGTTGGTGCAGAGCTGCCACGAAGGCGTATTTGAGACTCGGGTCGACCGAGACCGGTGACCATTCCGAGCCGCCGTTGGCGCCCGGCAGCATCCGGGCGCCTTTGTCGGTCGGCAGTGCGAACATGTTCTCCTGCGGCACGAAGTTCTCGCTCTTGCGGACCAGCTTGCCCGTGGCCGCATCGATGACGTAGACCCAACCGGTCTTCCCGGCATGGACCACGACCTTCTTGCCACCCAGCGTCAGGACCAGCGGAGGCGACGTCGCGTCGAGGTCCCAGACATCGTGGGGCACAGTCTGGTAGTACCACTTGGTCTTGCCGCTACTGGCATCGATGGCAACGATCCCGTCGGTGTAGAGGTTGTCGCCCGGCCGAATGCTACCATCGAGGTCGGGTGAGGGATTGCCGACGGAAACGAAGATCGTATTGAGGTCCTTGTCATACGCCGGGGTGGTCCACACGCCGCCACCGCCGCGTTGCCAGGCGTCGGCGTACTTGCCGCTGTCGGCCTTTTCCTTGGCGATATCGCGGTGCAGATCGCTATCCTCGGCCTTTGGCGCCCAGGTGCCCCACCAGCCGTTGGGGGCCTTGTCGTCGAAGGTGGCATCGCCCTTCGGGGCGGGAATCGAATACCAGCGCCAGACCTGCTCGCCGGTCATGGCGTTGTAGGCGGTGACGTGTCCCCGGATTCCGTATTCACCCCCGGAAACGCCCACGATCACATTGTCGCCGATGATGAGCGGCGCGTGAGTGATGCTGTACCCCGCCGCGGGGTCGGCCACTTCCTTGTCCCACAGCACCTTTCCATCCTTGGCGTCGAGCGCCACCAGGTGGGCATCGAGCGTGCCCATGTACAGGTGCGCGCCGCCGTGGATGGCGAAGCCGCGGTTGTTGGGGCCGCAGCAGTAGATAGTGGTGCCCAGCTTGTGCTCGTAGCGCCACAGCTCCTTGCGGTTATTCAGGTCGTAGGCGATCGCGGTGTTGTACGGCGTCGTCACGTACATGACACCGTTAGTGACGATGGGCGTGTTCTCAAACGAGCCCAGCTTTGCGATGCCGGTCTGGAAGACCATGCGGGGGACCAGCTGCGAGACATTGGCGGTGCTGATCGTTCTCAACGTGGAGTACCGCTGATTCCAGTCGTTTCCGCCGTAGGTTGTCCAGTCACCACTTCCTTGCGCCGCGACTGGGACTGCAACGGACAGGAGCACAGGAGTCAACCACCAACGGGAACCGGTCCTCATGGCACTCTCCTCAAGGGGCAGGGTCTGGATGCACGTGGCCGTGCCGCGCAGCGGCAGGCCGGGGCCCGATTGGTAACCGATGGGCCCGGCTCGGTTGCTGGCAAGATGTCCGATCGCGTGGTCATGACAGCGGAACGGCGGCCGCAATGGGGAGCCCCATTCGGCGCCGATTAGTTCAGGGGCTGTAAGTTATTAACGCGTTACAATCTCACTACGTCACCGACGGCGTCAAGCCCTGCTTCCTGCTAGTCCCCGAGCCGATTTGTGGAATAATCATGCAAGATGATGGGGTGCAATAATTTGCACCGTGTGCCGGAGACGAATCTCGCCCGCACCGGCACTCCTTCACCGGTCATTAGAACAGGACCGAAGCCTTTTTGACCGTCTGCCAGATGCCCCAGAGGAGCGGAATCGTGACCGGGAGCCAAGCCAGAACCACGAGCGCCCACTCGCTGGCGCTGGATTGCGGACCTTCTTCCGGGTTGGGCACGGACGGTCTTCCTGACTGGAAAAATCGAGGGGTTGGGAGGGTCGCAACAATATCCAATGCACTTAAACTTTATGCAACGGCCTCGAGCGGCTCACGCAGCCGGTGCGCGAGCCGTCGCGAGCTCATCCTGGGTCATATAGTAGCGTGGGTCCACCGGCTTCACCGCCAGATTGCAGAGGAAACCGATCACCAGCAGCGCCGCCAGCACATACATGGTCACGTTGTATGCCTGGGCATGGGGAACTCCGTGGCCGATCTGGTACTCGCGGATGTAGTTGACCAGGACCGGTCCGAGTATCCCGGCGGTGGACCACGCGGTGAGGAGTCGGCCATGAATGGCCCCGACGTATTGGGTGCCGAACAGGTCCGCCAGGTAGGCCGGGATGGTGGCGAATCCGCCTCCATACATCGTGAGAATCACGCAAAAGATGAGTACGAAGAGCGTCACGTTCCCGGCGCGCCCAGCGGTGGGAGCCGCGGAATACAGCAGAATCCCCAGAGCGAAAAAGATGAAGTAGGTTCGCTTCCGGCCGATGTAGTCAGAGAGCGACGCCCAGCCAATCCGTCCCGCAATGTTGAACAGGCTGAGCAAAGCAGCAAAACCGGCGCCTACGCTGGCGAGCTGCGCCTTCTGCGCGGTGGTGAGGTCCTTGAGCGCTCCGGGCACCCCGATCAACCGGCCGCCGAAAATCTCCTGGATCATCGGTGACGCGATCCCGATCACACCGATCCCGGCGCTCACGTTCATACAGAGCACCATCCAAAGCAGCCAGAACTGCGGCGTGCGCCAGGCCTGGCTCACATGCACGTTGTGCGCGGTAATCATCCCACCCTTCTGAGCCTGAGGCGTCCATCCCGCCGGCCGCCAGCCGGGCGGAGGCAGACGATAGCCCAAGGCACCGCCCATCATGGCGACGAAGTAAATCGCACCCATGGCAACGAAGGTCTTCGCGACTCCCACATCGGTTGGCGTAGCAAAATGTTTCATCAGCATGTCGGCCAATGGGGCGCCGATCAACGCACCACCGCCGAAGCCCATGATCGCCATCCCAGTAGCCATGCCCCGCCGATCGGGAAACCATTTGATCAGTGTCGATACGGGCGAGATGTAGCCCAGGCCCAGACCGCAGCCGCCGATCACGCCGGAGCCGAGCCAGAGCAGCCAGATCTGGTGGAGGTAGACCCCCAGCGCCGAGATCATGAATCCGCCGCCCCAGCAGAACGCGGCGGCGACGCCAGCCTTACGGGGGCCTACCCGCTCGAGCCAGGCACCGAATAGGGCTGCAGAAGATCCGAGAAAGACGAAGAAGAGGGTGAACATCCAGCCGAGCGTGCTGATCTTCCAGTCACCCGCGGCCGGCTCGGTGATGCCGATGGCTCGGCTCAGCGGCAACCAGAAGACGCTGAAGCCATAGGCCATGCCGATGGAGAGATGAATGGCTAAGGCGGCAGGCGGCACCAGCCACCGGTTGAAGCCTGGTCTGGCGATGATTCGCTCTTTGGACAGCAGCCCCGACATCGCGAGTCTCCTCGGTTAGGTTTGGCCTTGGCTTCTCAGGTGCCGGAAGTACCGTGCAGCGGGAGCGACTCCCATCCTCGATGGGTGTAAGCTACGCAAGGTATAGACGACTCCAACCCGGTGCCAGAGCACCGCGATCATGATGCGGATTTTCAGAGACAGTACAAGGGCACCGATGGTAGGAGCACTCCTCATCTCGGTCGCGTGCGCCGGCCGGGGCCAAGCCTCTCCGGCAGCGAGCCCGCCCCAACCTTCCACTCCCACGCCCCCTGCACCCACCCCCTCGACGGCTCGTGCCGATAGCACGCTGACATGGCTCTCGGTGGACAGCGCCGGCCGGACGGTCACCCTCACCCTGGAAGCGACCGCACCCCCCCGTGCGCCATCCGCGCTCATCAACGGCTACCGCGCCGGCGAGGCCCGGATCACCGTACCGCTGGGTTGGACGGTCCGGTGGCAGTGGCGCAACGCCGACTCCCTCGCTCCGCACAGCCTCGTGGTAATGGTACAGAGAGAAAAGATTCCACTCGAGGGCGGGCGGCCTGCGTTCAGTAACGCCATGAGCCGGATGGTCACTAGCGGTCTCTCTGCCGGAGTAACCGATGAGACCACCTTCGTGGCCGACGAGGCTGGGTGGTACTGGCTGACGTGTGGGGTGCCGGGTCACGCTCTCAAGGGCGAGTGGCTCGAGCTGCGGGTAGATCCGGATGCCAAGACGGGGAGCGTCCAAGTCAAGAAATCGTGAACCGTTGACCTTGCACTATTCACCTCTTTCCTGCAACAGGCGTTCAATCTCGTCCTCGAACTCCCGCGCCGACCTCGCCGGCTGAGATCCTGTCGCGAGGCCGTGGAAGCCGGCGTGCACCCGGCGCACTCGCCCGTCCCGGCCCAGGAACACCGTGGTGGGAAAGGCGCTCAAGTTGCGAAGCTGGGGAAGCGCGGACGCAAGCGATTCGGTGTCGTTGAGGCCAGCCAGGAGTAAGGGAAAGGTGATGCCGAACTTGTCGCGATAGCGGCGGATCTGGCGCGCATCTATCGCCGTGTCGCCAGTGGCCTCGAAAGCCAATCCCACTATTTCCAGTCCCCGAGCGTGATACCGGCGATATAGTCGGAGCAACTCTGGGGTGGCTTCGTGGCAAGTTGGGCACCAGCTCCCGAAGATATCCAGTAGCACGACCTTTCCTCGAAACCGGGCGTCATCGCTTGCAACGGGGTGCCCTTCCAGATCAGGGAAGCTGAACCGGAAGCGCTCCGTGGTGTCAGCCCCGGTCACCTCGGTGGGTGACTTGAGGTGTCGCCCCCCGGTGCTCCGCACCGCCGTCCATGGGGTCTGCGTTCGGAGCCCGGCGTGAAAGATCCCTCTGAGCGTATCACCCTGGAGCCTGCCGGTGAGCAGATAGACGAAGGAGCCATCGAAGAGCCCTATCGCGAAACTGTCTCCCGCCACGGGTCCGGTGAAGGGCCCATAATCGGCAGTACTCGAGATGATCCAGCCCTCGTAACCACTTGACCCATTCCGAAACTCGAACACGCGGGGGCTGATCCCTTGGTCCTGGAGGTAGGTGGCGTCCCAGCGTCCCAGGAGGCGCCTCGATCCGGTGGTTGCACGGGGGCGACCTCGCGCAGCCCGAAACGGTATGGTTCGGGGGCCGTTGCTCCCTACGTTGCGATAGTATCCCACCAGGGAGTCCGCCCGGAGCGCCGCCTTCATAATCGCGTCGTAATCAGCGATCTCGAGCAGCAAGCTGTCGCCCTCTATCCGCACCGCCGAGAAGGGTTGGCACTTGGTTCCGTTGCAGAGCTCCCCCCTCCATCGCCCGCTTGCGCGCCCGATGGTGACGACGAACGGCAGTTGTCCGCCGCTGAGGTCGAGCACCGCGTTCCAGCAGCCAGCGGGGGATGGACCCGCCGCCAGCGCGACTGCGCCCTGGATGAGCAGCGCCGCCATCATTTTGGCTCACCTTCGGCTGGGGGAGCTTCGAGGCCACCTCCCATATACCGCTCTCCCGCGCGGATCGGCGGGGCGATCACGTTGCCCCGCCAGGGCAACGGGCAGGCATAGACCGCGCTGTAGGCGCAGAATGGATTGCGCGCCATGTTGAAATCGAGGCGAAACTTCCCCTCTCCGGCGGGGATGAGGCTGACGAAGCGCCCGGCGGGATACGTACCATCTCCGTTGCTACTATCTCGGAAGAAGAGCTCCAGCTCCGACTCCTCGCCTCCCAGCGGGATCCGGAGCACCCGAAGGCGGGTTGTGCCGCCCAATGGGACGAGCACTGCGCCCACCTCGGTGGCGTCGACCTCGATGCCGTCGGTTCCCAGAACCCGCACTTTTCCCGGCTGCTCGGGAGGAAGCATCGGACCGATGAAGACGAGCGAAGGGTGATACGGGTAGTAGCCCGGCGGTTGCTTGCCGGACGGTGGTCCGAAGACCGTAACAACCGGGCCCGAGGGACTGCTGCTGAGGTACAGGGTGTGGGCCCCTAAGTGGAACACGCGGCTGCCGCCACCCTGCGGCTTTTCCGTCTGTCCTTCGAGCAGGACCGTCCCTCCGTTCACAATCAAACGGTGCTCGGCAACGCCATCGAGCGGGATATCAGCGTCAGGCGGTCCGAGCCTCAGCCCAGTTCCTACCGGCCGCTGCGCTATGGCGAAGAGCGGTGAGTTGGCGCCGTCTTTGAGCCAAGCGAGGTAGCCGGCTCGCTCCATGGCCACGTGGGCGGGCGCCTGCGCAGCCAGGGAAACAGGTTCGACGCAGAAAATTGAGCTGAGCGCGACGGCCACGCCGGTGCAACGAGAGGCTAGTGAAGTCATGACGCCACGAATCTCGCTGGGGTAAACGTGGTCAGGTCTTGGGAGGGCCGTTCCCCGTCCATCAATTGGCGTACGAGCGCGCCGGTTAGTCCCGCGAGGAGAATTCCGTTTCTGCCATGGCCGGTGGCGTACCATAGGCCGGGGAGCCCAGGCTCAGCCCCGATGACGGGCAAACCGTCCGGCGTCATCGGCCGGAGCCCAGCCCAGGTCCGCCGCACTTTGGCCCGGATGAGCGCGGGGCAGAGCGAAAGGGTCGCGGCCAATATCCCCGCAACGCCATGTGAGGTGACCTCAGGCCGAAATCCGGCTTCCTCCATGGTGGAGCCCAGGATGGCTTCACCTCGGCGTGCGAGGATATAACAGTCGTTGTGATACACGATTGCGCGCTCGACCCCTGGAGGCCACGGGAGCGCGGCCATCTGGCCTCGCACCGGCCTGATCGGCAGCTGCCGGGGAAGGTTGGTTATCTGGCCGGACCAGGCCCCCGCAGCGATCACGATCTCAGGGGCCCGATACTGTGCCGCTTCGCCCCTGACTCCGCTGACCCGATTGCCGCTCTGATCTACGGCGGTCACCCGGTCGTCCACCACTGTCGCGCCGAGGCGCCTGGCATCGGCCAGCAACGCACCGACCAGTCGGTCGGGATCGAGCGCTCCATCTCGCGGGGCCCAGAGCGCGCCCACCGCAGGTCCCAGCCAGGGCCAGCGCCTCCGTAACTGCTCGGCGTCGAGCCATTCGCAAGCGTAGCCCTGCCGCTGTTGCCACGCTACTTTCGCTTGCAGGGTAGCCGCTTCGGTCGACTCGGTGGCAACCCGCGCTATCCCTTCGCGCCAAAGACCGATGTCGATACCGGTGGTTTCGTGGAGCGCGGCGGCGAGTACCTCATAGTGTTCCCGGGCGGCAAGCCCCAGCCGCAAGAGCGGATCGCTCGCGTCGGCCTCGATCTGGGGAGCCAGCATTCCAGCCGCAGCCCGCCAGGCCTGTCCCCGGTCTCCGCCCTGCTCGATGACCAGAACACGCCGGCCGTGCGCGGCCAGCTCGCGGGCGCAGGCGGCCCCGATGGCGCCACCGCCGACCACGATCACATCAGAGTTGGGAGTCACCCAGGACCTATGAAACTATTTGAAACGTCGCGGCGTACTGCAGCCTGACCCGCGTTTTCGAGGAACTGATATGCTCCGGAATCTGCTCGGATTTGCCGTCTTTGCCGTGGTGGCGTTGCTCGTCCTCAAGCTCGTGTTCAGTCTGTTTGGCCTGGTCCTCGGGCTGTTCTTCGGGCTGCTCTGGTTTGCCTTCCTGGGCTTCGTGATCTACTTGATCCTGAAGCTCGTTGCGCCCCAGACGGCCGCAAGGGTGCGGGAGATGATTGCGGGGGAACATAGCTAGGAGCTGGGAGCTAGGAGCTTGGAGTTAGGAGCGCGGCTGGGTCGAAGCTCCCAGCACCCAGCTCCCAGCTACTTCGCCACCGAGCTGTGAGCCTGCACTATCCACCAGCCCCGTCGCCCCTGCGCCGGCGTCAGCACAAATGAGGCCCGGGCCACCTCGGCCCGGTTGGACCGGTCTGACTCCCAGCGGTACTCCACGTCTCCCCAGGCCGCTGTCCCTCTCATCTCCAGCTGGGTACTGGTGATGGCGACCTCGCCATCAGCTCCGATGCCGGCGAACCGCGGCGGCAGTCGCCGCACTCGGCCTTCGGCGATCACCACCGCATGCGGTGAGTAGAGTGAATCGGCCGGCTGGGAGCGGCTATCGGCGTCCAGGGCCTGCTCGATGACACCGCTGATCTCCGCCTCGTTTTCGCCTCCGATGATGGGCCGAGCCTCCGGCATCCGCGGCTGTGAGCAGGCCCCGATCGACAGCAACACGACGAGCCCTGCCTTACCGGCCATCGACCTTCTCCAGTACACCCCAGACGAGCAGCGGCAACAGAAGCTCGTGGTGGCCCGTCAGCAGATAGCCTGCCCCCCCGGCGCGAGTGGGTCGCTGCACGACGTTGACCCGAGGCCGGTAGTGCCGTTGCATGTCGAAGTCGGCCGCGACGAAGTGGGTGGGGCGACCGCCGCCGGTATTCCGCGCTATGGTGAGCGCCTTGAGAAAAACCTCCGGCATCATCACCGCGCTGCCCCAATTCAGCACTGCGCCTCCGTGATCCAGGTCGGGAATCGACGCCGCCAATCGGCGGAAGTCCCGATGGCTAGTGGCCCCCAGCGCCGCTCCATCGGCGGCAGGGTGCTGGTGGATGATCTCGGCGCCGATCGCGGCGTGCACCGTCACCGGCACGTCATGGCGCACGGCAGCCAGCAAGATCGAGGCGTCGGCGCCGGGAAGCTGCTTCCGACTGGCCAGCGCCCGAGCCAATCCTTCGCCCATGCCCTGATCGGCGCGAGCAGCCGCACCGATGGCGGCGTTCATTTCCGTACCGGTCTCCTCCGCCATCCCGAAGCTGCCGTCAGCGAGCCCGGTCTCCACGTCCTCGCTCGTGCCGCCGTAGGCCGCGAGCTCGAAGTCATGAATGGCGGCCGCGCCGTTCATGGCGATATGGGTGACGATTCCGCGAGCCAGCCAGGCGTTCACCAGCGGACCCAAACCGACCTTGACCACGTGGCCGCCCAGCAGAAGGATCACCCCCCGGCGAGAACTCTTGGCGTTGGCGACGGCGTCGATGACCTGGCGAAGATCCCTGGCCGCGAGAATGTCGGGCAGGCTGGCCAGGAAGGCGGCAAAGGAGCGATCGGATCCGGGGGGCGAGGCGAGTAGCTCGGGATCGACCTTGTTCCGCCGGCCGGCGACCGGAACGGTCGTGACGCGGGTGAGGTCGGCCTCGCGATAGGGCACGCTCAGCGGCTCATGGCCGACGTAGCCGTGCCGGGAAGCTCCATATCCTTGAGCCGAAGGGTGATGGTTCCGAAGGGGAACTTGCTGCGGATCTGCACCGGAAGCCGACGCGCGTCGTCCGTGAGCCAGATCTGGGTTTCAGACCGCTTGGAGAAAAGACCCTTGGTGTCGATGGTCGGATGCAGCACCAGGCATTGCGCCTTGCTTCCATCGGGGAGGTCCATCTTTTCGCGCTTCACCACCTCGATCGTGACCGGGTTCTTGTCCTTCCGGAAGTACCGGTCATAGGTGTACTTCTTGCCGACCTCCAGGGGAGTCATGCGGACGAAGTAGAAGAAGGCCGCGTCATCGAGCGGCTTCGCGGGCGTTGCCTGGGCACTGTCTCGCCCGTGCTCGCGGTAAAAGCCGGAATCGGGGTAGATCTCAAACTGCCGTTTGTAGGTCCTGTCGTTCTCCACAAAGTCCTGCACGAAGCGGCGGGAATTCATGTCCGAGATGCCCACCCAAGACTCGAGGACGTCGTCGAGCGAGTAAAACATGGTCTTGCCGCGGAGCCGGAAACGAAAGCGGAAGCTTTCCACGCCCCGCACGGTGTCGATCGACGCGACCTCCAGAGTGCCGGAGCCCAGCGTCAGCATCCCGAGCTTGGCGGAATAGGAGAGCTTTTCACCGACGGCGAAGGGATAGGAAACCACCGGCGCGGCCGGCGCGGCCGTCTGGAGCGCGAGGGCCCCGATCAGGCTGATGAGCCTCATGAGGCCACCTCTTCCTGGTGCTCTCGGGAGGCGGCTGAGTCAGAGGAATGCGGGTGAGCCGGCAGGTGCCGCAACGGTCCCCGGGAGCGCCAGACGATCATTGCCGCGTCCCAGGAATTGAGGCGGCTGGGTCGCTGCCGCAGGTCCCGCCGCTCGACGGCGGCAATGGTCTCCACCCGCCGGGCATGGCGGGCTGCGCGATCGTAGAGCTCGGCGTTGGCGGCCCACCCCTCGGTGGTAAGCAGCGGCATCGGTTGGTTGCGGAAGGCATTGCGCAGGGTGACCAGCCGAAAGATGGCAAAGCCGGAAACCACGTCCGACACCCCTGGCACCGATACCACGCCCCGAAGCAGAACCGGAGCCAGCCGGCGAACCAGACGCCGGGTGCGGGAGGGCTCGCCTTCGAGCCGGCTTTGGGCAACCACGATATCGGCTCCGCTCTCGATCCGACGCACCAGATCGGGGATGAAATTGGGGCCATGGGCAAAGTCGGCGTGCATCAGTACCGCCGCGTCCCGTTTGGGGCGATCGGTATGCTCCACCGCGTGCCGTAGCAGCTCTTCGACACTACCGGCGTAGCCTAGCCGTTCCTGGTGGCGGAGGACGGTAAGCGGGAGCACTCGGGTGTATCGCTCGAGAACCTCCGCTGTGGTATCGTCGGAGCCGTCATCCAGGACCAGCAGTTGGTACTCCCGGGGAAAGCCCGCAAAGACCTGCCGAACCTTCCAGAGAAGAAGCCCGATCGTCGGGGCCTCATTGTAACTCGGTATGCAAACGTAAATCATGATCCGTCATGAGAATGGGCGCACGAACGATAAACCGACAGAACCCGCTCTGCCATGGCGCCCACGGAATATCTTCCTAACTCTTGCCGGGCTGCGCGGGTAAGCTCCTGGCCCAACTCAGAATCGGTCAGCACCCGGAGCACCGCGTCCGCCAATGCGACCGGGTTTCGCGGCTCAACCATGATCCCCCGGCCCGCTTCCAGGAGATCGGGAATCCCACCCACCCGGGTCGCGACGATCGGGATGCCAAGTGCCATCGCGGCCAAGGCCGAGCTACCGAGTCCCTCGCTGGTGGAGCTGAGCACATACAAGTCTGCCCCAGTAAGCGCCTGCTCCGGATCCGCCATGGGCCCAACCAAATGGAACCGACTCTGAAGCCCGTGGCCCACGATTTGGGCTTCCAGACGTGCCCGGAGAGGCCCCTCCCCCACCACGACCCAGTGCAGGTCGGGCAAGTCCCGGACCAACCGGGCCGCTGCCTGAACCAGGGTAGAGTGATCCTTTTCGGGGGTCAGGGCGCCGAGGCTGACCACGAACTGTCCATTCCTGAGGAGGGCGAGCCTCTGTCGAAAGCTGTCGCTCTGACTGGCAGAGAGGCTGTCGAGATCCACCGCCGAGGGAATGACAATCACGCGTTCGGGCTGGATTCCCTCAGCCAGGAGTGTTTCCCGGACTGCATGGGAGATGGCGATGATGCGACGAGCCCGCCGCCAGAGGAATCGTTGTCGCAGGGGAAAGGTCACACGCCGAGTGACTACCAGCGGTGTTCCGGTAAGCCCCGCGCACAGGGCGGCGAGGGTGAGCGCATGCGCGTCGTGAGCGTGGAGGATGGCCTCGCCCTGGCGCAGCTCGTCGAGGATGGGCCAGAGCACTCGCGGGTCCAGGCCGGCGCGCCAGATAGCCGGCCGCACCCGCACGCCGGCGGCATTGAGCCGCCGGGCCAGCTCACCCTGGCCGCCGGTGACGACCACCTGAGTTGTGCCAATGCGACCTAGCTGCCGGGCCAGAAGCCATACCTGGCGCTGCCCACCACGCCATTCTCGCCCGGAGGCGACATGGACGATGAGCGGCGTCACGCCCCCGGCAGTATGTCGGCCGGCATGGCTCCGGTGTCGCGCACCGAGGGGTGCGGCCCGTTCTCCCGAACCACATCGGCAAGCAAGGTCCGAAGCTCAGCCAGGCTGAAGGGCTTGTGCAGGTAGGGCCGATCGAGTGTCTCGAGAAAGGCCAGCGTGTCACCCCGGACTGTGTCCCCGGTGCTGAACACCAGGCGGCCTGCCAGCGCGGGGTAGCGTCGAGCCAGCTCCTCGTAGAATTCGCGGCCGCTGAACCTCGGCATCCGCAGATCAGAAATGATGAGGTCGAACGATTCACGGGCGATCCGGGCGAGCGCCTCCTCCCCATCTCCGGCGACCACTGGAATGTGACCCCATGCCTCGAGCGTGGCCCGCATGTAATGCAGGATGTGCGGCTCGTCGTCCACCACCAGTACACGCAGCCGTCTGGTAGCAGCCCGAGTGCCCGCATCCGTAGGTGGGAGGACCGACCGGGTCGAAAGGGGGAGTTGCACCGTGAAGGTCGAGCCCCTGCCTTCCTCGCTGGAGAGCATGATACGGCCGCCGTGCTCCTTCACGATGCCCTGGCTGATGGACAAACCCAGTCCGGTTCCCTCGCCCTCGGCCTTGGTGGTGAAGAACGGCTCGAAGACCTGGGCGGCCAGCGTTTCCGACATGCCAGGTCCATCATCCATGACGTCAATGGCCACCCCGTCGAGCCAGCGACGCACCCGCACCACGATGGTCCCGGGCCGGCCGGTAGACGCGATGGCCTGAGCGGCGTTATTGATCAGGTTGACGAAGACCTGCTGGATCTGATTGGGGTCCACGTCGGGCATCGGCAGGTCGGGCTCGATCTCGATCTGCGCCTCCACCCGCTGAGCCATGAGCTGGTTCCGGAGCAGCACGAACGTGGCGTCGAGCAGCGGCTTAAGTGCCGTGGGCCGCCGCTGATGGTCCTGCTTGCGGGCAAAGCCGAGCAGGTTTCGCACGATGCTGGACGCCCGCTCGGCTTCCTCCCGCACCACGGTCAGAGGTTCCCTGATGGTGGCCGGGATATTGGGGACCTCGCTCAGAAAGTCGGCAAAGCCGACCACCGAAGCGAGCGGGTTATTGAGATCGTGTGCAATACCGGCTATGAGCTGCCCGATAGCCGACATCTTTTCCGACTGGATCAACTGGTCCTGCAAGCGCCTGCGTTCGGTCTGGTCATCGAACAGGAGTACGACGGCGGAACGGTCGGTGCTGCTAATCGGAACGGCGGTAACAGCATAGGTGCGTTCCCCGGTGCGCAATTCCACCTCCCGGCCCGCTCCTTGCTGGTCTAGCGCCCGCTGGAGATCCAGGGCCCATTCCGGCGGAATGAAGGCTTGCCAGGGTCGGCCGATGAGACTGGCGGGAGGCGCGTTCACCAGGTCGGCAAAGGCGCGGTTGGCCCGCCGGATCGCTCCGCTCCGGTCCACGATGCAGAGTGCGGGCGAGATGGCGTCGACCACTTCCTGCCAAGTTCGCCGGCCGTCGTCATGCAAGTCGATCAGCCGGGCGCTTTCGAGGGCGATGCTGGCCTGCGACACGAGCCCTTCGAGGAGGACGAGGTCGGCCGGATCATAGCGGCCCGCCTCACCGCGCGCAGCGATGGCCCCGGTTACTCTACCCTTGGCGATGAACGGTGCGATCAACCAGCTCCCCACCGTCAGAGGGGGAGGAGTCAGACCGGCATCGCGGAGCAGGGTGTCCAGTCCGTCATGGATCAGCAACGGGCCCCGCCGGCTTGCCAGCTCCAGTAACGGACGGGGGTTGGAGCGGCCCGGTGGCCATCCCAGAACGAAGTCGATCGTCTCGGCCTCTCGTTCGAACAGGGCCACGGCTATTTCGCTGGGGGCAAGACTTTCCCTGACGTGCCGCACCAGCAGGTCGATAACGGAGGCGCGGCGTAGAGTGCCCGCTACCTCCTGGCCGAAAGTGGTGAGCCGTCGGACGAGGTCCAGAGCAACCTCGACGTCCGGAGTCCCGGGCTGAGACGACAGTTTAGTTGATGGAGGGTTCGTCATGATCCGTGCTAACACGCGGGGCCGCCTGACTGCGGCAGACCTGCAGCTGGTGATCCTGCTTCTGAGCCGCGGTTCCGCGCACCGTCGAGCATATCTGGAGCGGCGGTTGACGACTGAAGGACCTGACTCATTGCTCGATGCGCCCGATCTCCTCGAGCGGCTGCTGACCGTCCGTTCGATGCTGCTTCCGTCCGAGGCGCTCTTCTTTTACGTCTTGGTGCGCCACGCTCTCCGCCGTTCCGGCCTGGAGGAGCGCGATCTGGCCGACTACCTCGCCGCACTGCTTCTGGAGTTCGGGCAGCGGGACCGGGCCTGGCGGGTCGACTGGAACGATGACCAGAGACACCGCTATCTGGTGGACATCCTGGCCGACCTGGAGGCGACGGCGGGTGACCGCCGTTTCAAGGTGATGGTCCACCTGGGGAATTACGCGCTCTGGCTGAGCGGGCTGTTTCCCGATTATATCGCCGCCCGCCGCCTGCGCAAAGCGGGGCCGGATATGAGCTACTACGACGCGCTGGGCAGTCGCGGCTTTGGCCTGGCGTCCGATCACGCACTGGCCGAGGAATACGGACTCGGCGCCGTACTCCGAATTGCGGCCGATCGGTTTCCCGCCCTACGAAGTGCGCTCAACGGCGTGAGCGGCCGGGTCCTCTTTCCTTCGTTCTCCCACTAGTCCTTCGCGAGTCAAACTCGCCGCCCTCACCAGAGCCGTAAACAGTCCGCGGTCTGGAGCCTGTTCGTCCGCATGCATCTCCTCCGGATGCCACTGTACCGCGAGCAACCAGGGCGCGCCAACAGGGGACTCGGCCGCCTCGACCAGGTTATCGTCCGTCCACCCGGTTGCGACGAGGTTAGGAGCCAGGTCCTTGATAGCCTGATGGTGAGAAGAGTTGACCACGACACTGTTTCCGCCAAGCGCGTCGGCAGTCCGGCTACCCCGCTGGAGCCGAACCCGGTGGGTCCGGACATTTCGCGCCTCATCGGGACGATGATTCACGGCACCGGGACGCTCAGACGGAAGATCCTGGAACAGGGTCCCACCCAGAGCCACGTTGATGAGCTGAATGCCTCGGCAGATCCCGAGGATAGGCAGCTCGCGTTGCCGCGCAACCGCGAACAGGGCGAGCTCGAACAGGTCGCGCTCCCTACTGGGCGGGCTCAGCAGCGGTGAGGGCTGGGCACCGTACCAGGATGGCTCGATATCCTCACCACCGGTGAGTAGAAGGCCGTCCACCCCGTCGAGCGCCCGGCCCGACAGCGAAGCGCCTATCAAGGGAGAGAGGATGACTGGGACGCCGCCGGCCGCGAGCAGCGCGCGGACGTACGCCGCGTTCACCCCGGTCCGCTCCCCCCCGTCCCAGCCGCGAACCAGGCCACTCACCGCAATGCGCGGCAGGCTCATTGGAGCACGGAATCGGGGAAGAAGGGGCAGCGAGGATCTTCGATCTTGGCGGGATCGAGCTGAATCCCGATCAACGGCACCGTAGTATTGCCCACGGACACCGTCCCGATCGGCGGCGCGCCCTCGACCGGCGCCCCTTCGTAGAGCATCACCCCCTGGGCCTTTCCACTCTTGTCCATCACCAGCACGCCGAACCCCGGCTTAACACTGGCCGGCAAACTTCCCTCCACGCCGATCACCCACAGGGAATCGGATCGCCCGACGATCGCTGGATAGGCCGGTCCCGCCACCGACCGAACCACAAGACGCTCGGGTAGATGTCGGGGTGGGGAAGCCAAGGTCTGATCGGCAACGCTGAACTGGGTCAGTAACGCAGTGGGCCCGGCCAGAGCTGCCAGTCCGCAGGCGGCGCCGCCCACGCGGCTCCTATCCGGAGATCGGCCGCAGGCGATAGCGAGAAAAACCCCGAGCCACAATTGGCGGTGCATGGGGAAGAAGATAACGAGGAAGCAGGGAATCGTCGCGCAGATAGCGATGCCCCTGTGATATTCCTCACATCTTCGCACGAGAGTGCCGCGTATGCATCGTAACAGCTCCGGACCGGTGTCGCGAATGCGCGCGTGATATGCGTGATGCTTCGATGATCAGAATCGCCGGTTGCGGGGCAGGCCTCGCGGCGGCGATTCTTCGTTCCCGGGAGGTTGAAGCGCCATCCAGGAGAGTGGCAATGAACGGAGCCCGGTTCCGGGATCGCTTCCAGGCTGGCCGCCAACTGGCTGCCGCCCTCCACCGCTATGCGGGCCGCCCCAACCTTCTGGTGCTCGCGCTGCCCCGGGGTGGGGTGCCGGTCGGGTATGAAGTCGCCCGCCGGTTGAACGCGCCGCTCGACGTGATGCTGGTCCGAAAGCTGGGCGTGCCCGGCCACGAGGAGTTGGCCATGGGCGCGATCGCATCGGGAGGCATTCGGATCCTGAGCGACGACGTGGTGAAGGCCTTCGGCATTCCGGAACGAGTCGTCGCCAGCATTGCGGCCGAGGAGGAAGCAGAACTGGATCGGCGGGAGCGGATCTATCGAAATGATCGTCCTCCGCCGGACGTGAAGGGTCGCACGGTCATCCTGGTGGATGACGGACTGGCCACGGGCTCCACCATGCGGGCCGCGGCCGCCGCCCTTCGCGCTCAGCATCCAGAGCACCTCGTGGTGGCGGTTCCCGTGGCGCCACCGGAGACATGCGCCAGTCTGCGAAGCGAAGTGGACGACGTGGTCTGCGCCAGGGCCCCGGAGCCGTTCTTCGCCGTCGGCAATTGGTACGACGATTTCTCCCAGATCAGTGACGAAGAGGTCCGCCAGCTGCTGCGGGCGGGCAGCGCCTCGATGGCGTAGGAGTTCCCCTCACAGCCACCATCCGCGACGCGGCCCGCCCGCTGACCGGATCAGCAACAGATTACGAGAGGAGAGCTTATGACAGGCCAGGGACAGCTGATCACCGGGGTAGTTGTAGGGGCGGGCGCGATGTATCTCCTCGACCCCGAGTGCGGGGCGCGCCGCCGTTCATTGCTCCAGGAAAGGGGTGCGGAAGTGGGCCACCAACTCAGTGATCGATTCCCCGCTGTCGGTGCTCTCGCCTCCCCCCGGCAGAGCGCAGGGCCGGATCAAGAGAAGTGGTCCCCCAGGATCCGACTGATTCTGGGCGCCGCCGGCGGACTCATGGCGGTCAAAGGTCTTCGCACGCGAGGGGTGGGCGGTGAGGTGCTGACTGCGCTCGGCACGGCTCTCCTTGCCCGGGCGGTGAGCAGCACCCCGCCGCCGCCGCTCGTAGACCTTGGCTCAGGCGGATCCAGCGCCGCCGGGCCGGCCGGGTTCACCGAGAAGGACTCCTCCGTCGACACGGCGCCCGTGCAGGAAGCGGAAGTGACCTCCGACCCGTCTCCACCCCGGCACGCGACGAAGTCCACCAAGAGGCGGCGGTAATTGAAGAGACGACGACCTGCTCTATACCTGGCTAGCGGAGCTGGGAGTGCGGGCCGGCTGGCAGGGTCAGCCAGCCAGCTGAGCGATGACTCGTTCTAGGTTCGCTTTCGCCTGGGTCTCGTAGCGATCCCGGAAGTACTCAGTTTGATAGATGGGGTGACGGCCAAGAAAACCGGCGAGGACCTCCGATCTGGCCATTCGGTAGGCGGAGTCCGGTACCCAGTGATACTCTCGCCGGATGCGGCGCTCAAACTCATCGAAGATGTCAGGCGCGCGACCCAGAATGGACAGGTCGACATCGCAGAGGAGCTGAGCATCGGGGTCGCGCGGAACCGTGAGGTGGCGGGTGGCGAGGATCAACTCCGCGATGCGGCGAGAGGTCACC
>JBGQLP010000018.1:0-58125 GCA_041500125.1 Gemmatimonadota bacterium
GCTCGTCCATTACAACCAGCTCGACAAGGGCGGGCACTTTGCGGCGTGGGAACAGCCGAAGCTTTTGGTGGACGAGATGCGCGTAGGACTCCGGTCGCTTCGTTAGTGGCGGTTTAGGCGGCGGCACACATTTTCTGTGTGCCGCTGCCTTCCCATCGAGGAGCAACTGCCTCGATCATTGAGAGACATCGCGAGAGACATCGGCCCCGAATCGCGTTGACCGGGGCCGATGAAAAATAGCAGCTAAGTTATTGCGGAGTATTGAATGAGGGCGGTGGGACTCGAACCCACGACCTAGGGATTAAAAGTCCCTTGCTCTACCAACTGAGCTACGCCCCCGCATGGGCAGCGGAAATGTGACCCTGAAATATCCTAGCCTAGTCATCCAGCGGCAACCTTTATCGCCTTCTGCGCGCGATTGTGCCCAAACGGTAATGCCGCGCGGGCACCGTGGGGAAGCTTACCTACGAGCCCCGCACGACGGCGACTCCTGACCACTTGACTCGCGCTTGACCGCCACCAGGTAGGCTCCTTTCAGCAACAGCGCAACGCGCTAGTTGTCACGAGGAGCTCGTCCCGAGAGCTGTTTTTCCTCTATCGGCCATCGGGACCAGCGGTAAGTTAGGTGTACGCCGTCCGACACGTTCGGCGGCTACGACAGCAGGGGTTCCATGCGCGCAACAGTCATGCGTCGCTCCTTCCACCTCCATAATCCCACATTCCTCCTTGTGTGTCTGGCTGTGAGCGCCTGCGGCGGAGGCGACTCAGTGGTCATCCCGCCGGGGTCAGGAACCCTGAAGATCACCACCTCGACAACGGGTGATGAGCCGGACGGGAATGGCTACACTGTTCAGTTGGATGCGGAACGCGCGGAGTCAATTGGGACGGCTGGTGCTCTCACCCACGCAGTTACGCTCGGAACACACTCCGTTCTGCTCGCTGGAATCGCGCCGAACTGCACAGTTGCGGGCGCGAATCCCAGTACGGTCAGTGTCGTGGCGGGAGAGACGACGTCCATCACCTTCGCGGTCACCTGCGGTCCCACTACCGGCAGTCTTCATGTCTCCGCTGCTACCAGTGGCCCATCACTCGACGCCGATGGCTATAGCATTACGCTCGACGGCACGGACCGAGGCGCTCTGGAGGTGAATAGTGCCGTCACACTGAGAGACCTGGTTCCGGGAAGCCACGTAGTCGGCCTAGGCAGTATTTCTGGGAACTGCCAGGTGCAAGGGGACAACCTCCGCGACATAACGGTCGTCGCCGGGGCAAGCGCCACGGTCGCCTTTGACGTGACCTGCACCGCCCCACCCCCCAACTCAGGGACTCTTCAGATCACAACCGTTACGACCGGTGCAGATCCTGACCCGGACGGGTACCGATTTACGATCGATGGAGGCTCCGACCAGCCGATTGGCGCTAATGGTGTAACCTCCCTCACCAATTTTGCGCCCGGCGTTCACGCCGTATTGCTTAACGCAGTGGCTGGTAACTGCTCGGTCCAAGGAACGAATCCCCGGTCGGTTACTCTGGCAGCTGGGGCCACTGCAGATCTCAGTTTTCAAGTTTCCTGCGCTCCAGCCTCCGGTGGGATCCGGGTTAACGTCGTCACCTCGGGAGCATCAACCGACCCCGATGGTTACGCAGTTGAGTTGGATGGGAATACTCCTGGCCAGCGGATCCTGCCCAGCGGTGCTGTCAGCTTCACCGGAGTTTCGTCAGGTAGTCACGCGGTCACTCTCAGCGATCTCGCTGCCAACTGTAGCGTTGCCGGGGGGCAGTCCAGAACTGTCTCAGTCACCGTGGGGGTAACCAGCGATATCAGCTTCTCGGTCACCTGCACGTCAAGCGGTGGCGCCGCGCTCGAGAAGGTCTCCGGGGATGCTCAGACTGGCGCCGTCGCGACTGTGCTCGGGGCTCCGCTGGTGGTCAAAGTCAGCGATGCCTTTGGAAGTGCGGTTCCGGGCGTGGCTATCACCTGGAGTCTCACCGGCGGTGGGAGCCTGAGCGAGACTTCAACCCAGACGGGTTCGAACGGCCAGGCGTCGGTCACCCGAACCCTGGGCGGCACCGTGGGGCAGCAGACAACCATCGCTACCGCCGACGGCCTGGCAGGCTCTCCGGTGACCTTTACGCATACCGCGACCGCGGCTACCACCGGAATCGGGCGATGGGACCCGGCCTTCACCACCCCGGTGGTCGACGTGCACATGCACCTGCTACCGACCGGGAAGGTGCTCATGTGGGGCGACAGGGGGGAGGCGCAGCTCTGGGATCCGACGAATCTCGGTGCCGGCTTCACCCCGGTGACCAAGACCTTCAGGATGTACTGCAGCGGTCACACCATACTTCGGGATGGCCGACTACTCGTGGTGGGAGGCACCAGCCCCAGCACCCGAGGGCTGCGGTTGGCGACGGTCTTCGATCCAGCGTCCAGAGGCTGGAGCGCCACCAGCTCGATGGCGCAGGGACGCTACTATCCAACCGTCACCGCCCTGCCTGACGGCGAGGTTCTGGCGGTGTCCGGCCACGACACCACGCTGGCCGACGTCACGATCCCCGAAGTCTGGGACGGCAGTGGATGGCGCCAACTGACCACCGCCCCTCTGGCGATCCCTAATCCGTATTACCCTGCGATGTTCGTCGCGCCGAACGGCAAGGTGTTCCTCGCCGGCTTCCCCGAAACCAGTCGCTACCTGGACGTCACGGGAACCGGCCAGTGGACCCCGGTGGCGGACCGGAACGTGGCCGACCGGACCATGGGATCTGCGGTGATGTACGCCCCAGGAAAGATCCTGTACGCGGGCGGTGGCGACCCCCCCACCGCATCGGCCGAGGTGATCGATCTCAACCAAGCTGCCCCCTCCTGGCGCAGCGTTCCAGGGATGGCATTCCCCCGGCGCCAGATGAATGCGACGCTCTTGGCGGACGGCAGTGTGCTGGTAACTGGCGGCACCAGCGGGCCAGGGTTCAACAGCCAGGCGGGCGCGGTCCACGTTGCCGAACTGTGGAATCCCCAGACCGAGTCCTGGACGACGATGGCTTCTGAGAGTGATAACCGGACCTACCATGGGACTGCACTGCTGTTGCCCAGCGGTCAGGTGCTCTCGAGCGGCAGCGGCGAGGGTGGCGGCATAACGTACGCCAACAGCGAGTTCTCGGCGCAGGTGTTCAGCCCGCCGTACCTGTTCAATTCCGATGGCAGCCCGGCCGCGCGGCCGAGCATCACTTCGGCGCCTTCGATGCTCTCCTACGGCCAGTCGTTCACCGTCCAGACCCCGGATGCGGGATCTGTCTCCCGGGGGACCTTGATCCGGCTGTCCTCCGTCACCCACGCATTCAACATGAGTCAGCTCATCTATGGGCTCACCTTCACGGTCACCAGCTCGACGACCCTTAGCGCTACGGCCCCCCCCAATGCCAACTTGGCGCCCCCGGGACCTTACATGCTCTTCTTGATCAATGGGTCGGGCACCCCCTCGGTAGCGAAGATGGTAATGGTGGGCTCATAGGTCACATCATCTTGCCGTCCGGCGACATACCTTTACCCACTCCTGCCAACTGCAACCACGAGAACCGGTCCCGGCAGCGAACGCCTACGTTACCCTCCTGCCGTGGCGGTTCTATGGCGAAAGTCGCACCTTGGCACTCGATTCGGCGATATGGTCCCAACGTCTTTCACGACAACAGCGACTGTCCTAAGGGCAAGGACATCGGGTTCGAATACCGCAAGGCCGGCCATCGCTGTCGGGTACGCTGTCCGACCTGTAACAAGCTCGAGGTCGCACTGCGCCGCGTTGAGCGAACGGCCAAGCTCGTGCTCCGCTGATACGCGGCGGCCGCAGTCCTCCTCCGCCGCACCGCTTGCTCCGCTCAGTCGCAACCTGTAGTCTCCGCTCATGCGCATCCTGGTGACCAGCACCGACCTCGGCGTCGGCAAGACCTGGGTCACGTGCGCCCTGGCTCGAGCGCTCCGCGATGCCGGGAGACAAGTGATCGCCATCAAACCGGTGGAGACCGGATGCACCGGGCAGCCCGGCAAGGGCGAGGACGGCGTGCGGCTCGCTCGGGCCACGGGCCAGACCCAGCCGGCTCACGCCATTCTTCGCCTGGCTGAGCCTGTCGCCCCCGTTCTTGCCAGCGAGCGCGCCGGGGCCGACATCGATTTCGATGCCCTGGTCCTCAAGATCGAGCGCTTCGCGGAATCGACTGAGGTTACGCTCATAGAAGGTGCGGGGGGGTTGCTCACGCCGGTAACCTGGGAGTGGAACATGACCGACGTGGCCCGCGCCCTCGGCGCCGGCGCGCTGGTCGTGGCGGTGGACCGGCGGGGGACGATCAACCATACTCTGCTCACCCTCAGTGCCCTCGAGCTGGCCGGCATACCCTGCGCCGGGGTCGTGCTGACACAGGAAGTTCGCGACTCGTCGAGCGGGGCGAACGCCGCCGCCATTGCTCGGCTCTCGGGGATGGAGCGGATTGCGGCGCTGCCGCGAGTGGGCGACGACCAGGCCGCGGCGGCCTCGATGACCCAGGTGGTGGGCTGGCTCGGTCGGGTCGGGGCGCCGGCGTAACTACTGTTTCTTCTGCAACTGCTGCTCGATCGCATCCAGCACCCAGCGCCGCACCCACAGTCGAGAGTCGTCGCGGTGACGAACCAGGGTGGTGAGCGCCCGGGTATCGCCCTGCGAAGCGAGCCGCGCCAGGGCCAGAGCGGCCAGCCGTTGCTGTCCCAGAATCTTCTCCAGACCATCGACCAGGGCCGAGTCGGGGGACTGCACCGCGGCCGCGATCGCCGCCGTTTGGATGACGTCGCGGTATGAGGGAGTGGTGAGCCCGGCGAGCACCGCGCCCCTGGATCCGACGGAGTCCATCTCCGCCAACGCGGTCAAGGCGCTGGCCCGCACCTCGTAGCTGGAGTCGCCCTTCCAGGCCGCCCCCGCCGCCGCCCGAGCCTTGGGACTTCCCGGACCAGCGAGAGCGGTGACCGCGGCCTCCCGCACCGCGGCGGAGCTGTCCCGCAAGGCAGCCTCCAATGCGGGCTCCGCGACGGCGGCCGGGAACCCTCGCAGCGCGGAAGCTGCCTGGGCCCGGGTCAGGTAGTAATCGGCCGCGCGAGCCGCTCGACTCAGCGCCGCGGCAGCAAGCGAATCGCCCGGCCGGCGGGACAGCTGCTCGATGACCCAGCTCCGGTTCCAGAGATCGGGATCGCGGACCAGCTGGGTAGCCAGCCATGGCGTCGGCTGATCGAAGCTCAGCGTCTTGAGCAAAGTGTTGTTCTCGTCAAAGACGACCATCGTTGGGGCCGACTTCACCCCGCCGATCCGGAACACCTGTTCCCGCTGGTCGAGCTGCACCTGCTCTCGGACGTCACCCATGCCGGTGGCCACCCAAACGGTCACCGGTGCCCGAAACACCAGCGGTGTCGTGTAGCGAAAGCCGGTGCTGTCGGTCCGGGCGGTATCCACCTGAGTTTGCCGGACGGTGAGGGCCAGCGTCCCGGCGGCGGAGTCATAGGCCGAGCTCACCCTCAGCTCGGGATACCCGGCCTGGTACATCCACTGCTGCCAGAACCAGTCGAGGTTCGCCCCGGTGGCGTCGAGCACCGCCCGGCGCAGATCCTCGGTGAGGGCGTTGCCGTAGGCGTGGCGGGTGAGATAGCGGTGCAGGGCGGCCCAGAACCGGTCGGGCCCCAGATGCTTCTTCAGCATCTCCAGCACCAGCGCGCCCTTGGAATAGACGTTGTTGGAGTTGAACGAGGCGAGCGGTACCCGGCGGCGGGCGTCGATGGTGAGGAACTGGCGATACTCGTCGAGAAAGTAATCGTCCTCTGCCTGGCGGCCTAACTTGCTCCCCCAGTACTGCCCCGCCATGAACTCGGCCATGCCCTCGTTGAGCCAGTAGTTGGCCCAGTTCTCGGTGGTGACGAGATTGCCGAACCATTGGTGGGCCAGCTCGTGGGGAATGAGCGACTGGCGGTACCAGGGGCGGTCCCGGTAGGCGCGCGGGTCGGGCAGCCAGTCTACCAGGGTGGTCGCTCCGACGTTCTCCATCCCGCCGACAAAATCGGTCACGGTGGTCTGGGAGTATTGAGGCCAGGGATACTTGACCCCGGTGAGCCGGGTGTAGGTCTCCATCATGTCAGGGGTGACGCCGAACAGCCGGCGGGCGAGCGGAAGGTCCTCGGGGTACACGTAGTACGCGAGCGGCACATCCCGCCAGCGATCGCTCACCTTGGTGAGCGGAGCCACCACGATCGAGATCAGGTAGGTTGAAGCCGGCTTCTCCTGAGTCCAATGCACCGTATGCGTCCCACGCTTGGCGGGAGCACCACGGAGAGCCGGGTTGGCCTTGTCGCTCAGGAGCCGACCATTGGAGACCACGGTGTAGCCCGCCGGGACGGTCGCGATCATCTCCCAGGTAGCCTTGTCGTGCGGGGCCCCGTAGGTGGGAATCCAGTTGGGATTTCCGTCCGTCCCTCCCCCACTGTAGATCTGTGGCGGGCGATGGGGCCGCCCCGGCTCCGCCTTGAAGAAGTAGAGTCCCCGGCCCTGCGTGATCTTGCCGCGGTAGTCGACCGTGAACCGCACCGTGTCGCGGAAGCCGGCCGGGCGGGGCAACCGAACCACCAGCGTGTCCCCCGGCCGGACGAATCGAAGGGGCGCCCGCAGGGACGCACATCGAGCGGCCTTCACCGAGACGCAGTCCATCGCCGCCGACCGCACGGCCAGTCGCCGTCCCATGTCCATCACGATCGAGTCGAGTCCCGGCCGGAGGGCCACGACGGTGGTCGTCACCTTGCCGTCGAAGGCCGTGGCGTCCCAATCGAAGTTGCGCACCTCGATGCGCTGATGAATGAGGTCGTAATCGTGGGAGGGGGTGTCTCGTCCGCTGAGGATGCGTTCGGCGTTGGTTTGCTGAGCCGAGAGCGGGGGAATAAACGCAAGAACCAAAAGCGCTGTCACCCTGAGCGAAGCAGGGTTCGGGTGACACCACTCCAGCATACGAACGATCACAGCGATAGGGTCAGCTGCGCGAGCGGGGCGAAGGTGAGGCGGTGGTGCCTGGTAGGGCCCTGTACCCGAAGGCCTTCCTGATGTTCCTCGGTGCCATAGCCGACGTTGGTGTGCCAGCCGTATCCCGGATAGCGCTCGGCGAGCCGCTGCATCAACCGGTCGCGCAGGGTCTTCGCCAGGATTGCGGCGGCGGAAATGGACTGACAGAGGGCGTCGCCGTCGATCAGCGCCTCGTGGGCGTACCCGATCTCGGGTAGCGGCAGCCCGTCTATGATGATGCGAAAGCGCAGTCCGCCAGTATCAGAGGGACGACATTGCCCGGTAGGAAACGGCGCCAGCGAGGATCGGCGAATCAGCCGGGCGATGGCGCGCCGCATGGCGATGGCGCTGGCCACGCGGATGTTGTAGAGATCGATCTCGTGGGCCGACGCGGCGCCAATCCCGAAGGCCAGGGCCCGCCGAAGAATCTTTTCGGCCAGCCGCGCCCGGACCGACGGGGGCAGGATCTTGCTATCGCGCAGGCCCCGCACCGCCGAGCAGCCGCTGGGAAAGACGACGGCCGCGGCCACCACTGGTCCAGCCAGGGGGCCGCGGCCGGCCTCGTCCACCCCGACGAGGAGGTGCTCCTCTGCCCAGACCGCCCGTTCGCGGGCGAGTGTGGGACGAGGGGCCATCGCTTAGCTCTCGCGCTTCTCCCGGATTCGGGCGGCCTTGCCGCTCAGCGCGCGCAAGTAGTACAGCTTGGCGCGGCGCACCCGTCCCCGGCGGACCAGCTCGATCGACGCGATCGTGGGACTGTGCATCGGAAAGAGGCGCTCTACCCCGACCCCCGCGGAGATCTTGCGGACCGTGAAGGTCTCGTTGATTCCGCCGCCCCGCTTGGCGATGACCATCCCCTCGAACGCCTGCAGCCGCTCTTTGTCACCCTCGCGAACCCGGGCCATGACCCGGATGGTATCCCCCGGATCGAATGCAGGAATGTCCGTGCGCAAGCCCTCACGGGCCACCTCTGCTAGTCGTTCCATGGTCGGATCCCCCTTCGGTCCGGCGTTTGGTAAGGAAAACTGCAACGATCTTAGTACTGTGAGCGGGATTTGTCATCCCGCCGACAGTCATTGCGAGGCTCCGAAGGAGCTGAAGCAATCCCGTGGGTGGCCGGCGGGATTGCTTCGGGCGCTACGCGCCCTCGCAATGACTCTTCCACAAGTCCGGCCGTCGCTCCCGGGTCAGCCGCTCCGATTCCGTCTGCCGCCACGCCGCGATCTCGGCGTGGTTGCCCGAGCGCAGCACCTCCGGCACCTCGAGGCCGCGATACTCCGGCGGCCTGGTATAGCTCGGCGGGCTCAGCAGCCCCTCATAGTGCGAATCCGAGCTGGCCGACTCGTGGTCGCCCAAGGCACCCGGCAGCAGCCGCACCACTGCATCCAGCACACAGAGCGCCGCCGGCTCCCCACCCGAGAGCACAAAGTCACCGATCGAGAGCTCCTCGGTGGCCAGTCCGTCGGCGACCCGCTGATCCACGTCCTTGTAGTGCCCGCAGAGCAAGGTCAGCCGGTCGCCCAGCGAGAACCGAACCGCATCGTCGTGGCCAAACCTCCGGCCTCGAGCCGAGAGCAGGACGATGGGACCGGTGGGCCGGAGCGTCTCGACTGCCTCGAAGAAGGGCTCCGGCTTGAGCACCATCCCCGCCCCGCCGCCGTAGGCGTAGTCATCCACCGTCGCATGGCGATCGTGGGTGAAGTCGCGCAACTGCACCAGGCGGAACTGCACCAAACCCGCCGCCGCAGCCCGGCCCGGAATGCTCGCAGCGAGGTAGGGCGCGATGACCTCGGGGAACAACGTCACCACATCGATGGTCAGCATGGACGACCTCGCGCGTCATTCCGAGCGTAGCGAGGAATCGACCCGCTGAACGTCGGCATCCCGATCCAAAATGCGCAGGCCGTCCGCTTCCTCGCTGCGCTCGGAATGACTCCCTAGTCCAAAAGCCCTTCCGGCAACGTCACCATCAACCGACGCCCTGCCCGGTCCACCTGCCTCACAAACTCCTTCTTGTACGGCAGCAGGAACTCCTTCTTCGGTCCCTGCACCTCGATCAGGATCCCGGCGGGCAGGTCGTAGACCGCCGACACCAAGCCCAGCGGAGTGTCGTCCTCCAGGCGGACCGAGAACCCGTCCAGCTCGTGGAGATAGACCTCATCTTCAGCCAGGGGACCCAGCGCATCCTGCGGCACGCCGAGGAAGTGGGCCCGAAACGGATCCAGGGCATCGCGGTTTTCCACCCCCGCGAACTTCACCAGCCACTCCCGGTGATAGCTCCTGCTGCGCTCGATCTTGAGCGGGCCGGCCACCGTGTCGCCCGCGAGGTTTACCACCCAGACCTCGCGGCCGGAAGCAAAGATGGTCTCCGGATCGTCGGTCAGAGGGAACAAGGTACAGTCCCCCTTGAGCCCGTGAGGCTTTCTGAGGCGACCGACGATTACATGGCGAGTGCTGCCTGTCATACGCGAGGGAACCGCTGAGGCGTCCCCGCTCACGCTGTTCTTTTCCCGCTTACGCTTTTGCTGTTACCGCTTGGTACACCCCGGCCTGCTTGAGCAGGGACTGGACGGTGTCCGACGGTGTCGCGCCCTTGGCGATCCACTGCCGAGTCTTCTCCGCGTCGACGTTGACCTTGTCAGCCGCGGTCGCACCCTTCGGATTGTAGGTCCCGAGGATCTCGATGAAGCGCCCATCGCGGGGCGCCTCCTGGTCGGCGACCACGATGCGGTAGAGTGGGACTCCCTTGCGGCCGACCCGGCGCAGACGAATGCGAGTTGCCATGTTGGTTCCTGGTGTGCGAGTTAGCCGGGGAATCCGCCGCGTCCGAAGGGCAGCTTCAGACCGGCGCCTCCGGTCTTCCCCGCGATCTTCATGAGCTTCTGCATCTGCTTGAACTGGCTGAGGAGGGTGTTGACCTCCTGCACCGTGCGGCCCGAGCCTTTGGCGATCCGAAGCCGCCGCTGACCGTTGATCAGATCGGGGTTGGAGCGCTCCTTCGGCGTCATGGACAGCACGATGGCTTCCACGTGCTTCAGCTTCTTGTCGTCCAGCTTGGCCGCCTGCAGCATGGCCGGGTTGATCCCCGGCAGCATGCCCAGCACGTTCTTGAGCGGCCCCATCTTCTGCATCTGCTTCATGGCCCCGAGAAAATCGCCGAGGTCGAGGCCCTTTTTCGACTGGACCTTCCTGGCCAGCCGCTCGGCTTCCTTCTCGTCCACCGCGGTCTGCGCCTTCTCCACCAGCGACAGAATGTCGCCCTGCTGGAGAATCCGGCCGGCCAGCCGGTCGGGGTAGAACGGCTCCAGTGCGTCGAGCTTCTCGCCCACGCCGATGTACTTGATCGGCGCGTGGGTGGTGCCGTAGATCGAGAGCGCTGCGCCGCCCCGGGCATCACCATCCATCTTGGTCAGTACCACGCCGGTGATGCCGAGCGCGTCGTGGAACCCCTTGGCGATGCGGACCGCGTCCTGGCCGGTCATCCCGTCGGCGACGAGCAGAATCTCATGGGGCGACACCGCCGCCTTGAGCCGCTTGAGCTCGTCCATCATCTCGTCGTCGATCTGCAGCCGGCCCGCGGTGTCGACGATGACGCTCCGGGCCCGAGCCTTCCCTGCCGCGGTGATGCCGTCCCGCACGATCTTCACCACGTCCTGCGAGGCGTTGTCGCTGTGGACTCCCACCTCGACCTGGCGCCCGAGCGTGTGCAGCTGGTCGATGGCAGCCGGACGGTACACGTCGGCGGCAACCAGGAACGGCGCCTTCTGCTCCAGCTTGAGCCGCTTGGCCAGCTTGCCCGCGGTGGTGGTCTTCCCCGAGCCTTGCAGTCCGACCAGAAGAATCACGGTCGGTGGCACCGTCGCGTAGGCGATCGGAGCCTGCTTCTCACCCAGCAACGCCACCAGCTCGTCATAGACGATCTTTACCAGCTGATGGCCAGGCCGAACTTCCTTGAGTGCCGCGAGCCCAACCGCCTTGGCCTGCACCCGCTCCAGGAAATCCCGGGTCAGATCGAAACTGACGTCGGCCTCGAGGAGGATCCGCCGGATCTCCCGGAGTCCTTCCTTGACCGCGTCTTCCGTTAAAACGCCGCGCCCGGTCAGCTTCTGGAGCGTGGCGTTGAGTTTGCTGGAAAGCTCCTCGAACATAAGCCCGTAAGGTTAACGGAGAAACGAGGTTTCTTCAAGCCGCCCTGCCCCGCTACTCTTCCAGCATGTCCACGATGCAGGAGCTTACCAACCCCGAGGAGCGGCAACGCAGCCTCGACCGGATGAAGCGCCGCGCCACGGGACTGCTGGTCGCCATGGGGGCGATCTTTGTCGCGGCCAGCATGCTGGAAGCACAGCACCCCTGGCTAGGGTACATCCGGGCCACGGCTGAGGCTTCGATGGTGGGCGGCATTGCCGACTGGTTTGCCATCACCGCCCTGTTCCGCCATCCCCTGAACATCCCGATCCCGCATACCGCCATCATCCCCAGCCGGAAGGATCGCATCGGCCGGAGCCTGGGCAACTTCGTACAGAACAACTTCCTCTCCCCGGAGGTGCTGGCGGCGAAGCTTCGCGCGGCTGAGATCAGCCGGCGAGCCGCCGAGTGGCTGAGCCAGCCAGAGAATGCCCGCAAAGCCGCCCAGAACATCGCATCTATTGTGCGAAGCGCGGGAAACGTGGTCCGGGACGAGGATGTCCACGCGCTCCTGGATCGCACGGTGGTCGAGCCGCTCCGGCAGGTGCCGATCGCTCCGGTGCTGGCGAAGGGGCTGGCGCTGCTGACGGTGGACGACCGCCACCAGCAGCTCCTCGACCGGGTCATCCAGGGACTCTTGAGATTAGTGGCCGAGAACGAGGCTCTGATCCGGGAAAAGATCGGCGAGGAGAGCCCCTGGTGGGTGCCCAAGCTGGTAGACGACCGCATTCACCAGAAAGTCCTGGGCGGGATCGAGCGGACGCTTTATGAGGTGGGGGACGATCCGGATCACCAGCTCCGCCGTCAGTTCGACGACCTGCTCGCCGAATGGATCGACCAGCTGCAGAGCTCTCCCGAGGTGATCGCCCGGGCTGAAGCGATCAAGCAGCAGGTCCTCGATCCCGAGACCAGCGGACGGCTGGCCGCCTCGCTCTGGCAGGAGCTGAAGGAGCTCCTCGGCCGGCAACAGAGCCTGGCCGACGACAGCGCGCCGGGCGCGGTGGCCCGCGGCCTGTCCGCCCTCGGCGCCGCGGCGCTCCACGACGACGCCCTGCTGGAGAAGATCGATGGATGGGTGATAGGAGCAGTCTTGCGCGTAGTCGAGCAACACCGTCATGAGGTAGGTCAGCTCATCGCTCAGACCGTGAGCTCCTGGGACCCGGAGGAGACATCGCGCCGGATCGAGCTGCTGGTCGGCCGGGATCTTCAATTCATCCGGATCAATGGGACGCTGGTGGGAGGGTTGGTGGGATTATTGATCTACACCGTGACTCACGCCTTTTAGGGCTGGCGGATCATCTCGTTTCACGGCCTCCACGCCCGCCTATCGGCGGGCTTTCTCTATCATATTGGCTTGCGGCCAACCCGGCCCTTACGGGCCGGGCTGCGCTAGGGCGCGGTCCTCCGGACCGCGGGCACTCCGCTGAAAATAGGGTCTCCGATTTCACGGCTCATGTAAGGTCGTGCCCGAGGAGGGCGGCCTGGCATGGAGCATCCGCGGTCCGGAGGACCGCGCCAAACAAAGAGCCCGGCCCGTAAGGGCCGGGTTGGCATCCAAGCCAAATGAATCACAGCAGGCCCGCCGAAGGCGGGCGCGTTGGGCAACAGGGAAACCCGGCTACCCGCTGATAGACGCTTTAGGTACATGATCCCACCCTTCCCACGCTTCCGGTGCCAGCACGTACATCGTTGCCGGCTTTCCCCCCAGCTCCAGGTTTTCCAGCTCGGTCCGATAGCCCTTTCGGGTAACCGATCGCAGCTTGCCGCCGTACCCCCAGAGAAACCGGTCGGCGGATTTCTTGTCGTCCCAGACCACATACCAGACCAGCGCCGGCCCCAGCGGCGTCTGGTAGACTCGATACCGATCGCCGCCCCAGCCGATCGGGGCCGTCGCTCTGACTTCCGGAGTGCCCGCGAGCCGCGCCATCAGCACCCGGATCTCACTCTCACCCAGCACGTCTTCGTACAGCACCCCGGAATCGGCCGGGAACCGGATGTCCACCGGCGCGTCACCCCGCGCGTAGCGCTCAGGAGACAGGATCTGCTCGGTGGATACCGGCATTCGGGCCCCGTATGGCACCGAATCGCGGAGGGGGGAGCTCGCCCACCAGTGCATGAACTCGGCGCCGGCGAGATAGGGAAAGATCAAAGCCTCTCGAACCACCAGGGGTGCCCGGGCGAACACCGGCATAGACGACTGCTGCTCTCGTACCTGCTCCCGGTAGAGCTGCCAGAACTCCGGGGTGCTGGACACCGGTTGCCCGGATGCCAGGACGTCGATCGAGACCAGCGTGGCCTGGCCCTCGAGCACAGCTTGGGCAGCGGTGAGCCGGTCGTTGTTGGAGGTCTCGTGCAGGATCGAGTCGAGGTGGAGGTACTGGCCTTGGAGCGCGTGAACCATCTCATGGGCCAGTACCAGCCGGAGCTGGGCCGGGTCCGCACCGACCACCCCGAACAGGGTGGCCGAATCGGGGTCGTAATACCCCGCCACCTGCTCGGTGTAGAGGTCGAGCAGGAGCTGGCGGAGCTCGAGCGTGTCGGGCAGCAGGCCGAATAACCGGTATGCCGTCTCCAGCCCGCGCATGCGCGGCGTGGGCAGCTCCTCGTCGAGCTTCTGTACCAGGTAGGCTCGCACCTGCTGCCGGGTGCGCAGGGCGGAGCGGGGCGGCGACTTGAAACGAAGTCCGGTGACCCGTTCGACCGGCGAGCGGAGGCTATCCACCAGGTGGGCCAGCGCGTCCGGGTTGGCGCTGGCGGGCGGCTCTCCTCGACAGGAGAGAAGCAGGGTTGCGGTGCCGATGCCCCAGGCGAAAGCCCGCAGCGTCATGCGCCGATCAGGTATCCGTACCAATCGAACAGCGTCGGGCCGAGGGCATAGGTGGCCGCGGCGCCGATCGAGAGGAAGATGCCGAAGGGCACCAGTTTCTTCTGACCCGCCAAGAGCAAGGGCACGAAGACGAGGCTGCCGAGCAGGGCGCCCAGGAAGATCGTCAACAGGACGCCCTGCCAGCCGAGAAAGGCGCCGACCATCGCCATCATCTTGATGTCACCTCCGCCCATGGCGTCCTGCTTGAAGACCCAGGTCCCCACCGTTCCCACCAGCCAGAGTACGCCGAAGCCCACGACCGCACCGATGGCCGCCGACGTCAAACCATGCAGGCCATCCATCAGGCTGAAAACCAGGCCGATGACCGCGCCGCCCAGCGTGAATTCGTCGGGAATGATGTACTCTCGCGCATCGGTCATCGCGATGCCGAGCAGGATGGTGCCGAAGACCGCCCCGCGTAGCGCCTCCAGCGTGAGGCCGTAGCGCCAGGCCATGAAGGCCCAGATGCCGGCGGTGGCAAGCTCGACCAAGGGATACTGGACCGAGATCGGCTGGCCGCAGCCTCGACAGCGGGCCCGGAGGATGAGCCAGGACAGCACCGGAATGTTGTCGTACCATGCCAATCCTCTGCCACAACGGGGGCAGCGCGACGGAGGCCGCACCACCGACTGCTTCGGCTCGGCGCCCCAACGCAGAATACAGACATTGAGAAAGCTGCCGATCACCGCCCCCAACAGCGCGGCGATCACGATCTCGAACCCGGCGGGAAGATCAGGCTCCACGAGCGACCTCGTACAGGAGAATGCCGGCCGCGACGGCGACGTTCAGCGACTCCACCCCGCGTGTCAGGGGAATCGCGATGCGCCGGTTGGCTGCCAGGTCCAGGGAAGGACTGACGCCGGCCCCTTCATTGCCGACCACCAGCGCGACCGGGCTCCGATTCTGGCCCCGGCGGGGCAATCGGTCGACCGCCTCGCCACTCGGGTCGGCCACCCAGAGCTCGGCCTGCTGAAGCCGGGCCCAGGCGACCAGCTCGTCCGGTGCCGCCGCGACGGCGGGCAGGCGGAAGCTCGCGCCCATCGCAGCCCGGATCACCTTGGGATTGGTCAGATCGGCGGTGCCCTTGAGAGCCACGACGCCGGCGGCGCCGAGGCCCAGCGCAGAACGGAGCATGGTTCCCACGTTCCCCGGATCTTGAACCCCGTCCAGTATCAGCACGACCGTACCGGGAGTGACCCTGATGTCTTCCAGCGCCCAACGTTTTGGCTCGATCACGGCGACCACACCCTGAGGGTGTTCGGTGTCGGCCAGGGTCTCCAGATCGGCTTCGGTTACGTCTTCAACCTGAATGCCACGCTCGTCGAGCGCTGCTTTCAGGGCCTTCCCGCGGGTGGTACTTTCCAGCGCCGGGGAAGCGGCGACGCCGCGAATAGCTATGCCCGTGGCCAGCGCTTCCTCCAGGAGTCGAACGCCTTCCGCCAGTGCCAGACCACGTCGCTCCCGCCCGCGGCGGCGGTGTAAGTCCCGGATCATCGTCTGGAGAGAGCTGGTCATGGAGATGCACACCCGATGAAGATTGCGCTCACGATTGCGGGCTCCGACTCCGGAGGTGGCGCCGGCATCCAGGCCGATCTCAAGACCTTTCAGCAGTTCGGCGTCTTTGGCACGTCCGTCATCGTGGCGCTCACCGCTCAGAATACTCGCGGTGTGCGCGCGGTCGAAGCGGTCCCCGAAGCGATGGTCAGCGCCCAGCTCACGGCGTTGGCCGAGGACCTGCCTCCGGCGGCGCTCAAGACCGGCATGCTGGCGGAAGCGACCATCGTCCGCCGAGTCGCCCGGACCATCCGGGAAAACGAGTGGGCTCCCCTGGTGGTGGACCCGGTGATGGTGTCGAGCTCGGGGACTCGTTTGCTCACCACCGAGGCCGAGGAGGTCATGCGTGAGGATTTGCTCCCCCTGGCCGCGTTGGTAACCCCCAACCTGGACGAGGCCGCGATCCTGACCGGCCGGGTGGTGCATGACCTCGCCACCATGGAGCGGGCGGGCGCCAGTCTGCTCCGCTTCGGCGCCGCCGCCGCGCTGATCACAGGCGGCCATCTATCAGGCGACACCATAACCGATGTGTTGGTGACTTCGGCCGGCGTCCGGCACTTTACCCGAGGCCGGATCGATACCACGTCCCTGCATGGCACCGGCTGCACTCTCTCCGCCGCCATCACCGCCGCCCTCGCCCTCGGCCGGCCCTTGGAAACCGCAGTGATGGAGGGTCTCGACTTCGTGGATCGGGCCATTGCCGCCGCGCCCGGCCTGGGCGGGGGACACGGTCCCTTGAACCACACCGTACCCGCGTTTACAAGCGCTCGATGACCCCTTCCACCAAACCCGCGAGCTCGTTGCGTACTCGATGGGCCGTCTCCATCACCTCGCCGTGATGCAGCTTCGTGGGCGAGATGCCGGCCGCGAGGTTGGTGATCACTGAAAAGCCTAGACATCTAACACCACGGGCTCGAGCGGCGATCACCTCCACCACGGTCGACATGCCCACCGCGTCCGCGCCGAGCCGGTCTAGCATTCGGATCTCGGCAGGAGTCTCGTAGCTCGGCCCCAGCAACTGCACGTAGACCCCTTCATCCATCGCGACCCGCCGCTCTCGGGCCACCTCGCGGGCAACCGCGCGAAGCGACGCATCATAGGGGCCCGACATGTCGGGAAAGCGTTCTTCGCCAGGGAGCACGGGGCCGGTCAGCGGATTCCGAAACGTCAGGTTGATGTGATCGGCGATCAACATCACCGTGCCCGAGGAGAAGGTTCGGCGAATCCCCCCCGCGGCATTAGTCAACAGCAGGGTGTCGATGCCCAGTGTGGCAAAGGCCCGGACCGGAAGGGCGGTGACGTGGGCGTCGTGGCCTTCATACAGATGAAACCTTCCGCTCTGTACCAGCACCTGCTTGCCGGCGAGCCGGCCGACCACCAGCTGCGCACCGTGGCCGATTACGGTGGTCGCGGGGAATCCTGGAATATCGCTATAGGGAATCGAGATCGATTCCTCCATGTGGTCGGTGAGAAAACCGAGACCCGATCCCAGCACCACGGCCACTTTGGGCCGACGACTGCCCAGGCGCTCGCGAATAGCTTCAGCTGCGGCCTCGATGCCTTCGGGCGAATTCGCTGCCACTATTCGCCCCTGAGCTCCCACCGTACCGGCTGACCCGCCGACGCGCTTCCCCGCCTTCTTCACAGCAACATCCCCGCGATCGTCGCCGACAGAAAGTTTGCGAGCGTCCCGGCGAGCATCGCGCGAATACCGAGCTGGGCGAGGTCCTTTTTCCGCTCAGGCACCAATGCGCCGATGCCGCCGAGCTGGATCCCCACCGAGCTGAAGTTGGCGAATCCCGCCAGGGCGAACGACGCGATGATGAACGACCGCGGATCCAGCTGCGCCTTCAAGGGTCCAAGCTGGGCGTAGGCGATGAACTCGTTCAATACCATGCGGGTGCCCAACAGACTTCCGATCGTCCCGCTGTCCCGCCAGGGCACGCCCATGACCCACGCGATCGGGCGGAAGATCCAACCGAGCACCGTCTGAAGGTTGGCCGGAAACCACTCGGCATACCGGTGGACCGCGGCGAAGCCACCATTGACCAGCGCCACCAGCGCCACGAACGACACCAGCATGGCGATGACGTTGAGCATCAGGTTCAGTCCTTCACTGGTGCCGCGTGCCGCCGCGTCGAGCAGGTTCACGTCCTGCTTGGGCATGTCGAGCTTCACCTTGCCGTAGGTCTCCGGCACCTCGGTCTCGGGCTCGAAGAGCTTGGCCATCATGATCGTCCCCGGTGCAGTCATGATGACGGCGGTCAACAGGTGTCGCGCCTCGATCCCGAACGCGATATACGCCACCATGATCGATCCCGAAATGTGGGCCATCCCCGACGTCATCACCGTCATCAGCTCCGACCGGGTCATCCGCGGCAGGAACGGCCGGATGGTCAACGGGGCCTCGGTCTGACCCATGAAGATCGAGGCGGCGACGTTCAGGCTCTCGGCCCCGCTCGCCCCCATGACCCGGCTCATCAGAACAGCAAACGCCCGCACGATGAACTGCATGATCCCCAGGTAATACATGATGGCGAAGAGCGCGCTCACGAAGATGATGGCCGGCAGGAGCTGGAACGCGAAGATGATTCCCAGGCTCGAGTTCGGTTTGCCCAGCTCGCCGAAGACAAACGATGAGCCGACGTACGAGAAATGGAGGATCGAGGTCACGAAGCTGCCGAGCGCCCGAAACAGCTGTTGGCCGGCAGGAATCCGAAGCACGAAGATGGCGAACAGCAGCTGGAGAGCCAGACCCCAGGCCACGACTCGCCAGCGGATCTGCTTTCGGTTGTGCGACAGGGCGATGGCAATCGCCAGAATGGCCAGGATGCCGAGGATACCTCTGAGCCGTGACAGCAATCCCTCGGGCTCGGAAGCTGGCGCTGGCGTAGCCTGCGGCAGTTTGACGGTCAGGGAGTCGAACTGCGCTGCAGGTGCGGGTTGCGCCAGCACGCGGTTGACGCCCTGCCACGTGAGTCCGGGAACCACCCAGGCCGCGAACATGGCCCCGCCGAAGAGGAGAACGCCAAGGACGGCAACGCGCACACTCCTGCTACCACGCCACCGCGTTGTTCCCATGCTCGTCTCCGTCAGCTGATGTCGGCCAGCTCGTCCCGCACCCGGCTCAAGAACTCGAGCCGCTCGGGCCAGGGAAGAAAGGCTCCAGCAAACCCATTCAGGATCAGTTGATCGATTTCCTGGCGAGAAAAGCCCAGCTCGGTGTGCGCGAGCCAGTACTCGTCGCTGAGTGAGACTCCGGCCATCAGCCAGCCATCGGTGCAGAGGGTCACGTTCAGGCCGGCATCGAAGTAGCCCCGCACCGGGTGCTCCGAGGCCCGCGCCACCGCGCGGGTCTGTACGTTGCTGGTAATGTTGGCCTCGATCAGGATACGGCGATCACGGACGTAATCCTGCAGGTCCGCATCTTCAAACAGCCGGGTGCCGTGGCCGATCCGGTTGGCTCGACAGGTATACACGGCATCCGCAACCGACTCCGCCCCGGCAGCTTCACCCGCATGCACAGTGATTCCCAATAGGCCCTTTGCGGCCACGTCGAATGCAGCTCGGTGATGGCCGGCTGGCCGCCCGGCCTCGCCCCCGGCCAGGTCGAACGCCACTACCCCCCGATTCCGGAAGCGAACCGAGCATTCCGCGATCTCCACCGAGCGGGCGGGATCGTAGTGGCGGAGCGAGCAGTTAATCACCCGCGCGACGCAACCGAAGTCGCGCTCTCCCCGCGCCAACCCCAGCAGCTCGGCGTCCATGACTTCGTCCAGCGTCATTCCGCCCCGCTGGCTCAAGTGCGGGCAGTAGCGAACCTCGAGGTAACGGACATTGTCCCGTGCCGCATCCTCGACCATCTCGTAAGCCACCCGCTCGACCGCCTCGGGAGTCTGCAGGAGCGGGATGGTGAGGTCAAAACGGTCTAAGTAATCCTGTAGATTGGCCGCGTCGTCAACCAGCATGAACCGGCCCAGCGGCTCGGGCTCGTAGGCCGGAAGCGGAACCTTGGCGTCCCGAGCGAGCTCGATCATCGTCTCCGGCCGCAGGGAGCCGTCGAGATGCACGTGAAGCTCGGCCTTCGGCAGCCGGCCGATCAGCTCACGCGTCAGCATCGCCATCCCTGTCTCGCCGGCGTGCCCGGACCACCACCCGCAGAATGGCGCCGGCGTTGAGCCTGGCGGACGGATCGATCTCGATCCCGCGACCATCGGTCACGTAAGCCGCACCGGCGGCGACCCGCGGCTCGAGCGTGGCGTCGAAGGCGCGCACCGCTTGAGCGACGTCGGCGCCGGCCGGCAGATCCACCGGGCTGGCGTTCACGAAGACTCGGATGCTGTCGCTCACCGCCGAGTCGAGAGAAAGCCGGTCACGCCGGTCACCTCGACCGGTTGGGGAAGGCGCTTCAAGTAGGTGATGAGTCCATCCACGTCCAGCATGGCAGCCGGTTCGGCCGGCCGGCCCATCAGCATGGTATACCCTTCCCCGCCGGCAGCGAGAAAGTCGTCTACCGCCAGGGTGTAGGTGGCATCCGGCTGGAGTTTTCGGCCCCCTCGAAACTCGACGTCCTTCACCCGCTTCCGAGCCGGACGGCGGGGATCGTAGTGAACCAGCGCACCGGACACCTGGGCGGTGGGCTGGCCCCGGCGATCGAACGAGTGCTCCAGCACCTCCCTGAGCTCCCTCCCGGTCAGCGTCACTTTCACCAGGCCGTTCTGCGACGACTGGATATCGAACAGCTGCCCGTAGCTTACTGGCCCGCCCGGCAGATCGGCTCGAATGTCATCGCTCCGCACCAGCCCCAGGTCGGCCCGAAGCACATTGCGCCGCGCCTCGGCGATCAGGCTGGCCAGCCGGTACTCATCGTCTGCCCGATACAGCGGGAACTTGACCGTCGCAACCACGCGGCCGGCGAGCGAATCTGCCTTTCGGCGATAGCCATCGACCACCGCTGCCATCACGGAGTCTTCGGTCACCTGCTGCGGAAGAACCGGCTCGATCCGGGTCCGCACCTCCTGCCCGCCGGCTGAGGTCTTGACCACATCCGCAACCGCCAGCGCGGCGCCACCGCTGCCCGCCTCGACGATCGACACCCCTGCCACCCTGGTGTTTACCGTACTGTGGGTGTGACCCGCAACGATCAAGTCCAGGGTGCGGGGCTGCACTCCCTCCGCCAGCCGGATCACCTCGCCGGTGCACACGGCGCCATCGCAAGCGGCTCCCGCATGAGCCAGCAGCACGGTCAGATTCGGATGTTGAGCCCGGACTTCGGCCAACACGTCGTGGATTGCCAGCTCACCGTCACCGAAGCGAAGACCCGCGGTCAGCTCCGATTTCAGGTTGCTCTTGGTGTCGGAAGTAATGTAGCCCACGATGGCAACCCGAAGACCGCCGACCTGGACCATTCGATACGGGCTGATCCACTCGGGACGGCCGCCGACCGCCGAATCGAACACGTTGGCGGCCAGCCAAGGGAATCGGGCCTCACTCATCCGCCGGCGCAGTGTGTCGAGCGACCAGTCGAGATCGTGCTCCCCCAGCGCAGCCGCGGCAATTCCCAGGCGGTTCAACACCTCAACCATCGACCGGCCCTTGGTGAGGTTGGAGATCACGGTGCCCTGCATCGCGTCGCCGGCATCGAGCCGGAGAGTGGGGCACTGACAATCCGCGGCGAGGCTGTCCATCAAACCCGAGATGGCCGCGACGCCTCCCGTCGGCTGACCGCCGGTGGACTGGCGCACCTTGGGCAACAGGGCTCCGTGCAGATCGCTCGTCGCGAGAATGCGGAGGACGGTCGTGTCCCGCGGTGACTGCGGCTGCGGCCGGGCCGGAATCCGAAACAACCCGCGCACCGCGAGAGCAGACCCCTCCGGCACGATTCGCCAGGAGCGGTCGGCATAGTCGGCGGGATCGATGCTGCCCCGGCTGCGGATCTCTGCTACGAGGAGATCCCGGATGTTCTCGCCCTTGTCGTAGACCACGGGCGCGTCCCGGAGCATGCTGTAACCGCCCGCCCCCGTCTGGCGATAGCTGTTGATCGCCAGGGTGAAGCTATCGGTTGGTCGCACCGGCCGGCCTCGCACCTCGAGGTTGCGGATCCGATCGCCCGCTGAACGGCGGAGATCGATGTCGTAACGAGCCCCGGCAACGATGTCGTAGTCATAGCCCGGCACGCTGTCGTTGATCGAGATCCGATTGATCGGGTCGGCCCGAAAATAGCGCGCGCTCTGCTCCAGATACTCCTTCAGCCGGCTGCCGGTAATCCGCACGGCGCGGAGGGTGTTGTCGAAGGGATACAGCGCGAGCAGGTCCGCCATGCGGATGCTCCCGCTGTCGAATCCTGCCCTCAGGTCGAATGCCGGTGTGGCCGACAGGTCGGCGCCACTGCGCTTTCGCTGGACCGCGTTGATGAAGTTGATGACCGGGGTGGGCTCGGCTCGGGCCGCCGCGGCGCGCATCGGACCCAGGGCCCGGCCCACCTCGGTCCCTGCCCACGCGAGCACCGCTGCGTGCGCCGTCGTCAGCCGCTGAGTGAGACGAGGTGATGGGACCACGCTGGCCGTGGAGACGAGCTCGCTCTGCATCCGAGTGACCCGCCAGCGGTCCCGCTCCCGCACCAGATCGACATGGGTGACCGAGACGCTACCGGCGTACGGTTTGGGCTGGGTGAAGTGGACGCCGCCGATGACCGTCTCATGCATCTCGCCATGGGAGTGACCCACAATCACGAGAGCCGGAGGGGAGGGAAGGCTCGCGAGCGACGCCGCGACGTTCTCTCCACCTACCCCGGTCGTGTCGTAGGAGGCCGGTCCACTCATTCCACTGTGCACCAGGATCACCGACAGGTCGGCCACTCGGCGAAGAGTCTCCGTTACTCTCGCCGCTGCGGCCGGAATGCGCTCCACCCGCACCCGGTCCCGGAGCTGATCCCGGTTCCACAGCATCACTCCCGGCGTGGTGAGCCCGGCAATTCCGATTCGCACGCCCTGCCGCTGCAGTACGACGAATGGGGGATAGAGGAGGGTATCGGCCGGGAGAGTGTAGATGTTGCCGCTCACATAAGGAAACGCCGCCCCGGCGATGGTCTGCCGCATCGTGGCGACGCCCCAGTCGAAGTCGTGGTTGCCGGGAGTGGCCACGTCGTAGCCAGTCAGGTTCATCGCCTCGATTACCGGATTGGGCTCTCGGGGTGACACCCGGGCAAAGTAGGTGGCGAAGGGGTCGCCCTGGATCATGTCACCGGCATCCATGACCACGACCTGTCCCGGGTACCGGGACCGGAGTGAGTCCACGATCGTAGCGACCCGAGTGAGCCCCCCGGGAAACGGCTTGCCCGCGACGTAGTCCCAGTCGGTGGCATGACCGTGCACGTCGGTGGTGGCCACCAGTATCAGGTGGGCGGTGTCCTGAACCGGAGCGGCAAGGAGAGTGAAGGCGGTGAGCAGCAAGAGCATCGGGGCGTAATTAAGGCAGGGGCGGCGGAGGCGGAAAGGGAGGCCTCTTCTCTTCAGCCCACCTTTTCCTATATTCGTCTGCGCGAATATGGCCACATCCTCCCCTGCCGACCTCCTGCTGACGGTCGCCGAGCCCACCCGGCTCCGGATCCTGAACTGTCTGGCGGCTGCACCGCTCTTTGTGTCCGACCTGCAGGCCGTTCTCGAGCTGCCCCAGCCCACGGTGTCCCGGCACCTTCAGGTGCTACGCCGGGCCGACCTGGTCCGCGACACTCCCATCGCGCAGTTCGTGCTCTACCGTTTGCGCCGGGAGCCCGGACCGCCGGGCCGCATGCTCACTGCCATTCTCGACGCCGTCCGGAATGACGACGAGATGCGGGCGGAACGAGATCGGGCCGTGGATCGAAGCCGGACGCATACCCGGTCACGGGTGCAGCCACCCCCAGAGACGAGGCCGTCCCTTCGATCCAAGGCGCCATCATGACCCACCGGATACTGGTCGTGGATGACGAACCCGATATCACCGCATTGGTCGCGTACCATCTGGCGAAGGGCGGCTACCGGGTGTCCACCGCTGCCAACGGGCCGGACGCCCTGAAGGCGGCGCGGGAGGAGCGGCCCGACATCGTAGTGCTCGACCTAATGCTGCCGGGCATCTCGGGCTACGACGTGCTGGCCGAGCTCCGGAAGCGGGAGGAGACCCGCGATGTCGGAGTCATTCTTCTCACCGCCCGCCGTGAGGAAACCGACCGCATTCGCGGGCTGTCGCTCGGCGCCGACGATTATCTCACCAAGCCATTCTCACCGCAGGAGCTCTCGCTCCGGGTGGGCGCGCTGCTCCGGCGGCTGGGCTCGCCGGCCGTGAGCGCCGGCTCGACGTTGGCTGCCGGCCCCATCTCCATCGACCGGTCGGCTCACCGGGCCACGCTGCATGGCCATGAGCTCAGCTTGACCGCCACCGAGTACAAGCTGTTGCTCACCCTGGTTGAGCGTCGGGGACGGGTGCAGACCCGGCCACAGCTCCTGGAGATCGTGTGGGAGGCCCAGCCCGACATTCAGACCCGAACGGTTGATATGCATGTCCAGCGGCTCAGAACCAAGCTGGGTGACGCGGGCAAGCTGATCGAAACGGTGCGCGGTTTCGGGTACCGTTTCAGGGGAGGCGAGCGAGGGGCGCGCGCCAAGTGAGTTTCGTCCGGCGGCTGGTGGCGGGCTCAGTTTTCATCCTGGTGTTCGCCGTCCTGATCCTGCTCTGGGTAGCCGAGCATTCGCTCCGACGAGATCTCGAAGGTGACATTGCGCGCGCCTTGGAGAGCGAGGCCCGCCTCGTGCGCGAGGCATTGCCGGCCGATTCCGTGGCCTGGCCTGGAGCCGTGAGGCGGATGGCGGCCGAGACCGGGCACCGGATTACCCTCATCGGTCGCGACGGCTGGGTCAGAGCCGACAGCGATTTCCCACCCGGTCCCCTCCCTCCCATTCAGAACCATTCCCAACGCCCCGAGGTCCACGCGGCGCTGGCCGGGCACCGCGGTGTGGCCAGCCGCCGGAGCGAGACCGTGGGACGGCTGCTGCTCTACGTCGCAATACCGGGGGGGCCGGGTGTCGTTCGGGTTGCCGCCGGCCTGGATCAGGTGGACGAGATCGTGAGCCGGGCTCAGCAGGCCATCGCCGGCGCGGCGCTCCTCGCCATTCTCATCGGCAGCGTGCTGGCTCTCGCGGCGGGCCGCTCGATTGCGAAGCCACTGGTGGAGATCGGATCGGCTGCCCGCGACATCGCTGCGGGCGCGCCGCCGAAGTTTCCTCGCTCGGGCATTCCCGACATCGACGTACTGGTGCAGGCGCTCCGGGATATGCACCACCAGCTCAGCGATCGGTTCGAGCAGCTGAGACGGGAGCAAGCCGAGACCGCGGCTCTGGTGCAGTCGATGGTCGAGGGCGTCATCGCGGCCGACGAGCGCGGCCGGATCGTCACCCTCAATCCCGCCGCCCGCCGGATGCTCGGGTATTCTGAGACCGATGCGCTTCCCGGCTTACCCGAGCTGTTCCGGGTCAAGGCCGCGCGCGAGGTGGTGGACGCCGTCCTCCGGGGACAAGCGGTGCAGGACCGGGAGCTCGAGATGGATGCCCGGGTCTTCCTCATGAACGCCCGGCCGCTGCCATCCGGAGGCGCCGTGCTGGTGATCCACGATCTCACCGAGATGCGCCGGCTCGAGGCCATGCGGCGCGACTTTGTGGCCAACGTATCCCACGAGCTCAAGACCCCGCTCACCTCGATCTCGGGCTACGCCGAGACCCTGCTGACCGATACGCCCGATCCGGAGACCACCCGTCGTTTTCTCTCGACCATCACCACCAACGCGCGTCGGATGCAGCGGCTGGTCGACAACCTTCTCGACCTGGCCCGACTGGAGGCGGGCGGTTGGCAACCCGAGCGGGAGCCGATCGACGTGGCCGAAGCTGCCCGGGACACCTGGGACGCCTTGCGGGACGGATCCCGCGCGGTGGCGGTGGATTTTGCGGTCGAGGTCGCGGACGACGCCGAGACCGTGATCGCCGACGCCGATGCCATCCGTCAGGTGCTGACCAACCTGCTCGACAACTCGCTGCGTTACACCCCCCGCGGGGGTCGCATCGTCTGCCGGAGCCGGGTCGAGGGAGATGGGGTCTCGATCAGCGTGGCCGACAACGGGTCGGGAATCGTTCCCGAGCACCTGCCCCGCATCTTCGAGCGGTTCTATCGCTCCGACCCCTCTCGCTCGCGGGAGGAGGGTGGAACCGGTTTGGGGCTCGCCATCGTCAAGCATCTGGTCGAGGCCCATGGGGGACGAGTGTCGGCCGAGAGCGCGCGCGGAGTCGGGACCACCATCACCTGTTGGTTCCCCAACCTCGCTTAAGCCGCGACCCGGCCCATCGCCAAGTCACACACCTCGCGATAGCTCAAGTCCAGCCGTTCGATCTCTCGCTCCCAGGTGAGCTCTTCAGCAGTGCGCCGTGCGCCCCGGCTCAGCCGCCGGACCAGCTCCAGCTCCGTCACCAGCCTGACCATCGCGTGTGCCATGGCCTCGACGCTATCTGCCGGATACGCCAGGCCATTCTGATTGTCCCGCAGGTGATCGCGAACCCCGCCGGCGGGAGCGGCGACGACGGGAAGCCCGCTGGCCATCGCTTCCAACACAACCAGCCCGAGCGTCTCGGTGACGGAAGCAAAGACGAAGGCATCGCAGCTGGCGTAGAGGTCGGGGAGCCGGCTTTGCCGATCGAGGAAGCCGAGGAACACAACGCCAGGCGGCGCCGAGGCGCGGAGCTGCGCCTCCAGCGGCCCGGTGCCTGCCATGACCAGACGAATCGTTTCGAGCGGGAGGAGGCTGCTGGCGAGCCGGAACGCCGCCACGATCTGCTCCGGCCGTTTCTCCGGGGCGAGCCGGCCCACATAAAGGAACGTGAATCGGTCACCCAGTCCGAGCTGATTGCGAATCTCCGGCTCCCGCCGATCGGGGTGAAACAGACGCGCATCCACTCCCCGACCCCAGACCTCCACGTCCGACACGCCGAGTCGCAGGAGGTCGTCCCGGGAGACGGTAGACGGCGTGTACACCCGGCGGCTTCGCTGGTGAAAGCGGCTCAGGTAGGACGAGACCGTGCCGCGCAGCCATGCCTTCCCGTAGGCCTCGGCGTAGCGGCTGAAGTCCGTGTGGTAGGACGAGACCAGGGGAACCCTTGCCCGCGCAGCCGCGATTTGCCCCATTCTGCCGACGCTGAATTCGGTGGCGCAGTGGACCAGGTCCGGGCGGAAGCGCTCCACCAGGTCGTGGATGGGACCCAGCCGCGGCAGGGCGAGACGCACCTCGGAGTAACCGGGAAGCGGCAGGCTCGGGAGACTCACCAGCTCGACCGGGCCGCCGCCATCGGCTCGTCCATCGTCGGTCCAGGCTGCGTGGCTAGCCGCGGGATACCGGGGCGCGACCACCGCGCATTCCCAACCCAGCCGGGCAAGCCCGCTGACGGACAGCGCGGTGACGACGGAGACTCCATTGACCTGCGGTGGGTACGTGTCGGTACAGAACAGGACGCGCATTGCCGCTCCGACGGGGGTGACCGAACAGTCACCGCTCCGGGTAACAGCCAGGTGAAGACTAAGTCTCGGTCGGTCTCCAGTGGGGAGGGAGACTGTTACCCAGTCGTAGCCTGGCGGAGGCAGGACGGTTGCGCTGGTCCTCGATGCTTATAGTCAATGACGGCACCACTCTTTAACCGGTTGAGCGCCCACGACAGGGCGCTCATGCTGCGCTGTGCCATCACCCCTACCGCGCCGCGAATCTCCCGAACAGTGTGGACCGCGATCACTCATATCGGCGGCACCGGCCCCTCCCTCCTGGCCGCAGGCCTTCCCTGGTTCGCCGGAGGCACGCTGCATCAAGCCTCCCGGTTGGCACTGGCGACCCTGGTCGTATCGCATCTGATCGTCCAGATCGTGAAGCGCACCGTAGTTCGGTCCCGTCCGGCCAAGGTGGAGCGGTTTGTCAGCCTGGTGACCGAACCGGATTGTTTCTCTTTCCCCTCGGGGCATGCCACGGCCTCCATGTCGGTGGCGCTGGTCTACGGCTCGGCGTTCCCGCTCTGGGCCGCTCCGCTCCTGCTTCTGGCCCTGTTGGTCGGGTTCTCCCGACTCCGGCTCCGGGTCCACTATCCGAGTGACGTGCTGGTGGGTCAGCTGATTGCTGCGGCAACCGTGAGCGTGCTGGCCGGATTCTGAGACTGCAATGCACCCTACAATTTCAATCGAGGCTTTCATGGCCAAGCGAGCGATCATCCCGATCGCCTGCAATCAGGCCTCCGCCGATTTCATGTTCTCATCCCCGCTCATGCGCCGGGAATACCGCCGCTGCATCACCGATGCCAAGGAACGGATCCGGGATGCGCAGACGGTGAGCGTCTTCTAGGCCGAAAATCGACTGTCCTGCGAAACATCCCATTTACTCTCCTGTTACAAAGTCGCGCAGTTTCCGTGACTCAGCGCCGATTTCTTTTCCTCCGCACAGAACGGAGTCTGAGCCGGAGCTCAGCCCGCCACCATTACCTCGATTAAAGGAGAGCGAATGCGCAGCGTGGTTCGTCGTGCCGCGTTGGTGTGGCTGGTAGGTATTGTCGTGCTCTTGCGTACGGCGCAGGCGCAGACGCAGGCCCCGACCATGACGGCGGGGGTCCTGGTCTACAGCCAGTACGGGATCCAGCTCCGGACTGACTCGGTGACCAACCGCCACCTGAGCGCCTTTGACATCACCCGGGCGTATATCAACGTGGTCGGCAAGTTCACTGACGGGGTCGGCGTCAGGGTGACGCCGGACATCTACCGGGTCGCCGACGGCTCCCTCGCCTTCCGGCTGAAGTACGCCTACGCCACCTGGACCCCGGAGAAGAGTCCCATCACGGCGAAGTTCGGCCTGATCCACACGCCATGGCTCGACTGGGAAGAGGCGCTGTGGGACTACCGGATGCAGGGTAGCATGGCGATGGAGCGGTTTCGCAGCGCGGCCGGCGCGGGTTACCTCTCCTCGGCTGACTTCGGCGCTGGAGTGGACGGCAAATTCGGCTACGACAAGGTGAACTTCCAGATCGGGGCCTACAACGGCGAGTTCTACTCCAAGCCCGAGGGCGACTCCTACAAAGACATCGAGGCGCGCGCCTCGGTCCGCGTACTGGAGACCGACGACCATAGCCGAGTCGGCGGGCTGCGAGTCACCGGTTACGCCGGCATCGGCAGTCCCACCGGCGGCGGGCGCCGCAACCGGTACATCGGCATGGTGTCGTACAAGTCCAAGCTCTTGACCCTCGCGGGCGAATACGGTCGGGCGCGGGACCGGCTGGACAACCTGCCGCCGGTCACCGGCACCCCGACGCCTCCGGCCCCGGTGCCACTGACCGACTCGGATGTATTCAGCTTCTTCGGTGTGCTCAACGTGCCCGGGAAAAAAGTGGGCATCATCGGCCGCTACGATCTGCAGAAGCCCGACGTGAACCTCGCCGACAATAAACAGGAGCGCCTCATCGCCGGCGTCTCCTACCAGCTCACCCCGCAAGTCCGAGTGCTGGGCGACATCGACAACTTCTGGAACCAGGCTGGGGTCTACACCAACGCGGTGAACTCCACCCGCACCACCGGGTTCATCCACATGCAATTCGCCTTCTAACCTGCGGGCCACCATGCTCCGGAGACAGATTTCATGAAACAGCAATCCGCGATCGGTTCCGGCCTCGGGCTTTCCCTGTGGCTCGCTGCCTCTCTGGCCGGTTCTCCAGCCGCTGCTCAGGTGAGCCTGACCGGCGCTGGGGCCACCTTTCCCAATCCGATCTACACCAAATGGTTTGACGCGTACCACAAGCAGACCGGGGCTCAGATCAACTATCAGTCCATCGGGTCCGGCGGCGGTATTCGCCAGTTCACCGAGGGCACGGTGGACTTCGGCGCCAGCGATGGTCCGATGAATGAGGAACAGATGCAGGCGGTCGGCGGCAAAGTGTTGCACGTCCCGACCGTGCTGGGCGCCGTGGTCCTGACCTACAACTTGCCCGGCCTCGCGAACACCCAGCTCAAATTCGACGGAGCAACCATCGCCGACATCTATCTCGGCAAGATCACCAAGTGGAACGACAAGCAGTTGGCCGCGCTCAACCCCGGAATGAAGCTTCCCGACTCCGATATCATAGTAGTCCACCGCTCGGATGGGTCCGGTACCAGCTACATCTTCACCGATTATCTCTCGAAGATATCCCCCGAGTGGAAGCTGAAGGTGGGGAAGGCGACCTCGGTGAACTGGCCGGCTGGGTTGGGCGGGAAAGGGAATGAAGGGGTCACTCAACAGGTGAAGCAGACCGATGGAGCCTTGGGGTACGTCGAGCTGATCTATGCCGTCTCGAACGACCTCCCCTACGCCGAGGTGAAGAACGGGGCGGGGAAATTCGTCGTCCCCTCCCTCTCCTCGGTCACTGCCGCCGCAGCAAGTGCGAAGTTCGAGAAAAACACGGATTTTCGGGTCTCGATTACAAATGCACCCGGGATCGAGGCCTACCCCATCTCCTCCTTCACCTGGCTGCTGATTCGACCCGACATCAAGGACGTCGCCAAGGGCAAGGCGATCAAGGATTTCCTGGGCTGGATGCTCACTGACGAGGCGCAGCAGATGGCGTCGGAGCTGAAGTATGCACCGCTGCCGAAGGAAGTCGTCACCCTGGTACAGGCTCGGCTCCCGACCCTGAAGGCCGGCGGTAAGACGATCGCTTCCCGATAACCCTCACAGCGGGAGCTCTTCGCGCAGCCGGCACCACGAATGCCGGCTGTTTGCGTCGGGGGGACTCCAGCGGCAGCTTGAGTCAGCGGCAAGGTGCCTGTGGGGGTCAACCAGGAGGGAAAATGGTGCCGGTCATTCAACGCCAACTGCTGGGCGGGCTGATGGTGCTCGCCTTGGCCTGTTCGCCGTCGGATCGGCCCTCGCAGCAAACCGCGGGCGACCAGACCAAACCCACCGGCGGCGGACCCACTCTCACCGGTGCCGGCGCCACGTTCCCCAATCCGATCTACACCAAGTGGTTCGATGCCTACAACAAACTGACCGGCGTCCGCATCAACTATCAATCCATCGGGTCCGGCGGAGGCATCCGCCAGTTCATCGAGGGCACGGTGGACTTCGGCGCCACCGATGCGCCCATGACCGACGAGCAAGTGGCAGCGGTGAAGGGCAATGTGCTCCACGTGCCCACGGTTCTCGGCGCGGTCGTCGCCACCTACAACTTGCCGTCGGCAGGCAAATCCGCCCTCCGCCTCGATGGGGCCACACTGGCCGACATCTACCTCGGCCGGATCACCAAGTGGAGCGACACCAGGATCGCGGCGCTCAACCCGGGAGCCAAACTCCCGGATCAGGACATCATCGTCGTGCACCGCTCGGACGGGTCGGGCACGTCGTTCATCTTCACCGACTACCTCTCCAAGGTCTCACCGGTCTGGAAGGACAAGGTCGGCAAGGCTACATCGGTCCAGTGGCCCACCGGACTCGGCGGCAAGGGCAACGAGGGAGTCACCCAGCAGGTGAAGCAGACCGAGGGCGCCATCGGCTACGTCGAGTTGATCTACGCTATCTCCAACGGCCTTCCCTATGCCTGGGTCAAGAATGCCGAAGGGGTACTCGTCGAGCCCTCGTTGAAGAGTGTGTCGGCCGCCGCAGCCGGAGCCCGGCTCGGGCCCGATACCGACTTCCGGGTGTCGATCACCAATGCACCCGGAAAGGATTCCTATCCCATCTCGTCGTTCACCTGGCTGCTGATCCGGAAGCAGAATCCCGATACCACTAGGGGGAGGCTCTTGCGGGACTTCATCCTGTGGATGCTCCAGCCAGAGGCCCAGGGGATGGCGGCGAACCTGCATTACGCGCCCCTTCCGGCTCCGGTCATTGCGCTCGTGAAGACACGGATCTCGGGCTAGCCATTAACGTGACGCATCCGTTACAGATCCGTGACTGACCGGGAAAGACCCGGCTCTACACTCCGGCATGACCGCCGTTAGGGAGCCCGAGGTCGTCCGCTCGACCCAACCCGTCTCGCTCGAGCGCGCCAACTACGGCGATCGAGTCTTCAAGCTCATCCTCACGTTGGCCGCGCTTCTCATTCCGGTGCTGCTTGCCTTCCTGGTGTACGAGCTCTGGACCGGCTCCAGGCTGGCGATCGACCGCTTCGGTTTGAGCTTCGTCACCACCAGCACCTGGGACCCTGTGGCTGAGGAGTTCGGGGCCTTTCCCCTGATCTTCGGCACCCTGTTGTCCTCGCTGATTGCCTTGCTGATCGCGGTTCCGCTGTCACTCGGCGTCGCCATCTATCTCACAGAGTTTGCTCCCAAGGTGGTGCGCCAGCCGGTGGCGTTCCTCATCGGGCTGCTGGCCGCAATTCCCAGCGTGGTCTATGGGCTGTGGGGGATCTTCGTGCTGATCCCTGCCCTCCGAACCACCGCCTTCCCGCTGCTTCGCAAGGCCTTCGGGTTCCTGCCCTTCTTCCAGGGGCCCATCTACGGCCCATCGATGCTGGCCGCGGGAATCATTCTTGCCATCATGATCATGCCATACGTCATGTCGGTCTCCCGAGAAGTGCTGCTCGCGGTGCCGAACACACAGCGGGAGGCGGCCCTCGCGCTGGGGGCCACCCGCTGGGAGGCGGTCATCACCGCCGTGGTGCCGTACGCCCGCTCCGGCCTCATCGGAGCGATCATCCTGGGGCTGGGCCGGTCGCTGGGGGAGACGATGGCAGTGACCATGGTGATCGGGAACCGGCATGAAATCGCCGCCTCGCTCTTTGCGCCGGGATACACCATGGCGGCGGCAATCGCGAATGAGTTTTCCGAAGCCGTAGGCGACCTGCATCTCTCGGCCCTCGCCTATGTCGCCTTCCTGCTCTTCGTGGTGACGGTGCTGGTCAATGCGGGCGCGCGGTTGCTCATCTGGCGGGTGGCCCGGGGCTCCGGTGCCGGAAGCAGCGCGCTATGAACCGCCGCGTGCTCCGGCGGGCGTTCAGCAATCTCATGGTCGGTCTGATGATCGGCGCGGTGATCGTGGCCTTGATCCCGCTGTTCTTCATCCTGCTGAACCTGGTGCTGAAGGGCGCGGGGAGTCTCTCGCTGGATTTCTTCACCAAGACTCCGGCACCCGCGGGAGAAACCGGCGGCGGTGTCGCGCATGCGCTGGTGGGTACCCTCCTCATCGTAGGCCTGGCAAGTTTGATCGGGCTGCCCATCGGCATCGGTGCCGGGATCTACTGCGCCGAGTATCCCACCAACCGGCTCACCTGGATCACCCGGTTCGTGGCCGACGTGATGAACGGCACGCCTTCGATTGTGGTCGGGGTCTTTGCCTGGGCCTGGATCGTGGCCCGGCAGAAGCATTTCTCCGCCCTGGCCGGAAGTGTTGCCCTCGCCCTCCTCATGATTCCCATGGTGATGCGCACGACCGAAGAGATGATCAAGCTGGTGCCCAACTCGCTCCGGGAGGCGGCGCTGGCGCTGGGCTATCCCCGCTGGCGGACCAGCCTCTCGGTCGTGATCCGGACCACGCTGCCCGGCATCATGACCGGCGCCCTGCTCGCCATCGCCCGGATCGCCGGAGAGACCGCGCCGCTCCTCTTCACCGCGCTCGGCAGCCAGTATCTGAGCTTCAATCTGAACCAGCCGATGGCCGCGCTGCCGCTGACCGTCTTCAACTACGCCACCGGCCCATACGAGCAGTGGCACCGGGATGCCTGGGCGGCTGCGCTGGTGCTGATCCTGGTGGTCTTCGTATTGAGCCTCGGCGCCAGGCTGGCGATCCGCCGCCGCTTCAGTCTCAATGGTTGAGCCTCTGGTGATGCGTCCCCCCGAGCGGCAGGAGGCACCGCCGAGTCCGACCCCGCGGATCGTGACCGACAAGCTCTCCGCGATGTATGGCAAGTTCACGGCAGTGAAAGGGGTCTCGCTTGGCTTTGTGCCTAACCGGGTGCACGCGCTGATCGGCCCGTCCGGCTGCGGCAAGTCCACCTTTCTCCGCACCCTCAACCGGATGCACGAGCTCTCAGAACACGGCTGGATCACGGGACGGGTTCTTCTCGACGGGGAGGACATCTACTCCCCCCGGGTGAATGCCATGCAGTTACGCCGCCGGATCGGCATGGTGTTCCAGCGGCCGACGCCGTTCCCGACCATGTCGGTGTACGACAACGTCGCCGCCGGTCTCCGGGTGGATGGCCGGGTGCCGCGGCAACAGCTCGACGGTATGGTCGAGCGCTCCTTGCGGCAGGCGGCCCTCTGGGACGAGGTGAAGGACCGGTTGAAGACGAGCGCGATGGCATTGTCCGGTGGCCAGCAGCAGCGGCTCTGCCTGGCCCGCACCATCGCCCCGTCTCCCGAGGTGATTCTGCTCGACGAGCCCACGGCGTCGCTCGATCCTCAGGGTACTCAGCGGATCGAAGAGCTGTTATTCGAGCTGAAGCGGGAGTTCACCATCATCATTGTGACCCACAACATGCAGCAGGCCGCCCGGGTGTCCGACACCACCACCTTCTTCTACCTGGGCGCCATGATCGAGACCGGACCCAGCCGGCAGATCTTTACCGCCCCCAGGAACGAGCAAACCGAGGCCTACATCACCGGAAGGTTCGGATGAACGCCATTCTCCGCCCTCAGCCGCTGGTACCGGTGCCGAACGTCACGCTGGCTCCGCGTCCGCCTGCCGCACGACATTCGAGCCCGCAGAACCCAGCGGTCGACGTGCGCGACTTTAGCTTCTTCTACGGCCCGCGCCAGGCGCTGCGGAATCTCAACTTTGCCATCGAGCGCAAGTCGGTGACGGCGATCATCGGGCCGTCCGGGTGCGGGAAGTCCACCTTCCTCCGCTCGATCAACCGACTCAACGACCTGATACCAGGCATCCGCCACCAGGGTGACATCCTGGTGGAGGGCACTTCGGCCTATGGGCCGGGAACCGATCTGGTCTCCCTGCGTCAGCGGGTGGGTATGGTCTTCCAGCGGCCGAACCCGTTTCCCAAGTCGGTGTTCGACAACGTGGCCTACGGACCGGCGCTCAACGCGCTGGTTACCCGCCGGGACCTGCCCGATGTGGTGGAACGCTGCCTCCGGCAGGCGGCTCTATGGGATGAGGTGAAGGACCGGCTGGAGGAGCCCGGGACGGAGCTCTCAGGGGGGCAGCAGCAGCGACTGTGCATCGCCCGCGCGCTGGGCAATCAGCCCGAGGTGCTTCTGATGGACGAGCCTTGCTCCGCCCTGGATCCGATCGCCACCCAGCGGGTGGAGGAGCTCATCTTCCAGCTCAAGCAGGACTACACCATCGTGATCGTAACCCACAACATGCAGCAGGCTGCACGGGTCGCGGACTTTACCGGCTTCTTCGATCGGGGAGAGCTGATCGAGTTCGACGAGACCGAGCGGCTCTTCACCAAGCCGGCCCACGAACGCACTGAAGCGTACATCACCGGGAGGTTCGGATGAGCGTGGACGTCCATCGCCACTTCCACGACGAGCTGAGTCACGTCAAAGTGCGCCTGCTCACCATGTCCGGTGAGGCGGAGGCGGCTCTCGGTCTGGCGGTGGAGGCCCTGCTGGAGCGGGACAGTGAAAAGGCCAGCCGGGTCATCGTCGGCGATCGGGTGATCGACGCCATGGAGGTGGAGATCGAGGAGCAGTGCGTGAACCTGCTGGCCTTGCAGCAGCCCATGGCGCGCGACCTCCGGATGCTGACGTCGGCGCTCAAGATCGCCAACGACCTGGAGCGAGTGGGCGATCACGCGGTCAACATCGCCCAGTCAGCCGAACGGCTCAATCAGGCCCGGCCCATAGCGCCGGAGCCCGAGATCGTCGAGATGGCCCGGCTCGCGCGCGATATGCTCTCCGATGCCCTGGAGGCGTTCATCCGGGGCGACGCAGCTGCTGGACGGGAGGTTTGCCTCCGGGACGACAAGGTCGACGCCTTACATCGGTCGGTATTTCGGATCCTCCTGACCCACATGATGGAAGACCCGCACACCATCGGCTCCGGCATGGAGCTCTTCCTGGTGAGCCGCAACCTGGAGCGGGTGGCGGACCTGGCGACCAACATCGGGGAGGATGTGGTATTTCTGGTGGAAGGCCGGTCGATCAAGCACCATGCGGAGGACCGCGGCGAGGCCGCCGGCCATCCCTCGGGGAAGTGAGCGGTTGGCCTTTACTCTCCGTACGGCACCCAGATGTTTTTTACCTGAGTGGCGTGCTCGAGAAACTCCTCTCCCGCGGCGCTCGGATCGGTCCAATCGCGGCCGCGCCCCAGATCCACCCAGGTACGCTTCATGTTTCCTGCCGATAGGCGCTCCACCTCGGCCGACACTTCGGCGCTGCCGAAGTACCACACCCCATCCACATCGTCGTGGGCGGCCAGGACCCGGGCCAGCTCGTCGGCCTGGCCGGTGATGATGTTCATCACCCCACCCGGCACATCGGAGGTGTCGAGCACCTGGTAGAGGTCGGTCGCCGCGAGTGGGGCGGAGGTGGAAGGAACCGCGACGACCGTATTCCCCATGGCCACCGCGGGCAGCACGGTCGAGACAAAGCCGAGCAGCGGGTAGTTGCCGGGGCAGACGATGCCCAGCACGCCGACGGGTTCGGGCATTGCCAGGGTCACGTTGCGATAAGGCGTGTGGTGCACGGCTCCGTCATACTTGTCGGCCCAGGCGGCGTAGGTGTAGATCCGCTCGATCGTAAGGGCAAACTCACGCTCCGCCGCCCCGCCATCACCGCTGAGTGAAGCCAGCCGCCGGCAGAACTCCTCGGCCCGCACGGCAAGGTTTTCGGCGAGATAGTAGAGCACCTGAGCCCGCTGGTGCGCGGTGACCCGGGCCCAACCCGCCGCCTTGTGCGCGGCTTCCACTGCGTTGCGGATGTCCTTTCGGTTCCCCTGCCCTACCTCGTCGATCCGATGTCCAGCGGCATCGAGTACCGGCAGGCTGTACCCCGAGTCGGGGCGCACCTGTTTGCCGCCGACGTAGAGTTTCGGGGTGCGGTCGATCGGGGGGACGGGCGGACGGCCCGACAGGCGGACGGAGGTCTGTTTGGCAGGGCGCTCACCTGAACCGACGGACTTTCCAGCAGCCCGTTTGGACGTCTTCCCTGAACGCCTCTCCGTCTGACTGACTGACCGCCTGTCCGCCCGTCCGGCCGTCCCCCCGTCCCCCCACTTCACATACTCCCGCAGCCCCTCCCGTCCACCCTCCCGCCCAAATCCGCTCTCCCGGTATCCACCGAAGCCGCTCGCGGCATCGAATACGTTGGTGCAGTTGATCCAGACGGTTCCAGCCTTGAGCTGGGGAGCCACGTCCAGCGCCAGGTTGATGTTCTCCGTCCAGACGCTCGCCGCCAGCCCGTAGCGGGTGTTGTTGGCCAGTTCGACCGCCTCCACTGGGGTGCGGAAGGTCATCAGCACCACCACCGGCCCGAAGATCTCCACCTGCGCGATGGTCGCCGCGGGCGAGACCTCGGTGAAGAGAGTCGGCGGAAAGAACCAACCTTCCCGGGGACAGCTCCACGAGGGCTGCCACAGCGTGGCACCTTCGTCCTCGCCCCGCCGAACCAGCTCCTGAATCTTCTCCAATTGGACCGGGGCGATGATGGCCCCCATGTCCACGGCCTTGTCGAGCGGATCACCCACCCTGAGCGTCTCCATTCGCGCCTTGAGCTTCTCGACCAATCGCTCGGCCACGCCCTCCTGCGCCAGGATCCGCGACCCTGCGCAGCAGACCTGGCCCTGGTTGAACCAGATCGCATCCACGACGCCCTCGACCACGCTGTCGAGGTCGGCATCGGGAAAGACGATGAACGGCGACTTCCCGCCGAGCTCCAGGGAAAGCTTCTTGCCGCTCCCCGCGGTGGCGGTGCGGATGATTCGCCCGACCTCGGTCGATCCGGTGAACGCGATCTTGTCGACATCAGGGTGGTTTACGATGGCGGCGCCGGCACGGCCGTCGCCGGTGACGATGTTGACGACGCCCGGGGGTAAGCCGATTTCCTGGCACAGCTCGGCAAACCGGAGCGCCGTGAGCGAGGTGAACTCGGCGGGCTTGAGCACCACCGTGTTCCCCATGGCCAGGGCAGGGGCGATCTTCCAGGACAGCATCAGCAGCGGGAAGTTCCAGGGGATGATCTGGCCGATGACGCCGACCGGCACCCGGCCGGGCAGCTCCCGCTCCATCAGCTGGGCCCAGCCGGCGTGATGATAGAAGTGGCGGGCCACGAGGGGCACGTCGATGTCGCGCGACTCCCGGATGGGCTTGCCGTTGTCGAGCGATTCCAGCACGGCGAGAAAGCGGCTGTTCTTCTGGATCTGGCGTGCGATGGCATACAGGTGGCGGGCCCGTCCGTGTCCGCCGAGTGCCCACCACGCGGGCTGAGCTTTGCGGGCGGCGCGTACGGCACGATCGATCTCGTCGGGCGTGGCTTGCGCCAGCTGGGCAAGCGGCTTTCCGGTGGCGGGGTTCAACGTTTGGAAAGTCTCGCCCTCACCCGGCACCCAGGTGCCGCCGATGAACAACCCAAACCGGCGCCCGTGTCCCTCGAGCCACTCGTTGACCGGCCCCAAACCCTCGGGGGCGGGACCGTACGCCATCGTCTGGAAGATTTCGGGTACGGATGCCATGCAGGTCTCGTTGAAGGGTTAGAAGTGAGAGGTGAGATGTGAGAGGGAACTCAGCGAGCCGACCAGGTAACCCTCTTACCTCTTACCTCTTACCTCTTACCTCTTACCTCTTACCTCTTACCTCTTACCTCTTACCTCTTACCTCTTACCTCTCACCCTTGAGGATGCCGGTGAGCGGCTGAGTACCGGCCGGTCACGAAGTGCTCGAGCTGACGCTCGATGTCGGTGAGCAGTGAGCTGGCGCCAAGGCGGAACAAGTCGGGACGCAGCCAACGATCGCCCAGCTCGTCCTTTACCAGCGCCAGCCAGTCGAGCGCTTCCCTCGCCGTGCGGATTCCGCCCGCGGCCTTGAGCCCGATGAAGTGGCCGGTGCGCTCGCGGTAATCCCGGACGGCGCGGGCCATCACCAGTCCCACCGGGAGGGTGGCGTTGACGCTTTCCTTGCCGGTCGAGGTCTTAATGAAATCAGCGCCCGCCATCATGCAGACCAGGCTCGCGCGCGCCACGTTGCGGAGCGTGCCCAGCTCGCCGGTGGCGAGGATCGTCTTGATGTGGGCGTCCCCGCAGGCCTCCCGCATGGCACGCACCTCCTCATAGAGGGCGCCCCAGTTTTCCGTGAGCACATGGCCGCGGGTGATCACGACGTCGATCTCTTCGGCGCCCGCGGCCACCGATGCGCGAATCTCGCCAAGCCGCTGTTCGAAGGGGGAGAGTCCCGCCGGAAATCCAGTCGATACCGCCGCCACCGGGATCCCTGACCCGTCCAGCGCCTCCAGGGCAGTCTTGACGAAAGAATGGTACACGCACACCGCGGCCACCCTGATCGGGAGCTGCTCGGCTCCCATGGCCTGGAGCAGGTCCAGTCGCACCGGTCGCCGCGCCTTGGCGCAGAGACGCCGAACCCTGCCGGGTGTGTCGTCACCGGAAAGCGTGGTGAGATCCATCAGAGTCACCGCCCGGAGCAGCCACGCCGCCTGCCATTCCTTCTTCACCGTCCGACGGGTCTGGAGAGTGGCCGCCCGCCGCTCCACGGCACTTCGGTTCACCCGGACGTCCTCCACCCAGTCACGCTCGAGCGGCATCCCCGGATTGCGGGGCGCCACCGGTACGTCGAGTGGTGAGACAGGAGACGGGGTGAGGGTGGGGTGCCTGGGTGCGTCGGGCATGAGGGGAACTTATCGGAAGCGCGGTGACGCGGTAAGGCGGACGGGGCGCGCTACCGCTCTCGGTAGACCAACCCCTCCGTCGTCCGCGACAGCGCCCGGTGCTCGGCGACCAGCTCTGGATCACGGAAGACGTGGATCAGGAGCGCGCCGGCCACGAACCCGCCGGCGTGGGCCCAGAACGCCACCCCTCCCTCACCCCGGGCCAGGCCACCGCCGATCAGTTGGAGCAGGAACCAGTAACCCAGCATGAGATACGCGGGAACCACGATACGGGTTATGAAGATGCCGAGGATCACCAGCATGTGCACCCGCACTCGGGGGTAGAGCACCACATACGCGCCCATGACGCCGCTGATGGCTCCCGAAGCCCCCACCATGGGGACCGCGCTCGCGGGATTGACCAGTGTCTGGGTTGCCGCCGCCGCTATCCCGCACAGCAGATAGAAAACCAGGAATCGAACGTGCCCCATGGAGTCCTCGACGTTGTTTCCGAAGACCCAGAGGAACCACATGTTGCCGATAAGGTGGAACCAACCGCCATGGAGAAACATGGAGGAGAGCGGCGTGAACCAGCTTTGCTGGCCGCTGATCACGCATGCGGTCGTGGGACTCATAGGAACGGAAAAGCCCTCGGGCAGACGACCGAGGAGCTCGCCGGGGATCAATCCGAGCTCGCACACCGACCGAGAGAGATTGGGCTCACTGCCCATCCCCTGCACCAAAACCCAGACCACCACGTTAGCCGCGATCAGCAGCAACGTGACGATGGGTGTGGCCAGCGTCGGATTGTCGTCTCGGTAGGGGAACATGGCTCAATATAGTTGAGCCAGGGACGCTACTCGGAAGGCGACTCGGGGTTCACCAGCTCGGGTTTTCTCACCGGCGGCCGCCTGAGCTCCTGATCCAGCGAAGGCCGATCCTCCTTGCTGAACGGCTCCAGCGTTACCGGCTGCCCGGTGTCGGCCGAACGATAGAGAGCCCGTATCACCCGCACGTCCGCCAGACCCTCTAGCCCCGACGGCTCCGGGGCCGCGCCGGTCAGGATGCACTCGGAGAAGCTGACCAGCTCAGGAGCAAACTGGTCTCGCTTAGGGAAGGTGCGCTGCCGGGTCCGGCCGTTGATCGTCACCCGCTGCTTCAGCGGCTCGGCGTACTCGTAGGCCGGACCCATCACCAGCTCGCCCTTATTTCCAACTACTCGGTAAGTGGAGACATCGGTAGCATTGAAGCTGCAGGTGAAGCTCGCCAGCCGCTCCCGGCCGGGGAACCTCAGGATGGCGCTGGTTGTCTCCTCGCACTGCAGGAAGCGGGGGTCGCCATTATTGGCGCTGAACGCCACCACCTCCATCGGCTCGGCGCCGAAGAGGTTGCGCACGGCGTTGATGCAGTAGATGCCGATGTCGTAGAGCGTGCCTCCCCCCATTTCCCGGGGGTGGAGGCGGATATCGCCTTCCTTCACCGTCATGGTAAAGACCGAGTCGAATAGCCTGGGCTCGCCCAGGCGTCCGCTCTGGACCAGGTCGATCGCCCTCAGGTTGGCCTCTTCGAAGTGCAGCCGGTATGCCACCATCAGCTTCACTTCATTCTTCCGGGCCACCCGGATCATCGAGATGCAATCTTCCTCGGTGACCGCCATCGGCTTTTCCACCAGGACGTGCACCCCAGCCCGGGCGGCCCGCTCGGTGTACTCCCGGTGCAAGTGATTCGGGAGAGCGATGTAGACTGCGTCCACGACGCCGCTGCGGAGACATTCCTCGAACTGGTCGTAGGAAAACCGGGCCTTCACCTTATATCGCCGACCCAGCCTCTCCAGCTTCTCGGGGTCGTCGGAGACGAGCGCGGCCAGCTCGGAATTTTGGGCATGGGCAAACGCCGGGAGGACAGCGACTTGAGCGATGTGCCCCAGGCCGACCACGGCGTAGCGGATTTTCTTCTGGCTTCTGCTCTTTGCGTTGGGCATTTGGTAGCTTAAAGGCTGTTGGCCATTGGCTTTGGGTACTGCTTCGCTGGGTTCTTGTTACTCCGCTGGTTCGATGGGCCCCGATCGGGGCCCGCCTACTGAGCCAATGGCCAATAGCCTCCAGCCAGTAGCCAGCTACAACGCTCGTCTACCCTGAATCAGCTGCATGACCGCCATGACCACGGCAATCACCAGCAGGACGTGGATGAAGCCTCCCAGAGTGTAGGACGTGACCACCCCCAGCAGCCACAGCACCAGGAGTATCACGAAGATCGTCCACAGCATGGCTACCTCCTCACGGTTTGGATGACCTCAGTCGATCACGGAGCCCACCTGCGTAACCGCTTGCTACCACGCATCTACCTTATGGGTCGAGGTGCAGGAGCGTCGTGAGCCATGTCACGCCTGCCGCCAACCCAAATATGCGCCAAAACGGCAGCTAAGGGCGGTACGGCACTTGCTCCCACGCATTCCATCCACGCGGATGGCAGATTTGACGTCCGCAGCAACACTCGAGCATCCGGAGTCGACATGGCTTCCAAAATCATCGGCATCGATCTGGGCACGACCAACTCGGTTGTGGCAGTCATGGAGGGCGGGGATCCCGTCGTCATCCCCAACGCCGAAGGTGGGCGTACCACCCCCTCCGTAGTGGCATTCACCAAGGACGGCGAGCGGCTGGTGGGCCAGGTGGCCAAGCGCCAGGCGGTCACCAACCCCAAGCAAACCATCTTCTCGATCAAGCGGCTGATGGGCCGCCGCTTCAGCGAGGTGCAGGACGAGATCAAGCGGCTACCGTATAGGGTCGTTGAGGGGCCCAACGGGATGGCCGCCGTGGAGATCCAGGGCAAGCGCTATTCGCCACCCGAGATCTCGGCGATGATCCTCCAGAAGATGAAACAGACTGCGGAGGACTATCTCGGCTACTCCGTAGAGAAGGCCGTCATCACGGTACCGGCTTACTTCAACGACTCCCAGCGGCAGGCCACCAAGGATGCCGGCAAGATCGCCGGGCTGGATGTCGTTCGCATCATCAACGAGCCCACCGCCTCGGCGCTGGCCTACGGATTGGACAAGAAGAAGGAAGAGAAAGTCGCGGTCTACGACCTGGGCGGCGGCACCTATGACATCTCGGTGCTGGAGCTGGCCGAAGGGGTGTTCGAGGTCAAGAGCACTAACGGCGACACTCACCTGGGCGGCGACGACTTCGACCAGCGGCTGATTGAATGGCTGGTGGCCGAGTTCAAGAAGGACCAGGGAATCGACCTCTCCAAGGACCCGATGGCGCTCCAGCGCCTGAAGGAAGCCGCGGAGAAGGCCAAGATGGAGCTGTCCACGGTCAACCAGACCGACATCAACCTGCCGTTCATCACCGCGGATCAGTCGGGGCCCAAGCACCTCAACATGAACCTCACCCGGTCCAAGTTCGAGCAGTTGGTGGACGACCTGATCCAGCGGACCATCCCGCCGATGCAGCAGGCGTTGAAGGATGCCAGCCTCGATCCGAAGCGGATCGACGAGGTCATCCTAGTGGGTGGCTCGACCCGTATCCCCAAGATCCAGCAGATCGTCAAGGACTACTTCGGTAAAGACCCGAACAAGTCGGTGAACCCGGACGAAGTGGTGGCCATTGGTGCCGCCATTCAGGGTGGCGTGCTGGGCGGCGAAGTGAAGGACGTGCTGCTGCTCGATGTGACCCCGCTTTCGCTGGGCATCGAGACCCTCGGGGGGGTGACCACCGTGCTGATTCCGCGGAACACCACCATCCCGACCAAGAAGTCGGAGGTGTTCTCCACCGCGGAGGACAACCAGACGACGGTCGAAATCCACGTGCTTCAAGGCGAGCGGCAGATGGCCATGGACAACCGGACCATCGGCAAGTTCCAGCTCACCGGCATCCCGCCTGCCTCTCGGGGAATGCCCCAGGTGGAGGTCGGCTTCGACATCGACGCCAACGGCATCCTGCACGTGGCCGCCAAGGACAAGACGACCGGCAAGGAACAGAAGATCCGGATCGAGGCTTCCAGCGGCCTGAGTGATGCTGAAATCGATCGCATGGTCAAGGCTGCCGAGCAGCATGCCCAGGAAGACCAGTCTCGCCGGGAGCAGATCGAAGCCCGGAACCAGCTCGATAGCCTGGTGTATCGGGTGGAGAAGGACAGTAAGGAGTGGGCCGACCGGCTACCGGCGGATGCCAAATCCCGGTTGGACGCTGCGCTGGAAGGCGGCCGGCAGGCGCTCCGCAGCGGAGACGTCGATGCCATTCGCCGGGCCCTGGACGAGCTCAACCAGGCCTACTCGGCTGCCGGAGCCTCGCTGTATCAGTCGGCCGGAGCCGCAGGCGGTGGTGGACCGGGGCAGCCCGACGGCGGCGGATCCGGTAACGGTCCCGGTGCACCCCCGGGGACAGGCGGTGAGCCGCAGGCACCCCAGGACGACGTGGTCGATGCTGACTACGAGATCGTAGACGAGAAGAAGTGACCGGCGGGTACGGCCGGTCACCCTGAGGCGAATATCGCCGAAGGGGCCGGAACCTGGCTAAGCGAGGGGGCCGCAGCGATGTCCGGCCCCTTTTGCTTCACTCATGAGAAAGGGCATTCTGGCCGAAACTCACCCTACCCCCTTCCTGTACTGTTAAATTACCCTGAGGCAGCATCACCCCAACGCTTTCGAAGGACCGCTCGATGTCCGCACGATCACTTAACTGGTTGAAGTTCGGGGGATTGGTGGCCCTGGCGTTCGCGCTGGGGTTGCTGTTTGCCGGATTGCTCGACCTCCCCAATCGATCCTCCGCCCAGGAGCAGGCCCATACGGCGACCGCGATAGCCCAGGTCCCCGCTCCTTCCATTCCAGCTGCCCGGCCGCTCCAGGAGCTCAGCGAGGCGTTTGCGGCCGTCGCCGAGCACGTCAAACCCGCGGTCGTGTATATCCGCTCGCAGCGAACCGAGCAGACCACCCGGCAGCGGGTCCCCCCTGGGATGGAGCGCTTCTTTCCCCGCTTTCGCCAGCAGCCTGACATCGAGCAGGGCAGCGGCTCGGGGTTCATCGTCTCCCCCGATGGCTATATCCTGACCAACAACCACGTGGTGGAGGGGGCCGAGGTCGTCACGGTTCGGCTGCTCGACCGGCGCGAGTTCAAGGCCAAGGTCATCGGCAGCGATGCCAACACCGACGTCGCGGTGGTAAAGATCGATGCCAAGGGTCTACCCCCCATCGCACTGGGCAACAGCGACGACGCCCGGGTCGGCGAATGGGTGCTGGCCATCGGCAACCCGCTGGGTGAGGGCCTGACCTTTACGGTGACCTCCGGAATCGTGAGCGCGAAGGGACGCGCCCTCCAGGGGTTGCCGGGCCGGGGCCAGGGGAGCATTCAGGATTTCATCCAAACCGATGCGGCCATCAACCCCGGGAACTCGGGTGGACCGTTGGTGAGCGTGCGGGGCGAGGTCATCGGCATTAACTCGGCCATCGCGAGTGAGACCGGCTTTTACTCGGGCTATGGCTTTGCCATCCCCATCAACCTCGCGCGAACCGTGATGAACCAGCTCATCGAGACGGGCTCGGTCCACCGCGCGGCACTTGGGGTATCGATCGACAATGTGACCCTGAACGATGCCGCGTACGTGGGGCTGCCCGAGATTCGCGGCGTCGTGGTGAAGGACATTCCCAACGACGACTCGCCCGCCAAGGCCGCCGGGATCACGCCAGGAGACGTCATCATTGCCGTGGACGGGAAGCCGGTGGAGCGGGTCGGCCAGCTACAGCAGGTGATCGGCTTCCGCAAACCGGGTGACGTGGTGAAGGTCGAGGTGGCCCGCAAGGGCGGGGTCCGGAAGACCTTCAACGTGAAGCTGCAGGCCCTGAACGACCAGCCCCAGCTGGCGGCGGCCGACCAGGGCGACTCGGACGAAGCGGGAGCCACCGGTGGCTCTGCCATGAACCGGCTCGGCATCACCGTGGAGCCGGTGACGCCGGATGTGGCCCAGCAGCTGCAGCTTCCCTCTACCATGCGCGGCTTGGTGGTCACCGACGTCACGCCGGGTGGCCCGTCATGGGAGACACTGTTCGACGACCCGCAGCGCAACGGCCCCGACATCATTCTCTCGGTCGAGGGCAAGCCGGTGCGGACCGAGGCGGATCTTCGCAACGCGTTGAAGTCCGAGAAATCTGGCAGCATCGTGACTCTCGGGGTCTACAATCCTCGGGCGCAGGGGCGGCGAGTCGAGAGGATCCGGCTGAGCGACAAGTAGGCCCGAAGGACGGGAACGACGGGAAAGGACGGGAAAGGAAGGAGACGGAGAGGTCTCCTCAGCCATCCCGCCCTTTCCGTTTTCCCGTCCTTTCGTCTTCCTCCCCTCTTTCCCGTCTTTCCCGTCTTTCGACTAATTTGGAGCATGACTGTGAAAGGAATGATCTTCGACATCGACGGCACCCTGGTCCATACCAACCCCGCCCACGTGGAGGCCTGGCGCCGAGCCTTCAAGCGTTTTGGCTACGATGTTCCGACCGAGCGCATCGTGGTGGAGATCGGCAAGGGCGGCGACAAGCTGGTTCCTTCGATCCTGGGTGAGGAAGCCGAGAAGCGCCGTGGCGACGCCCTTCGGCGGGCGCAGAAGGAGGAATTTCTCGCTATCGCCAGGCGGGAGCATTTCCGGGTCTTTCCGGGCGTGCGCGAGTTGTTCCGCGCCCTGAAGAACCGGGGAATCCGGACCGCGCTCGCCACGTCGAGTGACGACAAGCATCTCGACGCTACCCTAGCCAGCGCTGGAATCGACCTGCGGAGTATGGCGGACGTCGTGGTCACCAAGAGCGACGCTGGCGCCAGCAAGCCGGATCCTGACGTGGTCGTGGCTGCGGTGGAGAAGCTGGGTCTCTCGCCGGCCCAATGCGCGATGGTGGGCGACACGGTCTACGACGCGCAGGCTTGTCAGGCGGCGGGCGTGGTCATCATTGGGGTGTTGTCCGGAGGGAGCAGCGAGGCAGCGCTCCTCGAGGCCGGCGCCCGGGCCGTCTTTCGCGACGTTGCCCACCTGCTGGTGGAGCTCGATAGAGCCCTCGAGATCGTCTCTCTCGCGACTACGGCCAGCGAGTAGCACATTAGCCCCACTCACCAGCCCGGAGGTGCCCTCGGTGACCACCAGCGAAGAGACCGATTGGATGAACCACCCCGTCATCCGCTCGCTGGTGGATCAGGCCAACACCCTGGCACTAGAGGAGCGAATTACCCTGGTCAAGGGTTTGATTCCCGCGATCGCCAACGCGCTGTCAGAGGACGAATACGATCAGTTCGTCACCTATGTCCGGCTCAAGGGGGAGCGATATCTGGAGGCCAAGTCTCATCCGGGTACGGGACGGGCGGAGCGCCATACGCCGGGCGATAGGGAACTGGAAGGTCGGTGAGCAATCTCCGGCTTGGAGCGATGGATGGCTAATCGGATCACCTGGGCCATGGCAGCGGGTCTTGGAGAATGACCTCGTTCATTTCGGGGGACTGTCTCGATGGAGCCTGAAGTCAGGGTCCGGACCGTTCGCCGGAGGCGAACGGTCCCAGAGCTACCCCAGTCCCCCCCTCCGCCCAATGTGCGAAACTGGGCCATCTATACCAGCGTTGGAGCCGTGGTTGCCGCGCTCATGCTGGACGGCTACCTGAGTCATCGCCCCGAGCACGCGGCACTCCCGAGCCTCTCGCAGGCCACCGAGGTGCGCTCGGCGGTGTCGGAGACGGGCGACTCACTTCAGGTGGTGGTCTCCTGGGACCTGACCCTTGCGGCAACGGCCGGCGTTCCGGATTCGATTCGCGTCAAAGTGGTGCGGCAGCAGCCCCCTGAGAGCCTGGTCTCGATTCAGCAGGCCGGTCAGCTCGCCGACACGCTCTACTTACCGCTGCCCACAGCAGGTCAGACGGTCCAGGCGGTCTCCTGTGTCACCGCTGAACACCAGGGGGAGACAGCGGATGAAAGTTGTACCCCCTGGCAGTACGTCCGGCCCAACGCCGCCGCTGCCGCGGCAGCCGCCACTCGTATCGTCGTCCAACCTCGCGGGCTGCAGGTGGACCCCGATGTCGGTGGCAGGTGCGCCTACTGGCAGCAAACCCATCCGGGCGAGTCCGTGTGGGTCGCGGTGAATCGGACGGCCGTGCCGGCATGCACCGGCCCCAACGCGAAGCCGACGGTGGCTCAGTTCTGTGCTTTTGCGGTGTTGCCTGACGGCCGGAGGGTCAAGACCACCAATTCGTCGAACAATGACTACTGCGATGAGCTCTTCGAGGAGTGGACCCGGGAACGATACTCCTGAGATCCTTGCCCTGGCTTGCCCCCCCTTGGTGTGGAAGCGGGTCGAGGGTAGAGGACTGTTATACTTGGGGCACGCGAACGTGGCGGAACTGGCAGACGCGCAGGACTTAGGATCCTGTCCCGTAAGGGGTGCGGGTTCAACTCCCGCCGTTCGCATTGAGGTTTCTCCGACCTCTCCGCCCTGGCGTCATCCCCCCACTTCTGGTATAACTTCCCGCCGGTCAGGCCCCTGAATTGCAGGTGATAGGGGCTGGTGCTACTGGTCTCCCTTGTTGCGCGATCCGTTCCCGAACGTCTCAGAGCTAGCGAGCGGCCCCACCTGGCTTTTCAGGTGTACGTCGAGGAGCAACGAGCGCATGCGCTTTAATCCACTCATCCTGGCGATCCTTCTGGCGCCCGCGTGTGCTCCAAAAAAGCCAGTGGACGAATCTCCCAGTCCGGCGGCAAGGCGCTCTGCCAGGATGTCCATGGCCGCCCGCGCCGACCTGGAACGGCGAGTCGCCCGGCTCGAGCTCAGCCTTATGGAGAAGGAAGCCCAGGTCGACGAACTGCAGTCCCAGCTGGAAGAGGCCCGGCAGGAAGTGGTCCGCTCCATGGCCAAGCTGCAGACCCTGGCGACCCGGGCCGAGGCCGCGTCGGGCATAGCCGAGGCCGAGGTCGCGCTGCAGTCACTGAAGAGCGCTGGGGCGGAGTCGGGGCCGGAGGCGGCGCAGGCGGTCAAGCTGCTCAAGGAGGCCGCAACCGAGTTCGACCAGGAGAATTACGGCGGGGCGTTATACCTCGCCACTCAGGCAAAGAGCCAGGCGGCAGCGGGTCGGGGCCGACTGGCGGCGGATGAGCGGGGCGCGGATCGGCCTGGAGAGAAGCCCTTCGCGCTACCGATTCCGCTCCGCGCCGTAGGCTCGGGAAACGTTCGCGAGGGTCCCACGGTGAGCTCCCCGTTGGCCTTCTCGGTGGAGCCCGGAGATGCCTTGACCGGCTACTCTTATGTGGACGAATGGATCCGGATTACCGACGGCAGCGGACGAGGAGGCTGGATCTTCCGGAAGCTCGTCACTCGGGACTAGTCAGACCTTCTTTTCTGTCGGCCTACTCGATTTCGGTCCGGCCCGCACCACCCGGTTCCGGCCCCCCCGCTTGGCCTCGTACAGGGCTTCATCCGCGTTCGAGATCACTACGTCAGCAGTAAAGCCATCCTGGGGAAACTCGGCCATTCCGATGCTTAGCGTGATCTTCCGGCCGGGAAACTCGCCTTCCGCCACACGGGAGCGGATCCGCTCCGCCACTTCCAGCGCCTCGTCGCCCGACGTGCCGGTGAGCAACACCGCAAACTCCTCGCCCCCGTAACGCGCGGTACAGTCCACGGCCCGGGTGCAGCTCAGGAGAATATTGGCCACCCGTTTGAGAACCTCGTCCCCGGCGGGATGGCCGTAGGCGTCGTTGTACTTCTTGAACTCGTCTACGTCCGCCATGAGCACTGTAAACGCGGTCTTCTCCCGGTAAGAGCGGGATAGCTCCACCGTCAATCGCTGGGTGAGCTCCCGGCGGTTGTGCAGCCCGGTCAGCGCATCGGAAGTAGATAGGAGCTCCAGCTCCTCGTTCTTTTTCAGCAAGCGCTCGTTCATGGCGTCGAGCTCCTGGCGCCCTTGCCGGAGCCGGCCGACCATGTGGTTGAACACCTCGGTCAGGTCGCCCACCTCGCCCTTGGCCGCGGGAAGGTCCACCGCCAGATCGCCCTCCGCCACCTCTGCGGCGCCCTTGATCAGGCGCTCCAGCGGGCGAACGATCAGGATGCCGAGACGGTAGGCGACGGCGCCCACTCCGAGCAGCAAGCCGGCTACCACCAGGAGAGTGAGGTTTCGGAAACGGCGAACCTGCCAGTAGGCGGCGTCGGCCGGGATCTCAGAGACTACGGCCCAGCGGGCGCGGGGGACCCGTTTCAGGCTCCCCACCACCTCGTGACCTGCCAGACTCTCGTACGTCACCACCCGGCCTTCGCGAGCTTTGAGCCGGTCGAGCACCCGAGGGTTCATCGTCTTCTGCATGAGCTCCGCCGAGCTCTCCGCCGAGCCAACTATTAGGGTGCCGGTGGTGGTCATGAGGTACACCTGACCGTCCCGTGGCGCGAAGGCGCGGAGGCCCTTCTCCGCTCCCCTCAGGCTGAGCCGTGCCGCAAGGACACCCAAGATCCGCCCTTCCCCACGCTGAATGGGCACGGCAACCAGAAGCACCCCTTTGGCCAAGGATTGGTCCCAGGAGGCCTGGCCGACCACCGCATTGCTGGCGCTCAGCTCCTTCGACCAGTCGGGAGGCAGCCGCAGTGCGCGAACCTGGCGCGGGGCGGTTGCCACCATCCGGCCGTCAGCGTCGAGCACCATCAGCTCTTCGTACTCCTTGAACCGATCCCGCACCGAGCTGAGATAGTCATTGAGCCGCCCGCGTCGAGGGGAGGTCTTCGCCCTCCGCGCCATGTTTTCAGAGACTTCGTACGAGCTGGCGAACACTTTCAGGTCGTAGAGCCGCTCCTTGAGCCAGACATCCATCTCCCGGGCGGCCTGGCCACTGGAGCTCAGCAGCTCTTGAGAGATCTTCCCCTCCAGGGACCCGCGGTTTTGAGTGTAGGAGATCCACGCAGTGAGGCCGGAGGGGACCAGCGTCACCAGAAGGGCAAAGACCAGGATTTTGCTCCGGACAGTGTCCAGGCGCAAAACCCCGGCGTATTTAGTGATGAACTGTGCCTTGCCGGTCAGACGCCCCCCAGGGTGGCTGGTTGGAACGCGCGCGAGCCGACGGAAGCAGGTCCCAGGCCACTATTTAAGATTATAACTGGCAAAGGGATAGGTGATTCTGGCGAGCTGTTCCCCCGGGTGGGCTGCGGACGATGTGGCAGTTTCCATGACCGCTCCTCGGCTGGTCCGCACAGTCGAGGTGTCGCTCAGTGGCGCGACAGCAGCCCTCGCACGGCGGCACGAAGCGCCGCAATGCTGAACGGTTTGTAGATGGTGGGAACGTCGGAGGGAAGTTCGCCTACCCGACCACGCCGGGACACATCGTCCACGCGGAGGATGGGGAGATTCGGCGAGTCCTGCCTCTTCCTCGCGATGAGCTCGGGGCCGCTAAGCCCCGGCATGTGGTTATTGGTGACGATGAGATCGAATCCCGCCTGAGGGGTGCGCGCTGCATCCAATGCCGCGCGGCCGTCGGCGACTGCCACGACCTCGAAGCCATCATCGGTGAGAGCCCGGGTTATCAAGGCCCGAACCATCGGCTCGTCGTCGACTACACGAATGCGGTGGGCCAGAGGCCCTCGCGCGGAAGTAAGCGTGGATTGAGGTTGGGATCCAATCCATCATACGCTCAGGCGGGTCCCGGCGGGAGGCCTGGCCTGACTTCGGCCAAAGTCTATTTTGTGCAGGCTGTGCACGAAATCACCTCGATATCACACAAGATCTCAACAAGATTGTGGGAACGCTTGCTGGATTGCGGCTGACTTACACAATCCGCTTGACACTCTAGCGGTCCTGTCGTAGCTTGCGCCCAGCTTTGAGAACGATCCGCAGCTCGAAGGAGATCGGGATGCACTACGGTTCAAAGAGCCAACCTCGCATGGCAATTCGGGAAACGACCCGGTCCGGCGGTCCGGCCAATCCACTCAACGCGGGGTGCCCCTGCGGCACGCACCGGGGATGATGGAGTTCGGGTTACAATAAGGTCGCTTAGAATCGCGCATCCGGCCCGCTCCTCCCGTGAGCGGGCCTTTTTGTTACCGGATCCACACTTTCGCCAGGGGGCGCTGTGACACAGGCGAGGAAATTCCGGGACCCTTACCTGGTCCAAGGCGCTCACCAGAGCGGCCCCGACCCTGGAGTGATGATGACGAGTCCCTTGCCCGACGGCACCCGGCGGATTGTGGTTCATCCGCCGGCGTTGCTTCCCTCCCCCGAGACCCCGGGGGACAGCGCCGCGCCAGAGGGGGAAGCCGTGTCGCGGCCGCACCGTGACACCAGCGAAGCCCGAAAGCTGGGCACCCTGGTGGATGTGAGCCAGGCGCTGGCCGGCCACCTCAGCCTGCAAGCCGGTCTTTCGGCCGTGCTGCTGACGCTGGGACGCCGCTGTGGCGCCGTGCGGGGCGCGGTGGCGCTCCTCGATGAACGCACCGGCGAGCTTCAGATCCGAGCCGGCATCGGATTGAGCTCCCCGGGCCAGTCGACCTGCTACCGGGTGGGGGAGGGGATCACCGGCGAAGTTGCCGCCACCGGGGAGCCGATCGTCGTGCCTCAGATCAGCCAGGACTCGCGCTTTCTCCATCGCGCAGCCAGCCGGCACGAGCGGCGGCACGGAGAGTTCAGCTTCATCTGCGTGCCCGTGCTGCTGCATCGCCGGTCAGTGGGGACCTTGTCGATCGAGCTCAAGTACCGGCCGGAACGGGAATTCGAGAAGCTGCTCAAGTTTCTCCGGGTGGTGGCCTCGATGATCTCGCAGGCGGTCCGGATTCACCGGCTGCTGGAGGCCGAGCGCCAGAAGCTGGTGTCCGAGAACGCCCAGCTGCGGCAGGAGCTGCAGCAGAAGTTCAACTTCTCCAACCTGGTTGGGGCGAGCTGGCCGATGCGCCAGATGTATGAGGAGATGGCGCGCGTTGCCGGCACCAACACGACGGTGCTGATTCGCGGCGAATCGGGAACCGGAAAGGAGCTGATTGCCCAGGCCATCCACTACCACTCGCCGCGAGCCAAGAAGCCCTTCATCAAGGTGAATTGTGCCGCGTTGCCGGAGACGCTGGTGGAATCAGAGCTGTTCGGTCATGAGCGAGGCGCGTTCACCGGAGCCGACAACCGCAAGAAGGGCCGCTTCGAGCTGGCCCACGGTGGCACCCTGTTTCTGGATGAGATCGGGGAGCTCAGTCCCGCCATCCAGGTCAAACTGCTCCGGGTGCTTCAGGAGCGCGAGTTCGAGCGGGTGGGTGGCACGGACCCGGTGCGGGTGGACGTGCGGGTGATTGCGGCGACCAACAAGAATCTGGAGCAGGCCCTAGCGGACACCAGCTTCCGGGAAGACCTCTATTACCGGCTGAATGTGTTTCCCATCCCGATTCCCCCGCTCCGGGCGCGGAAAGCGGACGTGCTTTTGTTGGCGGACTACTTTGCGGAGAAATACGCCCGGGAGCACGCGAAGACCATCAAACGGATCTCGACCCCGGCCATCGACCTGCTCACCAGCTACCACTGGCCCGGCAACGTGCGCGAACTGGAGAATGCCATCGAGCGGGCCGTGCTGCTGGCCGACGGAGAGGTCATCCACGGCCACCATCTGCCACCAACCCTCCAGAGCGCCGAAGCGACCGGCACGGTGGTGAGCACGTCGCTGGGCACGGCGGTGGAGGCATTCGAGCGCAGTATCATCGAGGATGCCCTCAAGAGCTCCCGGGGAAACCGGTCGAAGGCGGCCCGGCTGTTGAGCACGACCGAGCGGGTGATCAGCTATAAGGCGAAGAAATACGGGATAGATCCGGCGCGCTTACGCGGCTGAGCCCGGCTTCGGGCAGCTTTCCCGCCTGCCGTTTCCCAGCGGCGGACCCGATGAGGGAGGAATACAGCGCCACGCCAGCCACGAGCAGATTCGCTACCACGATCGGCACGGCGTGGAGAATGGAACCGTAGACGACCCATAGGACCGCTGCCAGCGCCTGAACTCTGCGAAGCTTGCCCTGGTCCTTGCAGGAGTATGAGACCAGGAACATGGCAGTCGCGAGCCAGCCGATCCAATCCGGGGTCAGCCGCATCATGCGACCGCTGAGGAAGGCCCCGCGGCTCCCCGGATGATGAGCGAGTCGGTCCGGGCTTTGTCCCATTCCTGCAGCACGAACCCATGCGATCCGAAGAGCGCTCGGATTCCCGCCGAGTCGAGTCCCACAATCTCTTCCAGGACCGGCACCAGGACGCTGAGCGCGTCGTCACTCAGGATGGTCCGCTTCGCGATCGGGGTCAGAAACTTGTTTTCGGACACCGCAACGGTGAGTCCGTCCAGCCGGTTCACGTGCAACATGACGTGGACATCCGAGCTGCCGTCCCCGACATAGACGATCCGATCACCGCCCAGGCCCAGGTCGGCCCGAAGCCGCTCCAGCACGGCCACCTTGCCGTAGCCGGCGGGAACTCTCACGATCGACTGGATCTCGCCCGAAGCGGGATCATAGCGAAATCTGGTGGCATAGATTCGCTCGGACGGCACCAATCCTTCCAGTGCCGAGCGGATGACCTCTTCCGGGGCTGCGGACACGACGCAAAAGGTGAATTGGTAGCCGGGCAACGTGTCCAGAATGCGGGTGAGCGCCGGGATACTCTGCTTCAGCCGAATGCGCCGGCCTACCTCCTCGAGATCTTCCCTTCTGACCCGCCGGAATTCCGGGTCGTGCAGCAGGAGATACGCCAACTCGGCGCCCTGCTGCACCAGATGCATCGCGGACAGGCCGGCGCACTTCTCGGCAAAGCTGGGGATCCCCAGCATCTCGCTCAGCAGGATCCCGGAATCATTGAAGCTCAGCGTTTGATCGAAGTCGCTGGCCAGGAGAAAGTGCTTCGCCGGTCGGTCCCTTTCCATGAGCCTCATGAGTTGATGTTCACTCGCCGCTACCGGCGAGCGCGCTCCACGTTCGGGGTGGTACGGCTGGCAAACGTCCGTTTGACGATTGCGGCGTCAAGGAAGGCCTCCTCCAGCGGCGCCACATGGGGACGGGCGGCCTCGCCTGCGGCGGCCGGACTCTCGGTCAGTGGAGCGGGGGCGCAGCGGATCGCAGGGGCCGCGTCGGCCCAGCGTTCCGCCCGCTCTCGCGAAAGGGCGCCGAGCTGGAGCATCGCCGGACTGGGGCGTGGGGAGATGGCTTGTGCCCGCAGCGCGCCTGATGGGACCACGCCCGCGATGGCGAGAAGGATCGGTGCGGCCAGGGCCGCTCTGATGGGGGACTGCATGGGCTACTCCTCAATAGATGAAGGTCTGAAATGAAATTCTCCGCCGTCGACTATTCGGCGGAGAATGCTGCTCGTCGCTGGTGCGTCGCCCCTTGGTAAGGCAACCACCGTGCCACACACGACGAGAACCCTGGTCTCGCGCGTAGCATGTCCTCCGAGGTGGGAACGCTCGGATCATCGACAAGTTCGTAAGGATGGCTGAAGCGATTTGACAAAATTGTTGGGCCCCGTTTTTTCGGGGCCCGGGGAAATTGCACCGACTGCGGCAGTTCACCGCGGGGGGGTCAGGCGCGGCGGAGCAGCACCAATCTGACCGCGTCGAGCACGATCTGCAGATCCTCCAACTTATTGATGACCGGCACGCCCCGATCTTCCAGCGCGCGGTGGACGATCGGATCGCGTGCCGCGCCGGTCAGGAACACCACTCGGTTGCGGAGATGGGGTGAGCGCGCGACCATGGCGTCGTAGAAATCGAGACCGTCGAGCTCGGGCATGATGAAATCGCTCACGACGGCGGCAATCCCAGGATCATCAGCGAGGGCATCGAGCGCCTCGCGACCGCTATGCGCCTCGCACACGGTGAGCCCGCCGCGCTCGAAGATCTTGCGCAAGGCCGAGCGCACCGCACTCTCGTCGTCCACCAGAAGAATCGTGGGCATGGGTGGCACCAATCTTGGCTGGGATCGGCCCGCTCTGCAACCGCGGACCGGGTGCAACGATTGGCGCTGCGCTCCAAAATTGACCCTGGGGACGACGCCAGGGTAGATTCCCCCCACGATGAACCCGATTACTGTCGAGAAAACCGCCGAAGATTCCGCGTCGAAGTCGCTGCACGTCACGGTGCCGGTGGATCGAGTACGGGAGGCAGAGGCTCGGGCGCTGAAATACTACGCCAAGCGGGCCCGCTTGCCCGGGTTTCGTCCCGGGAAAGCGCCGGATACGGTGGTGCGTAAGCGCTTCGGGGATGCCATTCGGCAGACGGTGCTCGAGGAGGTCATTCGGGAGAGCTGGGAAACCGCGAAGACCAGTGAGTCGCTGAAACCGATCACCGACCCTGCCATCCGTAACCTCAAGTTCGAGGAAGGAAGTCCGATCGAGTTCGAGCTGCATGTGGAGGTCCGCCCCGAGGTGAAGCTGGAGCGGATCGGCGGCTTCAAGCTCCAGCGCCGCGTCGCGCCGGTGACGGAGAGCGCGGTGGCGGAGCAGCTCGCCCGCATTCAGGAGCACAAGGCGGCGTGGATCCCAGTGGAAGGCGCCAAGCCGGGACCGGGGCAGATGGTCAGAGTCGAGGTGGCGCCCATCGAGAACGGCGGGGCGGGGCCTTCCCAGCCTCACGATCTGGTGCTAGGCGATAACCAGGCCATTCCCGAGCTGGAAGAGCAGATCATGTCGCTGCTCCCCGGGCAGACGACCGAGGCCGAAGTGCGATTCCCGGACGACCATCCGGATGAAGCCAGGCGAGGCCAGTCCCGCCGGGTTAGGATCGCGCTGCACGAGGTGAAACGGCAGGAGCTTCCGCCCCTCGATGACGCGCTGGCCCGTGAAGCCGGCGACTTCGAGAGCCTCGACGCGCTGCGTGCCGCCATAGGCCAGGATCTCGAGCGGGAGGCTGCCCGGGAGGCCGATGCCGAGCTGCGGCAACAACTGCTCGGCCAGATCGTCGACGCCAACCGGATCGAGGCTCCCCACTCGTTGGTACACCGCCTGATCCACCGCTATGCCGAGATGTACAAGGTTCCCGAGGAGCGGCTGCCGGGCTTCGAGCAACAGTTTCACCAGATCGCCGAGACCCAGGTCAAGCGGGATCTCGCGCTGGATGCTCTGGTGGAAGCCCATGGCCTGCGCGCCACCGAGGCGGAGCTGGACCAGCGGATCAATGCCATGGCCGCAGCCCGGGGAGCCCCGGTTGCCCAGGTGTATGCTTCGTTGCAGAAGGCCAATCGCCTGCAGGAGCTGGAACGGGTAATTACCGAGGAGAAGGTGTACGACTTCCTCCTCAAGCAGTCAACCATCGAAGAGGTCACGTCCTGACCATGGCCACCTTGTATCCGCCTTACATCATCGAGCGTTCCAGCCGGGGCGAGCGCACCTACGACATCTTTTCCCGGCTGCTGATGGACCGGATCGTGTTCCTCGGCGCGCCGATCAACGACGATGTCTCCAATATCGTCATCGCCCAGCTGCTGTTCCTCGAAGCCGACAATCCCGACAAGGACATCTATCTCTACATCAACTCGCCCGGGGGCGTGGTGTCGGCCGGCATGGCGATCTACGACACCATGCAGCATCTGCGGGCGCCGATCAACACGATCTGTATGGGAATGGCCGCGTCCATGGGATCCTTCCTGCTGGCCGCGGGGGCCAAAGGCAAGCGAAGCGCGCTACCCCACTCCCGCATCATGATCCACCAGCCGTCGGGCGGAGCCCAGGGCACCGCGGCGGACATCGAGATCCAGGCCCGCGAGATCCTGTACCTGCGCTCCAAGATGAACTCGCTCTATGCCCTGCACACCGGGCAGCCAATCGAGACCATCGAGCGCGACATGGATCGTGACCGATTCATGAGCGCGGAAGAGGCCAAGGCGTACGGGTTGATCGACAGCGTGTTTACGCCTCACAAGGACCTGGTGCCTCACAAGAACGGCAAGGACGGCAAGGAGACTTGACGCTTGGGTCACCCGGGGGCACTTTACCGGGCACCATCCACCTCCATCACGACGCGGCTTCATGTCCAACGACAAGCACCTTCGCTGCTCCTTCTGCGGGAAATCGAAGGATTCGGTTCGGAAGTTCATCTCCGGCCCGTCGGTCTACATCTGCAACGAGTGCATCACACTCTGCAATGAGATCCTGGCGGAAGACGAGGAACGCGAGGTTGCCGATAGCATTACCCAGGTCCCCACGCCCTCCGAGATCAAGGACGTGCTGGACCAGTACGTGATCGGGCAGGAACGGGCCAAGCGCACCCTGGCCGTCGCGGTGTACAACCACTACAAGCGCATCAACGCCTCCAGCGGCCGGGAAGGCGACGTCGAGCTGGACAAGTCCAACATCCTCCTCCTTGGCCCCACCGGAGTCGGCAAGACCCTGCTGGCTCAGACCCTCGCCCGCATCCTGGATGTCCCCTTTACCATAGCCGATGCCACCACCCTCACCGAAGCCGGATACGTCGGCGAGGACGTGGAGAACATCCTGGTCCGGTTGCTCCAGGCCGGCGAGTTCAACGTGGCCGAATGCGAGCGGGGCATCGTGTATATCGATGAGATCGACAAGATCGCCCGCAAGTCCGAAAACCCCAGCATCACCCGGGATGTCTCCGGTGAAGGGGTGCAGCAGGCGCTGCTCAAGATTCTGGAGGGCACCATCGCCTCGGTGCCGCCTCAGGGCGGGCGGAAGCATCCGCAGCAGGAATACATCCAGATCAATACCAAGGACA
>JBGQLP010000019.1:0-56061 GCA_041500125.1 Gemmatimonadota bacterium
GCTGCGGCAGATCGCCGCCGTCGCCCTCTCTCCCCGGGTGGACCTGTCTCTCGACCTCACCTTGGGTGCGGCCGAAGCCGATGTCGAGCTAGGCGGACTCCGGGTGACGAATCTTCAGGTGAAAAGCGGAGCCAGCCGGACGGTGATCCGCTTCTCCAAGGCCAATGGTGCCCGCTGTCAGAACGCGTCGATCTCTGCCGGCGCGGCGGATGTGTCGGTGCTCGGCCTGGGCAACAGCCGGTGCGACCTGATCGACTTCGAGGGTGGCATGGGAAAGGTCCTGCTCGACTTCGCCGGAGCCTGGACCAGCAATGCACGGGTCGAGGTGAAGATGGCCATGGGTGAGCTCACCCTGCGGCTTCCCCGGCGAGTGGGCGTCAGTATCACGATGGACAAGTTTCTGTCCAGCTTCGAGCCGGCAGGACTGGTCCGTCGCCGGGACGCGTTTCAATCGCTCAACTACGACCGCAACCAACGGCACCTGGATCTCGACCTCACAACCGCAGTGGGCGGGGTGAAGGTGGAGTGGGTGGAGTGAGGGTGAAGGGGTGAGAGGTGAGAGGTGAGCCGTCAGAAGGTGACGTGACCCCTCTCACTTCTTACTTCTCACCTCTTACCTAGCTTTTCCCACATGTCGCCGCTCCAGACCCTCGGATTCGCCCTCGGCACCTCGTTCGCATCGGGCCTCAACCTCTACGCCACCGTTGCCGCCGCCGGACTGTTCCAGCGGTTCGGCATCATCCAGCTTCCCGACTCTCTGCAGGTGCTGGCCAATCCGTTCGTCCTCGGCCTGGCCATCATCCTGTTCCTGATCGAGTTCGTCGCCGACAAGATCCCCTATCTGGACAGCGCGTGGGACGCGGTGCACACCTTCATCCGGCCTCCTGCAGCCGCACTGATCTCATATAGCGCATTCGGACAGGTACCCGAGGAGTGGAAAGTTGGAGCGGCGCTGCTCGCGGGCGGGGTGGCGCTGACGTCGCATGGCGCCAAGGCCACGACCCGGGCCGCGGTGAATACCAGTCCGGAGCCGGTCAGCAACTGGACTCTCAGCGTTCTCGAAGATGGACTGGCGGTGTTTCTGACCTGGATGGCCGCGACCCACCCGATCCTGACGGCCCTGATCGTGGTGGTCCTGGTGGTCATCGCGGTGATGGTGATCTGGAAGCTGTTCGGCTACCTGAGCCTGGCCATCGCGCGGCTGCGACAATGGAGAGCCGGCTCGACAGCCCCTCGTGCTGGCTCTGCTAGGCCTCCCACCGGTGCAGGTTGAAGCTCCGCAAGAGCTTCACCACAGAGGACACAGAGGGATCGCCGAGTCGAAACGTTCACGACATCGCGGGAGCCACCACCATCAACCAGGTAATTGTGTTGTTGCCGACGGCCGCATTCGCGATGTCGTGAGCTCTACAACTAGGTGATCCCTCTGTGTCCTCTGTGGTGAATTCTTTTTCTAATGTCTAGCCCAGCTTAGCCCGGACCCTTCCCCCTACGCCCACACCCAACCGCCTGGCCGCGGAGCCGTTGCGCACGGCGATCTCCACTGCGCCGTCCGAGCCGACATATGCCAGCAGCCCGCCGTTGCTGACGTCGTCAAAGGTGCGCTTCAGCGGCCCCAGATCGAGATCCTCGACCTCCACCGTGGCGTAGCTCGGCACCAGCTCGGTGGTGAGATTGGTGATCAGGCTACCGAAGCGGTCGATGTAGACCACCTCGCCCACGACGGTCTTCCCTTCGTAGTGCGGCAGGGTATAGGCAAGCCGCTGGGGAACGCCGGCAAAGGCCGGCCCCAGGCTCGCGATGCTTGCCCCTTTGGCCAGGGCGGCCGCAGCGGGAGCAAACACGTCGCGACCATGAAACGTCGGCGATGCCCACTCGGGAGTCGGGAGCGTCACCGCCTCCACCTCGGTGTCTTTGAGCACCGGAGTGAACACGCCGTTGTCGGGACCGGTGAAGTAGTGGCCGTGGGAGCGCAACGCGAGCGCAGCGCGAGGGCTGCCCACGCCGGGATCGATCACGACTATATGGATGGTGCCGGGGGGGAAGCGGTGCCAAGTACGGCCCAGGATGTAAGCTGCGGATCTGATGTCGCCGGGAGAGACGCCATGACTCACGTCAACGAGGACAGCGGCGGGAGCCCCGCTCAGAAGCACCCCTTTCATCTCGGCGACGTAGGAGTCGGTGCTTCCGAAATCAGTCAGCAGGGTGATGGTGGTCAGCCCCTCACCCCCTCATAATCGGTAGCGCCATCCCCCGCCCGGCCGTCTTTCGTTGCAGGGCTTCAGCAATGTCGCGCAGGCTCGTGGCGGCGGGGCTGTCCGGCTGTGCGATCAGGATGGGCTGACCGGCGTCGGCGAGCGCGGCGAGCTGGGGCTGGAGCGGCACCGAGCCGAGCAGCGGCACATTGATCTCGTCGGCCAGGCGCTGGCCCCCGCCGGAGGAGAACAGGTCGAAGCGGCGGCCGGTCTCGGGATCGGTGAACCCGCTCATATTCTCCACCACGCCGATGACCGGCACGCCCACCCGCTCGAACATCTTGGCGCCCCGCAGCGCATCGCCGATGGCCATTTCCTGCGGTGTGGTGACGATGATGGCGCCGGCGACGTGGGTGGCCTGAACCAGGGAGAGCTGCGCGTCGCCGGTTCCGGGAGGAAGGTCCACGATGAAGTAATCCAGCTGGCCCCACTCCACGTCCCGCAGGAACTGATTCACGATCTTCATGATGATGGGTCCGCGCCAGATGGCGGGGGCGTCCCGTTCCACCAGAAGACCGAGCGACATCAGCCGCACCCCATGCGCCTCGAGCGGCTGGATCTTCCCTCCGCTCACCGGCGGCCGGTCGAAGACGCCGAACATCCGAGGGATGTTCGGACCGTACACGTCCGCGTCCATCACGCCGACCTGGAAACCCGCCTGGGCCAACGCGACGGCCAGATTGGCGGCAACGGTGGATTTGCCGACCCCACCCTTGCCCGACGAGATCGCGATGATCTTGCCCAGGTTGGGCTGTTCCATGGGCTGGGGCGCCGGCGGCATCCCGGCACTCGACGGCGCTCCCGCCGGCGGGCCATGAGTAGCCTTGGCCGGCCCCGCCGGGTTGGTCACGTTGATCTTGATCTCATCCTTGCGCACCCCCTCGACCGCCGCCACCGCGGCCCGCGCCGAGCGCACCAGTGTCGCCGGATCCTCGGGCGCGAGCAGGAAGGTGAACGTCACCCGGCCTTCCTCGCTGACCACCAGGTCGCGAATCATCCCTGCCGAGAGGAGGTCGTTTTCCAGCCGGGGATTCGGAATCCGGGCCAGGGCTGCGGTAACGCGGGCTTCGAGCGATTCGGCCAAGATCTACACCGCCTCCACGTGCTTCACCTCCGGCACCATCTCACGCAGCCGGGACTCGATCCCCTGCTTGAGGGTGACGGTAGATGCCGAGCAGCCGTGGCAGGTTCCGCCCAGCCGGAGGAGAAGGACGCCCTCCTGCTCGTCGAAATCCACCACCTCTACATGGCCCCGGTGGGAGGCGATGTAGGGCCGAAGAGTGTCCAAAGTGCGTTCGATGCGGTCGAAAATGTCCATACGGCGCAGGTTGAGGAATTCCTACTTTGCTACTCGGAATATAATGAGTCATGGCGAGGGCGCGCAGCGCCCGAAGCAATCCCGCCGCCAGGCCGCGGGATCGCCCCGCGGGCCAACGGCCCGCTCGCGATGACTGATGCAGCCGAATGGCACTAGACCTTAACCCTAGACCCTAGACTCACGACGACTCCCGTTCCCACCCAGATACTCCCGCGCCGCCTGCAGCACCGTCGCCTGCACCTCGGCCAGGGATCCGGTGAGCGACAGGCCCGCCGCCTTGGTGTGCCCGCCTCCGCCGTACCCCTTCGCAAACGCCTCCACGTCGACGTCACCCACCGACCGGAGCGAGACCTTTACCCTTCCCTGCGCAATCTCCCGGAACAGCAGCGCCATCCTGACGCCCTCGATGGAGCGGGGGAATTCGACGACCCCGTCGAGGTCGTCGGAGGAGACGCCATGGCGCTCGATGGCGCCCGGTGGGATCGTGACCCAGGCCAGTCCGTATTCGTGCTCCACGACCAGGGTCTGCAGCGCCTCGCCAAGCAGCCGCGGCCGGCCCTCCGGCGCGCGGGCATAGACCTCGAGGTAGATCTGCTCCGCATCCACTCCCGTCTCCAGCAGATCGGCCGCGACGCGCAAGGTCCGGGGGCGGGTGTTGCTGAAACGGAACCCGCCGGTATCGGTCAGGATGGCGACGTACAGTGCGCGGGCAACGGCCTTCGTCATCGGCCATTCGTTGCCCTTGGCGAGCTCGAAGATGAGCTCGCCGGTGGCCGCGGCACCGGGATCCACGTAGCGAGGCCCGGGCGGCAGGATGCCGGCGCTGACATGGTGGTCCACGCAAGCCACCGGAACTCCCCGGTCCCGCACGGTCTCGATCAGCATACCGAGCCGGGTCAGGTCCGAGATATCCAGCACGATGATGAGATCGGCGCGGCGGAGCTCCCGGACCGCCTCCTGGGTCTTGTCTATCCCGGGCAGGTCGTCAAACAGGAAGCTGAAGCGCGGAGGGGTGGGGCTCGGGTTGGTGATGACCGCATCGATCCCCTGGGCCCGCAACAGGTGGACCAGCCCGACCTCGCTGCCGAGGCCATCGCCGTCCGGGTTGACGTGGGTAGTGATGCAGACCCGCTGGCCCGGCCGGAGCGCGGTGGCAAAGGCACGGGCCAAATCGGCCTTCTCGGGAGACAGGGAAAGCGGCATTTCCAATACTAACAGCCCGGCCGGACCGGTGCAGAAAGCTTACTTCTTGGCTCGGGACTCGAGCACCGAGTGGACTCGTCCGTAGAGGAAATAGATCACCAGGCCTATGACCAGCCAGACGAGGAGCCGGATCCAGGTCGTCTTATCCAGGTAGGCCATCAGATACGCCGATGACAACGCCCCCATGGGAGCCACGAACCACACGAAAGGTGTCTTGAACGGGCGCTTCAGATTGGGCTCCCGGATCCTGAGGACCAGGACGCCCAGTGAGACCAGCACGAACGCAAGCAGAGTCCCGATCGATACCAGCTTCGCCGCGTCCCGAACCGGCAAGATGGCCGCCGGGATCGCTACCGCGAGTCCGGTCACGATTGACGTGATATAGGGTGTGCGGAAGCGAGGGTGAATCTTGCGGACGAAGGGCGGCAGCAGGCCGTCGCGAGACATGCTGTAGAAGACCCGAGACTGGCCCAACAGCTGGACCAGGATGACCGAGGTGAGGCCGGCGATGGCCCCCAGCTTGATGAAGCTGGAGAATATCCCCAGGCCGGCGATGTCGGTGACCTTGGCGATGGGATCGGGGACGTCGAGCTCGGTGTAACGCACCACGCCGGTGGCAATGGCGGACACCACAATGTAGAGCACGGTGCAGATGATGAGTGACCCGATGATGCCGATGGGCATATCCCGCTGTGGGTTCTTGGCTTCCTGGGCCGCAGTGCTCACCGCGTCGAACCCGATGTAGGCAAAGAACACGATGGCGGCGCCGGCGATGACCCCGCTGGAACCGAAATGCTCCCGCGAGCCCGTGTTCGGCGGAATGAAGGGATGCCAGTTGGCCGGGTGCACGTGGGGCGCCGCCAACACTATGAACAGGACCACGACGACGAGCTTGATGAGGACGATGACGTTGTTGGCTGAAGCCGACTCCTTGATGCCCACCACCAGCAGGGTGGTAACCACCGCGATGATGAATACCGCGGGGAGGTTGAGGATTGCCGTTGTGGTGGTCCCATCGGCCAGCGTCACCACCGTGCCTCGAGCCGCTTGCCAGTGGGCAGGGATGTGAATGCCGAGATCGTTGAGGAAGGAGACGACGTAGCCCGACCAGCCAATGGCCACGGTAGTTCCGGCGAGTGCGTATTCGAGAACCAGGTCCCACCCGATGATCCAGGCCACGAATTCGCCCAATGTGGCGTACGAGTAGGTGTAGGCGCTGCCCGCCATGGGAACCAGGGAGGCGAACTCGCTGTAACACAGGGCGGCGAAGACCGAGGCGATGCCGGCGAGGACGAATGACAAGACGACCGCCGGCCCGGCGTTCTGTGCCGCGACGGTTCCGGTGAGCACGAAGATTCCGGTGCCGATGATGGCGCCGATGCCGAGCGCGGTGAGATTCAGCGGCCCCAGCGCCCGTTTGAGGCTGTGGTCGCCCAAGGCCTCGGCTTGCAGCGCAGTGACGTCCTTGCGGCGGAAGAGATCCATGGTCTAGGCCGACTTTTTCAGATCCCGGGCTTGGAGCTCGCGTTGCAGATGGCTGTGCTTCCTGCCGTAGCTGAAGTAGACCACGAATCCGATCAGCAACCAGACCAGGAGCCGGAGCCAGGTGTCGCCCGGCAGCGTCGCCATCAATCCCCCGCAGGCAAGCACACCCAGGATCGGCACCAGGGGGACCAGCGGTGTCCGGAACGGCCGGTCCAGATCGGGCCGTTTACGGCGGAGAATCCACACCCCAATACATACGAGGACAAAGGCCAGCAGGGTTCCGATGTTCACCAGCTCACCCAGGATCTGGATGGGAAAGGTGGCGGTGATGACAGCAACGATGATGCCGACATAGATCGTCGAGAGATACGGCGTGCGGAATTTGGGGTGAACTTTTCCGGCCCAGGGGCCCAGCAGGCCATCGCGCGACATCGAATAGAACACCCGCGACTGGCCCAGCAACATCACCAGGACAACGGAGCCGAGGCCGAGCACCGCGCCCAGGGTGATGAACGGACGCAGCCAGGACAGTTGGGGGATCTGCTCGATGGCGTATGCGACCGGGTGGGGAACGTTCAGCCGGTCGTAGCGCACCAGACCGGTGAGGATGAGCGACACGAGCACGTAGAGTATGGTGCAGATGACCAGGGATCCCAGGATTCCCTTGGGCATGTCCTTCTGCGGATTCTTGGCTTCCTGGGCCGCGGTGCTCACGACGTCGAAGCCGATATAGGCGAAGAAGATCAACCCGGCGCCCCGGAAGATCCCGCTCCACCCATATTCTCCGAAATGCCCGGTGTTGGGGGGAATAAAGGGGTGCCAGTTGGCCGTATTCACGTACTTCATCCCGAAGAGGATGAACAGGAGCACCACCGCGAGCTTCAGCACGACGATCAGGTTATTGACCTTGGCCGATTCCTTGATCCCGATGACGAGAATGGTCGAGGCGAGCAACACGATGAGCATGGCGGGGAGGTTGAACAACGATCCGGTGCGGTTCCAGCCTGGCTCCAGACAGGCGGCCACGGCGTTGGTCACGTCCGCCGAGGTACACCAGCGAAGCGGGGCCGAGGTGACCGCGGTCGGGAGGTGCAGCCCGAAATAGTCGAGCAGGCTGACGAAATACCCCGACCAGCCCACGCCAACCGTCGCCGCGCCCATGGCGTATTCCAGCACCAAGTCCCAGCCGATGATCCAGGCGGCGAACTCCCCCATGGTGGCGTAGGAGTAGGTGTAGGCGCTGCCGGCGACCGGGACGGTGCTGGCCATTTCCGCGTAGCACAGGCCCGCCAGCCCGCAGGCGATGGCGGCCACCACAAAGGAGAGCGGCACCGCCGGGCCGGCGTGGAGTGCCGCGGCCAGGCCGGTGAGGACGAAGATGCCGGCGCCGATGATGGCACCGATGCCGAGCATGGTGAGGTTCAGGGCGCTCAGCGCGCGCTTGAGCGACCGCTCATTGGTCGCCTCGGCTTCGGCGCGGAGTGCCGTGACCGATTTGGTGGCCCACAAGTTCATACGACGGTCACCTCGAGTAGATGATGCGTCGAGCCGTGTAACGGGGAGATTCGGGTGTTACGCGCTGTAGTTCGGAGCTTCGCGCGTGATCGTCACATCGTGCGGGTGCGACTCTCGGAGACCGGCCGTGGTGACCTGGATCATCTCGACGTCGCATTGGAGCTGTGGAATGGTGCCCACACCGCAATAGCCCATACCGCTGCGGAGCCCGCCCACCATCTGATAGAGCACATCTTCCACCGGACCCTTGTACGGCACCCGGCCTTCGATTCCCTCGGGCACCATCTTGGAGGCGGCCATCTCACCTTCCTGGAAATACCGGTCGGCCGAGCCGTCCTGCATGGCCGAGAGGCTTCCCATGCCCCGAATCATCTTGAAACGGCGGCCCTCGGCCAGCACCGATTCGCCGGGGCTCTCTTCGGTGCCGGCCAGCATGGATCCCATCATCACCGAAGACGCTCCAGCCGCCAGGGCTTTCACCACATCGCCGGAATACTTTACTCCTCCATCGGCAATGATGGGAACGTCGTCGGCGCCGCGCAGCGAATCCAGAATGGCGGTGACCTGGGGAACTCCCACGCCGGTGACCACCCGGGTAGTGCAGATACTGCCGGGACCGATCCCCACCTTGACCGCGTCGACCCCTCGCCGCACCAGCTCGCGAGAGCCCACTTCCGTCGCCACGTTCCCCGCCACCAGCTGCACGTCAGGGAAGGCCTCTCTCAGCTGATCCACGGTGGCCAGCACGCCCTCGCTGTGTCCATGAGCCGAATCCACCACCAGCACGTCCACTCCGGACGCCACCAGGCTGCGCGCCCGGGGAATCGCATCCGGCCCGCCACCCACGGCTGCGGCAACCCGAAGCCGTCCGTGCTGGTCCTTGTTGGCGTCGGGGTGCTCCAGCCGCTTGAAGATGTCCTTCACCGTGATCAGGCCCTTGAGCACCCCTTTGGCATCGACCACGGGCAGCTTCTCGATTCGATGCTTGGCCAGAATCCGCTCGGCCTCATCGAGGGAGGTGCCGACCGGCACGGTGATGAGCTTCTCCTTGGTCATCACGTCATTCAGCGGCTGGTCCAGATTGCGCTCGAACTGGAGATCGCGGTTGGTGATGATCCCGATCAGGCGACCCTGCCCGTCTACGATGGGCACGCCGGATATCTTGAAGCGTCGCATGAGGGCGTACGCTTCCCGCAGGGGCCGATCGGGCCCCAGCGTGATCGGGTTGAGGATCATCCCGCTCTCACTGCGCTTGACCCGGTCCACCTCGGCGGCCTGGCGCTCCACGGTCATGTTCTTGTGCAGCACGCCAATGCCGCCCGCCCGGGCCATGGCGATGGCCATGTCGGCTTCGGTGACGGTGTCCATTGCGGCGGAGACCAGCGGGATGTTGAGAGAGATGGTGCGGGTGAAGCGGCTGACGGTGGAGACCTCGCGCGGATGGACGGCGGAGTGCCGGGGCACGAGGAGCACGTCGTCGAACGTGAGACCCAGCTTGGGGCGGATCACGCTCATGTACGAAGCACAACGGCCCACCGGCGCCTGGGAGAGGCGAACGGCGGGCCTGGTTTCGATCGGTCCATCTCGAAGACTAGTGGCCGGTCTCAGCGAAATCAAGCCGATTGCGCCCGGCCTCGCCGCCAGAGGAGATACACCGGGATTCCGCTCGCCACGATGAGCAGCCCCAGAGCCGAGAACTTCCGCTGCTGCGGGTCGGCGAGCAGAACCACCAGCAGGAATGCGAGAGCGCAGATGTAGAGCGCCGGGAGCCACGGGTAGCCGAACGCCTTGACCGGCCGAGGCAGATCGGGGCGCAGGCGGCGCAGCCGAAACAGCGCGACAGTGGTCAGCAGGTAGAAGATCAGGGCGGCGAAGACCACGTAGTTCAGCAGCTCGCTGTAGGTACCGCTGATACAGAGCACCGACGCCCAAAAGGCCTGAGCGATCAGGCCGAAGACAGGAGTGCGGTAGACCGGGTGCAGCGTACCGGCCTTCTCGAAGAACAGCCGGTCCCTCGCCATTGCGTAGTAGGCCCGCGGACCCGAGAGGATCAGGCCGTTGTTGCAGCCGAAGGTGGAGAGGAGAATCGCCACCGCCATGATCGTGGCTGCGCCGGCTCCCAGGGCGACTTCGATCGCGGCGGTGCCGACCCGGTCCTGCGCCGCATACTGGATTCCGCGGGCCACCGCGTCGGCACCCTTGGGATCACCATAGAAGGGCAGAATGTTCAGGTAGGCGACGTTGGCCAGAACATAGAGAGTGCACACGATGCCGGTGCCCAGCGCGAGCGCGCGGGGAAGATTCTTGGTCGGCTCCCGGACCTCGGCCGCGGCAAAGGTCACGTTGTTCCAGGCGTCGGCGGAGAACAACGAGCCGACCATCGCGGCCCCGATCACCGGTAAGACGGCCAGAGTCCAGTCGCCGGTTCCCCAGAAATTGGAGAAGTTGGCCGCGGCGATATCGGGTTGGCGAAAGAGCGTGAGCCCCAGCAGGACCAGCACCGCGAGCGCGCCGATCTTGGCGACACTGAAGACCGTCTGCACCGCAGCACCCAGCTTCACACCCCTGATGTTCAGCAGCGTGAGCCCCACGATCATCACGATCGCGATCACTCGCTGAGGAGAGAGTCCCAGCTGGATGGCGTCGGCCGCACCGGGAAGACGGAGCCGCCCCAGCGGCAGGAAGACGTCGGGCGTGATCCCGGGAACCAGGACGCCAAGGAAGCGTCCGAACGCCACAGCCACCGCGGCTATGGTCCCCGTCTGGATCACCATGAACAGGGTCCATCCGTAGAGGAAGCCGGCGGCGGGGGAGAGTCCTTCCCGGAGGAAGACGTACTGCCCACCCGCTCGAGGTATCATGGCCGCGAGCTCGGCATAAGCCAGTGCACCCGTGACCGTCATGACGCCCGTGATCACCCACACCAGCAGCAAGGCCCCCGGTCCCCATTGCGACACCTGGCGGCTGATGTCGGCCGACACGATGAAAATGCCGGAGCCGACCATGGAGCCGACCACCAGGGAGATAGCGGCCAGTGGTCCTATGCCGCGGATGAATTCGGTAGACGCCTTCGGTGCGACAGGGGCTCGTGCTGGTGCGGCCATGGAGAAGCTCCGCTCAGGATGACGTCAGGGGGAGATCGTCCGTATCTCAGACGGGGCCGGGGAATCCGGCTCCTCCGGGAGTACGGGCTTCGATCTGTCCTCGGCTGCCTTGACCGCTTCTTCCACCACCGCTTGCCCCGCCGCAGCCAGACCCTTCATGACCTTGGCGGCGCTATCCATCAGACTCATGGTGCCGGTAATCGCCTGCACTGGCAGCTTGCCGGCGCGCATGGTGTTTTCGACCGTGGACGTGATCCTGGCGAACAAACCACTCGGCTCCGCGCGCGTGGCGTACTTGCTGGTCAGGAACTCCGCGAAATCCAGGACCTGATAGGCCTTTTCGTCGTCCAGAGTCTCGAGGAGGCGGGCGATACGTTGCTTGAGGAGGTCATCCATAGTCGTCACGGGTCACGAGTCGAGAGGCGCGGAATGGTGTGGAATTTCTGCCCGGAAATGTAGCTACTCCGCTACTCTCGCCACGAACTCCACTACCGGCGTCGTCAGATACTTGGTCCTCGCCGCCTTGATGACCACCCGCAGGTTGAGTTCCTGCAGCGCGGGTAGAGTGCGAAACTCCGCGGCCTGGGCCTCCGTGACGGTGACATAGACGAACCCCGGCTCGGGCAAGGGTCCCCGGGTGAGAAGATAGCTCTGACCCCGGGGGATCTCGGTGCGCAACTCGTCCGCGGTCTGCACCGCGATCAGTTGCAGCCGCCATTCGAGGGTGCGGCCCACATACTTGGAAGGATCGGATCGAACCTCGGCTGCCGTGATCCCGGTGAGCGCACCCCCCGATGCCTCTTCCAGATCGCTCTCTCGAACCCAGCCCTCGAGCTGCACCCGCGCCCATTCCCCGGAGCGGCCGAGAACCCGGGCCGGGGCACCGGTCTGAAGGGTGCCGTACTGGCCCCCCTGCGGAGTGGCAAACACCGGAGTCTCTCTCGCGACGGCGGCCCGGTCGGGGTCAGTTGGAGACTTGGTGGGAGGCGGGGAGGCAGGAGCAGGAGGAGTCGGCGCCGGCTGTGAGACCGCCGGGGTATCGGTGGCGGCTTTCGCGCCGATGGCGGCGCTCGGCACCCAGCCTGCCCGGCTGATGTGGGTCCACCCGCCGCGGCTCTCCAGCTTGCGGAGGAGGGTGCCGTTGCGCACCCGGCCGATGACGTCCCCGTTGGGCGACTCCCGGATGTTCTCGCCGTCCGACGAAGCCCGCACCACCAGATCGAAGCCGTCGCGTTGAGTTGGTGCGGTCGAGCTGCTGAAGATCCATCCCTCGACCACCACCTCGTGCCAGTCTCCGCGGGCGCCTCTGGTCTCCACTGCGGTGCCGGCTGGAAGCGAGACCAGGGGGACGCCCTCCGGCTCCTTGCGCAGCCGGGTATCGCTCGAGATCTCGCTCTGATCCTGGGCCAACAACTGAGGTGTAAACAGCAGCGCGAGCAGCGTGATGCAGGCTGGTAGCCGGCCCAAGCCCGGACTAGATTGCGGCGCGTAAATCACAGTGGCGCATTGTAGAACACGCGGAGACCCATGTCAAACGGAAGCGCTCCCCGGGTGGTCCTGATGGTTTTGGACGGCTGGGGCTACCGGCCAGAGCGCGAGGGGAACGCGATCGAGTTGGCCTCGACCCCGAACTGGCACCGGCTCTGGCGATCCTATCCCAGGACACTGCTGGATGCCAGCGGGCTGGCGGTGGGGCTTCCCGAAGGCCAGATGGGCAACAGTGAAGTGGGGCACTTGAATCTGGGCGCAGGCAGGGTGGTGCCTCAGGATCTGGTCCGCATCTCCCAGAGCATTCAGAGCGGCAACTTCTACAATATCGAGCCCCTGGTACAGCTCTGCGCCGGCCTGCGGCAGACCGGAGGAACTCTTCACCTCGTCGGCCTGCTGGGACCGGGCGGGGTCCACGCGTTGGACCGTCACCTGCTGGCGTGCGTCGAGCTGGGGGTCCGCCAGAAGGTGCCGGCCATCGCAATCCACGGTTTTCTCGACGGACGCGACTCCGCCCCGACGCTGGGTGCCGAGGTGGTCCGGACGCTGCTCCTGGACATGCGGCGCATTGCCGGCACCAAGGTGGACATCGCCACACTCACCGGTCGCTACTACGGCATGGATCGGGACCGACGCTGGGAGCGCACCCGGCTGGCCTATGACGCCCTGGTGCATGGCCTGGGCACTCCGGTCGAGCACCCCGTGCTCGCGGTCCAGGCCGCGTACCAGCGGGGCGAGACCGACGAGTTCATTCAACCTCGGGTCCACGTGCGCAACGGGGTTCCGGTCGCCACCCTGCGAGACGGCGATGGTGTGTTCTTCTTCAACTATCGTAGCGACCGGATGCGGCAGATCGTGGCGGCGCTTGCCGTGCAGGGGTTCGACGGGTTCCCGGTGCCTGACCGTCCCCGTCTGGCGTGCGTCACCATGACCCAGTACGACCAGACCTTCGCTATTCCCCAGGCGTTCCCGCCGTTCAGCCTGGCCCGGATTCTCGCCCAGGTGCTGGCCGAGCGGGGCCTTACCCAGTACCGCACGGCGGAGACTGAGAAGTACCCCCACGTGACTTACTTCTTCAATGGAGGGTATGAGCCTCCCTACCCCGGAGAGGAGCGCTGTCTGATTCCATCCCAACGGGTGGCCACCTACGATCTCGCCCCGGAGATGAGCGCGGTGGGCATCACCGACGCGCTCTGCCGCACCATCGAGAGCCGGGACCACAATTTCATACTCTGCAACTATGCCAACGCCGACATGGTGGGCCACACCGGGGTGCTGCCCGCGGTCATTCGCGCCGTAGAGACGGTGGACACCTGCGTGGCCCGGGTGCTCGCCAGTGCGGAGAAGACCGGGACCAGCGTCCTGATTACCGCGGATCACGGCAACTGTGAGATGATGATCGATCCGGCAACCGGCGGCGTACACACCGCGCATACCACTAATCCGGTGCCGCTGGTGGCGGTGGGGGCCCGGACTGCGTCACTCCGGGCCGGCGGCTCCTTACGAGATGTGGCGCCCACGGTGCTGGGACTATTGGGCATCGAATCGCCCGCCGAGATGACCGGGCGCGACCTGAGAGAGTGTGACTGATGAGGAATTTTTTCGGGATCGCCATGCTCTTAGCTCTCCCAGCGTCGGCTGTCGCCCAGGTAGGCCACCCGCCGCAGTCGTCCCCGTTTCGCGATATCCGCAAGGGACACACGTTCACGGTTATGGGTGGTTACTTCAAAGGCAACGGTGGCAAGTTCGGGATCGGTCCCCACGGAGCCGCCGTGTTCGGCGCCCGGTACGACATCCGTTCGGCGAGTGCGCTTCAGATCGGCATCGGCGTCTACCACGGCAGTCTGGAGCGCTTGGTGGTCGACCCCTTCGTGGTAGTTGCCAACCGGGTGAAGGGCCCTGTCAAGCAGGCGGTGACCTTCGCGGAGCTTGCCCTGCAATTCAACCTCACCGGCGGGAAGACCTGGCACCGTCTGGCCCCGTATGTGGCGGCCAGTGGCGGCGTTGCGTTTGCCGGCAGCACTCCCACCGACACCAGCACCTACAGCTTCGGAAAGAAGCTGTACCTCGCCCCAGCGATCGGGTTTCGATACTTCGTGACCGACCGGCTGCACCTTCGGGCCGAGGCCCGGGCCACCTTCTGGAAGCTGAATTATCCCCCCACATTCCAGCAGGTGCCCAGAGAGGACCCGACGGCCCCGCCGGTGCTGGCCGGAAGCAGTACGAGGGAATGGACCTCGAGCCGCTGGCTCCAGGCAGGCCTGGGCTACTCCTTCTCTCCTTGATGGCAGCTTCCCTGACTCGTACGGTCGGCTTTCATGCCCTGCATCACCTCTACCGGCCCGACTGGAGTGAGACCCGGAACCGAGAGATGTTCGGCCCCCTGGCCAGCCCACACGGCCACGACTACCAGTGCGCCGTTACGGTCACTGGCCCGCTGGACGAGACCGGCATGGTCGTCGACCTGACTCTGCTCGACGGTCTCCTGAACGAAGAGGTGGTGAGGCCGCTGTCAGGCAAGCACCTCAACCGTGACCTCCCGGCCTTTGCCGGCGGCCGCCCGCTGCCCACCTGCGAGGCCCTGGCCGCATACCTGTTCGCGCGCATGGCCTCGCGGTTACCGCGGGGGGTGGAGCTGGAGCGAGTGCGCATCACGGAGGATGCAACCTTGTATGGCGACTGCACCGGACTCGCCTGACCTGATTCAGCCGTCTAAGCGCGGCGGGCGAATGTCCCAGCTCGCCGCGGTGGAAGAGGTCGCGGTCTGGCTGGAGGTGAACGGCCGTCCGGTCGTGACCTGGATGTGCACTCCCGACCTCTTGGAGGAGCTGGCCATCGGGTGGCTGCACGGCGAGGGGTACATCGATTCCATCGACCAGGTGCACCTGCGTCCCTGCGCCACCGACCTCGGGTTCTGGGCGGAGATTCCGGAGGAGCGGGTGGCGGCGGTGCAGGCCGAAGGGCGGAAGCCGGTGCTAGCGTCGGGGTGCGGAGCGGTCTCCACCTTTCTGGCCGACCCCGGCACGATCGAGACCAGGCCGGCGAGGGGACCGGTTCCAGAGTTGGAGCAGCTCCGCGGGCTGTTCAAGGCGCTGTTCGCGAAGGGCGAGCGGTACAAGGACACCGGGGGAATTCACGCCGCCGCGCTCGTCGATTCTGCGTCACCTGGGCTCATCGCCCACGCCGAGGATATTGGGAGGCACAACGCGGTGGATAAGTCGCTGGGAGCGGCCCTACTGGCCCGGCGCCCCGTGGCAGGGCTTGGCCTGTTGGTGACCGGCCGGATCTCGGCAGAGTTGGCGTTCAAGGCCGCGCGGGCCGGGTTGGCGTACGTGGCCACGCCCTCGGTCCCCTCCACCCTGGCGGTCGAGATCGCCCGGCGCAGCGGGATGACCCTGATCGGACGGGCGGTAAGCGGCCATCCCCAACACCATGGCGCGGTGGAGCCGGGTGCCGCCTGATCGTGCGGCGCTGGCCCAGCTGGTTCGCAATGCGCGCCGGATAGCGGTGGTGGGGCTGAGCCCTAAACCCGAGCGGCCGAGCCACAGCGTCGCCGCCTATCTCCAGCGCGCGGGCTACACGATCATACCGGTGCATCCAGCCGGAGGCGTGACCCTGGGCGAGCGGGTTTATGCCGATCTGCGTTCCGCCGCAGCCGCCGCGGGGCCGATCGATATCGTGAATGTGTTTCGTCGCTCGGAGCACATTCCCCCGCTGCTGGACGCCCTGCTCGAGGTGAGACCCCAGCTGGTGTGGCTCCAGCAGGGTATCCGGCACGATGGCGTCGCCCGGAGTCTGGAGGCGGCGGGGATAGCGGTGGTGATGGACCGCTGTCTCGCGGTGGACCACCAATTCCTGGGGGGCTGATGCCCGTTCGAACGCTCGCCCGCGTCGGCCTCCTCCTGGTGACCGCCGCTTCGGCCACTCCCCTGTGGGCCCAGGGGACCGGCGACCAGGCCCGGCTCATCTTCACGGTTTCAGCTGGAGCGGCTGGCGGAAGGGCTCTCTGGTCCGTCCCGAAGCAGGCGGTCCAGTTCCCCGGTGTCACCGGGACCGATACCCTGGCGCTCAGCCGTGATATCCGCTCGACCCTAGTCGTGGCCTTTGGGGGCTCATATTTCCCCGGTGAACACCTCGGCTTCAGCGCCGAAGGCTTCCTGATCGGACTCGGCTACGAAGACTCCTGCCGTCAGCTCTTCTCCTCCGGGTCGCCCAGCGTTGCGGCTGCGTGCCAGTCGCTCCAGGGAGCCACCAAGTCTGCGACGGCGGTAATCCTCTCCGCCGGTCCCATCCTTCGCATGAACAGCCGCAAGCTCATCTCTCCCTATGTTCGGGCCAACGCCGGATTGGTATTCAGCAATCAGAGCTCTTTGCGCACCATCGGCCGGTACCCCGGTGGCGGCGGTGGAAGGATCGACCTGATCATTTACTCGGATGATCACGATTCACGGGTGGAGCCAGCGCTCGCGTTGGGCGCGGGATTTACCGCGGCGCTGTCACCCGGATATCAGCTCCGCTGGGAGATGCGAGACAATATTGTGGGCGTGCAACGAATCAGCGGGCCATCGCCGCAGACCGGTGACGTGGCCACTCCGATCACGCCCCATGAGCTGGATTACAAACACCTCATCAGCATAACCATCGGCTTCGACGTCGTGCTGGAGCGGCGGAGAGGGAGACGGTATTGAGGCGGGGAAGCGGGGCGGGTGCCCCCCGGGCGGGGGGGAAGGTCGGTGTCCAGGGTGCGATCTTAGCTGGCGGAGGTGCCACGCGGTTTGGTGGCAAGCCGAAGGGTCTGGAGCTGGTTGGCGGGGAGAGAATCCTCGATCGCCTGGCTCGAGTCATGACAGCGGCATTGGGTGAGCCACCACTGCTGGTGGCCAATGCTCCGGATGCCGGGAGTTGGCGGCCGGATCTCCGAACGGTCAGCGATGTGCAGCCGGGGTTGGGCGCGTTGGGGGGGATCCACACGGCGGTGATGACCGCGCCGGCGCCGGTGGTCTGCGTCGCCTGGGACATGCCCTTCGTCTCCGAGACCCTGATCCGCGCGCTTGCCGAGGGGTTGGACCAGCACGACGCTATGCTGCCGCAGAGCACCGGCCGGCGAGGCGTGGAACCGCTCTGCGCGGCGTACGGGCCTGCCTGCCGCGAGGCCATCGCCGCCAGCCTGTCGGCGGGCGATCTGCGCGCCATCGGCTTCCACGACCGGATTCGAGTCGGTATTCTCCCGTTGGAGCGGGTGCGGGCCCTGGCGGACCCGGAGCTCTTGTTCTTCAACGTGAACACCGCGGACGACCTCGCGAGAGCGGACCAGTTGTGGCGGCAACACGCATCATCTCCATAATCGGCCGCAAGAATGCAGGGAAAACCACCCTGACCGTCGCCCTCGCGAGTGAGCTGACCCGCCGGCGGCACCGGGTGATGACGATCAAGCACGGGCACCACCCGGCCGACGTCGACCGCGCCGGCAGCGACACCTGGCGCCACTTTCATGAGGGGCATGCGGAGCGGGTGCTCATCGCGTCGCTGGATCTCCGGGTACTCTTCGAGCGAACCCCTGACGACTACGACCCCATTCAGCTGGCCCGCCAGTACATGCACGGCGCTGACATCGTCCTGACGGAAGGCTACAAGGCAGCCCAGCTCCCCAAGATCGAAGTGTTCCGCCGGGCGGCCGCCGATCAGCCGATTTACCATCCGGGCGCCTCGAACGCGAGTCAGTGGGTCGCCGTCATCACCGACGATCCTGACTTTGAGGCCGAGTGCCCGGTACTCCATTTCAACGACACCATCTGGCTCCAGCTTCTCGCCAATCTGGCATGGGATCGGTCGCTGGTTCTCGACTCGTGAGCCGGCCTCTGAGCGCCGCCGATGCCGCCCGCCAGATTCTGGCGGACGTGCGGCGGCAGCCCGCGCTCCGGATTCCGCTGGACGACGCGCTCGGCAGCGTGCTGGCTGAAGACGTGGTGAGCCCGATCGATATCCCCGCCTGGACCAACTCCGCTATGGACGGCTACGCCGCCCGGGGGCAAGATGTCCGCGGTGCGACCGAGACCCGTCCGGTGCGGCTCCGCGTGGTGGAGCACCTCCCGGCCGGCCACTTTCCCACTCGCGCGATCGGAGCGGGCGAATGCGCCCGGATCTTCACCGGTGCCCCCCTGCCGGACGGCAGCGACAGCGTGATCCGGCAGGAGGACACCGACGGCGGCGCGGACACGGTGACCATCGTGAAGGACCGCGATGTGGGGGGGAACATCCGCCGGGTCGGCGAGGACATTCTGAAGGGAAGCACGGTGCTGGCAGGTGGCAGTGAGCTGGGTCCGGCGCAGCTCGGCGTGCTGGCCTCGTTGGCGGTGGCCCACCCGCTGGTTTACCGCCGGCCCCGGGTGGCAATTCTCGGGAGCGGCGACGAGATCGTGGACGTCGACCAGCCGGAAGAGATTCTCAGCGGGCGGAAGATCGCCAGCAGCAACACCCACACTCTGGTGGCCCTGGTGCGTCAGGCAGGCGGTGAGCCGATCAACCTCGGCATTGCGGGCGACACGCCGGAGAGTCTGAGGGAGCACCTCGGTCGCGCGTTGGACTGCGATCTGCTCGTCACCACGGCCGGCATCAGTGTGGGTGAGCACGATTACGTGAGGTCGGTGCTGGAGGAGCTCGGCGCCGAGCTGCGGTTCTGGAAGCTTCCGATGCGTCCCGGAGCGCCGGTTGGCTTCGGGATCCTGTCCGGAATGCCGTGGATCGGGCTTCCCGGTAATCCGGTCAGCACCATGGTCACGTTCGAGCTGTTCGTCCGGCCCGCCATCCGGAAGATGATGGGCCAGGTGCTGCCCTACCGCCGCACCGTGCCGGTCTGCCTGGCCGAGCCGGTCAGCCTCAAACCCAAGCTGCAGCACTTTCTGCGGGGAATCGTAAGCCAGGGGAAAGGCGGCCCCGAGGCCCGGCTCACCGGGCCCCAGGGCTCCGGGATCCTTACCTCGATGACCCTCGCGAACGCGTTGCTGGTAATTCCCGAGGGTCAGTTCGAGACCCCGGTCGGGTCTCTGGTGCAGGCACTCGTACTGAATGATCCCCTGCACCAGGAGCATCCGGGTTTCTAACCCTCTTTCCTTGCACCGGTCAGCCACTTAGATTTTGTCCCTGTAGAAGGGGAGTAGCTTATCCGCCGGCCAGGCGGACGGATGGATCGTCAAGACTGTTCGCCAAGTGCGGGCACGGTCCATTCGGAAGGCAGCAGAAGCCTTAGAGCGAGACCTTCGTCCACGCGAAAGCGGAGCGGACGGGGTCTCGCTCTTTTTATTAGGCCCCAGCGGAGGGGACTATGAACAACGTCAAGACATTCGTGCTGATGGCAGGACTGCTGGGCCTGTTCGTGCTGGTAGGCCAGCTGATCGGCGGCTCCAGCGGCCTGATCGCGGCGCTGGTGTTCGGCAGCATCTTCAACTTCATCATGTATTTCTTCTCGGACCGGCTGGTCCTGAGGATGTACGGCGCTAAGGTGGTGACCGCTCAGGAAGCCCCCGAGCTGTACGCGATGGTGGATCGCCTACGCCAGCGGGCCGGCTTGCCCATGCCGGTGGTGGCGATAGCACCCCACGAGCAGCCCAATGCCTTTGCCACCGGGAGGAACCCGGAACACGCCGTCGTGGCGGTGACCACCGGCATTCTCAAGTACGTACCGCCGGAGGAGCTGGAGGGCGTGCTGGCGCACGAGCTGGCCCACATCAAGAACCGGGACATGCTGATCTCGACCGTCGCAGCCGGCATCGCGGCTGCACTCAGCAATCTTCCCTACCTGCTCATGTTCGGCGGTGGCCGGGATGACGACAGCAGCCATCCTTACGCTCAGCTTGGGCTGATCCTGCTGGCGCCGATCGGAGCCATGCTGATCCAGTTCGCGATATCACGGCAGCGCGAGTTCGAGGCCGACCGGGTGGGGGCCCAGATCCTGGGTCGTCCGACTCCTCTTGCCAAGGCGCTGGTCCGGCTCGACTCTCTGGCGCACCGGATCCCGATGCACGTGCCGCCGGCTGTAGCGCCGCTCGCGCAGGTCAATCCATTGGCAGCCGAGGGAGGAGTGCTCGCCAGGCTCTTTAGTACCCACCCCCCCATCACGGAGCGAGTTGCCCGGCTCGAGTCCATGGCCCTGGGCCGCTAGGTGGGGCCCCACCCGACAGTCGTCTGGCTGGGTTTCACCGGGCTGGTGTTGGCCCTCCTGGTCATTGACCTGGGGGTGCTGAACCGCCGCTCCCACGCGCTCACCCTGAAGGAGGCGGTGAGCTGGAGCGGCGGGCTGGTGGTTCTGGCGCTGCTGTTCGGCCTGTTCGTCCTGTGGCGTGAAGGGACTCAATCGGCGCTGGAGTACTACACCGGCTATCTGATCGAGCTCTCCCTCAGTGTCGACAATCTCTTCGTCTTCCTGCTGATCTTTTCCTATTTCTGCGTCCGGGCCGACGCCCAGCCCAAGGTTCTCAAGTGGGGAATTCTGGGCGCCATGGTCATGCGACTCATCATGATCGGGCTGGGCGCGTTTCTCTTCCAGCGGTTCAGTTGGATCATCTACGTGTTCGGAGCCATCCTGGTGGTGACCGGCATCAGGATGTTCACGCAGAAGCAGGAACAGGTCGATCTGGAGCGGAATCCGGTGGTGCGGCTAGCTCGGAGGGTGATGCCGCTGAGCCAGAGTTACGACGGGACCAGGTTCCTGACTCGCACGGTCTCCGGCAAGGTCCTCGCTACCCCTCTTCTCCTGGTGTTAATCCTGGTGGAGTGGTCCGACCTGGTCTTCGCCATTGACAGCATCCCCGCCATCTTTGCCGTCACTCGAGATCCGTTCCTGGTCTACAGCTCGAACGTGTTTGCCATCCTCGGGCTCAGGGCGCTGTTCTTCGTGCTGGCGGGCATGCTGGACAAGTTCGTGTATCTGAAGCCGGGCGTCGCCTTCATTTTGGTCTTCGTCGGCCTCAAGATGACGCTGAGCGCCTGGGTTCATGTGCCGATCCTTCTGTCGCTCGGCGTCATCCTGACGACACTCACGGCCGCCGTGGTTTTCTCTCTCCGCCACAGCGCCCGAGAAGCGCGAGTCGCCGGCTGACTCTTACGGGTCGCCACGGCTGCCTCTAGCTTCCCCGTTCATGCCGAAATCTTCCTTGCTCTCCCGGCTCGGCCTGGATCGGCCGGAGCTGCGCGCCTGGGCCATGTACGACTGGGCCGCATCCGCCATGCAGACCACCATCATGGTGGCGGTCTTCCCCATCTACTTCGTGAAGGTGGCCGGCGCCGGCCTGGTGGAGAGTGGCGCGACCCAGCGGCTGGCTACGGTGAACAGCCTGGCGCTGGTGATCATCGCAGTGCTCTCCCCGATCCTCGGCGCGGTATCGGATTACCGGGCGAACAAGAAGCGTTGGGTCGCGATCTTTATGACTCTCGGGGTTGCTGCGATCCTGGGCATGTTCTTCATCCATCATGGAGACCTCGACCTGGCCTCCATCCTGTTCACCCTGTCGCTGGTCGGCGTGGCGGGCAGCTTCGTGTTTTACGAAGCCTTGCTGCCCCACATCGCCCGCCGGAACGAAATCGACCGGGTCTCCTCCGCCGGCTATGCCCTGGGCTACGTCGGTGGTGGGATTCTGCTGGCCCTCAACCTCGCCTGGATCCAGCGCCCCGACTGGTTCGGACTGCCCTCCGGGCCGGGATTGACCGAAGCGCAGGCCACCCTGCCGGTGCGATTGGCATTTCTTTCGGTGGCCGTGTGGTGGGTGATTTTTTCCGTCCCGCTCTTCCGCACCGTGCCGGAGCCCCCGCCGCTGCTCGAGCCCGACGAGCGTCGGGGTGAGAACCCGGTGAAGGTAGCGTTCATTCGCCTGGGCGAGACGTTCCACGAGTTGCGAAGCTACCGCAACGCCTTCCTCTTGCTGCTGGCGTTTCTGATCTACAACGACGGCATCCAGACCATCATCAAGATGGCGACGGCCTATGGCACCGAGATCGGCATCGGGCAGAGCGCGCTCATCGGCGCCATCCTGCTGGTGCAGTTCGTGGGTATCCCCTGCACTTTCCTGTTTGGGATGGTGGCGGGACGCATCGGGACCAAGCGGGCACTCTTCCTGGGACTCATGGTGTACGCGGCCATCAGTGTGCTGGGATACTTCATGAAGACGGCCACGCACTTCTACATTCTGGCCGGTTTGGTGGGCACGGTCCAGGGCGGCACTCAGGCCCTCAGCCGCTCGCTCTTTGCCAGCATGATTCCACAGCACAAGTCGGGCGAGTTCTTCGGCTTCTTCAGCGTCTTCGAGAAGTTTGCCGGGATCTTTGGCCCGCTCATCTTCGCCGGCACCATCGCGGCTACCGGCTCGAGCCGGAACGCGATCCTATCGGTGATCGGGTTCTTCGTGGTGGGAGGAGCCCTGCTGTACCTGGTGGATGTCAAAGAAGGGCAGCGGGCGGCGCTGGAACCGGTCAGCCTCGGCAGTGAATCTTGAATTCGCTGGGATACTCCAGACCTGCCATCAAGATCAGAGTGCGAGGGTTGGGCCCGGCAATATCGCAGCCTTGCTCCGAGCCGCCGGTCAGCGTGATGGTGACTGGGCCGGCCGGCACCGCGGCGAAGGTCACTTCAGCGTTGGGGCCCACCTGTTCGGTACGGCCAATATCCAGATCCACCCGGTAGTAGTCGGGCCCGACCCCGTAGGTAAAGGTCTGGATCACGATTCTCGCGGTACCGGGTACGCTGCAAGTCACCAGAAATTGGCTCTGCGCGGTCTGGCCGGCCACGGTCTGCACCGTCCGGGGATTCACCCCGTTTAACGCGCAGCCCGTATCGAGACCAGCCAGTGTCAGCGTATGGGGGCCGGCCTCGAGCTCGGAGAAGACGACCAGCCCGTTGGGACCGAGCTTACGCCCGGGCGCGCCGTCCAGGCTCAGGGTGTAGCCATCCCCCTCGATCGGATCTCCGAACGTCATGCTGGTCACGTAGATCCTGGCAGCGGTGGGGCTGAACGTCGTCACGTCGCCACAGGCTCCGAGCAGAACGCCCAGAGTTCCCCAACCAAAGCAACTCGCTATGGAAACCGTCATGAGGGATGCCTCTGCGGTGTAATTAGGATTCTGGTCCGGCAGCGTCAAGCCTGCACTTGCTCCGGCTTGGACCATATCCTAGCTTTCGCGCTCCATGCCGAATCTCATTGTCATCGCCGCCCTACCGCGAACCTGCCGGTGCCCCAAGCCCGGGATGCGTGATCAGATGCGCGGCGTGCTCGGGAGTGACCGGTCGGCATAACAGGCAGTAACTCTCTACCAAGACCAGGAGCCCCGTCGCGCATGCCGCTGGCGGGGCGCTCTCATTCATGGACGCACTGGAACTGACCCGGGCCCTGGTGGCCCTGGAATCTCCGACCGGATCCGAGGGGCCCGCCACGGATTTTCTGGATGGCACGCTTCGTCGCGCGGGCTATCAAGTCGTGCGCCAGCCGGTCACGGCCGGGCGGCAGAACCTGTACGCCTACCGGGAGCCTCCCACTCTGGTCTTCTCCACTCACCTGGATACGGTTCCGCCTTACGTGCCGCTCACCGAGGACGCGGAATCGATCCACGGCCGTGGAAGCTGCGATGCCAAGGGCCTGGCCGCCGCCATGGTAACCGCGGCCGAGCGGCTGGGCGCGAGAGGCGAGCGGCGGATCGGCCTGCTGTTTCTCGTCGGGGAGGAGAACGGCTCCGACGGGGCCCGTGCGGCCGCCGACCTGGGACCCAAGGGTCGCTATCTCATCAATGGCGAGCCCACGGAGAACCGACTTTCTATCGGCCAAAAGGGGTCGCTCCGGGTCGATCTCACCGCCGCGGGACGCGCGGCCCACTCGGCATATCCGGATGAGGGCGTGAGCGCGATCGCGGCGTTGCTGGACACCATCGAGAAGATCCGCGGGCTGCCGCTGCCCCACGATCCTCTGCTGGGCCAGTCGACTCTCAACCTCGGGCTCATCGAGGGCGGCGTGGCCCCCAATGTGATTCCGCCGGCCGCCGTCGCCCAGCTGCTCATCCGCACCGTCGCGCCGACCGAGCCGCTCAAGGCCGCCATCAGGAAGCTGCTCGCGCCAGGCGTATCGGTAGAGTTCAAGGTTGAGCTTCCCTTCCATAAGGGGGGAACCGCTCCTCCCGGCTGGGAGACGACCGTGGTGAGCTACGCCAGCGATCTGCCATTTCTGGAGGCGTGGGGGGAGCGATACCAGCTCGGACCCGGCACCATTCGGGTGGCACATACCGACCACGAGCACATCCGGAAGGCCGATCTGCTTCGCGGAGTCGATCTCTACGAGCGGTTGGCGTCGGATTTGCTCGCCCGGGGGCCGGCATGAGCGAGAAGATTCCGGTCACGATTCTGGGAGCCACCGGCACCGTGGGCCAGAAGTTCGTGCGTCTTCTCGCGGAGCACCCCTGGTTCGAGGTGGCAGCCGTCGCGGCTTCCTCCGCCAGCGCCGGCCGCACCTACGAGGAGGTGGCCCGCTGGCGCGAGAACGTGCCGCTTCCCCCGGCGATCGGCCGGATGACGGTTCGCGAGTGCACTGGCATACTGCCCGGACGGATCCTCTTCTCCGCCCTCGATGCCGAGGTAGCGGGCCCGATCGAGCAGGCATTCGCGAGCGCCGGTGCAGTCGTAGTGACAAACGCCCGCACCCACCGCATGGAGCGAGACGTTCCACTCCTCATCCCCGAAGTGAACGGCGACCACCTGACACTGATCGACTGTCAGCGCGAGACCCGGGGATGGAAAGGGTCCATCCTCGCCAATCCGAACTGCTCGACGGCCGCCCTCGCCCTCGCCCTGGCCCCGCTGCACCGCGCCTTCGGAATCGAGCGGCTCTTCGTCTCCACCCTTCAGGCCGTTTCCGGCGCCGGATACCCTGGGGTACCGTCGCTGGATATCGTGGGCAATGTGATTCCCCACATCGGCGGGGAAGAGGAGAAGATCGAGCGCGAGACCCGCAAGATTCTCGGTACCCTTACGAACGGCGCGGTCGAGCCGGCGGAATTCCCCGTCAGCGTGCACACCAACCGGGTCGCCGTGGTCGATGGCCACATGGCAACGGTTTCGGTGGGCTTCAGCCGGCGGGTGCGGCCGGACGAAGCCATGGAGGCGTTGCGTGATTTCCGGGGCTCCGCCCGGGTAGCGGGGCTTCCGTCCTCACCCACGCCGCCCATCGAGGTGGACGAGCGGGTCGACCGACCCCAGCCTCGCCTCGACGTGGACCGGGGTGGCGGCATGGCGGTGACAGTAGGCCGGGTGCGTCCCTGCCCGGTGCTCGATCTGCGGATGGTCGTGCTGGGACACAACACGGTTCGAGGGGCGGCCGGCCAGGGAGTTCAAATCGCCGAGCTGCTGGTGGCGGAAGGGCGGGTGAAGCCGGGCATTGCCGGCGAGCGGCAGAGATGATCGTCGCCAAATTCGGCGGCACCTCGGTGGCCGACGCTGCGGCCATTACGAGGCTCACCACCATCGTGCGTTCGAGGCTCGCCGACCGGCCCGTGGTCGTCGTCTCCGCCTTGGCCCGGGTGACCGACTCGCTGCTCAGCTTGGCCCGACTCGCCGAGACCGAGGAAGGCCCAGCCATCGATGCGGCGGTGGCCAATCTGGTGGCGCGGCACGAGCAGATCGCGGGAGTCGTGGCCGGAGCCGAGGCCGCCCTCGAAGCCATCGCCTCCGATGCCGCGGACTTGTGCCAGGAACTTCGCGCCATCCGGCGCCGCTCCGTGACGTCCGCGGAGCTCGACGCGATCGCCGGCCGAGGCGAACTTTGGAGCTCGCGTCTGATCGCGGCGGCGCTGGCGGGAAGTGGTCTCGATGCCGCCTGGGTGGATATTCGGCCCATCATGGTTACCGATGGCCGCTTCACCCGCGCCACCCCCTACATTCAAGTGCTGAACAAGAGGGCGCGGGACTGCCTCAAGCCGCTGGCCGAATCCGGGCGCGTACCGGTGACCCAGGGATTCATCGGCGCCACCGCCACCGGCACCCCGACCACCCTCGGCCGGGGCGGCTCCGATTTTACGGCTGCGCTTCTGGGCGCCGCCCTGAACGCCGGGCGGGTGGAGATCTGGACCGACGTGGACGGGCTGATGACCGCCGATCCCCGGATCGTTTCTACCGCCCGTACTCTTGCCGGAGCCAGCTATGAGGAGGCCGCGGAGCTCGCCACGTTCGGAGCGCGGATCCTGCACCCGGCCACCGCCTTGCCACTGGTTCGCGCGGGGATACCCATTGTGATTCTCAACTCCACCCATCCGGAACGAACCGGAACCACCATCGAGCCCGAAGCGGCGGTGGAGCGAGTCGGCGACTCTCCGATCCGGTCCATCTCCTGGAAGCAGGGGATCACCGTCATCAACATCCGGGCGCCCCGAATGCTCGGCACCTACGGCTTCCTCCGAGCGCTGTTCGAGGTGTTCGAGCGCCACGAGACTGTGGTCGATGTGCTCGCGAGCGGCGAGGTCAGCGTGTCTCTCACAATCGAAGATCGCTCCCGTCTGCAGCCGCTGGTCCGCGACCTGGGCGAGCTGGGTGAGGTCTGGATCGAAGAGGGACGAGCCATCGTCGCGATCGTCGGGATCGGACTGCGGAAAACGCCCGGTCTTGCCGGGCGAGTGTTTAACGCCGTCTGGCCAGCCAATGTCGAGGTCATCTCTCAGGGCGCCTCCGCCATCAACATGACCTTTGTCGTACGGGAAGAGGATGGTCCCGACGTCGTGCGCCGGCTGCACCAGGAATTTTTCGGGTCGTGTTGATCAGAGTCGAGAGTCTGGAGCTGGGAGTCGGAGGATTCCGCCTGCTTATCGAGATCCGCCCGCGGCCTTGTAGCTCCCGACTCCCGACTCCTGACTCCTGACTCCCCATGCGCATCGCCATCATCGGCAACGGGAAGATGGGTAAGGCCGTGGCGGCCCTCGCCGCCGAGCGAGGCCACACCATTCACACCGTCGTACACCGGCTGGAAAATCCCGCCGGCGGCGCACTGACCAAGGAGCGGCTGAGCGGAGCCGACGTCGCCATCGAGTTCACCCGGCCCGATGCTGTCCTCGCCAATCTGGAGCGGCTGATCGAGCTGGGAATTCCGACCGTCACGGGTACCACCGGCTGGACCGATGCCCTGCCCCAGCTCACAGCCCTGGTCGGCAAGCGCGGAGGAGCCTTGCTTCACTCCGCCAATTTTTCGGTCGGGGTACATCTCTTCTTTCGCGCCGCCCAGGAGCTCGCCCGGAGCTTCAGAGGCCGACCTGAGTTCGTGGTCTCAATTTTGGAGGAGCACCACGCCTCGAAGGTGGATGCCCCGTCCGGCACTGCGCTTCTCCTCCAGCGTCAGCTCTGGTCCCAGGAGCCGGGCCGCCGGTTTCCCATCACCTCGATCCGGGCCGGCACCTCGCCGGGAACTCACACGCTCACCTATGCTGGTCCCCATGAAACGGTCACCTTGAGCCACGTCGCCAAAAGCCGGGAGGCGTTCGCTGCCGGAACCCTGGCGGCGGCTGAGTGGCTACCAGGCCACACCGGAGTTTTTACCTTCGAGGAGATGCTCTTCGGGGGGACCGAATGACGCGGCTTCAGGGATGCGGTACCGCGTTGGTGACGCCGTTCACCGAATCGGGTCAGGTGGATTTTCCCGCGCTCCGGGCCCTGGTGGACTGGCAGATCGCCGAAGGCATCGACTTCCTGGTGGCGTGCGGATCCACCGGTGAAGCTCAGACGATGGATGCCTCCGAGCGCGAGCGGGTGGTCGCGGCGGTGGTGGAGGTGGCAGCCGGCCGGGTGCCGGTGATGGCGGGCGCCACCAGCAACGATACCGTGCGCGCGGTGGATGAGACCGAGCGAATGTGCCGGTTAGGGGCGGATTACATCCTCAGTGCCACACCGTACTACAACAAGCCCACCCAGGATGGTCTCTACCGCCACTTCACGGCGGTGGCCGATGCCGCAACCAAACCGGTCTGCCTCTACAACGTGCCCGGCCGAACTGCAGTCAATCTCAAGCCCAACGTGGCACTCCGGCTCGCCGGCCATCCCAATGTCATGGGCATCAAGGAGGCGAGCGGCGACCTCAAGCAGGTGATGGACATCATCCAGGAGCGGCCCGATGGATTTGCGGTATTCTCCGGCGACGACTGGCTGACCTTGCCGGTCATCACCGCTGGGGGGGATGGACTGATCTCGGTGACATCCAACGAAGTGCCCGCGGCCATGACCGCGCTGGTTCACTTGCTGCTCTCGGGCAACCTGGAGAACGCCCGCGTCTGGCACTACCGCTTGCTGCCGCTCATGGACGCCAACTTCCTCGAGACCAACCCTGCCCCGGTCAAAGCCGCACTCCACCTGATGGGCCGGATCCAGAACGTGCTCCGGCTCCCGTTGGTGCCGGTGAGCGACTCCACCTGTGGCGCTCTCCGGGCCGGGCTGCGCCAGGCCGGAGTGGCCGGAGTGTGAGGGGCAGCGGGGAGAGGAACCCACGAAGTGGGTCCAGGCAGCGGGGCAGCAAGAAGAAAGGCGCGAAGGCGGAGCCTACTCTTTCGGAACTCCGTGCCGCCATTGAGCGGTATGGCAGTGCTGTGCCTTCAGGAGAGGAGCCGAAGGCGTTAGCGGCTTTTCAGGCACTCAAGGCCAAGCTCAATGCCGGCACCGTGCGCGCCGCCGAGCCCGGCCCCGATGGGAGCTGGCGAGTCAACGTCTGGGTCAAGACCGGCATTCTCCTCGGCTTTCGTCTTGGACGGATCGCGCCGGCTGCGGTAGGCGGTCCCTTCCCGTTCTACGACAAGGATACTTACCCCCTTCGGGCGGTCGGTCCCGGTGCAGGAATTCGCATCGTCCCGGGGGGGTCCGCCATCCGGGACGGCTGCTACGTGGCCCCGGGCGTGGTCTGTATGCCCCCTATGTACATCAATGTGGGGGCCTACGTGGGTGAGGGCACCATGGTGGATTCGCACGCCCTGGTGGGCTCCTGCGCGCAGATCGGCCGGCGAGTGCATTTATCTGCAGCGGCCCAGATCGGAGGGGTATTGGAGCCGGCCGGCGCTCTCCCCGTCATCATCGAAGACGAAGTGCTGGTGGGCGGCAACTGCGGGGTGTACGAAGGAACTATTGTTCGCCAGCGTGCGGTTCTGGCGCCTGGCACCGTACTGTCCGGCGGCACCAGCGTCTTCGATCTGGTGAACGATCGGGTCTACCGGCGGGAGGGCGACCGGCCGCTGGAGATCCCGGCCGGGGCGGTGGTGGTACCAGGAACCCGGCCGGTCAAATCGGGACCGGGCGCGCGGGCAGGGATTGGGCTCTATACGCCGGTGATCGTGAAGTACCGGGACGAGAAGACGGAGACCTCAGTACGGCTGGAGGAGCTGTTGAGATGAGGTGGGCCTCACAGCTCCAGAATCGAGCATGACCGCTCATACCCACTACGTCTGGTTCGAGACCAAGAAGCGCCAGGAAATCATCGACATCACCGATGAAGTTGCCGAGCAGGTGCGGATCAGCCGGGTGCGCGAGGGCCTGGTTCTGGTCTCCGCCATGCACATTAGCGCGTCGGTGTTCGTCAACGACCACGAGCCCGGCCTCTGGCACGACATCCTCAAGTGGCTGGAGGAGACCGTGGCCCCGTGGGATCCTGCGCGCTACCGCCATAACGAGACCGGGGAGGACAACGCGGCCGCTCATCTTCGGAGCCTCACCATCGGTCACGAGGTGATCGTCCCCATCACCGCCGGCAAACTGGATCTGGGGCCCTGGCAGCGGGTCTTCTATGGGGAGTGGGACGGGCAGCGACGCAAGCGGGTAGTGATCAAGGTACTCGGCGAGGTATAAAAGCCGCGAGGTCAGGGCAGCCTCACTGGGCCACCCTGACCTCGCTCTCTAGCTACTTCGTCTGCTTGCTGTCTTTATCTCTTGCTCCTGATAAGGGCGGACGCTTTGCTCCAGCCTTTGCCCTTAGCCTTGCCCTTATCCTTGCCTTCGTCCTTCCCCTTGTCCTCGTCGCGCTCATGTCCCTTCACGAACTTGAACAGCGCGGCGTGCGAGGTGCCGTCCGCCAGGGTAATCACGAACTTGCGGCAGGTCCCCGCCCAGGCGGAGCTGGTCTTCCAGACGTAGGTGTACTTGTACCCCTCCGCCCGCAGACCGCTGGAATTCTCCGACTCATCGTCGTCTGTCATGGTCTCCGACGGGATGGTGCAGGCCGCATTGAGCACGGCCGGCGTGGCCGTCCGCATGACCTGCAACCCCTCGTACCGCCCCAGCGAGAACTTGATGGGGATGGCACGGCCGGCCCGCACAATATTCATGACCGGCAGATTCTTTACCGGCTTGAAGAAGCCGGCAAAGCGGTAGTTCACCGACAGCTGAACCGTCTTGCTGGCCGGGCTGTAGTTGCCATCGGCCGGGATAAACTGGACGCTCAGAGTTTGGGGTCCGACACCCAGCACGGTGCCTGCCCGTGGGGTGTACATGAAGCCGCCAGTCAGAGCAATGCCACCCACGCCCGAGGCCGTCGCGTTGAGCTGCGCGGCGCTGAGCGGAGTGCCCGCGAGAATGGCCGCAGGTGTCGCCCAGCTAATGAGCGGCGTAGCCTGCTTGATGGTCAACGTACCCCTCGCGTCGACTGCCTCGAAATTCTGGTTCTCCAGATGCGCCAGCACCTGGTACGTGCCCACATTGGTCGGGCTGGTGACTGACACACCGTTCAAGGTATAGGTGACAGTGATGACGGTCAGCCCAGCCGGCTCGGTGGTGATCTTGGCCTGCTTGGGGGTGCCGTCGTACACGAATTCAGTGCCCACCGTTATGGTGGCCGGCGCCTTGGCAATCACCAGGGTTCCGCTCGCCGGCGCCGCCTGGTAATCGTCGTTCTCGAGAGTCGCCGCAACAGCGTAGCTGCCCGCGTTAACCGGCAGGGCGGACGACCCATTGTACGTGATGGTGACGGTGCCCAGCCCCGTAGGGTTGGTCGTCACGCTAGCAGCCAACGGGCTGCCAGTGTAGCTCCCAGTGAGATTACCCAGGGCAAGAGTCGCCTGGCCCTTGGCGATCGCGAACGTCCGCGATACATCCGCCGCAGGGTGATAGCTGGCGTTGCCCGCCTGGTGCGCGGTGATGGTGCAGCTGCCCGCCCCGGTGAGCTGCACCGTGGTTCCGCCAACGGTGCACTTGCCGGTCGCGGTGAAGGTCACCTCGAAACCCGAGCTGGCAGTCGCACTAACGGTGAAAGGCGCGTCGCCAACCGTCTTGTCGGCCAGGGCGGCAAACGTGATCGTCTGATCCTTGACCGGCTCGCAAGCATCGCCGACGCCGTTATGATCGCTGTCGGCCTGATCCGGGTTCGGCACGCTCACGCAGTTGTCCGCGTTATCGGCAACGCCGTCGCCATCGCTGTCCGGCGACCAGCCGGTAGCCCACATCAGCGAGTTGATGTACAGCCGCTGAATGTTCGGGTCCAGCAGCGTGACGTTGGTCGGGCCCGAGATATAGTTGGGCGCGATGCTGAAGTTCACGACCTTACCTTGTCCATACTGCCGTACCAGCACCGCCGGGCCGGCCGGAAGGCCTCCGGCCAGCACCCGCATGAGCACGGTCGACGGGTTGGCAGCGAAGCTGACCTGCGGCCCCGCATCATGGCCGTCGGCGTGGAAGGTGAAGGAACGGGGCAGCCCCCGGAGAACGGGGTGACTCTCTTGTCCCGCCACCGTGCTGAAACTGACGTCGCAGGCAAAACAGTCCTGCTCCGGACCGTTGCCGCCGCCATAGCCGAGTAGCACCAGATTGGCCATGCTACCCAACCCTCCACTTCTGTTCTCGTACCCGTTCCACTGCGCGCCGATGAATCCACCACCGTTTTGCACGAAGGTGCTCAGGGTACCCTGGGCGGCGGCCGAAAGGCTCCGGTTCCAGGTGAACCCGTCGAGGTGGACGATCGCGCTGTATCCATCCAGGGCCGGATTGGTTCCGTCCCAGGTGTTCTCCGGTGAAGGCCGGACAGTCACCTGAAAGCCCGCCAGGCTGATGCTGTTCGCCAAAGCAGTCGTCGGGGTCCCCTCGCCGTCGCCCAGGATCAGCACCTTGGGTCCGACAACGCTCGCGCTGACGACCCCGAAGCTGGCCGACGACGCCTTGTCCGAGGAAGTCCTCTGAGGCACGGCTGCCGCTGCAGCCATGAGCTCGGCCTGGCTCAGGACGTGAGGATGGGCCTGGCTGAACTGAGGCTCAGTGGACTGGGGTTGATCGCTGGTGCACCCCAGCGGAGTCAGGCCAATAACCAATAGGAATGGCAGGAGGAGCCGACCCCGGCGGCGGTGCGGGTGCACAAGGGGAGTGCGTGGGCCGGTCATAAATGTCCTCCGATGCTGCGAAGGTGGAACTACGGTTAAAAAGCCCTCTCGTTAGGCGTGAACCTGTTTAGACTCCAGTGGACTTGACCAAACTTGTTGTCTACCAGACTACCCCTGGTCCTGAACTAACTTGTTGTCCCTAACTTACTAGGAGCTTACTGCCCTACCGGAACCGTGCTGAACAACGTCGACAGGTTCTAAGAATCATCGCGCGGCTATCGTGACGCGCGCTTCACGTTTTCTTTCTTGGTTGATGCCACCGCCTTGGCCGGCGTTGCCGGCTCGGGCGGCTCCAGCACAAACGTGGCCCGGGCATCGGTGCCCTTCACCGCTGCCACCAGCGTTCGTTTCCCGACCTTCGATGCCGGCGTCCAGCGCGTATGCGCGCGCCCGCGGGCATCGGTCATCACTCGTGCGGGACTGACGGTCCCGAACTTGGTGCTGAACACCACCGGCTGGTCGGCGACCGGATTGCCATAGGCATCGCTCAGGTCGACATCCAGCGACTGCACCGCCCGTATGGCCGTCCCCGGCTTGGGGGTGACGAAGGCCAGGTTTGCCGGCCCCGCCGGCCGCGCCCGGGCCGTGATCTCGATCGGCCGATCGATGCCCTCCACTCCGGCCGTCAGATGCTGTACACCGGCGGTGCGTCCCAGGGTCCAGTGCACCCGTACCCGCCCGGTCGAGTCGGTGGTGAGAATGCTGTCAGCCACCGTACCGCTCGCCGGCAGGAGGGTGACCGATACGCCCGGCACCTCGTTCCCGGCCCGATCCACCACTCGGATCTCTACCGGTGGGCGCAGCACCTTGCCGACCGACCCTTCATACTTCGTCAGACCCACGATCGACGCTTTGGCCGCTGCGCCGGCCCCTGCGAACGCCGATACGGCGAAGCGGGGCACCGTGCGCGCGCTACCGACCTGGACATAGGCCCGCTGTTCACCGGACCGGTCGCCGAGAGTCCAACGAGCTCGCGCCTCACCCAGCGAGTCGGTGCGAGACTCTGACGCCACGACGCTTCCGCCGTCACCGACCGACCAGGCCACGGACACATCTACCATGGCCACTCCGCTGGTGTCGGTCACTCGCACCGTCACCGGGTCGGCCAGGGGAGCGCCCGCGGGGGCCTGCAGGTGCTCGCTCACCAGGGTCACCCGGGTGTTGGCGGCCACCGGCTCAGCCTCTGCCGTGACGACCGTCGGACTGGCTACTCCCTCTGCCGTGACCGAGAGCGACTGCCTCCCGGGAAAGCCACCCAGCGTCCACGAAGCGCGGGCGATGCCCTGCGCATCCGATGAATCGGCCTGGGGCTCGGCTCGGCCCGCGCCCTCCTCGAGCGCGAAACGAACCGGGATACCCGGGATGGGCCGGCCACTGCGCGATACCACCTGGACCGTGACCGGCTGCGCCACCTTCCGCCCTGCCGGCGCCCGTTGACCGTCGCCCGACAGCAGCGTGAGGGATGCCGGCACTGGGTAGACCTCGACGCCCAGTTGGGCAATCATCCCGTCCACCGTCGCCGTAAACATGGTCCGTCCCGGCGCCACTGCCGTTGCGTTCCCCAGGCTGTCCACCGCCGCGATGGTAGCGTCGGCCGAGCGCCACTTGGCAGCGTAGCCGCCGATCTCGTAGCCCCGGGAGTCCACCATGTGAGCCAGGGCCTTGCCCCGTCCCCCTTCAGGCAGCCGGGACAGACTGTCTCCGACTATTCGTAGCGCGACCGGCCGCTGAAGCACATACAAGTGGGTCCTTGCCGATTTCCCCCCGATCGTAACCATGATCGAGGTTGCCCCCCCACCTCGAGTCACCACCGTCCCCGCGCTGTCCACCGACGCCACCGCAGAGTCCGTACTGCTCCAGACCGTCGGAGCGCCGAGCAGCGCATTGCCTCGCGCATCCGTGGCCGTCACTGCTAGTTGGATCGTGTCGCCGATCGATGTCGCCGTATCCGCGGTGGGGGAGATGCCCACCCACCGGACCGATGCGTGCGCCAGAGCCTCGGTCGACAGCGAGTCCAACCCCTCGAGCTTGGCCTTGATCGAGTGGGTGTAGGACAAAATGGACACCAACCCTGCTCCGGCAGAGATGACGCCCGCCCCCCAACGCCACGCATTGCTGATCACGCCATGCGGGCGCAAGCCTTTGATCCCTGGCTTGGCTCCGGTCAGCTCAGCCGACTTATTCCATCCGGTCACAGAGCGGCACCCTTTCCTCTCCCGCCATCTCTCCGTCTCCGTCGGTCTTCGGAAGTTCCAAGCCACCAAGTTGTCCCACGAACACCACGCAGCTCCGGCCCGGGCGTGTCCGGTGAGTCGCCTTTGCCCGCCATCCCGCCGCGGTCACCTTCAGTATCTGAATCTTCACGTCGGCGCCCGGGTTCAACGGCAGCATCTCAACCGATCCGGCAAAGGTCGGGTGAGTGAGCCGGTACTTGTCCTCGGCGGCGACGAGGTCGCGCAAAGCGTTCTTCAGGACCGACGCCGGCGTCGATTGCCACGCCGCGCTCGCGGTCTGGCCCTGCGCATCCAGCGGCGCACCGAGGCTCAGTCCGAGCGCGAAAGCGAAGGCCGTCATGTGTCCAGCTCGCGGCATCATTCCTCCTCTTTCCGAGCAGCTCAGGAACGGTAGCGAGCAGCCATTCGGCCCACGATGCCTCTGAGATGGAATCCCGGCGCACCGTTGACCGTTTGTTGTTCGCCCGTCCCCACTGTACGTACCGAAGGCTTTGATGCACATCTATTTTCGGTAAGACCGCCCGTTCTCACAATCCATAAGAACGCGACACCGTTGAGGAATCAGGCACGCAGGAAACGGCACTGCGAGACTGAATGATGGAAGCTGTTGTGGAGGGTGCGTATGAGTGCTGCAGGAAATCGCAGCGGGGCGGCGCGGTGGATGTCACATCAGCCGGTACTTCGGTCCGCTCCCCCCTTCCCGCGGTGTCCAACGAGGTCCGAGCACATCGGTGGCCTTGCAGTCGATACAATTGGGGGCATTCACCCGGAGCTGGTCGCCGACCCGCTCGTACACGCCGGCGGGGCAGACATGGGTGTAGAACTCGGCCACTTCCGGGGTGATGTCCTGGCCGATGAGCAGGTGGGAGGGGATGGTGTCACGGGTGGCGTTACCCGACTTGAAGACCGCGTCCAGCTTGCTCACGGTTAGTGAGCCATCCGGGGAAAAAGAGGGACGGCCGTTCACGGTCCGGGGGACCGATGCGTCGGCCGGCATATCGATCTTCCCACCGGGAAAGCGTCCCCCGGTCAGCGTCATGAGCCCGGCCTTGGCCCCGCCCCGGAAAAACCCGTCCTTGAATGCCAGCCGCATGTTCCGGGTCCGGTATAGGTCGGTTGCGATGTAGCTCTCGTTCACCATCCGGTCGTAGGGAGCAAGCGCGCTGGCCGAGGCATCGCCGGCCTTCAGTCCAGCGAAGGCGGCACGGGCGGCGTAGATCCCCGACTGCATGGCGTAGTGGATGCCTTTGAGCGACGGGACATCGACGAACCCCACCGTGTCGCCGACCAGCAGGACACCGTCGCCGTAGCGCCGCTCCGGCAGCGAATAGTACCCACCCTCCGGAATAGTCTTGGCCCCCCACTCGAGAAGCTGACCCCCTTCGAGATATTGCCGGAACAGCGGATGCAGCTTCATCCGCTGAAGCAGCTCATGCACATCGAGATTGGCCTCGTGGTAATCCAGCCCCACCACCAGGCCGAGGGCCACCTGGTCCGGTCCCAGCGGGTACATGAAGCTGCCGCCGAAGGCATCGGTCGGAAGCGGCCATCCCAGAGTGTGCACCACCCGATCGAGGGGGCGCTTAGTCTGCCAGACTTCCTTGACTCCCAGAGCAAACAGCTGGGGATTGGGCGAGCCGATCTGCTGCCACTCACGATAGGCTTGAGCCAGGTGACCCCGGGTCCCTTCCGCGAGCACGGTGACCCGGGCGGTGACGTCGGTGGACTCGGCGTACCCGGACCCCGGCTTGCCCTCTCGATCGAGCCCGGAGGCAGTGGTGCGCACACCGCGGACAGCTGACTCCTCCACCAGAAGCGCATCCACCGGGAACCCGGCGAACAGGTTGATGCCCGCCTGCTCGGCGCGCTCGCCGAGCCAGCGGACGATCTCGCAGAGCGATGCGGTGTAATAGCTGGTGTTGTGCATGGTGGGAGGCGTCGGTATTCGCTGCGCCCGCCGGTCGGTCAGGAGATACACCGCCTCGGCCGCGACCGGTTGGCGAAAGGGCAGCTCTTCGACCGGGATGTCGGGGAACAGCTCCCGGAAGGCGCGCGGATTCACCACCGCGCCGGATAAGCTGTGTTCGCCCAGGCTGCCGGCCTTCTCCAGCACGGCGATGTTCAGATCACCCATTCCTCCGCCCGCCTGCTGGTCCTGCTTGGCCAGGCGGTCGAGCTCGAGCGCGCAGGCAAGCCCAGCCGGACCCGCACCCACGATCACCACGTCCATCTCTATCGCCCCCGCGCCGGGCGGATCGCGCAAAATCAACCGGTCGAGCGGGAGGGCGCGCTGGTAGCGAATCGGCAGAATCGTCGGCACTGGGAATCGGCTCCTGAACATTGGAAGACGGCGCAACTTAAGTTTGACCCATGGACCTGGTCAAAGCGGCGCGCGATCCCTGGGTCTGGGGACAGACCGTTCTCATGTTGCTGGTCGCCATTGCCGCCCCGCTGGTCCCTCGCCATATCAACCTGGGCCAGGCCGACTTTCTGCTGAACCGGGTGGACCCCGGGCGGATCCGCTGGTTCGGCGGCGTCATCCTGGTCGCCGGGGCTTTCCTGCTGGTCTGGGGCTTTCGCTCGCTCGGCCGGAACATCACGCCGGGCACGGAGCCGCTACCGGACGCGGAGCTGGTCACGTCGGGCGCCTACCAGCACGTGCGCCATCCCATCTACACCGGTATTGTCCTGCTTCTGACCGGGTATACCCTGGCCTGGAGCAACTGGACCGTCGCCCTCGTGGTGGGGTTCGTGGCGCTGCAGTATTTCCAGGCCAAGGCACGAGCGGAAGAGCGGTGGCTGATCCGGCGATTCCCCGCATATGAGGGCTACATGAGACACGTTCGGCGGCGGGTGTTGTAATGACCATTCCCGGTTTCCGTCCGGTCCCTTTCACCGGCGTCATCTTCGTCATGGCCGAGGCGGGACGGCTGGGCTATCGCTACGGCCACCCCGACTGGTGCAACCTGGGCCAGGGACAGCCGGAGACCGGCCCGCTGCCGGGTGCGCCGCCCCGGGTGAGCCAGGTGGAGATCGGGCCGGGAGATCAGGACTACGCGCCGATCCCGGGACTTTGGGAGTTACGCCGGGCGGTAGCGGATCTCTACAACGAGCTCTACCGCCGGGACAAGCGCTCGAAGTACACCGAGCACAATGTCTGCATTTGTGGCGGGGGACGGGCTTCGCTAACCCGGGCGGTAGCCGCACTCGGCGAGATAAACCTGGGACACTTTCTACCGGACTACACGGCGTATGAGGAGTTACTCGACATCTTCAAGCTCTTCACTTCGATCCCGATTCTGCTGGAAGGACAGACCGGCTACCACTTCAGCCTCGAGGAGCTCCGGCGGGAGATCACCGGCCGAGGGCTCTCCGCGCTCCTGCTCTCCAATCCCTGCAATCCCACCGGGAAGGTGATCCAGGATGAAGAACTCGCGAGTTGGGTGAATGTCTCTCGCGACTTGAGCTGTTCGCTCCTGATCGACGAGTTCTACTCCCACTACATCTGGAGCGATCCCAAGGACAACGGCGGTCTGGTCTCCGCAGCCCGTTACGTGGAGAACGTGGATTCCGACCCGGTCGTCCTCTTCGATGGGTTCACCAAGAACTGGCGCTATCCGGGATGGCGCTGCACCTGGATCGTGGCCCCGCGACAGGTCATCGAGGCGGTCTCCAGCAGCGGCTCTTTCCTCGATGGCGGCGGGAGCAAGCCGCTGCAACGCTCGGCCATTCCGCTGCTGGCGCCGGACCTGGTGCGGGCGGAGACCGCTGCTATCCGGAAGTCGTTCCTGAAGAAGCGTGCGATCCTGAGCGACGGACTGCGGCAGGCCGGCATCCGGTTCGATGTGGAGCCGGAAGGAACTTTCTATTGCTGGGGAGACATCTCCGGTCTCCCGGCATCGATCAACGACGGCATGTCCTTCTTCCGCGCGGCGCTGGAGCGAAAGGTCATCTGCGTTCCGGGTGAGTTCTTCGATGTGAATCCGGGCAAGCGCCGGAGCGGAAGACCCTCACGGTTCCGCCATTACGTGCGTTTCTCATTTGGTCCGGAGGAGGCAGCGGTGACGGAAGGGGTGCGGCGGATTCAGGCAATGGTAGCTGAGCTCGGCTAGGAATCCCTTCGGACCTTCCGAATCTCCTCCGTCAGGCGCGGGACCACCTCAAACAGGTCCCCGACGATTCCATAATCCGCCACCTTGAAGATCGGGGCGTCCTTGTCCTTGTTGATCGCCACAATCGTCTTGGCCGTGCGCATGCCGGCGAGATGCTGGATGGCGCCGGAGATTCCGACTGCGATGTAGAGGTCTGGGCTCACCAGCCGCCCGGTCTGCCCGATCTGGTCCGTCGCGGGCCGCCAGCCGTCGTCGGTGACCGCCCGGGTGGCACCCACCGCCGCGTTGCCGAGAGCGGCAGCAAGATCCTCGACCAGCTTGAAGTTTTCCGCCGCCCGGAGACCGCGCCCACCACTCACGATGATCGAGGCCTCACCCAGGTCGAGCTTGGTTGCGCCGCGCGGAGCCGACTCCGAAGCGGTTACCCGAGCGGCGGCAGGATCCATGGCGGGCGCGCCGGTCTCCACCCGTGGCGACCTGGTTTTCTCCACCGGCGTGATGGCGCCCGGGCGGATCGACAGCAAGGCCGGCGTTCCCCGCAGGCGCAAGGTCACAATAACCTTGCCGGTGTAGGCCGGATGCCGGGCCACGACCGAGTCGCCCTGAAGCTCGAAGCCGGTCACGTCCGACGCGAGACTCACGCCGAGCCTGGCCGCGATCCTTGGCGCCAGGTCACGCCCCTGCGCCGAGGCGGGGAAGAAGGCGGCGCGGTAGCCGCCTGACTTGAGCCGCTCCGACACGGAAGCCGCAAACACTTCGGGGTTGTAGCCACCCAGCCCGGGGTGCTCGATCGCGACCACTACATCGGCTCCGTACCGGCCCAGCACCTCGGCGCGGGCCGCAACCCCGGGAGCGCCGATCATCATGGCATGCACTTCGCCCCCGGCCGACGAATCAGCCGCCTGTCTGGCGGCGGTGACGGTCTCGAAGGCCACCTTCCGCAGGTCGCCGCCCCTGGATTCCGCGAACGCAAGAATCGGGGCCATCACAACACCTTGGCTTCGGTCTGCAGCAGTCGCAGCAGCTCGGGCACCGCGGCAGCGCCTTCGCCAATGATGCGGCCGGGCGGACGGTCAGGCGGAAGGGCCATCGACTCCACCACGAGACGTGGCTCGCCGAGCTGCGCCGGCCTCACCTCGAGCGGCTTCTTCTTGGCGGCCATGATGCCTTTCAGCGACGCGAGACGGGGGCGTGCTATGCCCTCGTCGATTGTAAGCACGGCAGGAAGCGGGAACTGCATCGTCTCCGCCGAGCCCTCGAGGTCGCGGCGAGCGGTACCGCGTCCGCCCGCAATTTCAAGACTCGAGATCGCGGTGACGCAGGGGAGATCGAGCAGCTCCGCCGTCATCGGCCCCACCGTCCCGCTCGCCGTGTCGGTCGCCATGCGGCCGAACAGGATCAGGTCGTAACCTCCATCCTTGAGCTCGGCGGCAAGGGCCTGCGCAATGGCGAGTCCATCGAATGGGACTTCCTCGGCCTTGAGCTGCACCGCGCGCGAGGCCCCCATGGCGAGACCCTTCCGCAGGGTCTCCTGGACACCGTCGGGGCCTAGCGAGTACATCACCACCTCGCCGGGTCCCTGCTTTTCGACCAGCTGGAGGCCGACCTCGAGCGCGTAGCCATCGAAGTCGCCCATCTCATACTTGGTCCCGCCCTGCTCCAGCGATTTGCGGTCTCCCGCGATCGAGAACCGCATCTCCATATCCGGCACCCGTTTGATACAGACGGCAATCCTCAAGGCGCACTCCGTTTCTCAGCTAGGCTGTGGCTGGCGCAAAGCTATCCCATGCGAAGATGGAAACGCAACGAGGCCACCGTTGGTGGTGGCCTCGCCCGCAATCTGCGGCTCGGCGTATCAGCTCGCGGATTCGCCGCCCATCCGGCGGTCCCTGATCCCCGGCCGTTCCACCCGGCGGCGGTCACCCGCTGACCGCTCGACCCAGTTGCCGTTGCCCGTGGGGCCAGGGGAGTGATGCCCGACTCCCTGCCCCTGCTGCGCCATGCCTTTGGCCTGTTGGCCGGCGGCCGTGGCGGCATGTTCCAGCTTCGGTCCAGCCCGCTCAGCCTCACGGCCCATTCTCTCGAGCAGTTGAGCCGCCTTATCCCGTCCGCCCAGCCCGAAGGCGAGGCCGAACGCGATGGTGAACGCTCCTACGACACCGATGAGCAGGGTGTTGATCAGAGTGGTCGCGATGCCAAGCTGGTTGACGGCGACGACGATGGTGAAGGCCCAGACCGCCACCCGGGTGACCGTCGCCAGCATGTTGGGGTTGCTGAAGCCGGCCTCGGCAGTGGCCCCCCGGACCAGCTGTGAGAGCGCATTGGCCGCGAGCCCGCCGATGACCAGGACCACCAGGGCGACGACCAGGTTGGGCAGCCAGAGCAGGAGCTGCTGCAGCACGTTGGACACCGCGGGGAGCCCAAGCGTGTCGAACGCCACCACCAGCGTGATCAACCGGACGAACCATTTGACGATGTTCGCGATCACGCCGGCCGAGTCGTCTTTCACCCCCATCTTCTGAACGAAATCGGCAAACCCGGAGCGCCGCGCCAGATCGTTGAACCTCACCGCGTGAAGCAGCGCCTCCACCCCTCGGGCGAGCAGCGAGGAGATGATCCAGCCGACAATGAGGACGACGGCAAAGCCAATGATCCGGGGAATCGCGGAAAGGAAGGTGTTGAGAGCGCCGGCGAGAGAAGCCTTGAACGCGTCACTGGTGCTTTGGACCGGCACCGCGATCGCTGTACCCTGCATAATTGCCTCCACCCATTAGGTCATGTTTGAGCCCCCAATAGGATGGCGGTGCTCCAACTACTGGTCGGTGACCACGGTCACCTGATAAACGGATAAAGAGGTCTACTGCCACAGCGCATGGCAGCTGATCCGCCACACGAGCTCGGGCCAACGCCAGCTGGCTTCGACCGAATCACGGGGAAAGCGGGAACCACCGTAGTTGATCGAAGACGAGGGGCATTGGGGCTGACGGGTGGCGGATACAGGAGGCGAGGTCTTGGCGATGATCCTGTAGGGGAGATGTGGCGCGCTTCTCGAAACCGAAGACTGGATCGGGGCACACCCGGTGCTCAGGGCGGCGAATAGTACGGAGAACAAGAGGCTGGATCGGACACGGCTATCCACGGGCCCTCACCTCGTAGCCGACGCCCCACAGTAGACCGCGGTTCCACCGGCGTCAAGCAGATCGACGCCGAGGATCAGCCTCCAAAGCCGCGGCGGACCACCAGTTTGAAGGCCCGCGCGTTCAGCGGGGTGAGAAACCGCTCCAGGTTGCCGGTCTGACGGTTCTCATTGAAGGTCCCGAAGATGGGATGGTGAGAGTCGAAGAGGTTCTGCACCACGGCCGACACTTCCCACTTCTCCCGGGTGTAGCCGACCCGGGCGTTGGCCACGAAGTATCCGCTCAGCGGCTGGGTCTCATTGGCTTCGTCACCCCGGAGCCACTGCTGGCCGAAGTAGCGTCCATCCAGCCCGAACTGCACGCCCCCTGGCAGGGTCAGCAGTCCTCCCATCTTCACTTGGTGATCCGGGACCAGGGGGAGCCGGTCACCGGCATTCACGGCGTTTGGCCCGGCCAAGGGTGACCCGGTAAAGGCGCTGTCGGCCCGGATGCTGAAGATCGGCGCCGGGTCGCGGAAGGTGGCGTGGGTGAAGGCGTAGTTGGCGTAGAGGGAGAGCCGCTCCGTGGGAATGACCTGGACACCGAGCTCTACTCCCTCCCGGCGGGTGTCGCCGATGTTATTGAAGAAGCCTTCGAAGACGGCGTTCCTCGACTGGATGAAGAAGATGTCGTCCCGCACGTTGGTTCGGTACACCGACGCGGTCAGGATAGCGGGACCGCGCACCACCTGGCCTCCCACCTCGAAAGTGGTGGCCACCACAGGCTTGAGCGGGGGGTCGTCGCCCAGGGCGAACGGGAGCGGACAGGCCGCGGTCTCGTCGGCGCAGGCCAGCTCCAGCACCGCGGGCGCCCGGAAGCTCTGTCCCACCGAGGCGTAGACCGATGCACCAGGTCCTACCTCCAGGCTCACACCGCCCCGAGGACTCAGCCGGCTGAAGTTGCTCGTCGTGTCGGCGGTGGGATCGAGCTGGTCCCGGAATGGGATGTGGATGTAGTCGTAGCGGAATCCGCCCGAGAAGGTGACGTCCTTGAGCCGCAGGTCGGCCAGCATGTAGCCGGCCACGTCGTAGCTGGGACTCTTGACGTCCGTGGTGAGGGTGGTGTTGGCCGCATTGATGGGATCCTCTTCCAGCAACTGAATGTGAACCCGGTTGGCCCCGCCATCGGCGCCTAGGCGGATGGAGAGACTCCCGTTGGCTCGCGGCTTGGTCCAGCGCCAGTCGAGGTTGCCACCCACCGTCCGGTTGTTGGTGAACGAGCGGACATTATTATCGGGCGCCTGATTGACGTTGAACCGCTCGGCATGGGTCCGGCGCACGTACGCCGTAAAGGATCCCCGGCTACTGCCTATGGGCGCGTAACCCGAGACCGAGGCCTGCAGCTGGTTCAGGTCCTCGAAGTCACCCACCGTGAAATTGGTCTGGGGAGAGCTCTGGAAGATGCTCTCGGGGACTGAGCCCGCCGTATGCGCCTTGGATTCGGCACCGAACCCCTGGAACGTTATGCCTCGCTCCGGTCCTCTGCGTCCCAGGTTGAGAAATCCGTTCAGGTTTTCGGCCCCGGTGGCCTGCCGCCAGCCATCCTCGTTTTCGTAGCCACCGGCCAGGTAGTAGTCCCAGCCGCCCCGACTGAGCCCGTCGATCGATGCCTCGCCGGAGTACGATCCGAGCGATCCTCCCGAAAGCTCGGCCTCGGCCTCGAGCGGGCCGCTCCCCCTGCGGGTAATCAGGTTGACCGCCCCGCCGAGCGAGTTCGGACCCAGCAGCGAGCCGGAGCCGCTGAGCAGCTCGACACGCTGGACATGCTCCATCGGCAGGAGATCGAAGTTCACTTCCGCCGCATCGGGCTCGTTCTGCCGCACGCCGTCCAGGAACACCGAGACGCCGGGCGGCAGCCCCACCACCGGTCCGACGTTGAACCCGCGGGTGGTCATGTTGAGCTTGAAGGGGCTGCCCAGGTCATCGTAGAGCGAGATACCGGGCTGGGTCGCGAGGGCGTCGGCCAGCAGACGCGGCTCCCAGGCGTCTATGGCCGCGCCGGTCACGGTTGAGATCCTTGCCGGAATCCCGGACCCGATGAGCGGCCCCGCGGTGGGCGCGATCGAGCTGGTCACCTCGATGGTCTGAAGCTTGGTGACCCGGGTGGTGTCGCGCCGGAGAGTATCTCCGGCAGTGCTGTCAGGCTGCTGAGCGAGAACGGTCGCTGGGAGAATGGAGAGGCAAAGAGCCACCTTCAGAGAGACTTTGCGGAGCCGCATCAGGACACGTCGCCTGTCGCCTCGATCGGCTCGAATTGGATCTGACGGTAGAACAAACGGAATTTCTCGTGCCGTCTGAGATAGGGAGCGAACCCCGCGCGAACACATCCCTTCACCGACGCCGTGTTCCGCTCGTCGACGAAGGTGATGACCCATCGGGCCCCGAAATCCGCCGCGCACTCCGCCACCTGGGCCATGGCCGCACCCATGATGCCCTTTCCCCGATAGGCGGTCGGCGTGTACGCGCCCTCGAGCAGGGCCTCGTCGGGCTTAAGCTGAGGATAAAGGTTTCCGAACACTGCCCGCATTCGTCCGTTTTCGGCCGCTGGAATGGCCCACTGCATGTAGCAGGGCTTTCCATCCTCGGCGATCGCGACGTAGCACACCCGGAGCCCCGATCCGAGCAGCCGGCGCTGCGCCAGGCGCGACATCGCTTCGTCCGCAGGCAGATCAGGCTCGGGATCGAGCGCTGACATGTCGTCGCTCGACGAGATGGGGCGGACGGTGATCGGGATCTTGGCCGTGGGCTTGTCAAAGGGCTGGCGCAGGTCGCGTCGAAGGCCCAGAGACGTCGAATCCGAGTAGACCCGGTATCGGATTGCCGACCAGGCCTTGGCCGGTCCCTCGGTGAGGACCAGTCGGCTGAGATCGCGGGCTCGAGTGAGAAATCTGCGCAAGTGAGCGGCCGGACTCGGTCCCTTCGAGCCGCTCACGCGAAGGGCGGCCGGAGTAGCGACGAGGATAAAACCAAAGGCAAGCAGGGCAACGCGCAAGAACGGCATGGATAACCCGCGATGGGGGCTACGTACAAAGCCCCCCGAGAGTCCCAACGGGGGGCTACCCTGCGGGAGTCTGCCCGCGCAGTTACTGCCGACCTACGTCCATGGCCGGACGGCTGCGGTTGGCCTCGAGCCAGCCGAGGATCTTCTCCTTCACTGCCCCGGCGGACTCATCCGGCTCCGCTGCAAAGCTGGTCACCGGCGCTCCGCCGTGCAACAGCTGCCAGACGGGACCGGGATCGGGAGCAGCATCATGCCCTTGCCGGCGCACCGCGTCGTACTCCTCCCCTTGCCACCAAACCGTCACTCGGTTGGCCATCGCTGCTCCCTGAAGAAGTTTACTTGTCTCCAGAGTCGCAACTCGGCCGTTCTCAGGCCGTGACGAGGGTCACGTGTAGGCGCCGTGTCCGGTGATGGCTTCGCCCACGATCAGCGAGTGCATGTCGTGGGTGCCTTCATAAGTGTACACCGACTCCAGGTTGGCCATGTGCCGCATCGAATGATACTCGGCCAGGATGCCGTTGGCACCGAGGAGCCGGCGGGCCTCGCGGGCACACTCACAGGCCATATTCACGTTGTTCCGCTTGCAGAGCGAGACCTGGAACGGGGTCATGCTGCCCGCGTCCTTCAGCTTGCCCAGCTGCAGGGTCATGAACTGCGCCTTGGTGATCTCGGTCAGCATTTCGACCAGCCGGACCTGCTGGATCTGGGTAGCGGCGATGGGCTTGTCGAACATCACCCGGCTGCCGGCATAGCGGAGCGCCTCATCGTAACAGGCCATGGCGGCGCCGATGGCTCCCCAGGCAATGCCATAGCGCGCCTGGGTGAGGCACATGAGCGGGCTCTTGAGGCCGCCGGACTTGGGGAGTACCGCATCCTTGGGCAGATGGACGTCCTGGAGGTGGATCTCGCTGGTGTCCGAGGCCCGGAGCGAGAGCTTCCCCTTCTGATCCTTGGCGGTGTAGCCCTTGGTATCGGTCGGGACGATGAAGCCGCGGATGGACTTGGGATCCTTGATGTCGCCGGTCTTGGCCCAGACGATGGAGACGGTGGCTTGGGAGCCGTTGGTGATCCACATCTTGGTGCCGTTGAGGATCCAACCATCTTTGGTCTCCCGGGCAGTGGTGATCATGCCGCCGGGGTTGGAGCCGAAATCGGGCTCGGTGAGCCCGAAGCAACCGATCTCCTGGCCAGAGGCGAGGAGCGGGAGCCAGTGCTTCTTCTGCTCGTCGCTGCCGAAGGCGTAGATGGGATACATCACCAACGCGCCCTGCACCGAGGCAAAGGAGCGGATGCCGCTGTCGCCCCGCTCCAGCTCCTGCATGATGAGCCCGTAGGCCACGTTATTGAGCCCGGCGCAGCCGTATTCCTCGGGCAGGTTGGCCCCGAAGAGGCCCAGCTCCGCCATTCCGGGAATCAGCTGCTTGGGGAATTTGCCCTCGACGTAGGCCTGGCCGATGACCGGGATCAGGTTCTCGTCCACCCAGGCGCGCACCGTGTCGCGCACGGCGCGCTCTTCCTCGGAGAGGAGCGAGTCAAGGTTGAGGAAGTCGACCCCGGTGAACTGGGATGTACCTGCGGCCGTGGCCATCGGTGCCTCGTGAGGGTGGAAGTCGGCGTTCGCGGGAATATAACAGGCGGTCGGGGGTCGGGCGGATGGATGGACAGATGGATTCAGCCAAAGCTCGAACTCAGGCTGTCGTCCGGCTCTTCCTATCGGAGGCGCCTAAGGAACGGCTCCAGACTGGCCTGGAAGTCTCCGCGATCGTGACCTCTGCGCGATCCTCAAGAGCTGAAGCGCGAGGATCATAATCCACGACAAGGTGCACCCGAAGAAGATCCGTTGTTGCCATCCCGATTGGAGGCCGGGTACAGGAAGAAGAAACACAAGATAGCCAATCAACGGCAAAGCGAGCACAGGGATACTCAGGTGCACCCAGGCCGCGTCCTTGGTCAGCCGAGGGAACAGTACCAGAGGAGCGGCGACACTAATAAGAATGATGACGCGAGAGAGCAGGAAGTGGGCCTGCTCGTTGGGTGTAGGGACCTGGCCAGTGCAGCCAGGATTGCACGGTGCAAAGGCTACGCCGATGTAGGCCAGACCGTAAACCCCAAGGAGCATCGGGCCTAGCCAGTCGCCGTGACCATGACGGATGCCGCTATGTAACCCCACGGCGAGCCCGATGATTAGAATGCCGTAGAGCAGGAACCCGCCATAGTTCATCAATGCTGCTTGGGACGCGCCGATTTCCCCAAGCTCACTTATCGCCTGAGTGGCATGACGGTACTCCGGACGACCTGCTGCGGTCAGAACTACCGCGGCAACGAATACCAACGGGGCAAGCACGCCGCCGAGCCCCAGCCACTTTCCCAGAGCAGGACGTTCGACGCTCAACATTTTGCCCCCTTGTCGTGGGCTCCGCTAACAATGGCCTAGCTGTTACTGACCCGCCATCCGGCTTCTCCGCTCAGCCACCTCTTTGCCGCCGGCAGCACGCCGACCTCCCGGGCCTTTCTCCGAAATACAGATCCGTGATCAACGGGTAGCCCGCTCTCCGCCTGCCACTGATGCACCATCTCGTGCAGCAGCGTGTGCTGTACCTCCGACCAGGGATGCCGGGCGGTGTGCCTGCGGCTGATCGCGATCTCATTGGGCCGGCCGGTCTCCAGATCCACGGCCAGCTCGCCGAGGCGACTTCGCATCCGGCCTGAGAGCCGAATGGGAATGTCGCCCAGCGCTCCACCGAAGTGCTGCGCGTTGAGCTCCCGATGAAGGATCTCCAGCCGGTGCAGCAGCACCAGATCGCCCGGGCGAGCCCGCTCGGCCCTGCGGGGGCGCGCCGGAGCAGGCGCGTACGCGTGCACCGGAAAAGCGAGGAACTCCCGTTCGGCGGCCCGTCGAAGGATTCGGGGAACTCGGGGGTTCAGGAATCGGACGATTGCTTTCAGCACCCGGTCCGAAGCGAAGGCATAGCCCTCGTGCAACCGGAGCACCCCGCTCCGACTCAGACTCAACATGACTGTCCGATTTCGATGGGCGACGAACCGGGTATGCCGCGATCCAAGCATGACCAGGCGATTCCCCAATGCGGCTTCCTGCCCCGCCTTCACAACCCCTGATCCCCACCAGCCACCGACACCGCAGCCTTCGGCGCACCCTTGCGGCTAAAGGAAAACTTGTCGGAGGGGATGAAGTGCCGATTTTCGGAAACCCAGCGAAAGTGCTGGATGTGGACCGACTGCTCGTCGACGTTGACCAGGTTGAACACCGAGGGCCGGCCGCCCCGCTGCCGGTAGCTGTGGGTGCCCGAGGTGCTGACCGCCAACCCACCTTCGATCTGGCCCGCGCCTTCGTGATGGTCGTGGCCACAGAGAATCACATCGGCGCCGGTGGCGAGCAGCCGCTTGTGGGCCGAGCGCCAGCGGGCCAGCCCCATCCGCCCGGTGCCGCCGGCGAGCACGTTGTGGTGGACCACGAGCACCTTGGCCAGATCCGGCGCCGCCGCGGCGAAGATCTTCTGCACCCGCCTGGTCTCCGACCTCGGTAGATGCCCCTTCACCGCAAGATCCCGCAGGTTCCAGGTGAGCGACCCGAACGCCATGCCGTAACTGCTCAACGCGCCCGCCATGATCGCTCCGGGAACCTCCAGCACCGGGCGGAGCTCGCTGTAGTAGCGAAGGTACTTGGCGTACTTCCGCTTCTCCCCCAGGATGCCGAGGGGACTCTTCCACCACTCGATGTCGTGGTTTCCCGGCACCACGATCGCCGGGATCTTCATTCTCATCCTATGGAAGAAGACATGGGCCGCCTGGAACTCGCCGTGCCGGGCCCGCTGGCTCAGGTCACCGGAGACGGCGATCGCGGTGGGGTTGAGCGTGGGAAGGAACTCCTCCAGCGCCTCGATCTGGCGGAGGTCGGCGTAGCCGCCGAAGTGGAGATCGGAGAGGTGGACGATGGTGATGGACGAACCGCTCACCAGATGACCCTGATCCGATAGGTCAGCACCGCCTCCCCGCGGGCAGGCACCCGCACTCTGAAGCGCGTCATGGTGGACGACACCTTCTCCGCCGACACCGAGCTGGCGACGACGGCCCATTCGCCCGCCCGCTCCTCCTGCACATCCACCGTCACCACACTATCGGTCGCGTTTTTCAAGGTCACCTTGTAGTCGGCGGTGGCCACGGTGTGCGGTCCCCGGGCCTTGGTGCTGTCCCGGCGAGTGCTGTAGTTGGTCTGGATCCGCTTGGCCGTGATATCGAATGCGGTACCGGCGTTCAGTTTGAGATCATTCCCCGCGGCGGTGTGATTCAGGGTGGCCTCGCCCACCAGTTGCAGGCCTCCTGCGCTGTCAGGCTGATAGAGCCGGGCGACTCCTCCCGGCAGCGGCCGGTCGCCGAAATCGGTCTTCCGCGGGCGCTTCAGCGTGTAGATCACCTCGACCGGCGGCTGGGTCTCTTCGCCCTGCTGTGGCAGGAAACCCCAGTACGGCACCTCACCGTGCACGACGTAGTTTTTCTCGTACCTGACCTGGGCCGGCTGGAAAAGCGCCACCGACGTGGTCAAACCGGGAAGCAGCGAACTCTTCCCGGGAAGCGAGTACAAGTGAAACTCGCCCACCTTCTGCTCGGTCGCGAGCTCCGATACCGCCTTGGCCGCCGAGACACGGTCCATCAACATCGGCCGGGGGGCCCGGGCCTCGGGTACCGCCCGGCTCACCGATCCGGCTAAAAGCTGGATCTCGGCATCCTCGGCTCGGAGTGACTCGGATGGAAGGACGGCCATCCCGGTTACCCGCGCGTCCTCCCGGCCTAACACAACCTGATAACTCGCCTGCCAGGATGCACCGGTGGTGAAGTACCCCAGTCGCATCTGCTCCTGTCCTCGCGAACTTCGCACCGAGAGGACGGCAGTCGGCTCCACCACCACCACGTCGCTGGGATACAACGCGAGCCCCGGTGGAGAAAAGCTGATCCGACCATCGGGGAGCTGCAGCCGCAGTGGATCGACACCTAGCACCAGCGCGCTCACGGTGTCGTGTGGGTCCGAGACCCGAAAAACCAGCCGCTTGCCCACCGATCTCCTTAACACGCTTGCCTCATCCACCGCCCCGTCGTACGACACCCGCTCCAGGCTCACGGACGAGTCGAGCGAGAAGAGCGTCGCCGGGTCGAGCGCGCCGAGCACGAGCCGTTGAGTGGATGACCCCTTCGGTACGTTGGCGGAGACTGACCGCCGAACCAGGACGCGGCCGTCGTTGTAGATGGTCAGGGAGGTCTGGGCGTGGAGGGGGGTAAGCGAGTAAGCGGGTAGGATGGTAAGCAAGAACGCTCCCATCATCGGAAGCATGCCAGCACAAAACCGCCCGCTCAAGCGACAGCGTACTCGCCTACCTGCTTTCCCGCCTACCCACATACCCACTTCCCCGCCTACCCGCTTACCCGCCGCAGTTGCCTTCATTTCGGTAGATACTCCATAGCCACTCGGGTGACGATCCGCCGCACGATGATGTAGGTGGCCAGAACCGCGATGCCCCCGTACAGCCTGGCCATCGGAGCCGCCGGCACGCGGACGGCGACGTACACTGCCATCAGTACCGTCGCGACGAGGGAGATGCGGCTCGCCAGCTTTCTTGCACGACCCTCCCGTTCGGCCCGGCAGTCGGGGCACAGGTCGCCCCAGCGCAACCCTCTGATCCGGCGCTCGCACTTGGCGCAGGGAACCTCAGGCAGCCCGCTGAGCGACGGCACTGCCGAACTCCTCCGTGCTGGCGGTCCCCCCCAGGTCCCGGGTCCGAATGCCGTCGCGCACGATGGTGGTGATGATGGCCTCCCGGATCCGCTCGGCCCGCTCGAGCTCGCCGATGTGATCCAGCATCATGGCTGCCGCGAACATCTGGGCCGAGGGGTTGGCGATCCCCTTGCCGGCGATGTCGGGCGCGCTTCCGTGTACCGCCTCGAAGATGGCGGCCTTGGTCCCGATGTTGGCGCCCGGCGCGAGTCCCAATCCTCCGACCAAGCCGGAGACCTCGTCGCTCAGGATGTCGCCGAACATGTTGGTGGTGACCATGACGTCGAACTGCTCCGGCCGCATCACCAGCTGCATGGCGGTGTTGTCCACGATCATGTCGTTGGATTCCACCCGCCCCTCGTATTCCTGGGCGATCGTGCGGCCGACCTCCAGGAACAGCCCGCTCACCATCTTCAGGATGTTCGCCTTGTGCACGATGGTGACCTTGCGCCGCTTGTGCTTGAGCGCGTACTCGAAGGCGTAGCGGACGATCCGCTCGCAGCCTCGGCGGGTCACAATGGCCATCGATTCGGCCACCGCGCGGGGATCGTCGCCGATGGCAATAAAATGCTCGACGCCGACGTAGAGTCCCTCGAGATTCTCCCGCACCAGCACGATGTCCACGTTCTCGAACCGTCCGCCCGGCAGGATGGTGCGAGCCGGCCGGATGTTGGCAAAGAGCTCGAATTCTTTCCTGAGTCCCACGTTGACCGAGCGAAACCCGGTCCCGACCGGAGTCGTGAGCGGACCCTTCAAGGCGAGCGCGTTCTTCCGGATGCTTTCGACGGTGGCGTCGGGCAACGGAGTGCCGGTAGCCTCGACCGCCGCCACGCCGGCCAGCTCCTCGTCCCAGTTGAAGCGAAGCCCGGTGGCCTGAAGTACCTTCACCGTCTGCGCGGTGATCTCGGGACCAATGCCGTCACCTGGTATCAGCGTCACATCGTAGGTCATGGTCCGGGCAGGACGGCAGCCATCGCAGCGTTCAACGCCTGGTCCAGAGAGGCTCCCCAGCCATACGCTACGGTTCGCCAGAGCACCTTGCCGCTCCGGGAATCGGCGAGCACCAGGGAGAGGTCGGCCCGGATCTCTCCCTTTGGGTCGGGACTGAAGCCCAACGACGCAGGCACCAGTACCAGGCGCCCGCCGGTCAATGCCACCAGGCTCCTTATGGAGGAGCGCAGGGGATCGGGCACGCTGGTCAGGTTGGGGGCGCGAAGAATCGCTTGCCCCATCTGGTCGGGATCGTCCACCACGCCGGCTGCCCGCCGCGCGATCTTCCGCAGCTGGGGAGGCAGCACCCAGTTGACCTCGGGGCTCCGGCCCTGGAACCCTTCGCCCACCAGCGAATCCGCCCGGAGCAGCGCGGTCCGGCGATCCTTATAGCGGGCGTAGAGCGAGTCGGACTCGAGGGCGGGATCGGCAACGACCAGCGTGAGCGGCAGGACGGCGATGGTCTGACCGGCCAGGGCCGTCGTGGCGAGCGGTCGGACCGGGGGGAGGTTGGATGGCTCAGCCCGCTGAGCCTGGATCGGTGCGGCGCATGACAGCAGCAGACACGCGCCGATCAGGACAGGAAGTTTTCGGATGGCGGATGGCATGCAAGAACGTAAACGGTTTCATTCCAGCGACAATCCTCCGTCGACTACAATCGTCTGGCCGGTGATGTGGCGGGCAGACTCCGAGCACAGGAACGAAATGACGTGTGCCACGTCGTCCGGTTCGGCCACTCGACCGAGGACCGAGCTCTTCTGGGCCCGTTCGATGACCTCGGATGGGAGCATGGCCATCCGCTCGGTGCGAATGAACCCAGGCGCGACGGCGTTCACGTTGACGTTGGCAGGGCCGAGCTCCACGGCCGCCGCCCGGGTGAGACCGAGGAGAGCGGCCTTGCTCGCCGCGTAGTTGGCAACCCCAAAGCCGGGCCGCTCCGCCTGGTGGGCGCTGACGCTCACGATCTTGCCGTAGTGCTGGGCGCGGAAGACCGGAGCCACGGCGCGGATGCAGTTGAAGGAGCCGGTCACGTTGGTGTCGAGGACCTCGTCCCAGGCCTCGCGCGACAGCCGCCAGAGGGCCCCATCGCTCGCTATTCCGGCGTTGTTGATCAGGAAGTGGACCCCGCCCAGCTTCTGTTTGGTCTCACTGACGAACTGCTCTACATCTTCGCGGTTGCGTACGTCGCAGCGCCGGGCGTGGACCTGGATCCCCATGGCGGTGAGGGCGGTCTCGGTCAGGAGCGCCTGCTCGCTTACATCCCGGCCGGGCATATTGACGAAGCAGAATGCGACGTGACAGCCCAGCCGCCCAAACTCGATCGAGATATGGCGGCCGAGACCGGTGGCGCCTCCGGTCACAATGGCCACCTTCCCGCGCCAGCCCTTGCTGATCGGCTGGGGTCGGGGGGCTTCGAGCACGGCTCCGCTCCCCTCCGGCGCCTCGTATTCCCACGAGGGCCGATGGCCGAAGCCGAAGGATGGCAATGGCATGGAATTCGAAGGTACGGGGCGAATTAACGACCGGCAAGGAGGCGGGGAAGCAGAAACCGCTCACGCTTTGCTTTTCCCGCTCACGCTTTTGTAGGTTGATTCATGTCCTTTAAACACATGGGTTGGTTGGCACTCGCCCTGGCCGGCGCCGTGGCCTGGGGAGTCCTCGCGCTTCACCGGGGCGAGACCATCAGCGCCGCCTGGCTGGTCCTGGCCGCAGTCGGCACCTACCTTCTCTCCTACCGTTTCTATAGCCGCTTTCTGGCTGAAAGGGTACTCGGTCTCAACGACCGTCGGGCCACCCCGGCCGAACGGCTCACCAACGGCAGAGACTTCGTCCCCACTTCTCGCTGGGTCCTCTTTGGACATCATTTCGCGGCCATCGCCGGGGCCGGCCCCCTGGTGGGTCCGGTGCTCGCGGCCCAGTTCGGCTACCTGCCCGGGACCCTCTGGATCGTGTTCGGCGTGGTGCTGGGTGGTGCGGTGCAGGACTTCATCATCCTGTTCGGGTCCATGCGGCGGGACGGGAAGTCGCTGGGGCAGATGGCCAAGGAGGAGACCGGTCCGGTCACTGGGCTCCTGGCCATGGTGGCGGTGCTGGCCATCATGGTCATCCTCCTCGCCGTGCTGGCTCTCATCGTGGTGAATGCCCTGAAGGACAGCCCCTGGGGCGTCTTCACCATACTCTGCACCATTCCCATTGCGATTGTAATGGGCTTTTGGATGAAGACCTGGCGCCCCGGCAGGACGCTCGAGGCCTCCATCTTCGGCGTGATGTTGCTGTTGCTGGCCCTGGTCGGCGGTCGTTACGTCGCCGGCTCGCCTACACTGGCGCCCTGGTTCAGCCATTCCGGTCTCACTCTCGCCTACGGGATCATCGCGTACGGCTTCATCGCCAGCGTGCTCCCGGTGTGGATGCTGCTCTGTCCCCGCGATTACCTCTCCACCTTCATGAAAATTGGGACGATCCTCCTGTTGGCTCTGGGAATCCTCCTGGTGCTTCCGCCGCTCAAGATGCCGGCCGTTACCCGCTTCGTGGACGGAACCGGGCCGGTCTTTGCCGGGAAGCTCTTTCCCTTCGCCTTCATTACCATCGCCTGCGGCGCGATCAGCGGCTTCCACGCCCTGGTGGCGTCGGGCACCACGCCCAAGATGCTGACCCGGGAAAGCGATGCCCGGCTCATCGGCTACGGCGGCATGCTGATGGAGTCGTTCGTCGCGATCATGGCGCTCTGCGCCGCTGCCCTGCTCGACCCGGGGATCTACTTCGCCATCAACGCCCCGCTCGCGAGTCTTGGCGGCACCGTCCAATCGGCCGCGGAGGTCATCCGAGGATGGGGGTTCACCGTCACACCCGAGCAGATCCAGGCCCTGACGGCGTCGGTGGGCGAGAAGACCCTGCTGGGTCGCACCGGTGGGGCGCCCTCACTCGCCGTGGGCATGGCGCACATTTTCAGCAATGCGTTTGGGGCGGGGCTGATGGCGCTGTGGTATCATTTCGCCCTCATGTTCGAGGGGTTGTTCATTCTCACCACGGTGGACACGGGCACCCGCGTGGGACGCTTCATGCTTCAAGAGCTCGCCGGCCAGCTCTGGCACCCGCTGGGCCGTACGTCATGGTACCCCAGCATAGTCCTGGCGTCCGCTCTCGTTGTCGCCGGCTGGGGATATTTCCTGGTTCAGGGCGTGCTGGATCCGCTCGGTGGGATCAACTCCCTCTGGCCCCTGTTCGGAATCAGCAATCAGCTGCTGGCATCGGTGGCGCTCTGCGTGGGCACCACGCTGATCATCAAGAGCGGCAAGGCGCGCTATGCCTGGGTGACGCTGCTGCCGCTGGCATGGCTCCTGGCGGCCACCCTCACTGCGGGGTGGCAGAAGGTGTTCGCCGCCGATCCGCGCCTCGGCTTCCTGGCCCACGCGGCGTCAGTGGGAGAGCAGCTCGCCTCCGGCGCGGTGGACCCATCCCGCGCTGCCCGTCTCATCTTTAACGACCGGCTGGACGCCGTCGTGACCATCACCTTCATGGTGGTGACGGTGTTGGTGCTGCTCTCGTCCGCCCGGGAATGGGTGCTGGTCCTCACCCGGCGGAAGCCAGCCAAGGCGAAGGAATCGCCGTTCGTGGAGACCGCATATGCTGGATAACTTGTTCGCAAAGCTCCTCGACACGCTTCGACGAATCGCCGGGATGCCGGACTACGCTGCGCATCTCGAGCACCTCCGTCGATGGCATCCCGAGCAACCGGTTCCTACCGAACGGCAGTTCTACGAAGAGTTTGTGCGCGCCCGATATGGAGATGGCCCTACCCGCTGCTGCTGATCTCGGTGCAGCTTGGGACTTCGCTTGACACTCGGCTGATCCCGCCGTACCCTAGCAGTCTGGGAAACCCCTTCAGAAACGCAGATCCGAAATACCTGCCCGCGGCGCCCTGGCATCGCGGGGTTTTGGCACATCTCACCCGACGGAGGCCCAAATGAACAGAGCTTTCACCCGGCATATCTGGCTTATTGCCTGCGGGGTGGTCTCGATCCTCGTGGGCTGCAATCGGACCAA
>JBGQLP010000020.1:0-54784 GCA_041500125.1 Gemmatimonadota bacterium
GGGCGCGCTGTCTCATCCCGGCCCCGACCAGGTATTGCGGATCACCAGGGCTGGAGCGACCGCGGCGCTCACCTCCCCCAAGCTCGAGGGGCCCAACGGCATCACCTGGGACCCCAGAGAGAAGCGTTTCGTGATCGTCTCCTTCCTGGGCAAGGGGATTTACGGCTGGAAGCCGGGTGCGACGGATCTGCAGTCGCTCGGCTCCGGTCCTGGGCAGCAGGATGGGGTGGTCGCGCTTCCCGATGGCCGCCTGGTGGTGACGAGCTGGGCGGACTCCAGCCTCTTCGTGCTGGAAAAAGGCCAGTCCAGAAAAGTGGCCTCGGGGATTGCCTCGCCAGCTGACATCGACTTCGAGGAGAAGGACTCCCGAGTCGCCGTGCCCCAGCTGATGGAGAATAAGGTCCAGTTCTGGGAGCTACCATGATGGCGGCGAGCGGCTCGGTTCGGGGGGTGGCGACGTATGCGGTCGTCGCGATGCTCGCGGCGTTACTCGGCGCCGCGGCGATGTGGATGCACGCCGAGCGGCGGGTGAAGGCGGCGCGGGCTCAGCCGATGGATCCGGTCACCACTCACGGCGAGTGGGTGAAGATCAAGCGGGGCAAGGACACCATCCGCGCCTACGTCGCGTACCCCGAGCGAAAGACCAAGGCCCCGGCGGTGATCGTAATTCACGAGATCTTCGGCCTCACCGACTGGGAGCCGACGGTGGCCGACCGGCTGGCCAAGGAAGGCTTCGTCGCCATCGCGCCCGACCTCCTGTCATCCAGACACGTCCAGTCGCCCAAGAATCCCGATGAGGGCCGCAAGCTGATCGGCGAGCTGGACCCCGCCAGCATCACCGCCGACCTCGACGCGGTCTACGCCTACGTCAACAGCCTTCCTGCTGTCGAGAAGGACCACGTCGGCACGATTGGCTTCTGCTGGGGCGGTGGGCAGAGCTTCCGCTACGCTACCAACAACCCGAATCTGAAGGCCGTGGTGGTGGCCTACGGTCCGCCGCCCGATTCCGCCGCCATCAAGCGGATCAAGGCTCCGGTGCTCGGCGTCTATGGCGAGAACGACGAGCGGATCGACGCCAGCCTGCCTGATGTCGCCGCCAAGATGGAGGGGGCGGGGAAGACCTTCACCTACGAAGTGTATCCCGGCACCGGGCACGGTTTCCTGAAGCCGGGTCGGCAGGGATCGGATGGCCCGCAGGTCCAGAAGGCGTGGGATCGGATACTGCAGTTCTATCGGGCACGGCTGGGCAAGTAGATCCGACCTGCGCTGATGATCCTTCTCTTTGCTCTACAAGCCGCCCTACAATCTCCTCTCGCTGTCCGGGCGGACACCATCCGCCCGGTCCACGACGCGCTGCACTACGACATCACGCTCGTCCCCAGCGACACCGGCACCCACGTGCTGGGCGAGGTGCAGACCACCTGGCGGCTCCGCTCCACCGAGCCGGTCGAGATGGAGCTCGACTCCGCCATGCGGGTGGTTCGGGTGCTGGTGGACGGGAAGCCCAACACCCGGCTCTCGCGGACGATGTACGCCCGCTCGGAGGGGGAGATCGAGGTGCCCCACCAGAAGCAGCCGGGCGACACCCTCAGCACCCGAGTGCGCTACCATGGCTTCGTGCGGGATGGGCTCATCATAGGCAAAAACGTCTACGGCGATCGGACCATCTTCGCCGACAACTGGCCCGACCGGGCGCACCTCTGGCTCCCTTCCCAGGACCATCCCAGCGATAAGGCGACGGTGGCGTTTCACGTGCAGGCGCCGGTGGGGGATCAGGTGATCGCCAACGGCGTGCTGGAGAAGATCGATACTCTCGCCTATGGCCACGCGGTCTGGCACTACCGATTGGACATCCCGATCCCGGTGTACACCATGGTGGTGGGCATCGGCCGCCTGTCGCGCACTCGTCTGCCCGACGTCGGCTGCGCGGTGAAGTGTGTTCCGCTCACGGTCTGGACCTTTCCCCAGGATTCGGCCTATGCGGTGAGCGGGCCGTTTAGCCGAGCCGGGCGGATCGTGGAGTACTTCAGCAGCCTGATCGGGCCCTTTCCCTTTCCCAGCCTGGCGCACGTCGAATCGAGCACCCGGTTCGGGGGAATGGAAAACTCGACCGCGATCTTCTACGACGAGAAGCGGTATCGGGAGAAGAATCTGGGCGAGCCGGTGGTGGCACATGAGACGGCCCACCAGTGGTTCGGCGATGCGGTCACCGAGGCGGACTGGCATCACCTCTGGCTGTCGGAGGGGTTCGCGACTTATCTCGCCGCCCTCTGGCGCCTCCATGCCGATGGCGACAGCGCCTTCCGCGCCGGCATGCAGAAACACGCCGACACCTATTTCCAATCCCAGGACACCGGGAAGCCCATCCTGGACACCACCGCCAAGGACCTGCTCGGACTGCTGAACAGCAACAACTACCAGAAGGGTGCCTGGGTGCTGCACCAGCTCCGCGGGCTGGTGGGAGACTCCGCCTTCTACTCCGGACTTCGCACCTACTACCGGACCTATCGCGACAGCACTGTGCTCTCATCCGACTTTGCCCAAATCATGTCCCGAGCGGCAGGGCGTGACCTCGACTGGTACTTCCGGCAGGCGTTGACCCAGCCAGGCTACCCGATCCTGGATCTTCGCTGGAAGCACTCGGGCAAGAAGCTGACTTTGGATATCAGCCAGACCCAGCCGGCGGATTGGGGGATCTATCGCATTCCCGGGCTGGAGATCGCGATCGATGGGAAGCCGGTGCGGGTGGACGTCACCGGGCGGCCGACGCATCAGGTGGTCGAGGGGATTTCGCGCCGGCCGAAGAAGGTCGAGGTGGACCCCGACGGTTGGTGGTTGCTTAAGGCAACCGTGAGAGGTGAGGGGAAAAAGTGAGAGGTGAGAAGTGAGAGGTGAGAGGGGATTCCTGGCTACGCTTGGAGCTACGGCCCTGCGTACCTCTTACCTCTTACCTCTCACCTCTTACCTCATACTTCTCCCCGCATGCGGTACACTCCCTCCGTTGCGTGGGAAGATCGACGTGGGCCGGGAGGCATACGCCGTGTTCGTCGGCGGCAGCGGGATAACCGGCGACCTCTACGCTGTGCGAGCCGACGGGGGGCCCGCATTCCCGATCACCTACACTCCAGTCGCGGAGCTGGCTCCGGCGCTGGCACCCAACGGCACCGACCTGGCCTTTCTCCGGAGCCAGTCGCTCAGGGACTCCACTCCGGCCACGGTCTGGGTGATGAACCTGCTCAGCGGCAGCGAGCGGGAGCTCGAGTTACCCACGGGGGCAGGGACCCCGGAGCGAGTGGGCTGGAGCGATGCCGGCAAGACGGTGATCGTCCGAACGGGACAGGGGCTCTATCAGTTCGACGCGCCTCCAGCGAAACCCGAGGCCCGTCCGGTGCCCGCTGCGGATTCAGCCGTGGCGGAGTCGAGCCTGGCCGTGCTCCTGGGCGATCCGGTGTTCGCCCGCGTGGTGCGGTGCAAGCGAACCAGCGATCTCTGCCTGATTACCCGTCGCGGGGCGCCCGGAATTCTCGCTCAGGCCGCGCGCGACCCGGTCCGCTGGGGTACCGATTCGGTGGCGTTCCTGGTGGGCGACGACCTTCTTCAAATTCGGCCGCTGGCCCGGGGCCGTCCCCGCGCGCTCAACTGGTCCAACGTGCCGGTGCGGCCAAGGCAACTGACATTTTTTCAGGGAAGCGGGTAGCGGTCAGGCTTTACTAGAAGTCGCAATCGCATCCCACGCCGCTTCAAGAGTGAGTCCTACCTGTTGGTGATCCGGCGCCCATTCCTTGGCGCTCACCCGCTCCGCCGCAAAGGCCACCAGCGCCAGCCACACCGACGTCCACAGATCGGCCGGACCGGGGCGCACCAATCCGTCGGACTTCCCGCTGGCCACGATCTGCTGCAGCGCGTCCCGGAACTCGCGCGCCGCCCCGCGGCTGCCGTCGTCGAGGTACCCTTCGTCCCGGCGGCGGAGCAGCATGCGGATCATGGCCGGATCCCTCTCGGCCGCACTCACCAGGCGGCGGCCCACGCCGAGCAAGCGCTCGCGCGGCGGCAGCGCCTTGTCTCCGTCCTGGCCCCGGACCAGCTCGAGACCCCAGCCCTGGGCCTCGCGGTAGGCGGCCAGAAGCAACTCCTCCTTCCCGCTGAAGTGCCGGTAGATCGTCCCCTCGGCGACGCCGGCCCGGGCCGCAATCTCCGGGGTGGTCGTCGCCCGAAAGCCCACGGTGGTGAACAGCTCCAGCGCCGCGCGAAGGAGCTTCTGCCGGGTGGCGGCGCCGTCGCGCTTGGGTGCAGGTGCCGGTGGGGTGGGTATGGGGGAAGACATTCGCTTCAAATGTAAAGGGTGGTCGCCGAGTGGCCAGAAGGTCACTCCGAAGCGGTCAAGCGAGTCATTCCGAGCGTAGCGAGGAATCGACCCGGCTTGCGGCCTGACATTGGAGCCCAAATGCAAAGCCATCCGATTCCTCGCTACGCTCGGAATGACTCGCTTTGTGCACATCTCCCATTGAAGCTTTCGACGGTTCCCAACTACCTTCCGTGGCTTTTTCCGAACCTTTTTGCGGGGCATTGATGAAACTGCTCGTACTCGGCGCCGGATTGCAGGGTTGCGCCTGCGCCTACGATCTGCTGCAGAACCCGGCGGTCACCCAGGTGACTCTGGCCGATCTCCGTCCGGAGAAGCTTCCTCCCTTTCTCAAGCGGGATTGGGGTGGGCGGCTCAACACTGTGCGGCTTGACGTGTCCGACACCGCGGCCGTGCACGCAACCTTCGCGGGTCACGCCGCGGTGATGAGCGCTATCCCCTACTACTACAACGGCCCCCTGGCCAAGGCGGCGGTGGAGTCGGGCTCGCATTTCTCCGACCTGGGTGGCAACACCGAGATCGTCCTGGAGCAGAAGAAGCTGCACCAGGAGGCGGAGGCCAAGGGAATCTCCATAATCCCCGACTGCGGTCTCGCGCCGGGCATGGTAAACATCCTGGCGGCCGAGGGAATCCGGCGGCTGGATCAGGCGGAGAAGGTAAAGATCTTCGTCGGTGGCCTGCCCCAAAGCCCCGAGCCGCCGCTCAACTACCAGATCGTCTACTCTTTGGAGGGGGCGCTGGATTACTACACCACCCCTTCCTGGGTCCTCCGCGGGGGCCGGCCGGTGCAGGTCGAGGCTCTGAGTGAGGTGGAGTCGGTCGAGTTTCCTTCGCCGGTCGGCACCCTTGAGGCGTTTCATACCGGCGGAGGGATCAGCACCCTCCCCTTCGCCTACCAGGGCAAGATCGATGTGATGGAGTACAAGACGCTGCGCTATCCCGGTCACGCCGCGGTGGTGCGGCCGATCCGCGATCTGGGTCTTCTGGCCAACGTCCCGATCGATGTGAAGGGGAAAAAGGTGGTACCCCGGGATGTCTTCATCGCCGCGGTCAGTCCCCGGCTGCACAAGCCGGAAGGGCGTGATCTGGTCGCCTTGCAGGTGGAGGTCACCGGGGAAAAGGGCGGCAAGCCCGGGCGGGTTACCTTCCGGCTGATCGATTATTACGATGCCAAGCACGGGATCAGCGCGATGATGCGGACCACCGGTTATTCTCTTTCCATCACCGGCCAGATGCAGGTGGATGGGCGGGTGACCAAGAAGGGCGTGCATACCCCCGATGAGGCCGTGCCCTTCCGGGACTACGTGACCGAGTTGGCCAAGCGGGGAATCAAGATCGAGGAGTTGTGAGCACAGTAAAGCAGCGGGCGGCGGGCCAGCAGGGCGGTGGGAACATCCCTCGTGACCACAATGTTCAAGTGACGTTGGTGGTCACTGATCGGAGAAGGCTCGATGCTGGACTTTAGAAAACTGTGGGAGCAGGGGCTCACCTTCGAGGGGTTCGTCGCCTCGTGCAAAGCCGAGCACTGCGGACTCTGGCAGGGGATCTACAACCTGGCGCGAGTGCCCGAATGGGCTCGCGTGGCGGTACCGCAGGGCGTGCCGCGTAAGCTGTTGGTAATCGCGGAGGACTGGTGTGGCGACGCGTCCAACACGGTGCCGATCATCGCCAAGTTCGTCGATGCAGTCCCCGGTCTCGAGCTGCGAGTGATTCAGCGCGATACCTATCCCGAAGTCATGGATCAGTATCTCACCACCGGCTCCCGCTCGATCCCGATCGTCATCGCACTGGACGAGAACTTCGAAGAAGTGGGACACTGGGGCCCGCGTCCGTCCGAGCTTCAGGCCTGGGTCATGGCCAATCGGAATACCATGCCCAAGCCGGAGCTTTATCCCCAGGTGCGGAAGTGGTACGCGCGTGACCGGGGGGAGACTACGCTAAAGGAAGTACTCGAGGCGGCGGGGTTCTCGGTCGCGAAGGTGGCGTGAAGGCCCCGCCTCAAAACATCCACCCCTGCCCAAACGAGAAGTTGAACCCGTCCGGCCCGCCGGCAAAGTTGAACGTCAGGATGGACGAGCGAAGGATCCGCAACGCGACGCCCCCGCCACCGCCTACCTTCATCCCCTTCGTCGTCAATTTGAAGCCCTCCTGCTCGAACACCCTTCCCGCATCGGTGAAGGCCACCAGGGTGATGGCCCCGAGGTCGCCGAAGGCGAGCAGATCGTGCCGCACCTCCAAGTTGCCCAGGATCACATGTTTCCCCGCCAGGCGTCCGGCATCCAACGAGCGATGCGAATACGGGCCGCCGAGCACTGGAATCCAGTTTTCCCATGCGGGGATGGTATATCGAGCATCCAGGCCTGGCGTTCCTCCTATGCCCGAGGCCGCGACGCGGGCTGCGACTACCGTTCCTTCTCGAACCGGCAGATAACCCCGAAGCACCGTGTAGAGCCGAGTGTATCCATCTCCTCCGCTCGCCACCTGAGCACCGGCCTCCAGCATCAGTCCCTTGTGGGTGTTGTACTCGTTGTCGCGGGTGTCGTAGACCAAGGCCACTCGCCCGGAGACGTCGGTCTGTTTCAGCTCCGTCCCGAAGTCCTGTTTAAAGAGCGACTGCGCCGGCAACGCTGTGAATCGAGCCTTCTCTACATCGCCCAGAATGGCCACCTGCAGCGGCCCTTGTAGATGTTTGGTGACCTCGAACAGCCCGCGATACCGGGTGCGGCGGACCCGGTAGACGAATGGGTCGGCCTTGGTCACCAGGGCCTTGATATAAGGGGCGTCATTCCCCAACCCGAAGTATCCAAAGCGGACCTCCCGGATGGCCCCGGCGAAGGTATTGAGCCGCCAGCCCTTCCAGAACTGGGGAGCCTTGAATTGAAGCTTTGCATAGCGGCCACCACGCGACGTAATCCCTGCGTCACCGGTCAGCGCGGCCGTGGTGGTGACGCGATCCTCATACTCCGCCGGCTGCCAATAACGAACGCGAAACGCGAACACCGGGCCATCGTTGGCCATGCCGGTGAGGTAGGGGAAGTAGCTCGTCCGCCAGGGTGGCTTGCTCGGCGGCTCCTCCGCCTCCTGGGCGGTGAGCCGTCCGGCGCAGAGCACGCCCAGCAGGACCAGCGGGATCGAGCGCATCAGGCGGGCCTCTGGTAGAGATAGGCGGTGTCGCGCAGCGCACCCTCCTTGCCGTCGTGGGCGGCGTATTGATTGGGGTAGATCGAGGCAGCCCCGAATTCACCCCGCTTGTTGACGGCGTAGAAGTTGAGGTTGAAGGTGGGCCGGCCATTCTTGAGAAGGCGGGGCTGGGTGAGCCGCACCGCCCGCTTGAGCGTCTCCAGGCAGGCATCCGTGGGCGCGAGTCCCCGGCGCATGCCCTCGACCGTGAGGAACCCGCCGCAGACCATGATGTTCGCCTCGCCTCGACCGGTTGATCCCGCCGCCCCGATGTCGTTGTCGGTGTACTGGCCGGCGCCTACGATTGGCGAGTCGCCCGCCCGGCCGGGGAGCTTCCACGCCAAGCCGCTCGTGGTGGTAATAGAGGAGACGTCGCCCTGGGCATTCACCACGTCCAGGTTGATGGTGCCGGTAGGCCGGGCCACCATCGGCTCGTGCTCCGGCACGTTCAGCCAGTCGTCGTCCGGCCCTCGGTTGGCGCGCCACTCCAGCCAGAGCTGCCGCGATTCGGGTGTCAGCAGGTCTTCCTCCTTGAAGCCGTAGGACAGGGCGAACCGCTTGGCTCCCTCGCCGACCAGCAGGATGTGGTCGGTGTACTTGAGCACCAGCCGGGCCACCTCGCTCGGCGTCTTGATTCCCTCCAGCGCCGCGACGGCCCCGGCCCGCCTGGTAGGTCCATGCATGCACGACGCGTCGAGCTGGACCACACCTTCCTCGTTGGGAAGTCCGCCATACCCCACCGAGTTGTCCGCCGGATCGAGCTCCTGAATCTTGACCCCTTCCACTGCCGCGTCGAGGGTGTCGGTGCCTTTGAGCATCAGCTCCATGGCCCGGTTGACCGCGCGGAGGCCGTTGGCCGAGCTCACCGCGGCAGGCTTGCCCGCCGACCGCCGAAGAATCGCCGGCGCCGGCAACGCAACTGCTGCAGCCGCGAGGCCGCTCGCGCCCAGAAAGCTGCGGCGGGAGACCGGTTGTGACATTCAAGACTCCCTGTGCGGTATAAAGGATCTCTGGCTCTGCCGGGGATTTAGGCTCCGGCGTTAGCGAAAGTCAACCGATTCCGGGGAACGCTCGCTTGCTGGCTCCTTCGGCGCTTCCTAACTTGTCGGCTTGAGCACCTCTCCTCTTGGCACCAAGCTCGACCAACCCGGCCGCCGGACCGGCACCATTCAGCGCTGGACGGACGAGCCGTTCGGCCTGGTACGCTTGGTGGTCGGCGCCATCGTGCTGCTGGGCACCGTGCTTGCCATCACTCTCGCGCTCGTCACCCGCGATCTGCGGATGCTCGAGCTGGTGGGCGCGCTGTGGGCCATCTATGGGCTGATGGTCGGCTTTTTGTCCGGCGTGCTCGAGCCGGTCATAGATGGATTCGCTCAGCTCATGGCCAACATTGGCCTGGCCCGGGTCGGCGGCGGCTATTCCTCGATCGAAACCTTGGCCGTCCGTGGACACTACCAGACAGCCGCGGAGGAATACGGGGAGCGAGCTCGGAATCCAGCCGAGCGGGTGGAGGCCACCCTCCGGCGCGCGGAGCTGCTGGCCGGTCCGCTGGCCGAGCCGGAGACCGCCGCAGTGGAACTGGACAGCCTCCGCGCTCATCCACTCTCGGGCCGGGACGACTTCCGGATCGGACTCGCCTTGGTGGACCTCTACGAGCATCACCTCAACGACTCCAGCCGGGCAATGACCGAGCTCCGCCGGCTGATCGACCGCTACCCCAGGGCCCGGGACGTCCGCCGGCTTCGCGCCGCATTGGGCCAGCTCAAGTCCGAGCGGTTCGGCGGAACGACCCCGCGGCCCTGAATGCCGGCTCGCCAGCGGCTGGATCCCGAGATCTTCAATCTGCCGGTCGCGAAGATGCGCGCCGGCTACTACTCCGACAAGTATTTCGTGCGGGCCCGCGACATCCTGCTGGCCGAAGGCTATCGCCCCCGGGTGACCATGCAGGTGTTCGGGAAGCAACACGCCTTTCTCGGCGGCGTGGACGAGGCGATCGCCATTCTCAAGCTGTGCGCCATCGAGTGGCCCGAGCTGGAGGTCCACGCGCTCTACGATGGAGACGAGGTCGAGCCCTGGGAGACGGTGCTGCTCATCGAGGGCCCTTACGACGCCTTCGCTCACCTCGAGACGCTCTATCTCGGCGTGCTCTCCCGCCGCACCAGGGTTGCCACCAATACCCGGCGAGTTGTCGAAGCGGCTGCGCCCAAGGAGATCATGTTCTTTCCGGCCCGCCACGATCACTGGCTGGTGCAGACCGGGGATGGCTACGCAGCGCATGTGGCCGGCGCCATCGGCGTGTCCACCGACGCTCAGGCATCGTGGTGGGGCAGCGAGGGAGTCGGCACCCTGCCCCATGCGCTCATTGCGGCGTACGGCGGCGACACCGTGCTCGCCACCCGCAAGTTCGCCGAGCGGATCGGTCCCGAGGTGAAGCTGATCAGCCTGGTGGATTTCGAGAACGATTGCGTGCGGACATCGGTGGAGGTGGCGCGGGCGCTGGGCGATCGCTTGTACGGCGTACGCTTGGACACTAGCGAGATGCTTGTGGACCAGTCTCTCTGGGACCAGATGGGTTACTTCAAACCGACCGGGGTCAATCCGCAGCTGGTGTGGAATGTTCGTCACGCACTGGACCGCGAAGGCTTCACGGACGTGAAGATTGTGGTGTCGGGGGGCTTCACGGTTGAGAAGATTCGCGACTTCGAACAGCAGGGCGTGCCGGTGAACGGATACGGCGTGGGGTCGTCCCTGTTTCAGGGACGGTTCGATTTCACCGCCGACGTCGTGCTGCTCGAAGGGAAGCCATGCGCCAAGGTGGGGAGGGAGTATCGGCCGAACCCGAGGTTAGAGAGAGTAGATTAGAGGGTGAGAGGTGAGAGGTAAGAGGTAAGAGGTGAGATGTAAGAAGGTGGAACAGCAACGTCAGGTCACCTCTCTGACTTCGTCAGGTAGCCCCTCTCACCTCTCACCTCTCACTCCTCACTTTGAGGGAGTCTCATGAGCCGACTGATCTTCTGGGACGTCGACACCTCGTACGACTTCATGCGGGCCGACGGCAAGCTCTACGTGCCGGGGAGTGAGGAAATCATTCCGCCGATTCGGGACCTGACCAATTTTGCCCATGCCAACCGCATTCCCATCATCGCCTCCGCCGACAATCACGAGCTCTCCGATCCTGAGATCAGCGACTCCCCCGACTGGAAGGTGACCTTCCCACCGCACTGCATGCGGGGGACGCCGGGGCAGCTCAAGATCGCCGAGGCCCAGCTGCGTGATCCCCTGGTGATCGAGCCTGAGCTCCAGGATCCCGGCGCGCTCGCGCAGCAGGTGCTCGCGCACCGGGGCGACATCCTGTTGCACAAAGGGGCCCTGGATGTGTTCACCAACCGCAACGTGCCGGCGCTGCTCGGCGCGCTGAAGCCGCAGGCCGTGGTGATCTATGGAGTGGCCACCGACTTCTGCGACCGCTACACCGTCGAGGGATTGCTGCGGCATCTGCCGGGCGCCACGCTGTACCTGGTGACCGACGCGGTCCGTGCGATATACCCGGAAGAGGGGGAACGGCTGATTGCCGACTGGCGCCACCGTGGCGTCAGACTCATCACCACGCGCCAGATCGTCGAGGAGGATCTACTTCACGTGCTGAGAGCGACGCCGTCCGGTGTGATCTAACGCACAGCGGCTCTGTTACACCGATCTATACTTCGCTGAGTGGGATCGTTGCTGGACGGCGAACTGCGAGATGTCCGAACAAGCCCTGAGTCCCCTGCTCCGCGGCCGGACGGGTCGTCCACTCCAGCGTTCTCGCTGATAGTCCCTTCTACTTCCCCTCTTCTACATATCTCGCGGGAACGGGCCCAACGGCCCGTTCCACCCACCTTTCTTTCTTAGGGCCATTGGCTATCGCTATTGGCTCTGGGCTATTCCTTCGTCGATGTAGCCAATAGCCAATAGCCAGTAAGCGCAGCCCCGCGTGTGACCCATCCCACAGCAACCCGCCGAAGCCGAGCTTTACTTCCCAGCTCAAGTGTTTATCGGCTGTTCGGCACCAACCCGCCGGGCATCCCGTGGTCCACTAAGATGCGGAGGTAACCATGCCACGAGGGGACAAGTCGTCCTACACCAATAAGCAGAAACGTCAGGCAGAGCACATCGAGGAAGGATACGAGAAGCGGGGCGTCTCTCGAGGGGAGGCGGAGCGGAGGGCTTGGGCGACGGTGAACAAGGAAACCGGCGGCGGGAAGAAGCGGGGATCCGGCCGGGGCAAGAGAACCAACCGGAGCTCATCCCGAAAGGGCGGAAGGATCGGCGGACGAGCTTCAGCATCCCGATCCAAATCGTCTCGTTCGGCCTCGGCGAAGAAGGCCGCCGCTACCCGGCGACGGAAAGCGGGTGGCCGGACCAGCGCGACCCGGAGCCGCAGCAAGTCGAGCTCGAGCCGAAGTCGCTCCAGCGCCCGCAGCAGCAGGGGCAGGAGCAGAAAGAAGGCCAGCACCCGCTCGCGTAGCCGGAGAAGCGCTCGGCGGTAGATCTGTCGATCAGTACGTCTAGACCCGCCGGGGGCGTGCCACCCAAACTCTGGATGACACGCCCTCAGGTGTTGCAAGGGACCCTATCAGTCGCCGGCCTTGCCTCCTAAGGCGATCGAAACGCCGAGCGAGGTGACGAGGTCGTTCTGGAAATCGTTCCCGCCACCGAAGTCACCGTTGTAGAGATAGTCTTCGATATCCAGCCGGAAGCCCACCCGGTTGTTGTTGCCGCCGCCAAAACGGAAGCCCAGCCCCAGCGTGGCACCCAGATCGGTGCTGCTCTTGTTGTTGTCGAAGGTGTTCTTGCCCCGGGTAAGCAGCGCGCCGCCACCGCCGAGGAATACTCCCACGCCACTGGTGACCGGGCTGAGCGCCAGGAGCAGCCGGGCGTTGGCAACGAGCAAGTTGGTGTTGGTCTCGTTGACGGTCTCACCCGCCACCTTCGCCGGAGCGTACCCGCCGGTGACTTCAAAGCCGAGGTGGCCGGTTCCCCAGAAGCTGAGACGAGCGCCGCCAATGACGCTCACGTCCCGCTTGAAGCTGTCGGTCAGGGTTGAGAATGAGTTCTTGGTGGGAACGTAGATACCGGCCCAAGGAGTAAGCTCGACTCCCCCCTGGGCAGCCGCAGGTGTGGCTATGGTGGTGCCCACGATGGCGGCCGTGCTTATTCCCGAAATAGTGGCCATCAGCTTTCGCATCGACATACACACTCCCTTGGTAACAGAAGCTGTTGTGGTAACAGGGCCTGGCGCCGGGTTCAGTGCGCGCCGGTGCGGCACCGGGCAGTACTCCCCGATGTGCTCGCAAGGATGGACAATTTGGCCCTCCAGCGCTGTGAAGCGGGCATGGCGAGGAGTGTGAAGCCAGTCACCTTGGGGGCGTGAGACAGGCGAAAACAGCGGAGGCGGCCCCGTAAGCGGAGCCGCCCCCTCTATATGCGAAACGTTCTCTCCAGAATTACTGTCCGCTCTGTCCCAGCCCTAAAAGGGGAATTCCGACGCCGAATGAGAGGTGCACGTCATTCTGAGTCAGCTTCTGGTCAGAGGGAGAAAAGCCCGGAATGTCGGCCTTGGGTTTGTAGATGTAGTCCTCGGCGCTCACCTGCAGCCGCAGCAGGCTGCCCAGCCGGAACCGGGCCGACGCGCCGACCGTGCCGCCGATATCGGTCTTATTCTGGACGTTGGCGTAGAAGTCACCGCTCCGGTTGATGACGCCTACACCACCGGTGACTTGAAACCCGATCGGGCTGCTGGACGGCAGCAGCTGGTAGCTGATCCGGCCGCTCCCGGTAAAGATGTTGGCATCCTGGGTCTGATTGCTGAACCCACTCTGGGTGATCTTCAGGTTGCCGGGCGCATAGTTTCCGGTGAACTCCAGACCCAGCCGGCTCCCCAGCTGAAGACCCATGCGGCCGCCGAGCGTGATGCTGATCTCCTGCTTGAACTCCTGACCGCTCGCCGCCTTCACCAGTTCCGTGGTAGGAACGTACACGCCGATGTTGGGCGCGATGCTGATCTTCTGGGCCACCAGCGGATGCGATCCCGCCGCCAGCAGTACGCTGCCCACCAACACGACGCGAGCTATCCGCGAGTTGCCACGCATTGAGCCTCCAGTTCGGTGTGAAGAGGGAAGGGGTACGCTCAGCGGTTCAGATCGACATCGACATCGATCAGAACGGACGGATCGGTCTCTTCGAAGAGCACCCGGTCACGGACCGTGCGAATCACCATCCGCTGCACCGGGCCCCTGCCTCGACCGAGACGGTAGTACACCACTCGATCAGGGCCGACTCGCTCAATTCGGACGACACGGTAGCCCCGGCGGACCAGGACAGTGCGAGTGACGCTCACAGCCCTCTCGCTCGAGACCACGTAGTACTTCCGGTTGCCCTTCCCCTGGGCGTGAGCCGGAGCGGCGATCAGTGCGACCAGAGCGAAGACCGCTAGGCCGGACCAGAGCAGCTGGCGAAGTGCTCGCATACGTTCTCCAACTCGAGTTGTGGAAGAGGGACCGCGGGGGTCAGGGGCAAGAAGCGTGCAGCGTCTCGTGGCTGTCTGCCGAGACCGGATCTACTGGGGTAACTTCTTGATGTTGAAGGAGTAAGGTGCCGAGGACTCGGTGTCTTAGTGGGCTACCAAGTGGAGATTTGAGGCGCTCCGGGCGCCCTGCCAGACTCGCTCAATCCTCTCGGCGGACGTCCGCAGCCGCCTTGTCGTCGCGCAGCCCCAGGAAGCGGGGATGGCGGAGCAATCCAGCCGTAGTCCACTCGGAAAACCCCACCTGGCCCACCAGCTTGGGGCTCGAGGACCGATTCATCCCGCCGTCCGTTGCTCCAACAACGCTGCCAGATCCTGTTTGGCCTGGAGGATGCCGGCCCACGGATCTCCCTGCGTCTCCAGGATGTCCGGAACATTGCGAAGCGTGAAATCGGTGGGGTAGATCCGCTCCAATTGCTCCCACTCGACCGGCATCGACACGGTGCCCAGGGGGTGCCGTCTGGGGGAGAAGATCGAAGCCAGGGACTTCCCCCGCACGTTCTGGTTGTAGTCGAAGAAGATCTTTCCGGTCCGGCGTTTGACCGACCACTCCAGCGTCACCTCGCGACGTTATCCACGGTTTATCAACATAACATGTTGATAAGAAATGACTTACGACGACCGATTATCGGCCGTTTGGGAGGCGGCTGCTGTGGGATGAGTCACACCGGAGGACTACCGTTTGGTCGGGCTCTTATCCTTGATCGGGGTTCCACTGACCTCGCGGAGGATGCGCTTGATCGCCTTCTTGTTAGTCGAATCAACTATCTGAGACGTCAGTGAGTCAGGTCCCCTTCCGGCGGGCACGGAAACATCGATCGCGGAAGGAGCCGGTTCGATTTCCGGTGTCGCAGCGGACTCAACCGGAGTCATCTCCGGCTTCGCTGCTTGAGGCGCCGGCTGAGTTCCGCCCATGCCTCCAAACGACGGCGGCGTGGTGGAGGCGGGAGTAGGGAGCACCGGTATCATCGCGGCTGTGTTGGCCGAGCTGACCCGTTTCATGGCCTCGGTCTGGGCGGCGATCAAGCGTCTCTGCGTCCGCGCTATGACCGGAACGTCCGAGCGGGAGAAGAGCGGGGCCGACAGCACCCATTGGGCGCCCCCGATCAGCAGCGCTCCCACCAGGGCGATGCGCAGTTGGCGGCGGGACTTCGTGCGGCGGCGCGGCTGCTTCGTCTCGCTTGCCGGTTGTTCCGCCCGCGGCCGCTTCTTCCGCACCGGCTGTTCCGGTGGTGGAGGAGCCTGCATTCTGGGCGCAGGGGGCGCGATGCGGACCGGCGGCTCCGGATCTTGTGGCTGATCCAGGGTCAATGGCGCAAGCGGCTTCACCGGCGGGCCGGCCACCAGCGCCGCCTGGGTGAGCGGCATCGAAACGGCAACTTTATAGTGTGGGTGAAACTGGATCGGTAACCACTTATTGGATGCGTTGTGATAGATGCGAGCGCGAGGGGTGACGACTCCTCGCTTGATCGCCACTGCCAGCTCCTCGATCGATCTGAATACGGTCTCTTCTCCGGGCGAGAGCTCGATTCGATACATTGCACGCCCTCATGAGTGCCGAGGTTTTCGAGCCAATGTGAGGTGATGAGATTCCAAATGCCACGCAACTTTCGCGCTCGGGAAGGGTGCACTTTCGTTCATGTCGTCCTGACAGCCGAGCTTTCTAACAGTGGTCTCGCGCCGGGATGCAAAGGCTGATTCGGGAGGTCCAACGACGCTCCTCCTCAAACACTTGAACCGCGGCTTCGAGAGAGCGGAAGCTGCTTCTTTCTGCAGCTTGCCGGGATGACAGCGTGGGTCAATGTTGTCGCTGTCGGCGGTGGCTTCCTGGTGTCTGGTAGATTGCGGCGAACCCTGCCGGGAACGAGAAGGGAGAATGCTGCCAAACGTTGCGTTGGTAGAGATGCTCCGCGCCGAGAACGTGACCAAACACTATGGCCCCGTGGTGGCGCTCGATGGGGTCTCGGTCGACGTAAAGCGAGCCGAGTGCGTGGTGCTGATCGGTGAAAGCGGCTCCGGCAAGACGACGCTGCTCCGCTGCTTCAACCGACTGGTAGATCCCGACGGCGGTCGGGTCCTGATCGAGGGAGTCGAGGCTTTGCAGCTCGACCCTATCGCGCTGCGCCGCCGAATCGGGTACGTGCCCCAAGACGGTGGCCTGCTTCCTCACTGGCGAGTGCGGCGCAACGTGGAACTGGTCCCCTGGCTCCGTCAGGTCAAAAACGCCGAGGAGCTGGCAGCCAGAGCAATGGACCTGGTGGGGCTCGAGCCGGAACTGTTCGGTCATCGCTGGCCCCGGGAGCTCTCGGGTGGTCAGCGCCAGCGGGTGGCGGTGGCGCGCGCGCTGGCGGCGAGTCCCGATCTCATCCTGCTGGACGAGCCATTCGGTGCGCTGGACGCCATAACCCGGGCCGATCTCCAGACGACCTTCCACAGAATTCGGCGAGAGCTTGGGATCACAGCCGTGCTGGTGACCCACGATCTCCATGAGGCGTTCCTGCTGGGTACTCGGATCGTGGTGATGCGGCAGGGCCGGATAGAGCAGGTCGCTCCTCCCGACGAGCTGCGAAAGGCTCCGGCCACCGACTATGTCCGCCAACTCCTGGAGCGGGCTCGGGTGACCGCGGCTTGAGCGCGGTCTTGATGATGAATCTGCTGCTGGGGCTTGGGCTCGGCTGCGCGCCCGCCCAGGCGCCGCTCCCCCAGGCGCGGCCCATCATCGTGGCCTCCAAGCCGTTCGGTGAATCGTATCTGCTGGCCGAAATGTTCTCCCAGCTGCTGGAGGCACGCGGCTTCCAGGTGGACCGTCGTCTCGGCCTCGGCGCGACGGAGATCGCCTTTCAGGCGCTTCGCACCAACCGGATCGATGCCTACCCGGAATATACCGGCACCGGACTGCTGGCCATCCTGGGTGAGCGTCCCAGCCCCGACCCGCGAGAGGTCTACCGGCAGGTCGCCCGCGAATTCCGCCAGCGCTTCGGAGCGCGCTGGCTTCCACCACTCGGGTTCCAGAACACCTATGCCATCGCCGTGCGCCAGGAGACCGCCCGCCGGTTCGGCCTGGCAACTCTCAGCGACCTCGCCAGGGTCTCCCGCTCGCTTCGGGCTGGACTCACGCCTGATTTCATCGGCCGGCCCGACGGATTGCCCGGATTGGAGAAAGCGTACGGTGTCAGCTTTCGATCAGTCCGGGCGCTGCTCCCGGCGGTGAAGTATCAGGCGCTCGCGGCAGGCGAGGTGGATGTCATCGACGGCTACTCCACCGATGGCTTCATCGCTCGATACGATCTGGTCATCTTGCAGGACGACCGCCACTTCTTCCCGCCGTATGAGGCGGCCGCGCTGGTCGGGGCCAACTTTGCTCGCGATCTACCGGCCGGGGTGGCAGCCCTCACCGAGTTGAGTGGGCTGCTTACGGAGGCGGAGATGCGCCGGCTCAACCGCCGGATCGAGGTGGATGGGGTTCCGGTTGCGCGAGTCGCGGCCGCCGAGTTGCTGTCTCTGGGTCTCACAGTGGCCGGCCCGGACCGGCCCGAGGCGGCAAAGGATCTCTCCCCCGGTGGGGTGTTCGGCTATCTCTGGGATCAGCGGCAGACGATTCTTAAACTCACGCTGCGGCACCTTCTTCTGGTGAGTATTTCGCTGGCAGGCGCTATCGCCCTGGCCTTGCCTTTGGGGCTAGCTCTCGAGGAGCGGAGCCATGGAGTAGCTGAGTCCGTCATCCGGGGCGTCGGCCTGCTGCAAACGCTTCCCAGCATTGCCCTGCTGGCATTCATGATTCCGCTGCTCGGCATCGGGATAGTCCCCGCACTGGTGGCCCTATTCCTTTATTCTTTGTATCCGATTCTGCGCAACACCTACACCGGGGTCAGAGATGCCGCGCCGGATGCGGTGGGGGCGGCCTGGGCTCTGGGAATGACCCGCGCGCAGGTCCTGCGCTATGTGAGATTGCCACTGGCCGCCCCGGTGATCATGGCCGGCATTAGAACCGCGGCAGTAATCAACGTGGGAACCGCCACCCTGGCAGCGTTCATCGGGGCAGGCGGATTGGGAGATCCGATCGCCGCAGGGCTGGCGCTCTCGGACACGCGGATGATCCTGTCCGGAGCGCTTCCCGCCGCGCTCCTCGCGTTACTGGTAGATACCGGGCTCGGCCTTTGCGAGCGGGTGGTCACGCCAGGGCGATAATTGTTCAAACCAATCAGCTTCAGGAATTGAGTGCGACTCCACCCCTTCCGTGCGATCCGACCTCCTCCCGGGCTGGCCTCCCAGGTGGCTGCGGTGCCGTACGACGTGGTGAGCCGGAGCGAGGCGGCCGAGCTGGCGCGGGACAATCCCTACAGCTTTCTCCACGTCGGGCGCTCGGACATCGACCTGCCCGAGGAGATCGATCCCCACGATCCCCGGATCTATGCCAAGGCACGCGAGGCGCTCGATCGGTTCGTCGCCCAGGGGATCCTGGTGAAGGATCGGGAACCGGGCCTCTACCTGTACCGTCAGATCATGGACGGGCGAGTTCAGACCGGCGTGGTGGGCTGCGTGCACATCGATGATTATGAGAGCGACCTGATCCGGAAGCACGAGAAGACCCGGCCCGACAAGGAAGACGACCGCACCCGGCACGTGCTCACCCTGAATGCCCATGCGGAGCCGGTGTTCCTGGCGTATCGCGGGCTCACCGAAACTGATGGGTTGGCGGAATCGGTGGTGGGCACGACGCCGCTCTACGACTTTACGGCACCGGATCGGGTGCGGCACACGGTCTGGCGGGTGGGCGACGCGGGCCTATGGACGGAGAGCTTCCGCGCCGTCCCTCACGCGTACGTAGCCGACGGCCACCACCGCTCGGCCAGCGCGTGGCGAGCAGGGTTGGAGCGTCGGGCTGCCAACCCGAGCCACCGGGGCGACGAGGAGTACAACTGGTTTCTGGCCGTGCTCTTTCCCGCCAGCCAGCTCACCATTCTTCCTTATAATCGGGTAGTTCGCGACCTGGCAGGGAAGACTCCGGCTCAACTTCTTCACGCGTTGCGGGACATCGGCCATGCGTCCGCCACCGAGCACCCCAGGCCGCCGCGGCCGGGAACATTCTGTGTGTATCTCGCAGGCGCGTGGCATCGCATCGAGCTGGATGACGAGACCATCGACCGGCAAGACCCGATCGGCTCCCTGGATGTTTCATTGTTGCAAGACCGAGTACTTGCCCCGCTCCTGGGGATCGGGGATCCCCGGACCGATAAGCGGCTCGATTTCGTGGGCGGCATCCGGGGCACCGCTGAGCTGGAGCGGCGGGTCGATTCGGGTGAGATGGCCATCGCCTTTTCATTATACCCAACGACTGTCGAACAGCTCATGGCGGTCTCCGATGCCGGCGCGGTGATGCCGCCGAAGAGCACCTGGTTCGAGCCCAAGCTGCGGAGTGGTCTCTTCGTGCATAGCTTAGAGTAATTGAGAGGCCTAAGTCTTCTGTACCTGGAGCCGTAATGAAGGTTTTGATAGCCGACAAATTCGAAAAAGTAGGCGTCGACGGTCTCAAGGAACTGGGCTGCACCATCGTCTCCGAGCCCGACGTGAAGGCCGAAGGGCTTCCGGCGCTGATCCGTCAAGTCGATCCCAACATCCTCATCGTCCGGGGCAAGAAGGTGAACGCCCAGGCGCTCGGGGCAGGGACGGCGCTCACCCTGGTGATCCGGGCCGGCGCCGGCATCGACACGATTGACGTGGCGGCAGCCTCCGATCTCGGGGTCTTCGTCTCCAACTGTCCCGGGAAGAACTCCATTGCGGTAGCGGAGCTGGTGCTCGGTCTGCTGCTGGCCTGCGACCGGCGGATACCCGACCAGGTGGCCGCGCTGCGCCAGGGCAAGTGGAACAAGGCCGAGTACTCCAAGGCGCGGGGCCTCTACGGCCGAACCCTCGGAATTGTGGGCCTGGGGCAGATTGGCCGGGAGGTGGCGCAGCGCGCCCGCGCATTCGGGATGCGGGTGGTCGCCTGGTCGCGCAATCTGACGCACGAGGAAGCGGACCGGATCGGTGTGGTCTACGCCCAAACCCCGCTGGAGGTAGCCCGCCACGCCGACGCTGTCACGATCAACGTGGCGGCGACCGGAGAGACCAAGCATCTCGTCGACGCCGAATTTCTGGCAGCGATGAAGCCGGGCGCCTATCTCATCAACACCGCCCGCGGCTCCGTGGTGGACGAGGCGGCGCTGCAGCAGGCAATTCGCGACAAGGGGATTCGAGTCGGGCTGGACGTTTTCCAGAATGAACCGCCGGGTGGCACCGGCGAGTTCACCAACCCGATCATGGGTAGCGCGGGAGTTTACGGCACTCACCATGTCGGAGCTTCGACCGAGCAGGCTCAGGTGGCCATCGCGCACGAGGTGATCCGGATCGTCCAGGCGTTTCGTGCTACCGGCGAAGTCCCCAACGTGGTGAACCGTCTGGCCAAGAGCTCGGCCACTCACGTGCTCACCATTCGGCATCGCAACCGGCCCGGCGTGCTGGCTCACGTGTTCGGAGTGCTGGCCGGAGCAGCGATCAACGTGGAAGAGGTGGAGAACATCATTTACCACGGGGCCCAAGCGACATTGGCCCGGATCCACCTCGATGGGCACCCCGACCCCGCTGCATTGGCCCGGATCCGCGATGGAAATCCCGACATCATCAGCGTGGAGCTGAGCGCCATCGATGGCCGCGGGCCCCCCAACGGCGGTGAGCAGCCCGCTGGAGCACCGGCGCCAAAGCAGCAAAAGCAAGCCGCCGAGAAGCGCGGTTAAATCTCTAGAGTCTCGAGGACCTATGCCCGACCGAATCCACAACTTCAGCGCCGGACCCGCTGTCCTTCCCGAGCCAGTCCTCCGCAAGGCACAGGAGGCCGTCTGGAATGTGGCGGGGAGCGGCATCGGGATCATGGAGCACAGCCATCGGGGCAAGGTGTTCGACCGGATCATCAACGAGGCCGAGCAGAGCTGTCGCAGTCTTGCCGGTATCCCCGACAACTACCGGGTGCTGTTTCTCCAGGGTGGAGCATCGCTCCAGTTTGCGATGGTTCCCATGAATTTCCTGGCCGGGGACCGCACGGCCGATTACCTGGTGACCGGGGTCTGGTCGCAGAAGGCGGTGAAGGAAGCCAAGCCGCTGGGGAAAGTTCACATCGCGGCCACCAGTGAGGCCACCAACTTCGACCGCATCCCCAAGGCCAACGAGATTCGCTATTCAGCCAATCCCACGTATGTCCACATCACCACCAACAACACCATCTTCGGAACTCAGTGGCGAGCCGAGCCTTCGATCCCGGCGGGGGTGCCGCTGGTAGCCGACACCTCGAGCGACATGTACAGCCGTCCCATCGACGTGAGGAAGTACGGCCTCATCTACGCGGGGGCGCAGAAAAACCTGGGACCCTCCGGGGTCGTGCTGGTGATCATCCGGGACGACCTGGTCGAGGCCGGCTCCAAGACTCTGCCGACCATGCTGCAGTACCGGACCCACGTGGCGGAGAATTCGATGTACAACACCTGTCCCACCTTCGGGATCTACGTGATGGGCGAGGTGTTCAAGTGGATTCAGTCACAAGGAGGGCTCACCGCCATGGCCGAGCACAACCAGGCCAAGGCGCAGCTGCTGTATGGCTACCTCGATGACAGCGACTTCTTCCGGGCCACGGCTCAGCCGGATAGCCGCTCCCTGATGAACGTGTGTTTCCGCGCCCCCACGGAGGAACTGGAAGCTCAGTTCGTCAGTGAGGCCACCAAGCGCGGGCTCGATGGCCTGAAAGGGCACCGTTCGGTTGGGGGAATGCGGGCCAGCATCTACAACGCCTGCCCCCGGGAGTCGGTGGAGGCCCTGGTGGCGTTCATGAAGGAGTTCGAGCGGTCCAACCGCACCGCCGCGGTGCGGGCTACGCAGCCAGCGACCTGATCAGCTCTGCGTTGGTCTTATTGCGCTTGAGGTCGGTCAGCAGGTCGGTCATCGCATTGATCGGGGTCATGCCGGCAATCCGCTGGCGCAGGAGCTGGGAGGCCGCGAGCGCCTCCCCCGACAGTAGCAGTTCCTCCCGCCGGGTCGCGCTCGCCACCAGGTCAATGGCCGGGTAGATCCGGCGCTCGGCCAGCTCGCGGCTCAGCACCAGCTCGCTGTTGCCGGTGCCCTTGAATTCCTCGAAGATCACCTGATCCATCTTGCTTCCGGTGTCGACCAGCGCAGTGGCGATGATGGTGAGCGAGCCGCCGCCCTGGGACGGATCGATCCGCCGGGCGCTCCCCAGAAATCGCTTGGGCTTTTCCAACGACTGGGCATCGAGCCCGCCGGACAGGGTTCGGCCGGTGCCCTTTTCGACGGTGTTGTAGGCCCGAGCCAGCCGGGTCAGCGAATCCACGATCAGGACGACATCCTCTCCCAGCTCCACCCGCCTCCGCGCGCGTTCCAGGGTGAGCTCGGCCAGAGCCACATGGCGTTGGGCCGGATTGTCGAAGCTGGATGCAATGACCTCTCCGAATCCGGCGGCCTCCATCTCGAAGACCTCCTCCGGGCGCTCGTCGACTAAAAGGATGAAGAGATCGGCCTGGGGGTAGTTGAGGCTCACGCCTTCGGCAATGGACTGGAGCACCATCGTCTTGCCTGCTTTAGCGGGGGCTACGATGAGCGCCCGCTGGCCCTTGCCCAGCGGGCAGAGCAGGTCGATCACCCGGTTGGTGAAGTCCGTTTCGCCCGGCCGGCTGGTGTTGGCCTCGAGCATGAGCTGCTCGTTGGGATGAACTGCTCCTAGCCGGCTGAACTCCGGCCGCTCGCGCAGATGATCGAGCGGCTTGCCGTGGACGGTGGTGATGGTCTCGAGAGAGGGCCCCTTGCCCTTGGAACCGGGACGCACCGACCCCTCGATCTCGTCGCCGGTACGAAGTCCGTACTGGCGGATGAGGCGCTCGCCCACATGCACATCCCCGTTGGCGGGGAGATAGCTGGCTTCCCGGCGCCGAAGGAATCCGCTCCCCCGTCCGGCGACCTCCAGCACCCCCAACATCAGGCGGTCGCTGACGCCACTGAGTTTTTCACCCGGTGCAGAATGGCTGTGAGTCCTTGAGTGCGGGTCATGCCGAGCGCCTCGCTGAGGCCGAGTTGATCGAGCAAGTCGAGGGGGAGCCGGGAGACCGCGTCGGGGCTCTCCCCGTCGAGCGTGCGAGCCAGTAACGAGACAAACCCCCGTACGGTGGGCGACTCGCGCGGCACATCGGCATGAATGTGCACCCGGCCGCCGTCTACCTCGACCCAGAGATACACCGGGGTCTGGCACTCCTCCACCATGTTCCGTCCCTGCGCCTTCTCTGCCTCATACTTTTGGGGCAGGGGCGGCAGCTTCTTGGAATAATCGAGGAGAGTCTCGAGCCGGGTTTGTCGGTCGGCAGCCTTGAAGCGGGGGATGAGAGTGTCCAACGTGGGCATGCTCGGGGCTCGGGTTTTGGGTCTTCATAGGAAGCTGGCACAGTTTGAGTCCTCCGGCTATCCCCTCACCGCCTCCTCCGGTTCCGAAAACCCCCTTGGCCGAAGCTCACAGACGAAACCGCCCGGGCCCGCAAATGATGGTACCCTCCCGGCGGACTCTGGACTACCCAGATTTTGCGCTTGCACAGTAAGAACGCGAAAGGGCTGGAATGGCACAGGCTTACACACTGGAACCCGTTCGCCCGGCCGGACGTTACAATGTCCAGCCGGGCTTCCCGACCGAGAAACTCGCGGACCCGCAAAATCCGCCGTATGATAGGGGCAGGACCTTCACCGAACGTCTTGGCCGGATGGGGCGCGAAATTCCATGACTACCATAGCCTTCCCCAGCCGGACCAGTCCCCGCCGTATCGCCCGTGAGCTACTCGAAGCCCGCGCTCGGACCTTCTTGCTCACGGCGCCCCTGACCGATGAGGAGCTTCGGGCTCAGCACGATCCCCTCATGAGCCCAATCCTCTGGGATCTCGGCCACATTGCCCATTTCGAGGAGCTCTGGCTTACCCATAACCTGAATGGGCCGATCGAATTCGTTGAGATGCCAGGGCTGTTCAATCCGTTCGAGCACCCTCGCAGCGAGCGAGGATCGCTCCCCCTGCCGGGCATGGCACACTGCCAGGAAATCATGGCAGAGATTCGGGAGCGGGTGCTCGAACGGCTCGCGACCGCCGAGCTCGACTCGTCCAATCCACTGCTGCGTGAGGGTTATGTCTACCGGATGGTGCTCCAGCACGAGTACCAGCACAACGAGACCATTCTCCAGACATTACAGCTGAAACGGGGTCGTCCCTACTCACCGGCATCACGCTTGGTGATCCCGGCGGCTCCGCCCTCATGGCCCGAGACCGGACGAGGGAACATGGTTCGCTTTCCCGGTGGGCCGGTCGTGATCGGCACCGACGATCGCTCGGTGGCGTATGACAATGAGCGGGATCAACACCGGGTGCATCTGGCGCCGTTCTGGATCGACTGGCACCCCGTCACGAACGGCGACTTCGAAGCCTTCATTGCCGCTGGTGGCTATTCCATCCGGGACTACTGGTCGGATGCCGGCTGGAAATGGGTCCGCGAGTCCGGCGCCATGGGGCCGAAGTACTGGCACCGCACTGGTGGCGGATGGGTAACCCGCTCGATGGACCAGGTTGGTCCGATCGATCCGTCCCACCCGGTCTGTCACGTCTGCTATCACGAGGCGGAAGCCTTTGCCCGCTTCGCCGGTAAGCGGCTCCCTACCGAGATCGAGTGGGAGGCAGCCGCCTCCTGGGATCCCGAGAGCGGCATCAAGAGCACCTATCCCTGGGGTGAGGATGCCGTCACTAAGGACCTGGCCAACGTAGACCAGCTCACCTTCGGAACCGCGCCGGTGGGGAGCTATCCCCAGAATGTCTCGCCCATCGGGTGCTATGGGATGATCGGAGACGTGTGGGAGTGGACCTCAAGTGATTTTCAGCCCTATCCCGGGTTCGAAAGCTTTCCGTACAAGGAATATTCGAAGGCCTTCTTCGGCAGCGAATACAAGGTGCTTCGCGGCGGTTCCTGGGCTACCCGGCCGGGCGCCGTTCGCAACACGTTCCGCAACTGGGATTACCCGATCCGCCGCCAGATCTTCAGCGGCTTCCGGTGTGCTCGCGATGCCTGACCCTTCCATGGCCAAATGGGCCCGCACTTCGGCCCCGGCGTACCGGCAGCCGAATCCACGCATGCTGGCCGAGGTGGCCGCGGGGTTGTCCGCGCCTCAGAAGGAGCTGCCCCCGAAGTATTTCTACGACCACCGGGGATCCGAGCTGTTCGAGGAGATCACCCGGCTGCCGGAGTACTATCCCACCCGAACGGAGCGCACGCTGCTCGAGGGGTGGATGCCGGCGCTGATTTCCCAGCTGGGCACCCGGGCCCTCATCGAGCTCGGCGCCGGGAGCGCGGAGAAAACTCGGATCATTCTGAGCGCCATGCGGGGGAGGGGCCGTGGCGGCGTCTACGTGCCCATCGATGTGAGCTCCAGCTTTCTGAACCAGACCGCTGAGCGACTTCGCCGGGAGTACCCCGGCCTCAGGGTGGAGCCGCTGGTCGCCGACATCACCGATGACTTCGAGCCGCCCCATGGAATACCTCATCCGGCGCTGTACGCCTTTCTCGGGGGCACCATCGGCAACTTCTATCCCCCGGCGGCCATTCGGTTACTGAGGCGGGTGCGCGTGGCAATGGAGCCGAGCGACCGATTCCTCATGGGCGTGGACCTTCGGAAGGATGTTCGCCGGGTCGAAGCAGCCTACAACGATTCTCAGGGCGTTACCGCGGCGTTCAACCGCAACATGCTGCTGGTGCTCAACCATGAGCTGGGGTCCAACTTCGATCCCGCCGCCTTCGATCACCTGGCGTTCTACGAGTCGGCCACCCACCGGATCGAGATGCACCTGGTGTCGAAGCTCGATCAGGAAGTGCGAATACCGGGCATCGGCCTGGTGCCCTTCGCGGCAGGAGAATCCATTCGTACCGAGATCAGTTGCAAGCACGATCGGGGGAGCGTAACCGAGCTGTTTGCCGCTGCGGGACTTCGACTCGAGACCTGGCGGACGGATCCCGAGGCGCTCTTTGCGCTCGGGGTGGGAGCGGCGGCATGAGCGGGCTGACTCGCCCGACACTGTTGACTGACCTGGCCGAGCGAGCCTTTGCCGGGCCGATCTCCGGATCGCTCACCCCGAGACGGATAGGAGCGGAGGTCGAGTTCATTCCGGTGGAATCTCTCACCGGACGACGCTGCGCCATCGAGGCGGACGGAGTCACGTCGACCCTCCCGTTCCTGCGTCGCTTCGGGGGGACGGAGGGCTGGCAGGAAGCCCGAACGCCCAAGGGGACGCCATGCTTCAACCTGCCCCTGGGTGGCACACTGACGTTCGAGCCCGGTGGCCAGATCGAGTACAGCTCACCGCCCTGCCGCACGGCGAGCGGGTTGCTCGCGCTGCTCCGCCGGACGGTGCTTCCTCTCCGCGCAGCGGCGGCCGAGGAGGGGATCGAGCTGCTCGCCCTGGGCATCGATCCGCTGAACTCGGTCGACGGGGCCCCCCTGCTCATCGACGCCAAGCGGTATCAACGCATGGCGGAGTATCTGGCGTGCCGCGGTCCGGCCGGCGCCCTCATGATGCGGCAAACAGCGGCCCTTCAGGTGAGCCTCGACTTCGATGACGAGCCCTGGCTTCGCTGGCGAGTGCTGAACGCGGCGGCGCCTTACATCACCGCCACGTTCGCCAATTCCCCGATCTACGCGGGAGAGACCACGGGATATCAAAGCGCGCGCGCTGAAGTCTGGCGCAGGGTGGATCCGGCCCGGACCGGTCTTCCCTACGACGAGCAACAGCCGGTGGAGGGGTATCTCGAGTTTGCGCTCCATGCGCCGGCGATCCTGTTGCCTGCGGTCGACGGAGCGCATCGTCCCTTTGGGGAGTGGCTCAGCCGGGCCGATCCCACGACCGATGAGTGGCGGGACCATTTGAGCACCCTCTTTCCCGAGGTTCGACCGCGGGGTCACCTCGAGCTCCGGTCAGCCGACTCGATCGAGCCCGAGTGGTACGCCGCCCCCCTGGCTCTTACCTGCGGGATGCTCTACGATTCGCGCGCCCTCCGCGCAGCCGACGATCTGTTGGGTACCCCCGACGCCCGACTGCTCGATAGAGCCGGGCGCCTCGGCCTGCACGATCCGGCCATTGCCCGGACAGCCAACGATCTGTTCGCTCTCGCGCTGGCAGGATGCCGCGGGCTCGGCTCCGGCTATTTTCAGCCTTCAGATCTGGAACAGGCGATCGAATACTTCGACCGCTACACCCGCCGGGGACGAGCGCCGGCCGACGAAGTAATCGAAAGCGCAATTGCCGCGTAGGGGATTCCGCTGCGGAGCGGATCTCGGTCCTTCGAGGTCACGTTACCAGGGCTCGGAGCGCCGCTCCCGGCAGGAGGTCAGCTACTCCGGACCGGAGCGCCGACTCGTCGGTGTCTGAACTCCGCTCCACGTCGACCCACGGGGGGGCCGCTCAGGCGGCCTCCCCGTCTTGTTTTAAATTGGTGCATCGCCCAGCCCAGACCGGGAGAGCTCCTGTGAAAGCCATCCGCGTCCATGCCATCGGTGGCCCTGAGGTCCTGAAGTACGAGGAGGTTCCTCGTCCGTCACCTGGACCGGGGCAGGCGCTGGTTCGGGTAGAGGCGGTAGGCGTGAATTTCATGGAGATATACCAGCGGACCGGACTATATCCGGTGACGCCGCCGTTCATCCCCGGATCCGAGGCAGCGGGGACCGTGGTCGAGATCGGGCCCAAGGTAACCACCGTAACGGGCGGCCAGCGAGTTGTCTCCACGAGCTTTGCCGGGGCCTATGCGGAGTATGCAGTCGCTCCGGCGGACCGGCTGGTTGTCCTGCCCGATGGGGTGAGCGCCCGGATGGGAGCGGCGGCGATGCTCCAGGGGATGACCGCTCATTACCTGACCCATTCGACGTACCGGCTGTCGCGGGGGGACGCCTGTCTGGTGCATGCCGCGGCTGGTGGAGTCGGCCTCCTGCTGTGCCAGATGGCCCGACGGCTGGGGGCGCGAATCATTGGAACCGTCTCCACCGAGGAAAAGGCGGCGCTCGCCCGTGAGGCCGGTGCTCACGAGGTGATCCTTTACTCCCAACAGGATTTCGAGGCCGAGACGAAGCGGCTGACCGGAGGCGCCGGGGTGCAAGTGGTCTATGACTCGGTGGGCAAGACCACCTTTGACAAGAGTCTGAATTGCTTGACTCGCCGGGGCATAATGGTTCTCTACGGACAGAGCAGCGGGCCGGTTCCCCCACTCGATCCCCAGGTGCTCAACCAAAGGGGATCGCTCTACCTCACTCGACCCACCCTGGTTCATTACATCGCTACCCGACCCGAATTGCTGGAGCGCGCCTCGGCGGTGCTGGGGTGGGTGGCAGACGGCACTCTCGAGGTCAGAATTGGGCGAGAATTTCCGCTCGCGGCGGCGGCGGAGGCGCACCGCGAGCTCGAGGCGCGGCGGACCACCGGCAAAGTGCTTCTGATCCCGTGACCGGAGAGCTCCCGCCCATCGTATCCACCGAGTGGCTGGCGGCGCGACTGGGATCCCCCGGGTTGCGGGTCATTGACGCCTCGTGGTACCTGGCCGGCAGCGAGCGCAACCCGGCCGCCGAATACGCGGCGGGCCATATTCCCGGCGCGGTGTTCTTCGATCTCGACGCCAGCAGCGACCCCAACACCACTCTGCCTCACATGCTTCCGTCCGAGCAGGCATTCTCGGACCGGATGGCATGGCTCGGGTTGAACGACTCGGATGACCTGATCGTATACGACGGCTCGGGCACCAATCTCAGCGCGGCAAGGGTCTGGTGGATGCTTCGGACCTTCGGGCACCATCGCGCGGCGGTGCTGGACGGCGGAATGGGAAAATGGTGCCGGGAGAACCGGCCGATCGAGCAGGGAGCGATCTCCGTTCCTCAGGGCAAATTCACGGCTCGGCTGGACACCACGGCGGTGAGAGATCTTGCCGCAATTCAGGCCAATATCCAGCAGAAGCGAGAGCAATTGGTGGACGTCCGGTCGGCCGGGCGCTTTGCCGCCACTGAGCCGGAGCCGCGCCCCGGCCTCCGCCGCGGGCATGTGCCGGGAAGCCGGAGTCTTCCCTTCACCGAGCTGGTCAGGCCTGACGGCACGATCCTTCCAGACGACCAGCTGCGCCGCCGAATCGAGACGGCCGGGGTCGACCTTTCGCAACCCATCGTTGCTACCTGCGGCTCGGGGACCAGCGCCTGCACCCTGGTCCTGAGCCTGGCCCTGCTGGGTCATCAGGACGCCGCCGTGTACGATGGGGCCTGGTCCGAATGGGGCGGACGACCCGACACACCAATCGAAACCGGACCACCGCCGGAGAGCCGACGTGGGCATAACGCTGGGGAGCAACCGAGTCGCCACTAGCTCTACTACCAGTAGCACACTGGGGTTGGGCTGTGTGGCGCTCTTTCTGCTTCCGTTCGCCGGCTTTGGCTCTTTTGCGGGCTGGCAGGGCCTGCAACGAGCGGCTCAGGGAAACTGGCGTGAGGCGCTGTATGCCATGCTTTTCGCGATTGTCTTCGGCGGGGTGGGGTTCGGGGGCTTTGCCCTGGTACTGCTCGGTAAGCGCAAACTCCAGGAGCAGGAGGCGCTGAAGGCCAGGCATCCGGCTGAGCCCTGGCTCTGGCAGAAGGACTGGGCGGCGGGCCGAGTGGATGATGCCAGCCGCATGGGCATGTGGGGTTCCTGGGCCTTTGCTGTCCTGTGGAATCTAGTGAGCATCCCCGCTGGGTATGCTGGAGTGCGCGCCGCCCTGTATGAAGGCAATAAGGCGGGCATGATCGCCCTGCTGTTCCCCCTGGTGGGGATAGGTCTGCTGGTGTGGGCGATTCGAACCACGATCCGGTTCAAGGATTACGGGACTTCCCGGTTCGAGCTCTCCACCCTTCCAGGCGTCATCGGTCACACCATCTCCGGCTCGGTTCGAGTCCCCACGCCGCTGGAGCCAACCGAGGGGTTCTACACCACCCTGACCTGTGTGCGCCGCGTGACCAGTCAGGGGAAAAACAGCTCGACCACCGAGAGTATCCTGTGGCAGGAGGAGCGATATATCCGGGGTGAGCCGAGCCGGGATGCGAGCGGCATGGCTACCAGGATACCAATCGCCTTTCATCTGCCCGCCGATGCCCAGCCTTGTGATGCCAGCAATCCCAACGATCGCATTCTCTGGCGGCTCAAGGTGTCGGCGAGCGTGCCGGGTGTGGACTATGAGTCGGTCTTCGAGGTGCCGGTTTTCCGGACCGAGGCCAGCGACCGGCCGCTCTCAGACGACGAGGAGCGGCAGACCCACGATCAGCTGGTGCCGAGTGACTACCGGCAGCCGGCCGGTTCCCGCATCGCGGTTACGGCCAATGCGAGGGGAGTGGAGATCTACTTTCCGGCGGCCAGGAACCTCGGAGCAGCCACGGGAGGAACCATCTTCACGGCGCTGTGGATGGCAATTGTGTGGTTCCTGATCCACGTCAAGGCTCCGCTGCTGTTCCCGATCGTGTTCGGCCTGTTTGGGCTGCTGCTGATCTACGGCACTCTCCAGCTCTGGCTCGGCGTGTCACGGGTGACCGTGAATGCAAGCACGGTCGCAGTGGCCAGCGGTTATATCTCACCGGGTAGCGACCGCAGTCTCACGGCACCCGAGATTGCCGATATCTCGACGGCGATCGGCATGCAGGCGGGGTCGACTCCGTACTACGACGTGGTGATCGTGCTCAAGAATGGCAAGAAAGTGATCGCCGGCCGCTCGGTCCGCGATAAACGCGAGGCCGAGTGGCTGGCGCTCACGATGAAAAAAGCCCTGGGACTTGCTGCAACCAAAGCGACGGCCGCCCGAAACGCCGCCTAGCGAGCCGGCGGCGCCAGGTTGCCGCAGGCCACGATGGTTTTCATGTTCTTGGCCGAGGCGTGGATGTTGACGAAGTAGTCCCCCGTCTTCGGAAAAAGTACCGGCACCACCGCGGTAGAGCTGGCCTTACCGTCGCTTTCCACCTTCAGCGGCTTGTACGCATCAGCCGGCCCAAAGATTCCCTGATCAGAGCCGCATTGTCCCCGATGCACATGCCAAGGGTGCTTGGCTCCCGGTACGGCGTTCGAGACATCGACCTGGGCCTGGGTCTTCCCAGGATCCTTGGGATCGGCTCCCATCCAGGCTTGCCCGTGCACCTCCACTATCCCGGCCAGCTCAGGCGGCGTCGACAGGACGGCATTCCAGCGGGTGGCGATCGGTTGGGTATCGGCGTTGATCTCAACCGGCCGGTGGCCCCCACAGGACGCAAGCGTGAATGCGGAAAGTACCAGACCAACGGCGGCATTGGCCCTCATAAGGACCTCTCGGGAGCAGGGAACTGAGCCCAGTTCGGAGCCTTCTATATGCGCGATGCACCGGTCAAGCGCCGTGATGAGCGACACAGGTGGTTCCGCCGTCAGCGCTAACGGAACCGGTGACCGTATCGCAGCTTCTGTCCATTCTCCCAGGGCCGATAGCGGTTGGCAAAGTCGATCCGATCACCCAGGGAGGGATGACTTCCCCGCCATAGGTTGTAGAGCGTGCCAGGCCGGGGGACGCTCAGATTCTCCTCCTGCAGCCGTACGAAGGTCGTGGCTGCGGCGCGGTTGTTCCGGGTGAGCTCGATGGCGAACCGGTCGGCTTCGTGCTCCTGGTAGCGGCTGAAGCCGAGCAGCAGCGGCGTTGCGACGAAGGACACGGCGGTTCCCAGCAAAATGAGAAGCGGGAGGGAGGCGATATCGGAGAGCCGGTCGAAGCCGAATCGCCGGGCAAACCGGGCGATCACCCTGCGGGCCACCCGGTGGACGACATATAGCGATAGAATGGCCAGAATGGTCACCACCAGAATCCACGCCAATACGTGGTGGAGGACGAAGTGTCCGAGCTCATGGGCCACCACGAACTCAACCTGGTCCGGCTCCAGCTTCGCCAGAATGGTGTCCCACAGCACGATCCGCTTCGTCGCGCCCACCCCGGTCACATAGGCGTTCACTGTTTTGGTATCGACGCTCTTGTTCACCTGAAAGACTTTGCTCCCCGAGATCCCCGCCCGCTCCGCCAATCCCAGGATGCGATGTTCCAGTGCCCGGTCTTTCAGGGGACCGAAGTCGTTGAACAACGGATCCACCCAGACGGGGGTGACGATCAGGACGAAGGTGGCAATGGGGAGGGTGGCCACGCCGGCATACAACCACCAGCGCTCCGGGCTGCGTCGCAGCAGGAGATAGGGAATCCACAGCACCAGCGCGAGCCCGAGCCCGCTCAGCGCCACCGCCTTGAGCCAGTCGCCCAGCCATTTTCCCAGACTCTGATTGGAGAGCCCGTAGGCGTGCTCGCGCACGAAGCCCTGGTAATACTCCAATGGGAGGGTGAGCAGCGCTGTGGTCAGGATGAACAGAAACGCGTAGAGCGCCAGTGCGGGCAGCCACCGCCGGCCCAGCCGGAACGCCACATTTCGCAGCCGGGCGGAGAATCCAGTGAAAAGAAGGAGCGCCGGGACGAGAAAGCCGAGCACCGTGCCGACAGCCCACAACAGGTTACCGCTTCGGTAATACTGAAGCGCCTGCGGACTCGGCTCCGGCACGGCGACTCGAGCCTCGGTCTGCGTGGGACTGGTCGAATCGGTCTGGCCTGGAGCCGAGACTATTTCGAATCGGGTCACGGGGTCCGCCTCTCCCTGGGAAGAGATGCTCGACGCCTCTGTTTCCGCAATCCACCGGAGCGGCTCGCCGGTCGTCGGTTCAAGCCCGGCGGAGTACCTTTATGCCGGCACCCAAGTCTGCTACACTAACCAGTCGCTCTCACTCCTTTACGAGGCAATCATGCGCGTGCTCTTCGCACTCCTTGCGCTGACGGGTGTCGCCGGCATCGTGATCGGCGTGCTCACGATCCTTGGCGGAACGAAGGGTCCCAATCAGCTGCCATTTCAGTTCGAGAACTACGGCGGCCCAGGGCCCATCATCGCCGGAGTGATGGTCCTCGCCACCAGTCTCTACCTGCTCTCGATCTGGAAGCCGAAGGACTGAAGCCCCCTTCGTTTTCTCTAACCCTCGGAGCCGACCATGCGACCGCAGGCACTCGTTGGAATCGTTCTCCTCGTGCTTGGTGCCTTCATCCTGTTTCGCGGGATGACTTACAAATCGAAGGACGAGGTGCTTAAGGTAGGCGATCTCAAGGCGTCGGTGGAGCAGAAGCACGCAGTGCCCACTTGGGCGGGTGGGGTCGCGCTCGTGGCGGGGCTCGTGCTCCTGGCCGGCGGGATGAAGCGCCGCGCCTGAGTCCGTCTGATCCAGTGAGCTATCAACGAATTTATGCCGTGGTCCGGCGGATACCGAAGGGACGGGTAGCAACCTACGGTCAGGTTGCCGCCCTTGCCGGTATCGCCGGTCACGCCCGCCAGGTCGGGTATGCGCTGCACGCGCTGCCCGAAGGAACGACGGTACCCTGGCATCGGGTGGTCAACGCGAGCGGCGGGATCAGCGTTCGGGCCATGCCGGGCGCAGAGTTGGTCCAGCAGCAGCTGCTAGCGCGTGAGGGGGTACTGCTGAATGCCCGGGGCCGGGTGGCGCTCGCCCGGACGCGCTGGATGCCCCGGGCCCGGGCATGATCGTCCATCTGCTCGGCGTGCCGATGGATCTGGGCTCGGGACGGCGGGGGGTGGACATGGGACCTTCCGCCATCCGCATTGCCGGAGTTGCCGACCGGCTCGCGGAGCTGGGACACAAGGTCGTGGACGACGGCGATCTAGTCATCAAGAACATGGAGGAGCTCAAGGTCGGCAACGAGCGGGCTCGCTACCTGGGGGAGATCGCGCGTGCGTCGGCGATATTGGCCCGGAAGGTCGATCGCATCATGGGCCTCGAGCACTTTCCCCTGATCCTGGGCGGCGATCACTCCATCGCGGTCGGTACGGTCTCCGGCATATCGGCGTTCGCCCAGCGGCAGAATGCGAAGCTGGGCCTCGTCTGGATCGACGCGCACGGGGACATCAACACACCGGAGACCTCCCCATCCGGCAACATCCACGGCATGCCGCTGGCCGCGCTCCTGGGCTTTGGGCCCAGCGAGCTGACCTCGATCGGCGGCTCGTCGCCCAAGGTGGACCCTTCAAATGTGGCCCTGGTGGGAGTCCGAAGCCTCGACAGCGGAGAGAAGAAGCGGTTGAACGAGACCGGGGTGCAAGTCCACACCATGTCGGATATCGATCGTCACGGGGTGCACCGGGTGATGAAGAAAGCCATTGCCCGCGTGACCGACGGTACCGACTACGTGCACGTGAGCTTCGATCTGGACGCGGTGGATCCGACGGTGGCGCCCGGGGTGGGAACTCCGGTCAAGGGAGGGCTGGATTACCGGGAGGCGCACCTCATCATGGAGGTGATCGCCGATGCCGGGGTGATGACTTCGCTCGAGATGGTCGAAGTAAACCCCATTCTGGACCAGGGGAATGCCTCGGCCGCGTTTGCGGTGGAGCTGGTGCAGTCGGCCTTCGGCAAGAAAATCCTCTAGCCACCCGCCGCCAAGGCTTTTCGGAGTGCCCCGATAGCGCTGCGGACTGCATGCGGGCGATTTTCGGGGTTTGCCATTTCCAGCGACTGCCATTTAGTATAGGGCGGATTGGCGCGGCTCTCGGTGGTCCCAGCCAACCCCATCGGGTGGGATGAACATGCTCGAAATTAATTTCTACCCTTCACCTCACTCCGGTTCGGTGCCTGGTGTTCGCTCCGACAAGACCGATCTCGGTCGTGCCGGGGACAAGAGCCTCGAAGCCAGGGTCAAGCCCGAATGCGTTCACCTCTATCCTGGGGTGGATCCGAAGACTTGGTACCGGGTGGTGCAGGAGGGCGAGTATCGCGACGAAATGGAGGGACTCTGGATTCAGGTGACCGACTGGGTCACCTACGTGCTGGCAAGGCACTTCGATCTCCAGTCCCGAGCCGAGATGCATTGACTCCTATTGCTCCTGGGGGCGCGCCAGTAAGTCGCGCATTCTTCTCCCCAACTGCTCCGATGTGAAAGGCTTCTGGATGAACGGGTGACTGAGGTCGAGCGCGCCTTCGTTCAGCATCCGCTGGGCTGGAAATCCCGACATATACAACACCCGCACTTGCGGCCAGCAGTTCGCAATCGTCTCCCCCAGGCGCCGCCCGCCGATGCCCGGCATAGCCAGATCGGTGAGCACGACGCCAATGCGGTGGGGGCCGCGCTGAAGCAGCGTGATCGCTTCGTGGCCGTCTTGCGCTTCCAGAACCTTGTAGCCAAGCAAGAGGAGCATCCGCCCGGCGAGGCGGCGGACCATCTCCTCGTCATCCACCACCAGCACGGTTACCCGGGGCGGCGGCTCTACGTCGTCGGGACGGGGGGAGGCAGTCACCGCAGTGTCTCCGTCGTCGCCAGTGGTCGGTATCCGTGGCTACGTCGAGTGAGAATTCACCTGCCATCGAATGACTCTCCCGTACGAGGTCGCCACGGGGGTGACGACGGGCCCACCGGCGATCACGATGAGCCCCCAAGCACGGGACACTATGATGAACTGGCTTCCCACGAGCCGTGCCGAGTGTCACAGGTTACAGTGCTGCGCCGCTCACATGCGCAGGGCCGCCTCCGACCTACGATGCCGCATCATCCGAGGGCGCGCCTTGCTCCAGCCAGCTCCGGAACACCACCGACGTCTGTGCCAGGCGCCAGTCGGACAGAACGTCGAGCGCCATCGCCCGCATCGGCCCACTGGGCGCGTCCTGCGTAACACAGCGCTTCAGAAGCCACTCCTCGTACCCGTCCGGGTCAGGGTCGTAGCGCACGGTCTCTTCCAGGATTGTGCGCTTGATGGCCATTCCGATTGAGTCGGGTGTGGTATTCCGCTTCCGTCTCCGGCGGCGGCCCTCGGAGGCGTCGAGGGCGGTAAGGAGTCGGCTACAGATCTCGGCAGGACGCATAGTCGACGACTTCCAGGTCAAGCGCGAACCCGCTCTCCCGAGGCCGGCGGTAACCCCGGTCCAACGCTACGAGGTCGAACTCGACCGTTTCCAGATCCTGCAGGAGGAGCTCGAAGGCCGAAAAGCCCTGGAGACTGGCGATCGATTTCAGGTACCCCCGACAGGTGGCGCAGGTCTCCAGCTTGAGCAGCTCTCCTTGATCGTCCGGCGCCAGGGATCCCAGCTGATCGTGTTCCCTTTCGCCACAGTAGATGCAGTACAGCCACTGAACCGTCCACTCCGCGGCGCAGCGCCCGCACCTGAGCCGGCGGCTCCGATCGAGTCCGCGGCGCTCCGCAAGAATCGGCCAGGCAGCGCAGACCGGGCAGTAACCGTGGTGCCAGTAGGGAAGGACCCGGCTCTCGAGCAGCCGCCCACATGACTGCAGCAAGGGGAAGGCTGCTAGATGGGCCACCGATGCGAGTGCACCAGGGTCGACGCCGCGCTCCCCTGCCAGCTGGTCGATCCCGTCCGCATCCTGCCTCACCGCCGCCGAAATCAGCCTCAGCGTCTCGACCTCCGACGGCTGGTACAGGCGGAGCGACATTCCGCCCTCGAGTTCTCCAGCGGATGCGGTCGACGCGAGACCACGGACCAGCCGCTGGATCCGGGCCGCATCGACCTGTAGCCTTCGCCCGTTCAGGAGGGGCACATCCTCCGGCGAGCTAGAGCACTCTCTCGCAAGCTCCGTCTCATCCATCGGCGTGCGCCGGCCCTCAGCGTTCAGCTCGCGCTCCGCCACGGCCAGCAGGGCGATCCAGGTGTGCCACTCGGGTCGCTGCTGCTCGAGTTCAGCTAATCGGGTGGTGGTGTCGGTCCGAAGACCGGGAGTGGTCCGTGGCATTCGAGTGAGTCCGTGACGCAGGGCGTCTGGTAAAAGGGATGGGCGCCGGCGTGGAGCTCGACCGGCTTCCCCCAGTTTCTCACATCGGCACCGGGGCCATCTCCCCGGGTGCGGTGGGCCTCGGGGCTGGCGCAGGCGGTGAGGAGGATACCGCACGCAGTCATTGCGAGGGGGCAGAGCCCCCGCGGCAATCTCGTAACTGCGGGATCGCCACGCGGCCTGCGGCCGCTCGCGATGACTCGGTTCATCGACCCGTCACCCTCGAGCCAAGGACGTGAATCTGGCTCGACGAGAGGAGCACCACCACCCGGAGTAGGAAGCCGCCGAGCAGGATCAACGACGCGTTGCGAACGAGATGCCGTGGCGCGGGGACGCGATGCCCCCGCTCCAGCAGGAGTGGTATCAGGATGCCGGCTCCGACCACCCCCCCTATCAGCAGCGCGCCCCACCAACTGAGGAACACCCGAGCCACGGAGCCGAGCGATACCACGAACGCGATCAGCACCAGCAGTTCCAGGATGAGGGCCTTGCGGTCGAACCAGGCGAGCCAGCCTATGGACGTGGGGTGGCCAGCGCGGCGCCAGATGGCGAGCAGGGTCAGCGCGGCGGCGCCGGTGGAGGCCCCGGAGACCAGGAACAAGAGCCCGAGCATGGTGGAGTCAGCCCAGATGGGCCGATTGGTGACCGCGAGGACCACCCCGGTGTAGCCGGCGATGAAGAGCCCGAAGATGCTCCCCAGCACCGCGATCACCGTCGAGGGTCCCCGCCGCCGAAGGAATCGCACCGGCCCGGAGCGGAGCAGTCTGGGCTTCTCTCGCTCCTCGCTCAGCGCCGCGAGCACCGCCAGAAACGAGAACAACCCAAAGAGCAACAGCCCCCACGATCCCACCGACATCGGCACCCAGGGCTTGAGCATCGGCTTGCCGGTATGATTCTGGATCAGCATGTGCCAGTACCGCAGCGGCCGGGTGAGATCGATCGTGAGCACGAACCCGCTGATGACCACTCCTACGAATGCGCCGTAGTACCCGAGCCGGACCAAGGGGCGATCGGCCGGCCGGCCAAACAGGTGCAGCAGGGACGCGAGGAAGAACGAGCTGCCGGCGATCCCACCCACGAAGAAATAGAGGATGATCCACCAGGCCCAGTGCGGCGAGGCGGTGAAGAAGGTGTCAGACACTCGCGTCCTCCGCGCCGGCGGCGCGCTCGTCCATCCGCCGCTTCCGCAAGCCCACCATTCCGAGGAGGCCGAGCACCAGCGCACCCGCGGTCGAGAAGAGCGAGGCCGGAATCAGGTTGCGCGTCGGCATCTTGGGCGCGCGGGGCAGGCCGTACACCTCCGGCTCATCCACCAGCAGATAGAATGAGTTGAGCCCACCGAGGAACTTGTCGTCGGCTCCGTAGAGGTGAGCACGCGTTTCACCCAGGTGATGCAGCTGCTGCACCCGGGCCTCAGCCATTTTCTTGAGCTCCCGAATGGGGCCGAACCGGATCGAGTCGGTGGGGCAGGCCTGGGAGCACGCCGGCTCCATGCCGGCCTGCAAGCGGTCGTAGCAGAGGGTGCACTTCTGGGCGACGTTGGAGACGTCGTTGATGCCGATCACCCCGAAGGGGCAGGCTGCGATGCAGGCCCGGCATCCGTTGCAGGTGTCCGACTGAATCACCACGGTGTCGAACTCGGTTCGGATGATGGCGCCGGTAGGGCAGACCTCGAGGCAGCCGGCCTGGACGCAGTGCTTGCAGACGTCGCTCATCATGAGCCAGCGGCCGTCGGTCCGATCCTCGCTGAACTGCTCCACGAATTTGACGTGGCGCCAGTGCTCCCCATCCAACCGGCGCGTATTGTCGTAGCTGTCGCCGCTCATCTCGTGCTTGCCACCCCCCGTCGCGGGGAGCTGGTTCCACTCCTTGCAGGCCACCTCGCAAGCCTTGCATCCGATACACACCGTCGTGTCGGTGTAGAACCCCATGGGCTCCGCCATCATGCCTTCTCCACGTTGCACACGAAGGCCTTGCCTTCGTGGATGCTCACATTGGGATCGGCGACCAGCGCGGTGAGCGTGTTCACCACGTCTCCGGTCACGACTCCCTCCCATCCCCAGTGCCAGGGCATACCGACCTGGTGGATGACCTTATTCCCCAGACGGAACGGCCGCACCCGTCGGGTGACCAGAGCCTTGGCATGGATCTGGGCGCGCGGCGTGCTCACCCGCACCCACTCGGTGTTTCCAATCCCCTTCTCCGCCGCGAGCTCGGGGGAGAGCTCGATGAAGAGCTCCGGCATGAGCTCGGTCAGCCATGGGTTCCACCGGCTCATGGCGCCGGCCAGATAGTGCTCGGTGAGCCGGTAGGTGGTGATCACGTAGGGGAAGCGGGGATCGCCGACCCCGGCGAGCTGGTTGTCGTCCCGTTTCCAGTACTTCATCACCGGGCTGGTCTGCTGCCGGTACAGCGCATTCCGCACTGGTGATTCGGCCGGCTCGTAGTGAGTCGGGAGCGGGCCATCGAGCAGGCCTGCCGGGTTGAAGAGCCATCCCACCCCGTCAGGCTTGAGCGTGAATGGCTGCCGACCTGACAAGGCCTGGACCCCGATCGCCTTAGGATCGCCTCGGGCATCGGGCGGCTTGGTCACCGGAAAATCCGGGGTGTCGTAGCCGGTCCACCGCTTACCGTCCCACCAGGTCCATTTCTTCCGCTCGCTCCAGGGACGGCCCTGGAGATCGGCCGAGGCACGGTTGTAGAGCACCCGGTGGTTGGCCGGCCAGGCCCAGCCCCAGTTGAGGTGGGCTCCGACGACCCCGGGCGGGTCGGGTTGCTTGCTGGCGGCGAGATTCCGGTCCGGCGCGGGGAACACCCCGCAGTAGATCCAGGATGCGCAGGTGGTGGAGCCGTCGTCCTTGAGGTCATCGTAGGCTGCCAGATGCCGGCTGAGGTCGCCGGTGACGTAGCCGTTGATCTCGCGTAATACTTTCGATGCGTCCGGCTCGCCTGCGATACTCCCCTGATGCCCGGGGTCGGGATCGAACTCCCACAGCAGGTTCTGGAATCCCTGGTCGCGCGGCAGGTCGCTGTCGGCATAGAGCCGCTTCAGGCGAAGCGCGAGCTGGTGGGTGAACCAGAGATCGGAGCGGCACTGGCCCGGCGGGTCGGCCGCCTTGAAGTGCCACTGGAGCATCCGCTGGGTGTTGGTAAAGCTCCCATCGGTCTCGGCCACCTGGGCCGCCGGGAAGAAGAACACCTCGGTGGCAATGTCCTCCGGCTTGATCTCGCCGGCCTCGATCTCCGGCGCCCGCTTCCAGAAGGTGGCGGTCTCGGTGAGAAAATTGTCCTTCACCACCAGCCACTCGAGTCGCCGCATCCCCTTGCGCTCCAACGCGGCGTTGAGCGAAGTGGCCGGATTCTGCCCCACGCAGATCATCCCCTTCACTTGGCCGTCGGCCATGGCGACGAACATGGGCAGATGGGAGTGGTCGCCGGTGATTCTCGGATGCCACTCATATCCGAAGTCGTTCGCTGGGGTCGCCGCGTCTCCGTACATCGACTTGAGATAGGAGACCAGGTACTTGGGCATGCCGGCCCAGATGCCGGTGGCGAGGCCCTCGGTTGCCAGGTACTCCCGGAGCGTGCGGTGATCCTTAAGGGCCGAGGGCGCCGGCATGTACCCGTGAATGCTGTGGTAGAGCGTGGGCACGTCGGTTGACCCCTGGATCGAGGCGTGGCCGCGAAGAGCCATGATCCCGCCGCCGGGCCGGCCGATGTTGCCGAGGAGCAGCTGCAGCAGGGCGCAGCAGCCGATCATCTGGGGACCGTAGGTGTGCTGGGTCCACCCGACCGCGTAGGCCCAGGCAGTGGTCCGGTCGCGCCCTGAGTTCTGCAGGATCGCCTCGGCAACTTTGGTAAACGTGGCCGGGGGGCAGCCGGTGACCTCCTCGACCATTTCCGGGGTGTAGCGGCTGAAGTGGCGCTTGACGACCTGGAACACGCACCGGGGATGACGGAGCGTCTGGTCCCGGTCGGGAGGAGGCTTCCGGAGCGAGCGAATCACCGACTCGAGCGGCTCGCCCGGGCGGGGTTGCCGCTGCATTTCCCTTCGTCCCGGGGATGCGTTCTCTTCGCCGCCTCGAGGCTCACCGAACTCCTCCCCCTGCCGGGCGTATTGCCAGGAGTCCGTCTGATAGGTCCCCATAAACCCGTCGTATGCCCATCCCGCGACGTCTCTCTTGTATTCCATGAGCCCGGAGAAGACACCGTCCAGCTCCTCGGCATCCTTGAAGTCGCTCCGAATGATGGTGGCCGCGTTGGTGTAGTTGAGCAGGTACTCCCGGAAAAACGGATCGCTGTTCCAGCGCTCGCTGTGGATGACGTAATTGATCAAACCGCCCAGGAAGGCGATGTCGCTGCCGGCGCGAATGGGCGCGTAGAGGTCGCACATGGCGCTGGTGCGGGTGAAGCGGGGATCGACGTGGATGAGCTTGGCGCCGTGCTCCACTTTGGCCTTCATCGGCCAGCGGAAGGCCACCGGGTGGCACTCGGCCATGTTAGAGCCCTCGAACACGATGCAGTCCGAGAACTCCATGTTGCGCGGATAGGTGGTCGCCGCGCCGCGACCGAGCCGGGTCCCCAGACCGGGGACGCTAGAGGAGTGTCATATTCGAGCCTGGTTTTCGATTGCCACCACCCCGAGTCCCCGCATCAGCTTCTGCTGCAGGTGGTTCCACTCGTTGTCCAGGGTGGCGCCGCCCAGGGCGAAGATGGCGGTGGTGTGATTGACGAGGGTGCCGTTCTCCAGCCGCTCCACGAAGGTTTCGTCCCGGGTCTTCTTCACCAGTTGGGCCACTCGGTCCATGGCCCAATCCAGCTCGACCTCCTCCCATGTGGTGGCGCCGGGCTGGCGGTGGAGGACCTTGGTGGCCCGGTTGGGATTCTTGTGCAGTTGGTAGATCGCAGCGCCCTTGGGGCAGAGGCAGCCCTCGCTATGGGGACTGCGCAGGTCGCCTTCGATGTTCACGATCTCGCCGTCGATGGTGTGGACGATCGTGGCGCAACCGACGGAGCAGTAGGGGCAGACGCTGGGTGTGGCCTTGGCGTCCTTGATGCGGAGCTGCTGGGCCCTGGCGGTGGCCGGGGCGAGGCTGGCGCCAAGCCCGAGGAGGGAACCTAGCGCCGTCCCCGGGCCGAGGCCGGCAGCGGAGACCCGGAGGAATTCACGTCGAGAGAACTGGGTCATATTGGCCGGGCTCACAAAGGAGTCAGTTAGGGACAGGATGCGGCTTTCCGGCTCCTCAATTTGTATCGCGCATCACATAATCGCTTGTCCCCGATTGCTGATGTCAGGGAAATGGGAAGTCGCCCGTCCCAAGGCTATTGCTTCATTTCGACGGGCAAAGCCTTGAGGAACCGAAGCATCTCCGACGTCCGCTCGAAAACCCGAACTCCCGGACGCGCGAGCGCCCGGTCGCGAGCCTCCAGCTTCAGATCGAGATGGGGCCAGCGCCGGTTTCCCAGATGCAGCGCCGAGGGCGGCGCGCCCACCTGCCGGCAGAACTCGCGCAACTCGGCCACGTCGTTCGTGGTCGAGAGAACATGAGACCAGCCTTTAGCCCACAGGTTCTCCCGGTCCATCACGATCACGCGTCTAACCCAACCCGGAGAAAATCAATCGTCCGGCGCACTACCTCCGGATCCCGCAGTATGTTGCGATGACCCAGACCCTTGGTGGTCACCAGCTCGGCGGCGGGCCAGGCACGCGCAATCTCCTCTCCGTGCCCATAAGGGACATCGGGGTCATCTACGTCGTGCACGATGAGCGCGGGAATGGTCATGCTCCGGGCGAGGGTCGGTATGTGCAGCTCTTCCCAGCGGATCTGCAGCCGGCTCTCCAGATTCTCCCGCATGACGCGGCGCACGCGCGGCGGAATGCGCAGATGCTCGGCGAAGGCATTGGTGAAGAGAAACACGTCCGCGGGTGGCGCAAGGAGCACCGCGCGGCGAGCGGCCAGTCCGTGCCGCATGGCCAGGGACACCGCTGCTCCGCCCAGAGAATGGCCGACCAGTCCATGCACCGGGCCAAGCGTCTCGCCCACATCGCGGAGCGCGCGGGAAAACTGGGGGAGCGAAGCCAGACGTCCCATTGACGCCCCGTGGGCCGGGGCATCGAACAGCACCACCCGGAAGCCATTCTGCATCAGACCTCCGGCCAGAGCGGTGAGCCGTCCGGCCCTCCCTCCCCATCCGTGGGCCAGGATGACAACCGGACCTTGGCCCCAAGCCCACACCGCGAGGTCCTGCTCCTGACTTCGCACCGTGAGCCGCCTGCCGGTGGCCAGAAAAGCTTCCTCCGCGGGCCGTGGCTCGTGCCGCGGAGGGCTGCAGAAGATGGTCTCCGCCCATCGGGCCGCCACGCCCGGAGCCACCGACCCAACGGTGCGGAACGCGGTACGAAGCATCCAGAGCGGAGGCGCGGTCTTCAAGGAGACTCCTGAGCAACGGTAGCGGAAGACGGGTGTCCCCGCACTCCGGGAGTATGATGGCGTCGATGGGATGGCGCAAAGGGTAAAGTGACCACAATCACCCGACATTCGGGCTCAGGGTTGTAGAATGATCTGGCTTCCCCAACTCGACCGCTGATCCGCCGTTCTTTTGACCGGAGGTGGCTGGTGTCCAAGAGGAAAGACTCGGAGGGTGACTCGCTCCCGGTAGACCCGGCCTGGAAGGCCGCCTGGGACACCGAGGACAACTACTGGTTCGAGAACTTTACCAGCCGCCCCTATGGGCTAGGGCCGGACTTTTACGATCGCTTCCGCCCAGCGTTCCGCTACGGCTTCGATTCGGCCCAACACCACCTGGGGCGCAGCTGGGACGAAGCGGAACCCGACCTGCGCCAGGGCTGGGAGAGCTACCAGCACCGGGGCTCAGGCCCGGCGGTCTGGGACGAGATCAAGGATGCCGTCCGGGACGCCTGGGACAGGGTCGTGGGCGCCCGCAAGACGGACTCGGAGCGGCGCCACCCCGAAGCGCGGGAATAGGTCTATAATCCAGGGTGGCCGATTCCATACGCGATCTTCTCTTCGGGACCGTCTCCCCTGGCCGGGAGCTCGTCGAGGCTTTCGAGCCCCGGCGCTCCTTCGACGACGTCGTCCTCCCCACCACCACGCTGCGCGCGCTCAATCACGCGCTGGCGTTGGTGCGCAAGCATGACCTGATCTTCCACCAATGGGGACTGGCCGAGCGCCACTCCAGTGGTTTGGGTCTTGCCTTCCACTTTGCCGGCCCCCCGGGTACCGGCAAGACCATCTGCGCCGAGGCCCTGGCCTACGCCCTCGACAAGAAGCTGCTGGTCGTGCGTCATGCCGAGCTCGAGTCGCGCTGGGTGGGTCAGACCTCCAAGCACGTTGCGGCTGTGTTCCGCTCCGCGGCCCGGCAGGACGCGGTGTTGTTCTTCGACGAGGCGGATGCCATCGCCGGCCGGCGCTTCACCTCCATGAGCGCGGCCTATGAGCGCGAGGCCAACGCGATCGTCAACGTGCTGCTGCACGAGCTGGAGAGTTTCCCCGGCGTGGTCATCTTCGCCACCAACCTGGCGGCCAATATCGACCCCGCCTTCGAGCGCCGGATCCGAACCCACATTCTCTTCGAGATGCCCAACGTCGAGGAACGGGAGCGGATCTGGCGGGTACAGCTGCATTCCCGGAAGACCCCACTGGCGGACGACGTCGATTTCAGTGCTCTGGCGGAGACCTATACCCGGAGCGGGGGGGACATCAAGAATGCGGTGCTGAAGGCCGCCCAGATCGCCACGGTCGAGCCCGGTCCCGACTCCGACAAGCGGATCCATCAACGGCACTTCATTCAAGGTATGGAAGAAGTCATTGCAGCCGAAGGGGTCATGTCGCAGTCGCTGTTCGACGTCCCGAACGGCCTTGCGCCCGGCGGAATGGATCGGCTGTCGGAAGCCCAGGAGGAGCTGCGAGGCGAGCTGGGCTTGTTGGCCGAACGTTTCGAGACCTTGGAGCACCGCCACGAGCACCTGCGGGAGTCGCTCGCGTCCGATCGCCGCCGGCGAGAACGGATCCTCTTCTCCTTGGTGGCCGGCGCCGTGATCCTTGCCCTGGTTGCCCTGGCCGTCTCCTTCCTCGGGCTTTAACAGCTATCGCGGAAACATCCTCGGAGTAGCGTTCGCCGGATACTTCAGCCGGGGAGCGGCTCTCCCGCCCGCCACTCCCTTGCCGCCAGTCGGTCCAGCAGGTCGAGCACCGCCGGTCGGTCCTCATGCACCGCGAGCACCAGCAGATCTCCTGGCCGAGCCCACTCCAGCGCCCGGCGAACGCCGGTAATCTCCGGTCCAGCCCACGATATCGCCTCTTCCGGGACGCCGAGCCTGGAGAACTCCTCGGCCAGCAGGCCGGGGACCTCGCCCGGAGTCCGGCCCCGGAGATAGCTCTCCATTTCCTTCACCACCACGTGGTCCGGGTGGAGCGTCCAGGCAGCTCGAGCCAGCTCGCGAATCGCGTCATCGCTCCGGTCTCCCGCCTGGCCGACGAGCAGCAATCGGCGCTGGGCTGGAATGGTCTTCGCTACGGCAACCAGCGCCGACATGCCGTGCGGATTGTGCGCGAAGTCGAGCAGGACACGAACGCCGCCTAGCTCGATGAGATTGGCTCGGCCGGGATTGTCTTCCAGCTTTTGACCGAAGCGGCGCAGCGCCGCAGTCATCTCGGGAACCGCAATCCCCAGCGCCGCGGCCGCGGCAACGGCGGCCAGGACATTGGCCACGTTGTGCTCCGCTGATCCTGAGAAGGTGATGGGAATGTCCGCGATCGGGAGCAGGGTGGCCCGCCGTTCGCCCTGCGCCAGCACGATCCTCCCCTCGTCCGCGACCGCGGCGGTGCCCCCGTTCTCCAGGTGCCGGGCCACCAGCTCGGAGGAGGAGTGCAGGGAGAACCAGGTAATGCGCGCCGGGATACCACGACTCCGCTCCACCAGCAGCGGGTCGTCGGCGTTGAGCACGAGCGTGCCGCCGCTTCCCAACGGCCGGGCGACCAACAGCTTGGTGGTTGCCAGGTCGGGAAGACTCACGACGCCGAATTCGCCCAGGTGATCGTCGGCGACATTGGTGACCACGGCGACGTCCGCCCGCTCGACTGGAAGCCCGCGTCTCAGAATTCCCCCTCGTGCCGTCTCCAGAATCGCGGTCTCCACCTCGCGCCGGCGCAGCACCATCCGGGCGCCGCTTGGCCCCGAGAAATCACCCCCCTCTAGCAGGGTAGGCCCGACGGTAACGCCGTCGGTGGAGGTGATGCCGGGAACCCTACCGGCGGCAGCAACCATGGCGCCCAGCAGCCGAACCACCGTGGTCTTTCCATTGGAGCCGGTGACCAGGACGGTGGGAACATCGTGAACCCCGGTCCAGTCTATTTCTCCCAGGTCGGGTAGCCCGTCGGCCGGCCAGACCACTGCACCGGAGCCGGTGCCCACCGATACCAGGTCTTCACCGCTGAGAAAGCTGACCCCTCGCGCCCGCGCTGCCAGGCAAATGGCGACCAGGTCCGGGTTTCTCTCGTCCGCCATCTCGTTCAGCAAGCTGGCGACATCCGCCCTGAAATCGGGTGCCCGCCGGCCCTCGAGCTCGGCGATAGCCGCGGCCCAGGCGCGCTCGTTGAGCTCCGTTGCAGCGTACAGCCCATCGATCGGCGCACCCACCGCCAGGCTCACCCCGCCCGGGAATGCCCGGCTGACCAGCCTCTCGTTTTCCCAGCCGACGGCCTGGAGCAGGCGGCCAGCCGCTTTTCTCCAAGCGGAGACGGCCGGCTCACGCTCGGCCTCCTCCAGCCGAATGTCGAGGACCGCTCCGGGCCCATCCAATAACAGCCCCGGTCCGGTCAGCCGGCGGGAGTCGAGAATGTTCATGGCGTGAACGGTGGTCAATCCTCCTGCTCCTCCCTCGCCAGCCGCACGCCACGGGAATCACGGACGAACTCGCGCCGCTGGTCTTCCAGCAGGGGTGTGACCATGGCCGCTACCGGTTCCGGCCGGGAGCTGCGCGGCCGCTCCGCCTGCCGCGACGCGGCATCGGGCCGGAACTGGATCACCTGCTTCCAGCTTCGGGTGATCGCGTCGGCGAAGATGAGCAGGAGATCGCCGGCCTCCGCCTCCCGCAGGGCTGCGTCGACGGCGGTCTGCTCGTCGGGGATCACCTCGATCTGGTCGGCCGGCACCCCGTTGTCTATCAGTGCCTGCCGCAGGAGCTGGGGCACCTCATCGGGGCCCCGGCCTCGGAGCTGGTCGTCTCGCCGGCAGATGTAGCGCTCGAAGTGTCCCGCCGCGATCCGGCCGATCTCGACGATGTCCTCATCCCGCCGGTCTCCCGGCACTGCAATGACACAGAGCCGTCTTCCCGTGACGTCGAGCCGCCCGACCAGCTGGCACATCGCTTCCACGGCCGCGGGGTTGTGACCATAGTCCAGAATCACCTTGAACGGATGCTCGTCGTAGATGTTCATCCGGCCGGGTGCCTGGAAGAACGTGGTGTCGAAGGTGCGAAGCCCATGGCGGATGTCCTCCAGCTTGAGTCCCATGCTGAATGCCATCGCCGCCGCGAACATCGCGTTCTGCACATTGTGCAGGGCCCGGCCTTCCAGCGTGGCCGGGATCAAATGAGTCCAGAGGAGCGGAATGTGGGCCCCGTGGTCGTAGAGCGTGATCATCTGGCCCTTGATACCTGACTCCAGCACCACGCCGCGTCCTCCGGCCTGGATGTGCTCGCCCACCAGCTCGTGAGTCGGGTTCATGGTCACGTAGCACAAGTGCTTTGCCTCGGTGTAGTCGGCCATCTTGAGGCAGAGCGGATCGTCGGCGTTGAGGATGGCGGTGTCGCGCGCCACCTCGATCACGATTCGCTTAACTTCGGCCAACTGATCGAGGGTGCCGATGCCTCTGAGTCCGAGGTGGTCGGACTTGACGTTGAGCACGGCGCCCACGTCACAGTGCCTGACGCCCATGCCCGCCCGCAGCAACCCGCCCCGCGCGATCTCGAGGACGGCAACATCAACTGATGGATCGCTCAGGACCATCCGGGTCGCCACCGGGCCAGTCATGTCCCCTGCCACCGTGCGCTGGCCGTTGATGTACACCCCGTCGGTGGAGGTGAGGCCGACGTGATGTCCGGCGAGTTTCTGAAGATGGGCCAGCATCCGCGCCGTGGTGGTTTTGCCGTTGGTCCCGGTGACCGCCGCGATCGGAATCCGGCTCGGCGTGCCCGGGGGAAACAGCATGTCCATGACCGGTCCACCCACGTCCCGCGGCTGTCCCTCGCTTGGGGCCATGTGCATCCGGAATCCCGGCGCCGCGTTGACTTCGCAGATCGCGCCGCCGATCACTTTGTAGGACTCGGTCACGTCTCCCGTAAGGAAGTCCACGCCACCTACATCCAGCCCGATCGCCTTCACCGCCCGGACCGCCATTTCGATGTTGTCGGGATGGACCATGTCGGTCATGTCGGTGGCGGTGCCGCCGGTGGAGAGATTGCCGGTCGAACGGAGAAAGACCCGCTCCCCGGTTGGAGGAACCGTCTCCCGGGTGTAGCCCTTGTTCGCCAGCAGAATCTCCGCCTGTTGGTCGAACTCGAGCCGGGTGAGCACCTTTTCGTGCCCCACACCGCGGCGGGGGTCTTGATTGACCGCTTCCACCAGCTGCTCGATGGTGTGCACGCCGTCACCCACCACGTGGCCAGGCTCCCGCTTCGCCACCGCAACCAGCTCGCCGTTGATCACCAGCATCCGGTGGTCCTCGCCGGTGATGAAGGTCTCAACGATGACGTTTCGACTGTGTTCCCGCGCCACCTCAAAGGCCGTGCGTACCTGCTCCGCTGTGGTGAGATGGATAGAAATCCCCCGCCCGTGGTTGCCATTGTAGGGCTTCACCACGACCGGATACCCGATTCGCCCCGCGGCGGACACCGCATCCTCGGCGTGCTGAACTAATCGCTGCTGGGGAACCGGAAGACCGAGGTTGCCCAGAATCCGGTTGGTCTCTTCCTTGTCGGAGGCCAACTCCACCGCGATGTGGGAGGTGCGGCTGGTGACGGTAGCCTGGATCCGCTGTTGATACCGGCCATGCCCGAACTGGATCAGGCTCTGGTCGTTGAGCCGGATCCAGGGGATGCGCCGCTCCTCCGCGGCGCGCACCAGCGCCACGGTACTGGGGCCGAGCGCCCGCCGCTGGGTGAAGCGGATGAACTCGTCCCGCTCGGCCGCAAAGTCGAACCCTTCAGGTACCGAGCCTTTGGGTCTCAGCTCGGGGGGCAGCAGGGAATGCAGCAGGGTGAGCCCGAGCCGCCCGGCCTCGACCCCTACGTCCTCCTGGTCGTACTGGTAGATGACATAGTAATGGCCGGGAGGGCCGTGGGACCGGGTCTTGCCAAAGGTGACGGTCTCGCCCGCTGCGTTTTGAACCTCGATGGCCACATGCTCCAGGATGTGGCCCATCCAGGTGCCCTCGCCCTCGGTCAGCCGGCGCACGAAGCCGCCCGGCTTTCCGTACGAGCAGGTGTGGTCCTTCAGTCCCGGCAGCGCGGCAATCAGTGCGTCGGTGAAGCGAGGTCCCAGCTTTCCCGAAGGCCAGTCTTCCAGCGGGCCGAGGTCGATGTCGAGCCGGATCACGGGAAAGTGGGCGTAGAGGCTGGGGCCGACAAAAACCGCGCTATCGAGTATCTGCATGTGCTTTCTCAGGAATCCGAAACCGTTGCCCCACCTACCCGCTTACCCTCTTACCTCTCACCTCACCTCTCACACCCTCTGCGCAATCACCTGGGCCGGCGCCGCCACCCGAGTGTGCAGGTTGAAGGTTGAGCCCTGATCGAGGATGTGCAACTTGAGCCCAATGAGACAGACCGCATCGTTCTTCCGCACCCGTGCCATGGAGGAAAACTGGAGGCCGGACGGATCAACGATCGTCAGCGCGCCCCCACCGACGACTTCGAGTGTCTCGTCGGGACCGATGAACGCGGCGGTGTTCTCGTCCAGCCCGATGCCGATGGCAAAGGGGTTGTAGGCCAGTGCCGTGAGCAGCCGGCCTAACCGATCGCGTTGCCTGAAATGCTGGTCGATAATGATTCGGTTGGTCAGGCCGAGACCGGGAGCGAGGGTCACGATCTTGGCGCGAGGAGACCCGCCTTCTTTGCCGAAGGCGATCATGTGCTCACAAAGAAATGCCGCGCCGGCGGAGGTTCCGGCCACGTGCATTCCTTCCCGGTTGCGCCGCCGGAGTGCCTTGGCCACCTCGGTGCCACCGATCGTGGTGCTGAGCCGCAGCTGGTTGCCGCCCGCCAGGAAGACCCCCTCGACCTGATCCAGCACCCCGAGCCACTCCGGATGCTCGCAGTCGGCGCGGCTCGCGATCGGAAGCGATTTCGCCTCCTTGACGCCGAGGCTGTGAAACAGGTCCTCGTACCGGCTCCCGGTCTCGCTCTGCATCGAGGCGGTCGGGATGATCGCGATCCGGCAGCCCGAGCCACACAACGCCGCGAATTTCCGGAGGATAGCGATGTCACCCATCTTGTCCTCGGCACCACCCACCGGAACGATGTACCCTCGCGCTGTCGCCAACCGGTCACTCCCTCCGCTCAAATGTGCCGCGAACTGCGGGCTGGCCCCCCAGGACATGCCACCGCCCCCGGGCCATGACATCCTCCACATCCCCATCCTCGTCGAGCACCACGAGATCGGCATCCGCACCCGGGATGAGGCTGCCCTTCCGCAGCCGTAGCAGCCGCGCCGGATTGGCCGTGAACGCGGGCAGCACCCGTTCGAGCGGCTGGCCGCACTGGAGCAGCTCCTTCAGCGTCCCTGCCATTGCCGATGGGCTGCCTACATCCATGGCGCTGACCCGCCCCTCGGGATCGAATACCGGGAGACAGCCTCCCCCGTCCGAGCTCACCGTGACCCGATCGGCCGGAAGTCCGGCTTCGAGATAGCGGGTCAACGCTTCGGCGGCGGACCACCCGTCATCCCCCTCCTCGACCGGGAAGGCGGTGAGGTCCACGGTGCACCCCCGCTGAGCGAGCGCCAGCGCCTCCTGGAACAGTGGCTTCCGGCGATTCACGTGAGTCGGGTTGAAGACCCGGGCAGGGAGCTCGCTGGTTTCCAGGGCCTGGCGCACCAGCTCCAGCCCGCGCGCGCCGTCACCCACATGCAGGTGCACGATGCCGGCCTTGCCGCTCATCAGTCCACCAACGTGAGCGTCGCCCGCAATGCGGAGCAGCTCATCCAGTGTCGGCTGGCTGGAGCGGTGATCGCTGATCGCCAGCTCGCCGACTCCCAGGACGATGTCAATCAACACGATGTCCTGCCGCACGCTGCCGGTCACCGTCACCGGCGGGACATGGTAGCCTCCGGTATGGCAGAAGGCACTCAATCCCTCCGCGATGAGGCCTCGCGCGGTGGTGACCAACTCCGCCGGGGAGCGCACGGTATCGTCGGTGCCGAGGACCCCGACCGCCGTGGTGACGCCCCCGACCGTCAGCCGGCTGAGCATGAGGGGAGGCACTCGGGTCTCGGGACCGGCCTCGCCGCCGCCCCCGGTGAGGTGGACATGGCCGTCAATGAGGCCCGGTATCACCCGCCGGCCTTCCAAGTCACGTTCAATGACGCCCAGCATACGAGGCAGAACCGGCGCCTCGGCCCCGATCCACCCGATAGACTCGCCCGCAATCAGCAGGTGAGCCCGGCCTCGTGGCTCGGGGTCGTACAGATCCGCGTTTCGAAGCAGCTCCATGGGCAGAGAACTTACCTCCGCCTGGCGGGGCCGACCACCAGCTTTGCGGCGGGGCTCAGGTCTCGAGGCCGGCAGGAACTCCGTCGGGGAAGCGTTCCTTGATCGCTTCCTCGATCCGCTGGACCCGGTTCTCCGGGTTGGGGTGGGTGCTGAAGAACTCCGGCGGGCGGCTTCCCTGCGAGCTCTCCTCCAGGATCTTCATCAGGGCGATCATCGAGCGCGGATCGTAGCCGGCCTCGCTGCCGAGTCGAACGCCCAGGCGGTCGGCCTCCAGCTCATCTTGCCGGCCAAAGCGCATGCTGACGAGCTGGCCGATCATGGCCGCCACGGCTGCCGAGTTTCGGCTGGAAGGATTGTTCGGGTCGTAGGTGGCCAGCACCGCGGCCCCGGTGAGCCCTTGAGTGAGCTGCTGCTTGGCGATGTGCTCCGCGCCGTGCCGGGCCACGACGTGGCCCATCTCATGGCCCAGGACGCCGGCGAGCTGCCCATCGGTCTTGAGCCGCTTGAGCAGGCCCTCGGTGATGAATACCTGTCCGCCCGGGAGGGCAAAGGCGTTGATGGTCTCGGGATCGTTCAGGACGTGAAACTGGAACTGGTAGGGAGTCTGTGAGGCCGCGCTCTTGGCGAGGAGGCGCTCGCCGACCTTCTTGACTCGAGCTTGCAGCTGGGGATCGGGATCCTCGCCGCCAAACTGCTGAGCCATCTCGGGCGCCGCTTGCAATCCCAGCGCGACTTCCTGCGCCGGCGTGATGCCGGCGACGTGCTGCTTTTCCTGGGTGACCGGGTTGAAGACGCTGCTGCCGAAGTACCCGAGGATCGAGATTGCGGCGACGACAAGCGCCACCAGGAGCCGGCTGCGGGACACGAGTCCTCCCTGAAAGGGGAGGCTAACCTATACGTCTGCCGGGCATTTGACGGTGACTCGCCTCACGCCAGCTTGAACCCGCCCACCGCCCCGGTCAGCTTTTCCGCCGCCTGAGCCAGGTGTCCGGCCGAGGAGGAGATCTCTTCGGTCGAGGCATTGAGCTGTTCCGCGGCCGAGGCGATCTGCTGCGCTGCCGCGGCGTAGTCTTCGGTGCCGACCGAGACTTCTCGCATCCGTCCCGCGATTCCCTCGATCAGCCCGCGGACTTCTCCCGCTGAGTTGGAGATCCTCCGGGTCCACTGGTCGTTGGCTTCCGCATCGGCCGCGACGTTCATGAGCCCTACCGCAGCCGCGTGAGCTGCTTCCCGCGCTGCGGTGCCCCCCTGGCCCAGCCGGATCAGCCGCTCCCGCGCGGTCTGGACCTGGGCCACGATGGTCTGAACGGTGTCGCTGGTGGATGTCGCGGCCTTGGCGGCCTGACTGGCCAGCTTCCTGACTTCCTCGGCCACTACGCTGAATCCCCGTCCCTCGTCACCGGCACGGGCCGCCTCGATGGAGGCGTTGAGGGCAAGCATGTGGGTTTGCTTGGCGATGACCTTGGCCTGGATGATGAACTTCTCGATGTGCCCCGAGGCGGTGGCCAGCGCCTCGGCTTCCGTCGCACCCCGCTCGATCTCCTCGGCCAGCCGGGCCAGCTCGGCGGTGCTTTCGTCCAACCGCTCGCGATGAGAGCGCGCCAGCCGGGCCAGCGCCGCGTTCCTTTCCGCGGCCTGAGTGGCGCCGGCGGCCAGCTCGTGCGCGATCTCCAGAATCTTGCCGGCATCTTCCGCCGCGGCCCGAACCACCTGGGCCTGCTGATTGGCTCGTTCCGTGAGCTCGCCGGTGGTGCTGGCCACTTCCTGGGTGGAGGCAGTCATCTGCTGGGTCGAGGCAGCGATCTCCTGGGCCATCGACGAGGCATCATGCGAGTGGTGTCGGATGGTGCCGACGAGATCCTGCAGCCGCTTCACCATCCCCACGATGGAAGAAGAAAGCCCATCGAGTCCCTCGCGATTGGCCCAGTCCGGCGTGGTCAGATCGCCCTCGGCGACCCGCGAGGCGACTGCCGCCACCTTGCCGGTATGCTTCAATACCCGGCGGAGGAGGAGCTGCACCAACATCTGCTCGATCACGACGCCGAGCCCCAGGAGGAGAGGAGGTCCCCAGAAGATCGGCTGCGTCAGGTCCAAGGAGCGGGGCATGGGGCAGGCAAGCACGACAATGCCCGAGGCCGCCGCAGTCATGATGGCTGCCGCGGTCAGGCCGACCAGGTGCAGCCGGAAGATGAACTTGTTGCGATCTGAAGCCATGAAGCCGCGCGCCGGGAGTATGGGTCACCTGGGGATCTGCCCCTATCAGCAAGACGAGGGCCGGTGACACGCGGCCAGATGGTCCGCCCGTCCGCCCGTCCGTCTGTCCGCCTGCGTTGGCACTAAGATGGCAATGGGAATAGATTTACGGTTCTTCTAAATGATCATTTTCCCCAGATCGCGTGCCCGGCCGGCCGCGAAGCGGACCGCGGCATGAGCCAGAGCAAGTCTTCAGTGAAGCAGAATCCCGCACCGACCGACGAGGTGCCGTACCAGCCCGACCAGGTGGAGGCCAAGTGGCAGGCCCGCTGGGCGGAGCGGCGCGTCAACGAGCCCGATCTGGATGGCGCTCCCCGGCCGTTCTACAACCTCATGATGTTTCCCTACCCCTCGGCCGAGGGGCTCCATGTGGGGAACATGTTTGCCTTCACCGGCAGCGACGTGTACGGCCGGTTCAAGCGACTGCAGGGGTTCGATGTCTTCGAGCCGATCGGCTTCGATGCCTTCGGCATCCACAGCGAGAACTACGCGATCAAGGTCGGCATCAACCCGGCCGAGCTGATCCCGCGCAACATCGAGAACTTCCGGCGACAGCTCCGCCGGATCGGCGGCATGTTCGACTGGCGGCACGAGCTTTCGACTACCGATCCGAAGTACTACAAGTGGACCCAGTGGATCTTCCTCCAGCTCTTGAAGGCGGGGAAGGCGTACAAGAAGTCGGCGGCGGTCAACTGGTGCCCCAGGGACATGACCGTGCTGGCCAACGAGCAGGTGATCAATGGGCGGTGTGA